>NZ_JBNPTK010000019.1:0-139171 GCF_051167615.1 Bradyrhizobium sp. HKCCYLS3013
TTGGCGATGCTCAAGACCGCAGAAGAATCCACGCCATGCACCATGTCCAGTCTGTCTGAACCGGACAGCCGTGGGCTCGTCCCGGGCATCCACGTCATTCCCAGGATGCCGACCAACGTCGATGGCCGGGACAAGCCCGGCCCTGACGACTTGGAGACACGCGAGCGCAAAGCTCCGATCTTCAAGTGTAGCAGCGTCGCCTGGGGAGGTGGAGGTGTGAGCCTCGACGTTGCGCCCAAGCGGCTGTAGCGGCCTCTCCAGACCCATTCTAAATTCAGCATGGCTCATGTGAGATCTTATGCCGTTTCGGAATAGCTGATAGAAGTCCCCGGGCGCTGGCGCGCGCTGTCCCTGTCCGTCACATAGCCTGTCAAGCTGCCGAAGCTGCAGGACCCGATCGCGCGACGAACCTGCGCCTGCGGACCTCGGTTGACGCGCCAGAACAGCACCCCAAGGAAGCAGAAGCGATGCCAACGACAGCCCGTGTCGACGTCCAGGCCTTTCTCGACGACCACCCGTTTTCCGGCTTCCAGTGGCTGATCTTCGCGCTCGGCTTCGTCATCGTGCTGCTCGACGGCTTCGACACCGCGGCGATCGGCTTCATCGCGCCGTCGCTCCTGAAGGAGTGGGGCATCGAGAAGTCGGCGCTGGGACCGGTGCTGAGCGCGGCGCTGTTCGGCCTTGCCGGCGGGGCGCTGTTCGCAGGGCCTATCGCCGATCGTCTCGGCCGCAAGCTGGTGCTGGTCGGCTCCGTGCTGATCTTCGGCATCGCCTGTCTTGCCTCGGCGTTCGCGAGCAACCTCACCGAGCTCACCATGCTCCGCTGCGTCACCGGCATCGGCCTCGGTGCCGCCATGCCGAATGCCGTGACCCTGCTCAGCGAGTACTGCCCGGGCCGGCTGCGCGCGACCATGACCAATTTGATGTTCTGCGGCTTTCCGCTGGGCGCGGCATGCGGCGGCTTTCTCGCGGCGTGGATGATCCCGCAATGGGGCTGGCGCAGCGTGCTGGTGCTCGGCGGCGTCACCCCGCTGGTGCTGACGGTGCTGCTGATCGCGATCCTGCCGGAATCGGTGCACTACCTGTTGTCGCGAGGCGCCAGTGTCGACCGTGTCCGTAAGGTCATGCGCAGGGTCTCCTCTGCCGCCTCCAAAGTCGGGCAGTTCGTGATGCTGGAGCCGGAGCATGCCGAGACCACCCGGCGCGTCAATGCCACAGGCATCGGCATGGTGCTGTCGCCGGTGCTGCGTGTGGGCTCGCTGATGCTGTGGGTCACCTATTTCATGGGCCTGGTGATCTTCTATTCGCTGATCAACTGGATGCCGATCCTGTTCAAGGATGTCGGGCTGAACCCGCAGACCGCGACCTTGATCTCGGCGCTGTTCCCGCTCGGCGGCGTCGGGGCGGTGTTCTTCGGCCTGCTGATGGACCGCTTCAACGCCAACCGCATCGTCGCGGTCGGCTATGCGCTGACGGCGGTCACGATCTTCCTTATCGGGCAGGCGGCCGGCAACATGGGCTTCCTGGTGGTGATCGTGTTCGTCGCCGGCGTGGTCATGAACACGGCGCAGTCGTCGCTGCCGGCGCTGGCCGCGGCGTTCTATCCGACCCAGGGCCGCGCCACCGGTGTCGCCTGGATGATGGGCATCGGTCGCTTCGGCGGTATCGCCGGGTCGTTCCTGGTCGCCGAATTGACCGCGCGGCACCTGACCTTCAGCGAGATTTTCACCGTGATCGCTGTTCCCGGCTTGATCGCGGCGCTCGCCCTTGTGGTAAAGCAGGTCGTGGGACCGGGAGGCCGCGCCAGCGGCAAGGATGTCGGCGCCCCCGTGGCGGCGCATTGAAGGCGCTAGCTGGCTCGCGAGACAATCTGAGGGAGAGACTGACGTGATCATCGACGTGCACGGCCATTACACGACGGCTCCGAAGGCGCTCGAAGAGTGGCGCAACCGGCAGATCGCGGGCATCAAGGATCCCTCCGTCATGCCCAAGGCGTCGGAGCTTTCGATCAGCGACGACGAGCTGCGCGAGAGCATCGAGAGCAACCAGCTCAAGAAGATGAAGGAGCGCGGCAGCGACCTCACCGTGTTCTCGCCGCGCGCGAGCTTCATGGCCCACCATATCGGCGACTTCCAGGTGTCCTCGACCTGGGCTGGGATCTGCAACGAGCTCTGCTACCGCGTCAGCAAGCTGTTCCCGGACAATTTCATCGGCGTCGCGATGCTGCCGCAGTCGCCGGGCGTGGACCCCAAGACCTGCATTCCCGAGCTCGAGAAGTGCATCAAGGAGTACGGCTTCGTCGGCATCAATTTGAACCCGGACCCGTCCGGCGGCCACTGGACCTCGCCGCCGCTGTCGGACCGGCACTGGTATCCGATCTACGAGAAGATGGTCGAGCTCGACATCCCCGCGATGATCCACGTCTCGACCAGCTGCAATGCCTGCTTCCACACCACCGGCGCGCATTATCTCAACGCCGACACCACCGCGTTCATGCAGTGCCTGACGTCGGACCTGTTCAAGGACTTCCCGACCCTGAAGTTCCTGATCCCGCATGGCGGCGGCGCGGTGCCGTATCACTGGGGCCGGTTCCGCGGCCTCGCCCAGGAGCTGAAGAAGCCGCTGTTGAAGGACCATCTGCTCAACAACATCTTCTTCGACACCTGCGTCTATCACCAGCCGGGCATCGACCTCCTGACCGGCGTGATCCCGATCGACAACATCCTGTTCGCGTCGGAAATGATCGGCGCCGTCCGCGGCATCGATCCGGAGACCGGCTTCTACTACGACGACACCAAGCGCTACATCGAGGCCGCCAAGCTGACCCCAGAGCAGCGCCACCAGATCTACGAAGGCAATGCGCGGCGCGTGTTCCCGCGTCTCGACGCCGCGTTGAAGGCCAAGGGCAAGTAATCTAAAGGGCAGGCGATATGAGCACCCCCATGAACAATCTCGGCATCGTCAAGACGAAGATCAACCGCGCCGACAAGGCGGCGGTGGAGAAGCTGTCGAAGTTCGGCGTCGCCACCATCCACGAGGCGATGGGCCGCGTCGGCCTGATGCAATGCTACATGCGCCCGATCTATCCGACGGCGAAGATGTGCGGCACGGCCGTCACGGTGCTGCTGCAGCCCGGCGACAACTGGATGCTGCATGTCGCGGCCGAGCAGATCCAGCCCGGCGACGTCGTCGTCGCGGCCTGCACGGTCGAGAACACCGACGGCTTCTTCGGCGATCTCCTGGCGACCAGCTTCCGCGCCCGCGGCGCCCAGGGCCTCGTCATCGACGGCGGCGTCCGTGACGTCGCCGATCTCACCGACATGCAGTTCCCGGTGTTCTCGCGCGCGATCTCCGCGCGCGGCACGGTCAAGGCGACGCTCGGCTCGGTCAACATTCCGATCGTCTGCGCCGGCGCAGCCGTCAATCCCGGCGACGTGATTGTCGCCGATGTCGACGGCATCGTCGTGGTGCCGGCTGCTGTCGCGCACCAGGCGGCGGACGCGGCCGCGGCGCGCGAGGCCAACGAGGCCGACAAGCGCGAGAAGCTGGCGTCGGGCGTGCTTGGCCTCGACATGTACAAGATGCGCGAGCCGCTGGCGAAGGCCGGGCTCAAATACGTCGATTGAGCAGCGATGACCGCGGCGTCGAACCAGTGGCATGTCGGGCTGATCGGCTACGGCGAGGTCGGCAAGATCCTCGCCGAGGATCTGCGCAAGGACGGCGTGCGTGTCTCGGCCTATGATGTGAAGCTTGCCGACAGCCGCGGCGACGCCATGCGCAGCCATGCCGACGGCATCGGCGTGACGCTCGCGGCCTCGCATGCCGAACTGGCGGCGCAGGCCGACTTCATCGTCTCGGCAGTGACCGCCAGCCAGGACGTGGCGGTGGCGGAAGCCTGCGCTCCGAAGATCAAAACAGGCGCGTGGTTCCTCGACTTCAACTCGGCTTCGCCCGGCGCCAAGCAGCGCGCGGCCGCGTTGATCGACGGCGCCGGCGGCCGCTATGTCGAAGGCGCGGTGATGACCTCGGTGCCGCCCTATCGCATCAAGGTGCCGCTGCTGCTGGGAGGCGCCGGCGCGCGCGAGCTGGCGCCGCTGCTCAACGATCTGGGCTTTGCCGCGAAGCCCGCCAGCGACAAGCTCGGCGTGGCCTCGGCCACAAAGATGTGCCGCAGCATCATGATCAAGGGCCTGGAGGCGATGGTGATCGAGAGCTTCACCACCGCCCGCGCCTATGGCGTCGAGGACGCGGTGCTGGCCTCGCTGAAGGAGACCTTTCCCGGGATCGACTGGGAGAAGCAGGGCGCCTATTTCTTTCAGCGGGTCATCGAGCATGGCCGCCGCCGCGCCGAGGAGGTGAGGGAGGTGGCCGAGACCGTACGCGACATCGGGCTGACGCCGTGGTCGGCGGAAGGCACCGCCGAGCGCCAGGCCTGGGTCGCCGATCTCGCCGATGACGGCCTGTTCGGCACGCGCGGCACCAAGGAATTCGCGCGCAGCCCGGACTGGCGCACCGAGGCCGATCGTATCATCAACAAGATCAAGTCCAAGGAGTAGGGAACCTCATGGAGTTCCAGAAGACCCCGGGATGGCTGGACTGGTATGACGGCCCGTCGAAGCCGCGCTTCAAGGTGCCGGCCGGCAGCGTCGATGCGCATTGTCACGTGTTCGGCCCTGGCGCCGAATTCCCCTATGCGCCCGAGCGCAAGTACACGCCCTGCGATGCCTCCAAGCACCAGCTCTACGCGCTGCGCGACCATCTCGGCTTCGCCCGCAACGTCGTGGTGCAGGCGACCTGTCACGGCGCCGACAACCGCGCGATGGTCGATGCGCTCGTGCATTCCAACGGCAAGGCGCGCGGTGTCGCCACCGTCAAGCGCAGCGTCACCGACGCCGAGTTGCAGGCGATGCACGACGCCGGCGTGCGCGGCGTCCGTTTCAACTTCGTGAAGCGCCTGGTCGACTTCACGCCCAAGGACGAGCTGGTCGAGATCGCCAGCCGCATCAACAAGCTCGGCTGGCATGTGGTGATCTATTTCGAGGCCGTCGACCTGCCGGAGCTGTGGGATTTCTTCACCTCGCTGCCGACCACCGTCGTCGTCGACCATATGGGGCGTCCCGACGTGACCAAGCCGGTCGATGGCCCGGAGTTCGAGCTGTTCGTGAAGTTCATGCGCGAGCACCACAACGTCTGGTCCAAGGTGAGCTGCCCGGAGCGTCTCTCGGTCAAGGGACCGCCGGCGCTGAACGGTGAGCAGAACGCCTATCGCGACGTGGTGCCGTTCGCGAAGCGCATCGTCGAGACGTTCCCGGATCGCGTGCTGTGGGGCACCGACTGGCCGCATCCGAACCTCAAGGACCACATGCCCGACGACGGCCTGCTGGTCGATTTCATTCCCCACATCGCCGTCACCGCGGAGCTGCAGCAGAAGCTCCTGGTCGACAATCCGATGCGGCTGTACTGGCCCGAAGAATCCTGAAGGAGGGAAGCGATGTCGCTCGACAAACCCTATACCGACGTTCCCGGCACGACCATCTTCGACGCGGACATGTCGCGGATGGGCTATCACCTCAACCAGTTCTGCATGTCGCTGATGAAGGCGGAGAACCGCGCCCGCTTCAAGGCCAACGAGCGCGCCTATCTCGACGAATGGCCGATGAGCGAGGAGCAGAAGCAGGCCGTGCTCGACCGCGACCTCAACCGCTGCATTGCGCTTGGTGGCAACATCTACTTCCTCGCCAAGATCGGCGCGACCGACGGCAAGAGCTTTCAGCAAATGGCCGGCAGCATGACCGGCATGACTGAAGACCAGTATCGCGAGATGATGATCAAGGGCGGCCGCTCGGTTGAGGGCAACCGCTACACCGGGGAGAAGAAGTAAATGGCAAAAATCTCCGCAAGCGTTTTCACCTCGCACGTGCCGGCGATCGGCGCCGCCCTCGACCTCGGCAAGACCGGCGAGGATTATTGGAAGCCGGTGTTCGCCGGCTACGATTTCGCCAAGCAGTGGGAGAAGGAGCAGAAGCCGGACGTGGTGTTCCTGGTCTTCAACGACCACGCGACCGCCTTCAGCCTGGACATGATTCCCACGTTCGCGATCGGCACCGCAGCCGAATATCAGCCGGCCGACGAGGGCTGGGGGCCGCGCCCGGTGCCCAAGGTGATCGGACACCCGAAGCTCGCCGCGCATATCGCGCAGTCGGTGATCCAGGACGATTTCGATCTCACCATCGTCAACAAGATGGATGTCGACCACGGCCTGACCGTGCCGCTTAGCCTCGTGTTCGGCCAGGTCGATGCCTGGCCGTGTCCGGTGATCCCGTTCGCCGTCAACGTCGTGCAATATCCGGTGCCGTCGGGCCGCCGCTGCTTCATGCTGGGCAAGGCGATCCGCAAGGCGATCGAGAGCTATGACGAGCCGCTCAACGTGCAGATCTGGGGCACCGGCGGCATGAGCCATCAGCTGCAGGGCCCGCGCGCCGGCCTGATCAACCGGGAATGGGACAACATGTTCCTGGACAAGCTGATCAACGATCCCGAAGGCCTGTCCAAGGTGCCGCACATCGACTACGTCCGCGAGGCCGGCAGCGAGGGCATCGAGCTCGTGATGTGGCTGATCGCGCGCGGCGCCATGAGCGACGTCAACGAGACCAAGAAGGGCAACGCTCCGACCGTGCGCCACCGCTTCTATCATGTGCCGGCCAGCAACACCGCGGTCGGCCATCTGATCCTGGAGAACAACTAAATGGCCAAGACGATCAAGGTCGCGCTCGCCGGCGCCGGCGCCTTCGGCATCAAGCATCTCGACGGCATCAAGAACATCGACGGCGTCGAGGTGGTGTCGCTGGTCGGCCGCCGCTTCGACCAGACCAAGGAAGTCGCCGACAAATACGGCATCAAGCACGTCGCGACTGAGCTCGCCGACAGCCTCAAGCTGCCGGAGGTCGACGCCGTCATTCTCTGCACGCCGACACAGATGCATGCGGCGCAGGCGATCGACTGCCTCAAGGCCGGCAAGCACGTGCAGGTCGAGATTCCGCTCGCCGACTCCTTGAAGGACGCCCAGCAGGTGGTCGAGCTGCAGAAGGAGACCAAGCTGGTCGCGATGTGCGGTCACACCCGCCGCTTCAATCCGAGCCACCAGTTCGTGCACAAGAAGATCAAGGCCGGCGAATTTCACATCCAGCAGATGGATGTGCAGACCTACTTCTTCCGCCGCACCAATATGAATGCGCTGGGCCAGCCGCGCAGCTGGACGGACCATCTGCTGTGGCACCACGCCGCGCACACCGTCGACCTGTTCGCCTACCAGGCGGGCTCGCCGATCGTGAAGGCCAATGCGATCCAGGGACCGATCCATCCGACCTTGGGCATCGCGATGGACATGTCGATCCAGCTCAAGGCCGCCAATGGCGCGATCTGCACCTTGTCGCTGTCGTTCAACAATGACGGCCCGCTCGGTACCTTCTTCCGCTACATCGGCGACACCGGCACCTACATCGCGCGCTACGACGATCTGGTGAACGGCAAGGAGGAGAAGATCGACGTCTCCAAGGTCGATGTCTCCATGAACGGCATCGAGCTGCAGGACCGCGAGTTCTTCGCCGCGATCCGCGAGGGCCGCGAGCCCAACGCGTCCGTTGCCCAGGTGCTGCCCTGCTACCAGGTGCTGCACGACCTCGACGCGCAGCTCGCGAAGGGCTGAGCCGATTCCCTCCTCGCGTCTCGGCGCGCGGGGAGGGGACCCTCGGCGGCGCCTGGAAGATCCGCCGACGAGCGTTGCACTCGTATGGCGGCTTCGCTTACCATCGGCTTCAGCAAGATGAGGCCGCCCTTGACCGTGCAATCGCCGCAACCGTTCCAGACCGAAAGCTTTACCGACGCGGCCGCCGCGGTGGCCCGGCTCGAGGAGATCTACGAGCGCAACACGGCGTTCCTGCGCGGCCATTTCGAGGCCTATGCCAACGGCGTCGTGCCGGCGACACGGATCCGCGCCACCTATCCCTTCGTGCGGCTGACGACCGCAAGTCATGCCCGGCTCGACTCGCGTCTGGCCTATGGCTTCGTCGCAGGGCCCGGCGTGCACGAGACCAGCGTGACGCGGCCAGACCTGTTCCGTTCGTATCTCACCGAGCAGATCCGTCTGCTGGTGGAGAACCACGGCATGCCGGTCGAGATCGGCGAGTCGGCCGAGCCGATCCCGGTGCATTTCGCCTATCGCCGCGACATCAACATCGAGACGGCGCTTCCGCACCACGAGAGCCCGTTGGTGACGCGCTCGCTGCGCGACGTGTTCGACGCTCCGGATCTCGCGACCATGGACGATGCGATCGCCGACGGCACGCTCGAGCTGAAGCCCGGCATGCCGGAGCCGCTGTCGCTGTTCCGCGCCGCGCGCGTCGACTACTCGCTGCGTCGGCTCTATCACTACACCGGGACCGACCCGGACCATTTCCAGAATTTCGTGATCTTCACGAACTATCAGTTCTATGTCGACGCCTTCGCCGATTGGGGCCGCCAGCAGCTGGCGGCCGCGCAGGGGGCAGCCGAGGCCTTCGTCGAGCCGGGCAATGTGATCACGCGAACCGCGCGGCTCGGCGGCGGCACCACGGGCTCCGCGCCGGCGCGCACGCCACAGATGCCGGCGCTTCATCTGGTCGAGCCAGGCCATCAGGGGATCACACTGATCAACATCGGCACCGGCCCGTCGAATGCGCGCAACGTCACTGACCACATTGCGGTGCTGCGGCCGCATGCCTGGCTGATGGTCGGCCACTGCGCGGGACTGCGCAACACTCAGCGGCTCGGCGACTACGTCCTCGCGCACGGCTACGTCCGCGAGGACCACGTGCTCGACCAGGAGCTGCCGCCCTGGGTGCCGATCCCCGCGCTGGCCGAGGTGCAGGTCGCGCTCGAAGAGGCCGTGGAGACGGTGACCGGCTATTCCGGCTTTGAGCTGAAGCGGGTGATGCGGACCGGCACGGTGGCCAGCGTCGATAACCGCAATTGGGAGATCTCCGGCCCTGGGGTGATCCGCCGCTTGTCGCAGTCGCGCGCCGTCGCGCTCGACATGGAGTCCGCCGCCATCGCCGCCAACGGCTATCGCTTCCGTGTGCCCTACGGCACCTTGCTCTGCGTCTCCGACAAGCCGCTGCATGGCGAGATCAAGCTCGCCGGCATGGCCGGCGACTTCTACCGGCAGCGCGTCGGCCAGCATCTCCAGATCGGGCTGAAGGCGCTGGAACTGCTGAAGCACCAGGAGTCGGAGCGGCTGCATTCGCGCAAGCTGCGCAGCTTCGCCGAAGTCGCCTTTCAATAGCGGTCTGCGACCGCCGCCGATCAGCGGCCGCGGCGCTCGTCGAAGGCCTGACGCGCCTGCTCGACCTCGGGCATCTTGGCGATGGTCCAGGCGTAGAGCGCGCGGAATGGCGGCTGCAGGGTCCGGCCGAGCGGCGTGATCTCGTACTGGACGGCAACGGGCGAGTCCGCGATTACCTCCCGCGCGACGAGGCCGTTGCGCTCGAGCCGGCGCAGGCATTGCGTCAGCGCCTTCTGGGTGACGCCCTCGAGCTGCTTCTTGACCGCGTTGAAGCGCAACGGCCCGCCGTCCAGCACGGCCAGCACCATCATCGACCATTTGTCGGCGATCTGGTCGATCAGCACCCGGCTCGGGCATTCCGACGAGAAGTGCTGCGGCTTGCAGCGGAGCGGGGCGGTCTCTGATGTCGACGCGACGGTCACGACGCGGTTTCCTCTGATATACCTGAGCGACTTCGGGTGCCTGATTGACTTCAGGTTTACGAAGTATACTGGAGCGGTTCCGAACGCAATGGAGCCCTCTGAATGTCCGACCTCGATACCAGCGTGCTGTTTCGTCCGTTTCGCCTGAAGTCGCTGGAGCTGAAGAACCGCATCGTCATGGCGCCGATGACCCGCAACGCGGCGCCGAATGGCGTTCCCGGCGAGGCCAATGCCGCTTATTACCGTCGCCGCGCCGAAGGCGGCGTGGGGCTGATCCTGACCGAGGGCACTGTCGTCAACCGTCCGGCCTCGCGCAACGAGCCCAATATTCCCTTCTTCCACGGTGACGCAGCCCTGGCTGGCTGGCGGAGCGTGGCGAGCGCCGTACACGCGGCCGGCGGCCGCATCGCGCCACAGATCTGGCACACCGGCTCGACCAAGGGCATGAGCCGCTGGGAGCCTGATGCGCCGGTCGAGAGCCCGTCCGGGCTGGTTGCGCCTGGCAAGCCGCGCGGCAACGCGATGACCGAGAACGACATCGCCGACACCGTCGCCGCATTCGCGCAGGCCGCGGCCGACGCCAAGCGCACCGGCTTCGACACCGTCGAGATCCACGGTGCGCACGGCTATCTGATCGACGAGTTCTTCTGGTCCGGCACCAACCAGCGCGAGGATCGCTATGGCGGCGCCAGCATCAAGGAGCGCTCGCGCTTCGCCGGCGAAATCGTCGCCGCGATCCGCAAGGCGGTGGGGCCGGATTTTCCGATCATCCTGCGCGTCAGCCAGTGGAAGCAGCAGGACTATGCGGCGCGCCTCGCAGAGACGCCGGCGCTGATGGCCGACTGGCTGCAGCCGCTGGTCGCGGCCGGCGTCGACATCCTGCACTGCTCGCAGCGCCGTTTCTGGGAGCCGGAATTCCCGGACGTCGACGGCGAGAAGGGCCTGAACTTCGCCGGCTGGGCCAAGAAGATCACGGGCGCCGCGACCATCAGCGTCGGCTCGGTCGGCCTGTCCGACGAGTTCTTCTCGGCGTTCGCCGGCAAGCCGTCGACGACAGCCGATCTCGATGCGCTGCTGGAGCGCATGGCCAAGGAGGAGTTCGACCTGATCGCGGTCGGCCGCGCGCTGATCAGCGATGCCGAATGGGTCGCCAAGATCAAGTCCGGCGACAAGGCCGGCCTGAAGGGCTTCAGCGCGGCGGATCTCGGCGCGCTGGTGTGAGCTGTGTCGCGGCTCCTTCATCCAGTCTGTTCGCGTCCTCCTTTCGCAGAGCAGGCTATCTGCGCTGTTAGTTGAGTTCGAGTAGTCGCTACGAGCCCGGTGCACCCTCTCCCACAAGGGGAGAGGGTGCACCGCCGTTGTCGCTCGTTCGTCCTTCCTCTCGACGAAGTGGAACGCTTGTTGTTGTTTCGTGAGGGGCAGTCACCTTGCGCCTTGCTCGACTGAGCTTGCAACCCCCGCAACTAATGCACCGTCAGCTCCAGGTACATCGGGCTGCGGAAGGTCGATGACGGCATCCAGGGCAGTTGCTCCTGGGTGCGGCGATAGTCCGGCACGACCTTGTGCAGCTCGTCGAACGCGATCCTGATCGCCATGCGCGCGATCGCCGATCCCAGGCAGGCATGCACGCCGCCGCCGAAGCCGAGGTGGCCGCGCGGCTTGCGCGTGATGTCGTAGACGTCGGGATTGGGAAACTGCCGCTCGTCGCGATTGGCGGAGCCGTAGGCGAGGCAGACGAAGTCGCCCTCGCGCATGGTCTGGCCGTGCAGGGTGAGATCCTTCTGCAGGCAGCGGCGGAAACGCTGCGCCGAGGTGTTGAAGCGCAGCGACTCCTCGACGGCGTCCGCCAGCAGATCGGGATTGGCGACGACCGCACGGCGGGCGTCGTCGTGATCGGCGAGATTGTAGGCCAGCATCGTCATGAAGCCGCCGAGAGACTCGATGCCGGCCATGATCAGCGTGGTCGTCGTCAGCAGCACCTCGCGCTCGTCTAGCTTGTCGCCGTCGATCTCGGCCATGCTGAAATGCGAGATCAGATCGTTCTGCGGCCGCGCCCGGCGCTCCGCGATGATGCCGGCCGCATAGTCCTGCATCCAGTTGTAGGCTGCGATGTGCTGCGGTCCCTTGGCGCGGCTCACCGGATCGCTCTGCACCATGAGCACCGCCTTGTCGCGCACCGTCTGCTCGTCGCCGAGCGGCAGGCCGAGTGCGGCGAACAGCACGCGCACCGTGAACTTCGACGAGAAGGCGTCGATGAAGTCGAACCGGTCCTGGCCGCGCAGCGCCTCGGCGCTGTCGCGCGCGATGTCGCGGATCGGGCCTGACAGGCTCTCCAGATTGCGCTTCATGAAGGCATGCTGGACGAGGCCACGCAGCCGGTCATGGCGCGGCGGATCGGTGGTGCCGAGCGTCGCGCCGGCGCGGTTCGGCAGCTCGGTCATCAGGTTGCCCTTAGCCGACGAATAGGTCTGCCAGTTCGTGCCCGCCGCTGCCACGTCGGCATAGCGCGACAGGATCCACATCTGGGCTTGCTGGCTCCAGAAGCAGGGGTGCTCGTCGCGCAGCGTCTTGTAGAACGGGAACGGGTCGGCATCGACCGCCGGCGAATACGGGTCGAACGTGAACATGTCGGGCCTCCTCTCCATTGAGTGTGGTCGTTGTTGTTCTTTTCACTGATCTAGCCGAGCCGTGGCCGCGGCGTGAGACACGAAAGCCGGTCAAGACTTGTACTTTTCCGACATTCGGGGTTAGCTCTCGCTCATGCCCCGCTTTCGCACCAAGCCGTCGATCCCGGCCTTCGCGCTGTACGGCGAAGCCTCCGCCGCGCAGCCGGACATGCTGCATGTCGAGCCGATCCAGGTGCGCAGCAAGCTGTATCGCTGGGAAATCGAGGCGCATACGCACCAGGGCCTGCATCAGATCCTCTGGGTCGCCTCCGGCCCGGCCGAGATCGCCTTGGACGAAAGCCGCGAGCGCTGCACCGGCCCGGTGGCGGTGATCATTCCGCCCGGCGTGGTCCATGCCTTCCGCTTCTCGCGCGAGACCGACGGCTACGTGCTCACCTTCAATCCGCGGGCGGTGGTGGAGGGCGACGTGCCGGCGACCGGCGAGGCGCTGCGCGACCTGTTTGCAGCGCCGCAAATCCTGCATCTGGAGCCGCAAGCCGTTGCGACGGGCCGGATCGGCACGCTGTTCGTCGACCTCGCCGGCGAGTTCGCCGCGGCCGATTCCGCGGCCTCCCCGGTGCCGCACTGGCTCGGGCGCTCGATCGTGTGGCGGCTGGCGCAGCAGAGCGCGCGGCAGTCGCAAGGCGGGCGGCGCGGCAGTGGGCACGCTGATCTGTTCACCCGCTTCATCGTGCTGGTTGAGGCGCATCACCGCGATCACTGGTCGGTGGCGCGCTACGCCGACGAGCTCGGCATGACGCCGGAGCGGCTCAATCGGTTGACGCGGGCCGAGACCGGCCAGTCCGCGCTCGACATCGTGCATGCGCGTCTGGCCCGTGAGGCCTGTCGTCGGCTGACCTATATTGCAGCGCCGGTGTCGAAGCTGGCGTTCGAGCTCGGTTTCAAGGACCCGGCCTATTTCTGCCGCTTCTTCAAGCGCCACACCGGGGCCAGCCCGCGCGACTATCGGCGCGCGATGGGCGTGGGAGACGGCGCGGCGCCGCCGGCCGGCTGACCGGCGCCGCCCGATACCACCGTCGCATTCGTTTTGCGTCGCGGCATGGTGTTGGAAAAGTACAAGAGAATGCCGCGTCCATCCAACTGATCCTGCGCATTTCTTGGTAAAATCCGCCACTGAAAAGCATACCCAACAAACCTGCGTCTGCGAATCCGGGAGAACACGCCCATGAAAGTCCAAGTCTGCATCATCGGCGGAGGCCCGTCGGGGCTGATGCTGTCGCAGCTCCTGCATCTGCAGGGCATCGATACGATCATCCTGGAGAAATCCAGCCGCGACTACGTGCTGTCGCGCATCCGTGCCGGCGTGCTCGAGCACGGCTTTGCCGAGCTGATGCGCGAGGCGCAGTGCGGCGAGCGCATGGATCGCGAGGGCGAGATCCATCACGGCTTCTACATCGCCCATGACGGCAAGCTCGACCGCGTCGACCTGCACAAATATTCCGGCGGCAACTCGGTGATGGTCTACGGCCAGACCGAGCTGACGCGCGATCTCTACGAGGCCCGCGACAAGCTCGGCGGCAAGGTCGTGCACAACGCGGCCGACGTCACGCCGCACGACATCGCCTCCGACAAGCCCTACGTCACCTATCGCAGCGGCGAGGAGGTGATCCGCGTCGACTGCGACTACATCATCGGCGCCGACGGCTTTCATGGCGTCAGCCGCAAGTCGATCCCGCACGACAAGCTGACGGAATACGAGCGGGTGTACCCGTTCGGCTGGCTCGGCGTGCTGTCGCGCACCAAGCCGGTGTCGCCGGAGCTGATCTATGCCAAGCACGAGCGTGGCTTCGCGCTGTGCTCGCTGCGCTCCCAGGTGCTGAGTCGCTATTACGTCCAGGTGCCGCTCACCGACAAGGTCGAGGACTGGAGCGACGATGCGTTCTGGGAGGAGCTGAAGCGCCGCCTGCCCAATGAGATCGCGGCCAAGCTGATCACTGGCCCGTCGATCGAGAAGAGCATCGCGCCGCTGCGCAGCTTCGTCGCCGAGCCGATGCGCTACGGCCGGCTGTTCCTGGCCGGCGACGCCGCCCACATCGTGCCGCCGACCGGCGCGCGCGGGCTGAACTCGGCGGCGTCCGACATCTACTATCTCTATCATGCGCTGCTCGATCACTACAAAAAGGGCGACGACGCCGGCATCGACGGCTACTCCCAGCGCGCGCTGGCGCGGATCTGGAAGGCGCAGCGCTTCTCGTGGTGGATGACAACGCTGCTGCATCGCTTCCCCGACCGGCTGTCCTACGACGACAGGCTGCAGGACACCGAGCTCGCCTATCTGTTCTCGTCCGAGGCCGCGCAGCGGTCGCTGGCGGAGAACTATGTCGGGCTGCCGTTCTGAGCGAGCGCGGCGCGCTTCGTCGGCGTCAACTGATGGCGTAACCGCATCAGCAAACTCTCCTGTCGTCCCGGCCTTGAGCCGGGACCCATAATCACAGGGCATAGTTCGGGGCAGGCGCGTCGGCCATCCCGCGCCTCACACCCGCCGCGGACCATGGGTCCCGGGTCGGCGCCGCGACGCGCTTTGCGCGTCACGGCTTGCCCGGGACGACGGTGGTGGGTGGGGTAGGCTTCACGGCTCAAACAGCGAGGACATAGCAGCGCGTTCTCGCGGCATCTGATGCCCGAGGCCTGCAATTGGTTCGTCCCTCCAAGTGAGAGGGCGCAGGGAATGCCGGGTGAAGGCCTCACCCATGGCCCGCCTGCGAAAAAAATGCAGGCGGCAGGTACCACAGGTGCAGCCGAGCATCCGGCATTCCCTGCGCGGTGTCTTCACGCTTATACGCAGTCGCCCTGGTGCGCCGGGCTTGTTGGCCACCATCCCCAACGCAATGCGTTAGCATTGCGCCAGGTTGACACCAGCTTCGGGGTGTCAGGCCGCTGCGACTTCACGTCCGCAAGCGATCGTTCGTCCGCACCCTCGTGAAAGAGAATGCTGCGATCTCTCGCGGCCACCGCATCCCCGCCTCGCGTGTCGTGACGATCGCGCGCAACGCCCCTCTCGTTGAGGCGGGATGGCGGGAGATAATCACGAATTCGGATAAATGGCAAGGTGATTATTTTTATCGGAAGATGACGCCGGCTGGCCGGCCGATGGCAGGCAGGCCGGCCCTCGGGCGGGTTCCCTGCTGGACGTCGTGCTTCCTGTTAGGAATTTACTCATTCTCCTCCTCAATCCGGCGTTAAGTCCCTCCGCGAGAAGCTGTCGGCGAGGAGTTGCCGATGTCAGCCGACCACCACGACGATGCCCGCCGCCTGGAAGCCCTTGCCGAACTCGACATCCTTGATACACCCAGCGAGCTCGCCTTCGACCGTCTCACCGGCCTGTGCCGGAAGGTCTTTGGCGTCCCGATGTCGACACTCACCCTCATCGACGGCCATCGCCAATGGTTCAAGGCGGCCACAGGGATGGCCGACCGTGAGGGCGAGCGGCGGCCCGCGCTGTGCAACTATGCCATTCAGGAAAGCGAGCCGCTGATCATCCCCGACACGCATCAGGATGCGCGGCTGGTGGACAACGTCCTCGTCCATGGCAAGCCGTTCATTCGGTTCTACGCTGGTGCGCAGCTTCGCATCTCCGGCGTGAACGTCGGCACGCTATGCGCGATGGACACGACGCCGCGCGAGTTCAGTGCGCACGATGTCGATGTGCTCAAGGACCTCGCCGCGATCGCCGTCGACGAGCTGATGCTGCGCAAGCTGAGCATGCGCGACGCCCTGACCGGCGCGCTGTCGCGCCGCGCCTTTCACAACGAAGGCGAGCGGTTGCGGGCGCTGGCCGAGCGTCACGGCCACAAGCTGACATATGCCATGGTCGACGTCGATCACTTCAAGTCGGTGAACGACACTTACGGCCATGCCGTCGGCGATCTCGTCCTGTCCAGGCTGGTCGAGACCTGGCGGTCGGTGCTGCGGAGCTCCGACGTCATCGGCCGTCTCGGCGGCGAGGAGTTCGGCATCCTGCTGCCGCATACGGGCCTGCACGACGGGCTGGCGGTGTTGGAGAAGATGCGGTCGGCGGCTGCCGGCCTGTCGATCGACACGCCGTGCGGACCGATCAGGGTCACCGCCAGCTTCGGCGCCGCGGATCTGACTTCCCGTCTGGGCTTCGATGCCATGCAGGAGCGGGCGGACATGGCGATGTACTCCGCCAAGAACAACGGCCGCAATCAGGTCATCGCCTGGGTGGAGGCGTCACCGTCGATCGCGCCTGCGCTGCGCCGCGTGTTCAAGGCGGGGCAGATCGCGTTCAACGCCGGACGTTCGACGCTCGACTGCACGGTCCGTGCGTTGTCCGAACGCGCGGCTGCAATGGACGTGATCTCCACGGCCGACTTGCCGGAGAACTTCAAGCTCGCGATCGCCAGCGACGGTTTCTCACGTGCCTGCCGCATGACGGCGCGGTCCGACAAGCGGATCGAGGTCGCTTTCGTCTAGCTCCCTCGGGGCTTCCAGGCGCGGCCGGGCGCGCCGCCCCTCAAAAATGAGTTGCGCACCTCAAAAACCGCGTTATGGTCCTCAACCCAAAGGGGAGGACCATGAACGCGCCGCTGACATTGCGGGACATTGCGCGACAGGCGGGTGTGAGCCTCGCCACCGTCGACCGCGTGCTGCACAACCGGCCGGGCGTGCGCCCGGACACGGTGCGACGCGTCAAGGACGCCATGGCGCGTAGCGCGTTCCAGCCGCATGCGGCGGCCTCCGAACTCGCCCGTGCCCGCGCGCGGCGCTTTGCCTTCGTGATGCCGTCCGGCATCAATCCCTTCATGCAGCAGATTCAGGCGCATCTCGGCGATCTGGCGAGCTGGATGGCCGCGCGCCGGCTCACGGTCGATGTCGTCACGACCGACGTGTTCGATGCCGCCGTGCTGGCCGCGAAGCTCGAGCAGCTCGTCGGTCAGGTCGACGGCGTCGCGGTGGTGGCGCTCGATCATCCGGGCGTGCGCGCGGCGATCAACGATCTCGTCGAGTCCGGCGCCAAGGTGGTGACGCTGGTGTCGGACGTGCCATCGTCGCGGCGGCAGCATTATGTCGGCATCGACAACATCGCCGCTGGCCGCACCGCGGGGGCGCTGGTCGGACGCTTCGCCGGCGGCAAGGCGGGGCGGATCGCGATCATGGCGGGCTCGCAAGGCCTGCGCGATCATGCCGAGCGCATCTTCGGCTTCGGCCAGGTTCTCGCGGCGGAGTTTCGGCAACTTGAGGTTTTGCCGGTTGCTGAGGGGCATGACGTGGACGATCGCTCAGAGCACCTCATGCGCAAGCTGCTGACCGAGCACCGCGACATCGTCGGGCTCTACAATGTCGGCGCCGGCACGGCCGGCGTCGCCAAAGCGCTGACCGAGTCGGGGCGCGCCGACGACATCGTGTTCGTCGGCCACGACGTAACGGCACTGACGCGCAAGCTGCTGTTGAACGGCGTGATGGACGCGGCGATTTCGCAGAACCCGGGCCACGAGGCGCGCTCCGCGGTGCGCGTGCTGCTGGCGCTGGCGCGCGGCGAGCCGATCCTGAGCGAACAGGAGACGATCCGCATCGACATCGTGATGCGGGACAATCTGCCGTGAGCGGGCGGCCGCGGTGACGCGGTCGTTTGCGTACGGAACGAGAAAGACCGAGGTGCTGGTTTCGAGGCGACAGCAGATCGCCGAAGCGCCTGGCGGTCGGTGGGAGGAGTGGAGTCGTGTTTCTCGGACTGGATGTCGGCACATCCGGCGTGAAGGCCGTGCTGGAGGACGAGGCGGGCGCGCTGATCGCGAGCGCCGGGCGTCCGCTGGCGCTGTCGCATCCGCAGCCGCTGTGGTCCGAGCAGAATCCGGATCACTGGGTCGAGGCCGTCATCGGCGCGGTCGATGATCTCGCGCGGGAGCGTCCGCGCGAGACCGCGGTCGTCCGCGGCATCGGCCTGTCCGGCCAGATGCACGGCGCGACCTTGCTGAACCGCGACGGCCGGCCGCTGCGGCCGGCGATCCTGTGGAATGACGGCCGCTCGCAGGCCGAATGCGCCGAGCTCGAACGCCGCTGTCCCGAGCTGCATGCGATCGCCGGCAACCTCGCGATGCCCGGCTTCACCGCGCCGAAGCTCGTCTGGGTGGCGAAGCACGAGCCGAAGATCTTCGCCGAGGTGGCGAAGGTGCTGCTGCCGAAGGCCTATGTGCGCTATCGGCTGTCCGGCGAGATGGTCGAGGACATGTCGGATGCGGCCGGCACCCTGTGGCTCGACGTCGGCGCGCGGCGCTGGTCGGAAAAACTGCTGGCGGCGACCGGGCTCGGTCTCGATCACATGCCGCGCCTGGTCGAAGGCAATGAGCGCAGTGCCGTGTTGTCGCTCGAACTGGCGCGGCGCTGGGGCATGGGGGCTGACGTCGTGATCGCGGGCGGCGCCGGCGACAACGCGGCGAGCGCGATCGGGCTCGGCGCCATCACGCCCGGCGATGCCTTCCTGTCGCTCGGCACATCGGGCGTGCTGTTCCGGGTGACCGACCGCTTCGCGCCGGCGCCGCAAGCGGCCGTGCATGCGTTCTGCCATGCGCTCGGCGGGCTCTGGCACCAGATGGGCGTGATGCTGTCGGCCGCGGCCTCGCTGGCGTGGCTGGCGCGCATTCTCGAGACGCCGGAAGCCGCGCTGCTGGCGCCGCTCGGTAGCAGCGTCGATCGCCCGAGCCCGGTGCAGTTCCTGCCTTATCTCGACGGCGAACGCACGCCGCACAACGATGCCCACGCGGCCGGCGCCCTGGTCGGGCTGCGCAGCGCCGCCGGCCGCGCTGATCTGGTGCAGGCGGTGCTGGAGGGCGTGGCGTTCGCCTCACGCGACATGTTCGCCGCGCTCGCGCGCAGCGCGCAGCCGATCACAGAGCTCGATCTCGTCGGCGGCGGCTCGCGCTCTTTGTTGTGGGCGCAGATCATGGCCGACGTGCTCGGCGTCACCGTGCATCGCGTCGAGGAGGGCGAGGTCGGCGCCGCCATCGGTGCGTCCAGGCTCGGCCGTCTGGCCGCGACCGGCGAAGCCCCGGCCGATGTCTGCCGCAAGCCACAGCGGCTGCAGAGTTTCGAACCCCGCGCGCCGCAGCGCGCCGCCTACGACGACGCCTACGCGCAATGGCGCAAGCTCTATCCCGCTCTCAAGGAGTGCATCTCGTGAACGTCCAGGCTCCCTTCTTCCAGACCGGCGCGACCGTCAGCTATGTCGGGCCCGAGTCACGCAGCCCGCTGTCGTTCCGCTGGTACGACAAGGACCGTGTCATCCGGGGCAAGCGGATGGAGGATCATCTGCGCTTCGCCGTCTGCTACTGGCATTCGTTCTGCTGGCCGGGCAGCGATCCGTTCGGTGGCGAGACCTTCCTGCGGCCGTGGCAGCATGGCGACGATGCGCTGGCGATGGCGCGCGCCAAGGCCGATGTCGCGTTCGACTTGTTCCGGCTGCTCGACGTGCCGTTCTTCACCTTCCACGACGTCGACGCCGCGCCGGAAGGCGCGACGCTGAAGGAGTCGGTCGCCAATCTCAATGCGATCGGCGACCTGTTCGAGCAGAAGATGGCGTCTGCCAAGGTGCGGCTGCTATGGGGCACGGCCAATCTGTTCTCGCACCGCCGCTACATGGCGGGCGCCGCGACCAATCCGGATCCCGATGTCTTCGCCTATGCCGCCGGGCAGGTGCGCGCCGCGCTCGAGCTGACGCACCGCCTCGGCGGCGCCAACTACGTGCTGTGGGGCGGCCGCGAAGGCTACGAGACCCTGCTCAACACCGACATGAGGCGCGAGCTCGACCAGCTCGGTCGCTTCGTCTCGCTGGTCGTCGAGCACAAGCACAAGATCGGCTTCAAGGGACCGCTCTTGATCGAGCCGAAGCCGAAGGAGCCGACAAAGCATCAATATGATTTCGACGTCGCCACCTGCTACGGCTTCCTGCAGCGCTATGACCTGCTCGACGACGTCAAGCTCAATATCGAGCAGAACCACGCCATCCTCGCCGGTCATTCGTTCCAGCACGAGATCGCGCTGGCGCAGGCGCTCGGCGTGTTCGGCTCCCTCGACATCAACCGCGGCGACGATCTGCTGGGCTGGGACACCGACCAGTTCGCGATGAACGTGCCGGAGCTGGCGCTGGTGTTCCACGACATGCTCAAGGCCGGCGGCTTCACCACCGGCGGGCTGAACTTCGATGCCAAGATCCGGCGGCAGTCGATCGATCCGGATGATCTGCTGCACGCCCATGTCGGCTCGATGGACGCCTGCGCGCGGGCGCTGATCGCGGCCGACGAGATGCTGACCGACAGTGCGCTGACGGCGCCGCTCGCAGCCCGCTACGCCGGCTGGGACGGCGAGGAGGGGCAGGCGATCCTCGCCGGCCGCCGCTCGCTTGCCGAACTCGCCGACCGCGCCGCCGACACCGGCCTCGATCCGCAGCCTCGCTCCGGCCGGCAGGAATATCTCGAAAGCGTGGTGAACCGCTATGTCTGACGACAGCAGCCTGCGCATGTCCACGAACGAGGCTGGGCGCGCCGCGATGAGCACCGCCGCGCAGCCGGTGCTGGAGCTGAAGGGCCTCGGCAAGCAGTTCGGCGCGATCCGCGCGCTGCAGGGCGTGGATCTGACAATCGGCGCCGGCGAGGTCGTCGGCCTGATGGGCGACAACGGCGCCGGCAAGTCCACCCTGGTGCGCATCATCGCCGGCAACTTTCCGCCGAGCCAGGGCGCCATCCATTTCGACGGCCGCGAGGTGCATTTCCATCGCCCGATGGATTCGCGCAGCGTCGGCATCGAGGTCGTGTACCAGGACCTCGCGCTGGCCAACAATCTCACCGCCGCCGCCAACGTGTTTCTCGGCCGCGAGCTGAAGCGCAATTTCGGTCCCCTCGTGCTGCTCGACCACAAGGGCATGGAGGCGCGCGCGCTGGAGCTGTTCCGCGAGCTGCGCTCGGAGACGCGGCCGCACGATCTCGTCAAGGACATGTCGGGCGGCCAGCGCCAGGCGGTGGCGATCGCGCGCACGCGGCTGTCGAACGCCAAGCTGGTGATGATGGACGAGCCGACCGCGGCGATCTCGGTGCGCCAGGTCGAGCAGGTGCTGAGCCTGATCCATCGGCTGAAGGAGCAGGGCATCGCGGTGATCCTGATCTCGCACCGCATGCCCGACATCTTCGCGGTCTGCGATCGCGTCGTGGTGATGCGCCGCGGCGAGAAGAAGGCCGACAAGCCGGTCGGCGAGACCAGCCCCGAGGAAGTGACCGCGCTGATCACCGGCGCCAAGGAGGCGGCGTGATGTCCGTTCCATCCGGGACCAGCTCCGCCGGCACCGACGTCACCTTCACCAATGTCGGCGCCATCAGATGGTGGCATCGCGGCGTGTTCGCCTCGCAGACGGCCTACGTCACGCTGGCGCTCATCGCCCTCATCATCGTGATGAGCTTCGCCAGTCCCTATTTCCTGACCGAAGGCAATCTGCAGAACGTCGCCAAGAACTTCTCCTTCATCGCCATCGCGACGCTCGGCATCACCTTCGTGATCATCACCGGCGGCATCGACCTGTCGGTCGGCTCGATGATGTGCTTCGCGGCGATGATCACCTCGATGGTGATGACGACGCTGTCGACGCCGGGCATGCCGTTGTCCTCGCTGTTCGTGCATCTCGCCGCGGACGGCAAGACCGTCGTCGCCAACGTGCCCGGCCTGATCCTGATCGTCTCGGTGCTGGCCGGCCTTGCGGTCTCGCTGGTCGTCGGCCTCATCAACGGCGTCTGCATCGCCTTGCTCGGGCTGTCGCCGTTCGTGACCACGCTCGGCATGCTGTCGATCGTGCGCGGCCTGAGCTACGTGATCTCGAACGGCAAGGGCAGCTTCCCCGGCGGGCCGGACGCCGATTATTTCTACGCGCTGACGCAGGGTGACGTGTACGGCGTGCCGGCGCCCTTCATCTATCTGATGGCGCTGGCGCTGGTGATGGCGCTGGTGCTGCACCACACCGCGTTCGGCCGCCACGTGTTCGCGATCGGCGGCAACGAGAAGGCCGCGGAGCTCACCGGCGTCTCCGTGCCCCGCGTGAAGATCGAGGTCTATGTGATCGGCGCGCTGGCAGCCGGCCTGCAGGGCATCATCATCTCCGGCTGGCTCGGCTCGGCGCCTGCCAACATGGCAACGTCCTACGAGCTCAACGTGATCGCGGCGGCCGTGATCGGCGGCGCCAACCTCGCCGGCGGCCTCGGCGGCCCGCTCGGCGCCATCGTCGGCTGCGTGCTGCTCGAGGTGATCCGGAACGGCCTGGTGCTGGCCCAGGTCAACTCCTACTGGCAGCAGACCCTGGTCGGCGTGATCATCATCGCCGCCGTGCTGGTCGACCGCATCCGCGCCCGCCTGCTGTGACGAATACTGGCCGGGATGACAATCACGTCTATCCTCACCCGGAACAGACAATCATCAGGGATAGACATGGACGAGGGAACCCATGAAGAAGCTGCTCTTTGCGGTCGCGTCGCTCGCGATCATGCTGGCCCCGGCGCAGGCCGAGACCAAGTACCGCTTCGCCATCGTGCCGAAGGCGATGAACAACCCGTTCTTCGACGTCGCGCGCGACGGCTGTTTGAAGCGCGCCAAGGAGCTCGGCGATGTCGAGTGCATCTACAAGGGCCCGGTCGAGCACGAGCCGGCCACGCAGGCGCAGATCATCCAGGACTTCATCACCCAGAAGGTCGACGGCCTCGCCATCTCGGTCGCCGACGTTCCATCGATGACGAAATCGATCGAGGCGGCGACCGCCGCCGGCATTCCCGTCATCACTTTCGACGCCGATGCGCCGGGCTCCAAGCGCCTCGCCTATATCGGCACCAACAACAAGGACTTCGGTCTCGCGCTCGGCAAGCAGCTGCGGGAGCTCCGGCCTGACGGCGGCAAGTACGCCATCGTCTCCGGCGGTCCCGGCGCCAAGAACCTCGCCGAGCGTGTCGACGGCGTGCGCGAGGCGCTGAAGGGCTCGAAGTGGACGGAAGTGGCCGGTTCGCCGACCTTCTGCAACGACGATCCCGCGCTCGCCGTGCAGCAGATGGCCGACCTGCGCACCGCGACGCCGGACCTCGGCGCCATCGTGCCGATCGGCGGCTGGCCGATGTTCGCACCCGAGGGCTACAAGGCCTTCGTCAACAAGAACAAGAAGGACATCGACGCCGGCAAGCTGACGCTGGTCGTTGCCGATACGCTGAAGATGCAGCTCGAGCTGCTGCGCGACGGCTATTCCAACGCGCTGACCGGCCAGCGTCCGTTCGAGATGGGCGAGAAGGCGATGGACACGCTGCTCGCGATCAAGAAGGGCGAGAAGGTGCCTGAGGTGATCTACACGGGTCTCGACCTCGTCACCAAGGACAACGTCGCCAAGCTTCTGAACTGAGTTCCTCCCGGGGAAAACCTGGCGGTCCGGCATCCGGCTTCGGCCGGCGGCTGGGCCGCCCTTTTTTGTTTGGGGGCGGCGCGGTTGTGGCCGCGTTGACATCGCGAGTTATCTGACTTAGGTCAGATATCATGCTCGACCCCGTTTCCCGCATCCGCCGCTTCAACCGCGCCGTCACCTCGGAGGTCGGCGCGCTCGACACCTCGTTTCTCGGGCGGGGTCGGCCGCTCGGCGCGGCCCGCGTGCTCAACGCGATCGGCCACGGCCGCAGCGACGTCGCCGAGTTGCGCGACTATCTCGCGCTCGATTCCGGGCTGATGAGCCGGCTGCTGCGCGGCCTGGAGGAGGAGGGGCTGGTGACGACCCGGCCGCATCCCGACGACGCGCGCCGCCGCATCGCCAGGCTCACCGCAGGCGGCCGGCGCGAATTCGAGGCCTATGAGACGCTCTCCAACGCTCAGGCGGAGTCGATGCTGGCGCGCCATGGCCAGCCCCAGGCGTTGCTTGCCGCGATGGACATGGTCGCGGCCGCGCTCGGGCGTAGCCGCATCACCATCGAGGAGACCGATCCCAGGAGCGAGCAGGCGCGCTACTGCCTCGGCGAATACTACGCCGAGCTGTCACGCCGTTTCGAGCGCGGCTTCGATGTTTCGCTGTCGCGCGATCCCGACGCCTTGGACATGATGGCGCCGCGCGGCGCCTTCTTCGTCGCGTTGTCGGACGGCCTGCCGCTCGGCTGCGTCGGGCTGAAGGGCAGCGGCGGCGATGCCGCCGAGATCAAGCGGCTCTGGGTCGCGCCCGCCGCGCGCGGCCTCGGCCTCGGCCGCCGCCTGATGGATGCGGCCGAAGCGGCTGCGCGCAAGCTCTCGATCAGCCTTCTTCGCCTCGACACCAACAGCGCGCTCGCCGAGGCCATGCAGCTCTATCGTCGCACCGGCTGGACCGAGATCGACCGCTTCAACGACGACCCCTATCCGGACTTGTTCTTCGAGAAGCGGATTTCAGATTGATCTCGCGGCGCCTGCGCCTTGCGGTTCTCCAGGCCGAGCCACGGACCCGATCGCCCTGTTCGGCGTTAAGCGATGGGCAACCGGTGGGGTGGTGGAATGCGGGTCTTGGGGGCGTGCGACGGAAGGGCGCGTCCCGAGTCCGATTCGTTGCCCGATCCTGCCCCAATTGCGGCGAGCGGAAAGCCGATGACATCAGGACGCGCCTTCGCCTCACTTCACCCCAAGACATGATCGAGCGTATAGATCGTCCTGCGCCGATCGCGCCGGCGGAACAGCAATGACGAATCGGGAAACAGCATGGTGACACGATCCAAGGCGGCTCAGAACCTTGCAGCGATGCGGCGTCGGGGAACGGTCCTGACGACTCTCGCAGCCGCCACCGTGCTGGCGCTGGCCGGATCCGAGGCCGCTGCGCGGCAGGCGCGTCCGGCGCCGGTGACCGAGGCGACGGCGCCGCGCGCGCATGGCGATCCGATCATGGCGATCGTGTCGATCAAGGCGCAGAAGGTGACGTTCTACGACGCCGATGGCTGGATCTGGCGCGCGCCGGTCTCGACCGGCGTCTCCGGCCGCGAGACGCCGGCCGGCGTGTTCGCCATCATCGAGAAGGACAAGGACCACCACTCGACGCTCTACGACGATGCCTGGATGCCGAACATGCAGCGCATCACCTGGAATGGTGTGGCGCTGCACGGCGGGCCGCTGCCTGGCTATGCCGCCTCGCATGGCTGCGTCCGCATGCCCTATGGCTTTGCCGAGAAGCTGTTCGACCGGACCTGGATCGGCATGCGGGTGATCATCGCGCCGGGTGACCCGGCGCCGGTCGAGTTCTCCCATCCCGCCTTGTTCGTACCAAATGCGCAGGCGCTCGCCGCGGTGCCGTCGCGGGCCGCGACGCTTGGCCACGAAGCCGAGGACGCCGCCAAGAGCGCCGACGAGGCCAAGGCGGCGGCCGCCGCGGCCGAGCGCGAGGCCAAGGCGCTGAAGACGTCCTTGCGCAAGCTGGAGCAGGCCAAGGCACGCGCCGAGGCCGAGCTCAAATTCGCCGACAGGAAGCTGGCTGCCGCCAAGACCGATCAGGCCAGGACGCTGGCCGAGGATGCGAAGCAGAAGGCCGCCGCCAAGGCGACCGACGCGGCAGCGCAGCTCGAGGCCGCGAAGTCGGACGCGACCGTGAAGCTCGCAGCGGCGACCTCGACCAAGGACGCCGCCAAGGCGGCGGCGGCCAGGAAGACCGAGACGAGCAAGACCGCGACCGACGCCAGGCTCGCGACCGAGCCGGTCTCGGTCTATATCAGCCGGTCGACGCAGATGCTCTATGTCAGGCGCAACACGCACAAGCCGGCCCCCGATGGCGGCGGCGAGGTGTTCGACACCTCGATCGAGGCCCCGGTGACCATCCGTGATCCCGACCGGCCGATCGGAACGCATGTGTTCACCGCGGTGGCGCAGGACGGCGCGGGGCTGCGCTGGACGGCGGTGACCATCGACGACGGCGACACCGCCAAGGACGCGCTCGACCGCATCACCATTCCGAAGGACGTGCTCGACCGCATCGCGCCGACGGCGGTGCCGCGCTCCTCGATCATCGTCTCGGACGAGCCGCTGTCGAGCGAGACCAACTACCGGACCGAGTTCGTGGCGGTGCTGAGCAACCAGCCGCAGGGCGGCTTCATCACGCGGCGGCCGACGACCAATGCCGATGTCGTCGCCAGCGGGGACGAATATGACGACGGCTTCGGCAGCTTCTTCCAGCGCAGCTGGGATGGCCAGCCCGTCGCGGCTCCGCGTCGTCGCGGGCCGCCTCCGACCTACTACCGGCCGGTGCAGCCGGGCTGGTGGTGACCAGCCGGGCTGATGCCTGACCGCGATTCGCGGGTCAGGCCGGGTGGCACTTCAAATCAGTTGCGGCCTGCGGGGAGGACGCCGGGCCACTGCATCAGGAAGGGCTGCGGCTCGTGCTGCGCCTCGGCCGCGCGCGCTACGCGCCTGACACGGTGAGGCCTGCGGGAGATCGAGCTGGTCGCTTCGCGCGCGGTCTCGATGCGCGCCAACTGCTGACGCATCTCGCCGGTGGAGGTCCGGAGCTGCTCGATGGACATGTCGCTGTTCGCGGCGGCGGTGCGCAGCCCGCTCAGCTCGGTCGCCGCATCTTCCTGGGCGCCGCGGAGGCGGACCGCCTGGCGCTTCAGCAGCGCGAGATCGGACTCGATCTTGTCGGCCGTATCGCGGCGGCGCGCCTCGGTCTCGTCGGCGGCGGTGCGCAGAGTGGCCAGGCCGGTCTCGGTCGTGGTGAGGCTGGCGCGCAATTGCATGAGCTCGCCGGAGGTGTCGCTCTGGCGGTCGCGCAACTGGGCGGTCTCGGCCTTGAGCTGGGCCAGCTCCGATGTCAGCGTGGCGACGCGGGTCTCGAGCGAAGGCGCTCCGTTACCGAAGGAGAAGCTGTTGGCGCCGCCGCTGCTCCACCACATCGCGCCGGCGCTGGCAACGAGCGCCAGGCTCAGGACAATTCGTAGAGAGGCCGTGCCGCTGCTCGGCGGGGCGTCCGGCGTCTTGGTGGATCTGCGCATCGACGGGGTCTCCGGGATTTGATGGAGACAATTATGATCATATTAAGGTTGCCAATGTTCTAAGCGCGCCGCGCCGGTGGAACATTTCATCCACGTAGTTTTGCGGAATGCGGTCCCGGCGCCGAGCTGCAAGGCCGTGCGGTGCGCGCTGCTGCACGTCGGTCTCGCGGCGCGCGTCGTGAACGTGGTCGGCGGTGCAGAACGGTGCAGAGGCGGGAGCAGCGGTGGTCCGGGGCGGATCGTTCGCACACAAAGCAGATGTGCCGGAAAAAGACTTCGTGCCTCCGTGCGATCATGCTCTAAATCGCGCATGTCCCACATTCCGCCCACCGCCGCACCGCCGGCATTCGACGCGCTCGCCGGGGCCATCAGGAATCGCCGCTCGGTCTATGGCCATATCAGCGGGCTCAGGATGGACCGCTTCGCGCCCGGGGAAGCCTGGTCGACCCTGCCTTATCGTCCCGTGTTCGTCGGCGACAGCGAGACCGGCGTCATCCATGGCGGCGTGGTCACGGCGATGCTCGACGAGAGCTGCGGAATGGCGGTGCAGCTCGCGCTCGACGGCAGCCGGGCGATCGCCACGCTCGATCTGCGCATCGACTATCAGAAGCCGGCGACCCCCGGGCTCGACATCAAGGCGCATGCCGTATGCTTCCGCGTCACGCGCTCGATCGCCTTCGTGCGCGCCACCGCCTATCAGGAGGAAGAAAGCGAACCGGTCGCGACCGCGACGGCCTGTTTCATGATCGGCGCCAACCGCACCAACATGCTGACCGATCGCCCGGCGTTCACCGGCGCGCCGCCACCGCTCGAGGCGCCTGAGGATCCGACGGGGCCGTTCGCCACCAGTCCGTTCGCGCGCTGTCTCGGCATTCGTCTCGCCGAGAACGAGACGCTGATGATGCCGTTCTCGCAGCAGATCATCGGCAATCCCGTGTTGCCGGCGATCCACGGCGGCATGACCGGCGCATTCCTCGAAACCGCGGCGATCATCACCGTGATGCGCGAGCTCGGCGCGTCGGCGCCGCCGAAGCCGATCGGCCTCACCATCAACTATCTCCGTTCGGGGCGCGCGCTCGACAGCATCGCGTCGGCGTCGATCGTCAAGCAGGGCCGCCGCGTCGTCGCCTTCGAGGCCCGCGCCTGGCAGGACGATGATACGAAGCCGATTGCCACCGCATTCGGGCATTTCATGCTGCGGCAGGCGCCGGGGCAGGAGCAGGACTGAGGCTTGGGTTTGCACGACCGCCGCCGCGCGCTTGGCGCTCACGGCGTGCGCAGGATCTTGTCCATCGCCTTTCCGCGCGCCAGCTCATCGACCAGCTTGTCCAGGTAGCGGATCTCGCGCATCGTCGGCTCCTCGACGTCCTCCACGCGGACGCCGCAGACCACGCCCTTGATCAGGGAGCGCGCCGGATTCATGGCCGGCGCCCGCGTAAAGAAGGTCTCGAAGTCCGTCTGTCGGTCCACCTCGGCGTCGAGCTGTTTCTGATCGTAGCCCGTCAGCCAGCAGATGATCTGATCGACCTCGGCCTTGGTTCGTCCTTTCTTTTCCCCCTTCGCGACGTAGAGCCGGTACACGCTCGCGAAGCTCGTCGTGTAGATGCGGTGTTTCGCCATGAGTGCTCCCTGTCCGTCATTGGTATCATGATGCAGCCCCTTCGTGCACCGGGGAAACCGGAGCGCTAGCCCGGCAGGAACATCGGAAACGACACTCCGAGCGACCACGCCAGGATCAGGCCGAGACCGATGCCCTCGGCCATCGGCGAGCCGGTCCGGCGGCCGACGCAGCCGCCGATCAGTCCGAACACGACGAAGAACAGCACGATCACCGGGACGATGATGAGCAGGAAGAACAGCCGCCTGAAATCGAGCGCGACCGCGCCGCCGAGCGAGGCCAGTAACGCGGTCCGGATCCACACCGTGCGCCACAGCGCGGCGTGCCCGCCCTGGTTGGCGATGCTGTCGGCCAGCATGCAGGGCACTGCGCCCACGGCGATCGCCGCGATGATCGGCAGGCGGGCGGCGATCGGCATGAACGAGGCGACGTAGCGGTCGAGCGCGCCACCGAAACCGAAGATGCCATAGGCGGCCAGCACCAGCGCCGCGAGCCGGGCTACGCGGCCGAAGCGAACACCCTGCATGCGCAGCAGCGACAGCGACAGCGCGCCGTATACGAAGAGATGAACGGCGAGGTAGTCGGCGACGAGCACGGGCAGGAAATGCGTGTCGACGAATCGCAGCACGACCGGAGTGACTGCCGCGGGCACGAGCGTGGCGATCGCAAGCTGACGCGGCGGAATCGAAGGCGGCGGCGCATCGCCCTTCGGCAGCAGCGCGGCCAACGGCCAGGCCAACAGTACGATGCCGGCCAGCAGCAGCGCGATCGGGCCGCCGGTCGCCGTCACCGGCCCGCTGCTGGTGCGCCCGAACACGCGATCCAGCCAGTCGCGCGCCTCGCGCAGCGCGGTCGTCGAATACAGCACGCTCACGTGTTCGACTCCGGGCGCGACGACGGCGCGGCGTCCGCCGTTGTCCGCGGGATCGCCCACGGTGTCGCCCTCGCGCGCGGCGGGATCGGCGAGCCGGAGGTTACGCAGCGCGTCCCTGCGCAGGGCCGTCTCCCATTCGCCGGTGATGATCAGCAGATTGCGCGGCGCGCTCGGCGTGACGGCCTCGGAAAACATCGAGATCGCCACCGTTGCCCTGATCCGTGGGTCGGCCAGGGCCTGGCGTACGATGATGTCGGAAGCCATCGAGTGCCCGAGCAGGGCCACCCGGCCGTCATTGCCCGGCAGGGACAGCGCGGCGTCGGTGACGCGGCCGATCTCGCTCATCAGCTTCCTCGTCGTGCCGTCGATGCGGGTGACGTCGCCCGACATCGGCGTCGGATTGCGGCCATGCCCCTCGAAATCGAACGAGACCGCGACATAGCCGGCGCGCGCCAAGGTCAGCGCATAGGCTTCCATGAATTGGCGCGAGCCCGCAAAGCCGTGGGCAATGACGACGACGGGCGACGCAGCCGCTCCGTCGCGCCGATAGACGGTGACGGGAGTGGAGCCCGCCTGCAGCGGGGTGATCGAGATGCCCATGCGCTCGGCTTCGAGGCGCCAGAGTCCGGCGACGCAGAGCGCGAGGCCGGCAAGCGCTGCAGCCAGCAGGGCTGCCCCGCGCAAACCGATGGCGTCCCGTCTGCGCGTCGCAGCGTCCATGATCGGCTCCGTTTGCAGCCGAAACTAGCGCAGGAATGTGCGCCATAACAACGACGGCGCAGGCGAGCGGCGTGGCCGCGATCGAACGAAACGCACGCCGCTTCGTTGACAACGCCGCCGCACCGATATTCGGTGACCCCCGTTTGGCGGCGACAAGGAGGATGCATGAAACCGGAAGTCATCTGCCTGATGGCGTCGAGCGTCGACGGCCGCACGTTGCCGAGCCGCTGGCGTCCGAAGGGATCGGGCGATCTGTTCGAGCAGGTGCATGACCAGCTCGGCGGCGACGCCTGGCTGATCGGCCGCGTCACCGGCCAGGAATTCGCCAAGGGCTCGGCCTATCCCGCCGAGACCACCGAGCGCTTCCCGCGCACCCATTGGATCGCGCGACGCGGTGCCAAGGCCTACGGCATCGTGCTCGATCCCCATGGCAAGATCTGCTGGGGCCGCTCCGACATCGGCGGCGATCCGATCGTCGTCGTGCTGACCGAGGCCGTGTCCGATGCGCATCTCGCGGGCCTGCGCGGCGAGGGCGTGTCCTATGTTTTCGCTGGGCAGGCGAAGCTCGATCTTTCGCGCGTGCTCGACATCGTCGCGCAGGAGCTCGGCGTGAAACGGCTGCTGCTCGAAGGCGGCGGCGGCGCCAACGGCGCGTTCCTGCGCGCCGGTCTGGTCGACGAGTTCAACCTCGTTCTGTGTCCGGCGGTGGATGGCGCCAAGGGGGCGCCCAGCGTGTTCGATTCGACGGAAGCCGAGTCCGGCATGCGCGCGCCGATCACGGCGATGACGCTCGAAAGCAGCACGGCGCTGGAGGGCGGCGCGCTGTGGCTGCGCTACAAGATCACCAACGGCTCGGCCATGCCGGCCCAGGCAAGTCATGGCTGAGCGGCCAATGCACATCATCATCGTCGGTGCCGGTGCCGCAGGCCTGATGGCGGCGCGCGAGCTGGCCCGCGCCGGCCAGCGGGTGACGCTGCTGGAAGCGCGTGCCCGCTGCGGCGGACGCATCCATCCGCTGCCCGCGAGCAGGTTCGGATATCGCGCGGATGCCGGCGCGGAATTCATCCATGGCGAGGCGCCGGTCACCCATTCGCTGATGGCGGAGGCGGGGCTGGCCTCGACGCCGGTCGATGGCGCGCGCTGGTACGTGACGGACGGCGCGTTCTTGCGCGACGATCCCGCCGATCGGCAGATGCGCCAGTTGCACCGCGTGGCGCGGCAACTCGACGAGGACATGACCGTGACGGCGCTGCTCGACCGGCATTTCGCCGGTGCGGAGTTCGCCGCCCTGCGCAAATCCGTGCTCGGGATGGTGCAGGGCTATGACGCCGCCGATCCTGGCCGTGCCAGCGTGTTCGCGCTGCGCGACGAATGGATGGGCGGCGAGCGCGGCGCTCAGGCGCGCATCGTCGGCGGCTACGCGGCGCTGCTCGATCATCTCCTGGCGGAGTGCCGGGCGCATGGCGTGGCGATGCAGCTCGAGGCGGTGGTGCGCGCGGTGGAGAGCGCCGATGATGGTGTCGTCGTGCGCTGCGCCGACGGCCGCGCGCAGCGCGGCGATCGCGTCATCCTGACCGTGCCGCTGCCGCTGCTGCGAACCATCGCGCTGCCGCCTTCCATGCGTCCGCAATTGGCCGCCGCCGAAACCATCGGCTTCGGCAACGTCATCAAGCTGCTGCTGCGCTTCGAGCGGCGGTGGTGGCGCGAGGCCCGGACGGAGGATCTTTCGGACATGCTGTTCGTGCTGTCCGATGCCGACGTGCCGGTGTGGTGGACGCAGCATCCGAACGATGACGCGGTGCTGACCGGCTGGCTCGCCGGGCCGCCGGCCGCTGCCTTCGCTGCGTGCGACGAGGACGCGCTGATCGAAAGAGGGCTTTCGGCGCTCGCGGACATCTTCTCACGACCCGTGGGCTCCCTGAAGCGGCAGCTCGTCGCGTCGCATGTCACGGATTGGGCGAAGGATCCGTTCGCGCGCGGCGCCTATTCCTACGCGACGCTGAAATCCCGCGAGGCGCAGGACACGCTTTCGCGCCGGGATGGCGGACGGGTGCTGATCTCCGGCGAGGCGTTGTATCGCGGCCGCGACATGGGAACGGTCGAGGCGGCGCTGGCGAGTGGGCAACGGACGGCGCGGCGCATCCTCGCGATGTGAGCGTGCCGTGTCCATCGTTGCGCCGTCCTGCCCGCGGAGCTAGCATTCGAACGACATCATCGATGAGGATCGCCATGCTCGACCACGTCGGCTTCCCCGTTTCCGACTTTGCCCGCGCCAAGGCGTTCTATGCGGCGGCGCTGGCGCCGCTCGGCTACGTTCTGATGATGGAGATCACCGACGCGCAGACCGGCGGCCACGGTGATCACGCCGGCTTCGGCGACGGCCGTCCGGATTTCTGGATCGGCACCGGCGGAACGGCCGCGACCTCGACGCATGTCGCGTTCCACGCCAAGGATCGCGCCACGGTCGATGCATTCTATCAGGCGGCGATCGCGGCAGGCGGACGCGACAACGGCGCGCCTGGACTGCGGCCGCATTATCACGAGAACTATTACGGCGCGTTCGTGCGCGACGCCGACGGCAACAACATCGAGGCGGTGTGCCATACGCCGGGGTGAGGGCCGCTCACCTCTCGGGATGAGTCACGCCATGATGGGCATGTGCTCGGCCGCAGCGGCGAGGCTCGGCGCGACCACGATCTCTAGCTGCTGGCGCAGCCAGCGGTGCATCGGATCCTCGTGGTGGCGCAGGTGCCAGACCATGTACATCGGCATCGCCGGGCAGGGGACCGGCACCGGCGCGACCGCGAGGCCGCGCAGCATGTAGGCGCGCAGCAGGCTCGGCAGGGTCGCGATCATGCGGCTGCCGCGCAGGAACGGCCCGATGCCGCCGAAGCCGGGAACCTGCGCCGCGAAGCGCCGGACGATGCCGCGTTCGGCGAGGACCTCGTCGATGTCGAGCCGGCGTCGCGGCTCGTACAGCACGGTGACATGGTCGCTGGCGAGATAGTCTTCCAGGCTTTCCGGCGGCTCGCGCTGGCCCGCATCGTAGAACACGCGATAGCTGTCCTCGAACAGCCGCTTCTGCAGGATGTCGCTGCCCTCGGGCGGGCGCGGCGTGATGATCAGCTGGCAGTGTTCTTCGCGCAGCATTTCCGGCACCGGTGCGCCTGAAGGGATCACCCGCAGGCTGAGGCCCGGCGCCTGCGCGCGGGCGTAGCGGAGCAGGGACGGCAGCAGCAGGTCGCGCTGCAGATCATTGGCCGCGATCGTCACCTGCGCGGAGATTTTCGCCGGCTCGAACGCGGCGGTGTGCGAGAAGCTCCGGAGATCGTCGAGCAGCGCGCGGGCGCGCAACGCCAGGAGCTGCGCATGCGCGGTCGGCACGATGCCGCGGCCGGACTTCACGAACAGCGGATCGCCGGTGATCGCGCGCAGCTTGTCGAGCAGATGGCTGACGGCCGACTGCGTGACGCCGAGCCGCTGCGCGGCGCGCGTCACCGAGCCTTCCTCGATGACGGCGAGCAGCAGCTGCAGCAGGTGGCCGTCGAGGTCCAAATGATCGAATTGGCTCATGGATCAGATCGGCCGCGCGGCCTTTATCGGGGATGTCTGTCGGCGATACTGGCGGCACGAACCGGCGCCGCGTTTGATCCAGATCAAGCGTGGTCGTCGTAACACGAACAGGGGAGGCGACGATGTCCGCCACGTCAGCCCGGCAGCCCGTGCCCGGCACCACCATCTTCGACGGCGAGCAGGCGCGCAAAGGCTACGCGCTCAACAAGATGTGCTACTCGTTCAACGATGCCGCCAACCGCAAGGCCTTCGTCGCCGACGAGGACGGCTATTGCGCCAAATATGGCCTCAATGCCCAGCAGCGCGCGGCGATCAAGAACCGCAACGTGCTCGAGCTGATCGAGGCCGGCGGCAACGCCTACTACCTCGCCAAGTTCGCCGGCATCTTCGGGCTCGACATGCAGGACATCGGCGCGCAGCAGACCGGGCTGACGAAAGAGCAGTTCAAGGCCAAGCTTCTGGCGGCGAGGGGGTAATCGTCATGGCAAAGATCGTCGGCTGCATCACCACCTCCCACGTTCCGGCCATCGGCGGCGCAATCGCCAAGGGCCTGCAACAGGATCCGTATTGGAAACCGTTCTTCGACGGTTTCCCGCATGTGCGCGAATGGCTCGCCAAGGTGAAGCCGGATGTCGTGGTGCTGGTCTACAACGACCATGGCCTGAACTTCTTCCTCGACAAGATGCCGACTTTCGCGATCGGCGCGGCCGACAGCTACAGCAATGCCGACGAGGGCTGGGGCATTCCGCAGACCGCGCCGTTCAAGGGCGACAGCGAATTGTCGTGGCACCTGATCGAGCATCTGGTGAAGGAGGATTTCGACCTCACGACCTGCCAGGAGATGGTGGTCGATCACGCCTTCACCCTGCCGATGGCGCTGTGCTGGCCGGATCAGAAATGGCCGGTGCGGGTGGTGCCGGTCGTCGTCAACACGGTGCAGGCGCCGCTGCCATCGGCTGCACGCTGCTACAAGCTCGGTCAGGCGCTGGCGCGGGCGATCGAATCCTGGCCTGGGGATGAGCGCGTCGTCGTGATGGGCACCGGCGGCCTGTCGCACCAGCTCGACGGCGAGCGGGCCGGCTTCATCAACAAGGATTTCGATGAGAAGTTCATGGCCAGCATGATCGACGATCCCTCGTGGGCGACGAAGTATTCGACCACCGAGCTGGTCGAGCTGTCGGGCACGCAGGGCGTCGAGTTGCTGAACTGGATGGTGGCGCGCGGCACCTTGCCGGAGAAGGTCCGCAAGGAGCATTCCAACTATCACATCCCGATCTCCAACACGGCGACGGGACTGATGGTGCTGGAGCCGGTGTAGCGGCTCTTGCGGGATCCTGGTGCGGACGGTGATGACCGAGAGCCGTTCCGCCAATGACCATCACGCGGTACGGGTCCCGGCGCAAGGCCGGGACGACAGCAGTGTGTTTGGCTCGACTAGGCCGCATCAACGGTGTCGTCCCGGCGAACGCCGGGACCCATACCGCGGATGCTATCGAGGAACGTCGCTATCAGTCGCCTGTCTCATCGCGACCCGACGTTAGCAGTCTTGGCTAAAGGCCGGGACGACAGCAGATGTTTTGGATGAGGGGAGTATGGTTTCTCAACCGACGCTTCCCGCGTGGCTGCCCCTCTCCCTGTGAAGAACGGGGAGAGGGAGCGCACCGTCTGCACGGCGCGAGCACGGATATCAATTCCGGCTGCTACGCCTCCGCTTCTGGCTGATGTTGATGTCAGCTCGCCGCGCCGTCGTCGTCGCCCTGGATCTCGGCGATGGCGCGGGTGAGGATGTCGCTGACGCGCTTGGCCTCGTCCTCGCTCCAGCCGGGGCGGTGCATCTTGAGCGCCATCTTCAGCGTCTGCACGCTCTGCAGCACCTGCTCCGGCGGACGCATGCCGCCCATAGTGCGGGCCATGATGCGCAGCCGGCTGAGCAGACCTTCGATCGCCGCCTCGTCGTCCTTCAGCGCCTGGCGTCCGGCGTCGGTGATCGCGAACAGCTTCTTGCCACCCTCGCTTGAGGCGGCTTCGATCTGGCCCATGTCCTCGAGCAGATTGAGGATCGGATAGACCGAGCCCGGGCTCGGCGAATAGGCGCCGCCGACCAGCTGCTCGACCGCCTTGATCAGCTCGTAGCCATGGCGCGGCTTCTCGCCGATCAGCCACAGCAGCAGGCTGCGCAGGTCGCCGGGGCCGAAGAAGCGCCCGCCGCCACGTCCGAATTCCTCGCGCCCGCCACGGCGACCGTCCCGTTCGAACAGGCCGGGACCGCGATGGCGGCCGAATCCGGGGCCGCGCCCGCTGAGCCGGATGTCCTCGCAGGTCTCGCCGAAGCCATGCCGCTCATGCCGTCCGCGTTGCGCCCAACCGCGCTCTTCGTCGTCGCGGCGAGAAGGTCCGAATTTCCAATGATGATGTCTCATACGATATGATCTCCCGTTCGTACAAACGATATATCGTTTACGTATATCGTTTGTCAATGCCGGGCTGCTCGATTGTAGGGTCTTCGCCTAAGCTTCTGATATTTCGTTGTTTTGTAAGCCGTTTAAGGAGCGGCTGTCGCCCCGGCAGCCTGGGCCGGCGTCTCGTGCGCCGTACCCCGATGGGCGATCAGCGCATAGGCGACGGGGACCACGAACAGCGTGAACAGGGTGCCGATGGCGAGCCCGGTGGCGATCACCAGCCCCATGTTGAAGCGCGACACCGCGCCGGCGCCGCTCGCGGCGATCAGCGGGATCACGCCGAGCACCATTGCCGCCGTGGTCATCAGGATCGGGCGCAGGCGGACGGTGGCCGCGTCGATGATCGCCTCGGTGCGGCCCTTGCCGTGTTCGCGCAGCTCGTTGGCGACCTCGACCATCAGGATGCCGTGCTTGCTGACGAGGCCCATCAGGGTGACGAGGCCGACCTGGGTGTAGATGTTGATGCTGGCGCCGCCGATGCCGAGGCTGATGAAGATCAGCGCGCCCGCCAGCGACATCGGCACCGACACCAGGATGATGATCGGATCGACGAAGCTGTTGAACAGCGCGGCGAGCGCCAGGAAGATGATGATCAGCGCGAACACGAAGGTCGTGACGAAGCCGCCGGATTCCTGCATCAGCTGCCGCGACGCGCCGCCATAGTCGATCGAGTAGCCCGAGGGCAGCGACTTCGCGATCTCCTTCAGGGTGGCGAGCGCGTCACCCATCGCGATGCCCGGCATCGCCACGCCGGAGATGGTCGCCGCGTTGATCTGCTGGAAGTGGTTGAGCGACTCGGGGATCGTCTTGCGCTCGAGCCGGGCCACGGTCGACAGTGGCACCATGGCGTTGCCGCTGGTGCGGATCGAATAGTCGAGCAGCTGCGTGTCGGTGAGGCGATCGTTCTGCCGGACCTGCGGGATCACCTTGTAGGAGCGGCCCTCCAGGCTGAAATAGTCGAGATAGTTGCCGCCGAGCATGGTCGCGAGCGCGCCGCCGAGATCGCTCATCTTGAGGCCGAGATCGGCGGCCTTGTCGCGGTCGAACACCACGGTGGTCTGCGGCTTGTCGATCTTCAGGTCGCTGTCGAGGAAGATGAACCTGCCGCTCGCCAGCGCCTTGGTCATGAAATCCCGCGACACGTCGTTGAGCTCGTTGAAGGACCCCGTGGTGCCGATCACGAACTGGACCGGCAGGCCGTTGCTGCCCGGCAGCGGCGAGGGCTGGAAGGCGACGGAACGGGCGCCGGCGATGCTGTTCAAGAGCTGCTGGAATTCCGGCTGCAGGGTCTTGGTCGTCGCCTTGCGCTGATCCCACGGCTTCAGCACCCAGCCGCCGATCGCCTGCGTCGGGGTGTCGATCTGGAATACGGTGCGTGTCTCCTGCCGCTGCGCGATCAGGCCGTAAAGCTGCTGGCCGTAGAACTGGCGCTGCTCGAGCGTGGCCGAGGGCGCGGAATTCGTCAGCGACAATACGATGCCCTGATCCTCGTCCGGCGCGAGCTCGCTGGTGGAGCTGACATAGAGCCAGGGGATCATCGCGAGCAGCAGCAGCGCGAACACCACCACTACCGGCTTGGTCGCGAACACACTTTCCAGCCCGCGGCGATAGCCGTGGGCGAGACGTTCGAGCACGCGGTCGATGGTGCGGACCAGCCGAGCCTCCAGCGTCGTGGCATCGCGCTCGGTCCGGCGCAGCAGCCAGGCGCAATTCATCGGCGACAAGGTCAGGGCGATCACCGCCGAGACGGTGACGGCGCCGGCGAGGGTGAAGGCGAATTCGGTGAACAGCGCGCCGGTGAGGCCGCCCTGGAAGCCGACGGGCACGTACACCGCAATCAGAACCACGGTCATCGCGATGATCGGGCTCGCCAGCGCCCGCGCCGACTGGATCGCCGCCTCGACCGGCGGCACGCCCTCGTCGATCAGGCGGTGCACGCTCTCGACCACGATGATGGCGTCGTCGACGACGAGGCCGATCGCGAGCACCAGGGCCAGCAGGGTCAGCAGGTTGATGGAGAAGCCCATCAGCAGCATCAGGCCGAAGGTGCCGATCAACGACAACGGAATGGCGATCACCGGGATCAGCACCGAGCGCCACGAGCCTAAGAACATGAAAACCACGACGATCACGATCCCGATGGCCTCCACCAGCGTGTGGATCACCTCGTCGATCGACGAGTTCACGAAGTCGGTGGAGTCGTAGAGGATCTCGCTGGTGATGCCGTTCGGCAATTGCCGCTGCAGCTCCGGATAGACCGCCTTCACGCCGTTGATGACGTCGAGCAGGTTCGCGGTCGGCGCCACCTGGACGCCGATATAGACCGCGGTCTTGCCGTTGAAACGCGTCGCGCTGTCGTAGTCGTCATTGCCGAGCGTGACATTGGCGACGTCGCGCAGGCGGATGATGGCGCCATTGACCTGCTTGACGACGAGGTTGCGGTATTGCTCCAGCGAATGCAGGTTGGTCGCGGCGGCGAGGTCGACCTGCACGAGGCGGCCCTTGGTGGTGCCGAGCCCGGAGATGTAGTCGTTGCCCGACAGCGCCGTCGACACGTCGGTCGCCGTCAGGCCATAGGCCGCGAGCTTGTCGGGATCGAGCCAGGCGCGCAGCGCGAACTTCTTGGCGCCGAGCAATTCGGCGGTCTGCACGCCGGAGACCGCCTGCAGCTTCGGCTGAACCACGCGCGTCAGATAGTCGGTGATCTGGTTCGGCGCCAGCACGTCGCTGGCGAAGCCGATATACATCGCGTCGATGGTCTGTCCGACCTTCAGGGTCAAGGTCGGCTGCTGCGTGCCGGTCGGCAACTGGTTCAGCACCGAGTTCACCTTGGCGTTGATCTCGGTCATCGCCTTGCCGGAATCGTAGTTGAGCCGCAGGTTCACCGTGATGGTGCTGCTGCCGGTGACGCTGGTCGACGTCATGTAGTCGATGCCGTTGGCCTGGGCGATCGCATTCTCCAGCGGCGTGGTGATGAAGCCGGCGATGATATCGCTATCGGCGCCGGCATAGGCCGTGCTGACCGTGACGATGGCGTTCTGCGTGCGCGGATATTGCAGGATGGCGAGCGTCGTCATCGAACGCAGGCCGAGCACGAGGATCAGCGCGCTGACCACGAGCGCCAGCACCGGCCGACGGATGAAGATGTCTGTGAAGCGCATGGGCGGGCTCTGAAGGTCGGAGGCTTTTCGCGAATTACTGATCGACGACGTCAGGCGCGGCCTCGGCGACCGGGACGTGCGAGTTGTCGATTCTCACCGGGCTGCCGTTGCGCAGCTTGATCTGGCCCGCGATCACCACCGTCTCGCCCGGCTTGATGCCGTCGGTGATCGCGATCCGGTCGCCCTTGGCCGGCTTGCTCTTGACGAAGGTCTGCCGCGCTCTGCCCTGGCCGTCCTTGAGATCGTCGACGACATAGACGAGGTCGCCGTAGGGATTGCTGACGACAGCCGTCAGCGGCAGGGTGACGAGCTGCTCGGGCTGTCCGGTCGCGATCTCGACCTTGGCGAACATGCCCGGCAGCAGCCGCGCCGCCGCGTTGTGCAGCGTGGCGCGGACCTGGACGTTGCGGCTGGTGGAATCGACCTTGGCGTTGATGGCCGAGATCTGGCCGGCGAAACGCTCGGCAGGGAAGGCATCGACCACGATGGTGATGTCCTGGCCGATGCGGATGTCGGCGAGCGATTGTTGCGGCAGATAGAAGTCGACGAAGATGGGATCGAGGCTCTGCAAGGTCACGATGGTGGTGCCCGCGCTGAGAAATTGTCCGAGATCGACGGCGCGGATGCCGAGGCGGCCGGCGAACGGCGCCTTCAGGGTCTTCTGCTCGACGACCGCCTTCTGCTGCGCGACCAGGGCCTGCGCGTTCTTCAGGTTGGCGCGGTCGCTGTCGAGCGTCGCCTGGCTGACGGCGTTGAACTTGATCTGCTCCTCGTCGCGCTTGACGACGATGGCGTTGTTCTCGGCGGTCGCCTGCAGCGATTGCAGCTTGGCGACGTCGTCGGTGGCGACCAGTTGCAGCAGGGACTGGCCGGATTCGACGGCATCACCCGAATTGAACTGGATGCTCTGTACGATGCCCGAGACCTGCAGTGACAGATCGGCGCCGTTAACGGCGCGCAGCGAGCCGACTGCGGTGAGATTGGAGCGCCACGGCGCGTTCGCCGCGACCGTGGTCGAGATCGTCTGCGGCGGGTTCGCCATGGCGCCGATCGCCTTGGCGATCATGATGCCCTTGAAGGTCTGGAAGCCGTACAGGCCGCCGAACAGAGCGGCCATGGCGGCCAGCATGATGACCATGCGCTTCTTCATTACATTGCTTCCTGGGTCGTACGATTGGGACCGGCGAAATAGCCGGGATTGGCGCGCGGCAGCGCCGCCGGTGTCTCGTCCTGCCGATTCCACCAGCCGCCGCCGAGCGCTTGGAACAGCGCCGCGGTGTCGGTGAAGCGCGTGGCCTGCGACTTGATGCGGGAGACCCGGGCGTTGAGATAGGATTGCTGCGCGGTGATGACGTTGGCGTAGGGAACGGCGCCGGTCTTGAACTGCTCGACCGACATTGCAAGGCTGTCGGCCGTGGCCTTCTCGGCGGCGGCCTGCGCCTTCAGCGCCTCGGCGTCGTACTGGATGGCGCGCAGCGAATCCGCGACGTTCTGGAACGCCGTGATGACCGTGCTCTTGTAGAGCGACAAATCCTGCTCGAACGTGGCGACGTCGGCCTCCTTGGTGTGGTACAGCGTGCCGCCGTCGATCAGCTTCTGGCTGACGCTCGAGGCGGCATCCCATACCAGCGTCGTCGGCGAGAACAGCCGCTCCGGCCCGCTCGCGCCGTAGCTGCCGGACAGCGTCACCTGCGGCAGCAGGTTGGCGATCCCGACGCCGACGGTCGCAGTCGCCTGGTGCAAGGTCGCCTCGGCCTGCCGGATGTCGGGACGCTGCCGGACGAGCGACGAGGGCAGGGAGACCGGCAGCTTGCGCGGCAGCTTCAGCTCCGCGAGCGTCACGTGCTCGCCGCGGTCCTGGCTCGGCAGCCGGCCGAGATAGGCCATCAGTTGATTGCGCTGTTGCGCCAGTTGCTTCTGCAGTGGTGCCAACGTCGCCTTGGCCTGCGCCAGCGTTGCCTCCTGCGCCAGCACGTCGGATTTGGAGATCGCGCCGACGTCGAACTGGCGCTGGATGCGGCCGAGCTGATCGGTCTCGGCCCTGATGATCTCCTCGGTCGCCGCGATCTGGTCGCGCAGCGAGGCGTCGGTGATCGCGGCGGTCACCACATTGGCGGTCAGCGCGAGATACGTCGCCTCCATCTTGAACCCCTGGTAGTCGGCCTGGGCCTGCAGCGCCTCGACCTGACGCCGCGTACCGCCCCATAGGTCGAGCGCGTAGCTGACGCTGACGGAGCTACCGTAGAGCGTGTAGAGCGACGTCTGGCCAGGCCATTGTCCCTGCTGCGTGCTGGAGGCCTGCGTACGCTCGGCCGACCCGCTCGCGCTCAGCTGCGGAAACAGCGCGCCCTGCTGCGACAGAGCGTTCTCGCGCGCAGCACGCAGCGCCAATTGTGCGGCCTCGATGTCCGGGTGGTTGCGAATCGCCTCCTCGACGAAGGCGTTGATCTGCCGGGAATGAAACAGCGCCCACCAAGTGCCGGGCAGATCGCCTCCGGGCGCGAAGCTCTGCACATTGCCGCCCGGTGTCGAGGCGTTGGCGGTCGCGGCGAGCCGACGTTCGGCCACATAACCGGTTGCGGCCGGCGCGTCGGGAGACATGAAGTCCGGACCGACGGCGCAGGACGCGAGCAGCATGCTCCAGCCGAGCAGGCCGAGCCGCAAGGGCAATGCGCTGCGTCTTGGGACTGGTCCCGAACAGCCGTGAAACAATTGGACATCATCAGACATGAAACTAAACCGTTTCGTTTTCTGTTGCTGACGATGCGTGGCGGTGCCGATCAGGTCAAGTCACGTTGATGACAGGACGGGCTTGCTCACACCTTGACGTCTCGGGCACCGTCCGCGCGGCGTCGGTGCCCGCCTGCGCCGGACTCGCGCATGACAGTTCTGCGACGAACCCCGAGAACGCCGCTGCTCGTCCCGTATTGGCGGGGGCCGACGTCGCTCGTCATAATGATCGGGAGAGCTCTGCTGCCGAGCCCATGTTGTCGCGAAGCAGCGCGCAGATCGCGCGCAAGGTCGTAACTGAGCCGGCCCGCAGAGCGAGCCGGCTCCACGCGATGACCGCGGTCGTCAGGACGGCATCGAGGATGCGACCACCGGCTTCGACGGCACGCTGCGCGCGCGGCTCGGACGCCGGAGCCGGCGCTGCGTCCAGATCAGCACGCCGGTGACCAGCAGCGCGAACAGCGCGACCGAGATCAGCACGTTGGCCGCGCTGCCGATCAGCGACCAGTTGCCTTCGTGCAGCAGGCGCGGCCAGTTGCGCGGCAATGCGGAGAGCCCGTCGGACGTGACCGCATAGGCCCTGAGCTCATCGTCCTCGATGATCCTCGCCATCATCCGCCCGCCGCGATTGCCGATCGAGTTCACCGACGACAGGTCGTGGTCCCTGGAGACGATGCTGACGGCCTCAGGCAGCGAGATGCGCTTGGCCGCTGCGGGCGGCGCGCTGCCTGCGAAGGTGAGGCCGAGCTCGAGGCAGAGTCCGGTGAGCGGGCTGAGCAAAATCAGCGGCAGCGTGAACCAGGCCGTGCCCTTGTGCCAGCCGGACAGCGTGTTGCGTAGCCGCGGCAGTCCCATCAGGATGCCGATGATCATGATGCCGACCATGGCGACGGTCGAGATCAGGGTGAGGCCGGGGATTCCGATCAGATGCTCGTGGGTCCTGCGCGCCCACGAGAAGACGCTGGCCATCGCCGGCCTCTCGACCGCGGCGCCGGTCGTCATGTCGACCTCGGTGCCTGGCACCCCCTGCAAGGTCAGGTGCTGCATGGAGGCGTCGATTGACAGGCCGCGTGCCTTGCCGTCGGGATCGTACTGCTTGATCAGCGCGACCACGCGCGCCGGATCGACGCTGTGCGGCTTGACGGCGGCGACCTGTGCCATCGGCTCGAAGGAGAGGATCATCCCGGTCACGATGATGACAAGCAATGGCAGCGCGAAGACGAGGCTGATCCAACGGTGAAGTTTGAGCAGAAGCTGCTTGTTCATGATCGTCTCCGATTGATCGTCTCGCGCACCGTGTCATGCGGGACCGGTGGTCCTCAGGCGCTTGCTCCGTGAACGTTTCTGATCGTTCTTGCTGGACGACGCGGGGATATCGACACGTCGTCCGCTGCGCTTCATTAGCTGAGCACAGCAGCGAGACGAAAGAAGACAACTATTAATTTTAGGTCATGCGCCGTTTGATCGGCGTCAATGCGGCGAGACTCGCTTCACGTCTGCTTCAATGATTTCAATTTGCATCAGATGCCGTCATGACGCCATCGAGCACCTCGCGCAGGCGCGTCGCGTCCAAGCCATTCTCCCACCTCGCGATGACGATGGTGGCGACCGCGTTACCTATCAGGTTCGTCGGCGTCAGCCCCTGCGACATCAGCCGGTGAATGCCCAGCACCAAGGCGACACTGGCAACCGGAATCGTTCCGGTCGCGGCCAGCGTTGCGGCCAGCACGACGAAAGCGGCGCCGGCGATGCCGGCTGCGCCCTTCGACGTCACCAGCAGGATCAGCAGCAGCCCGATCTGGTGACTGACGTCGAGATGCGTGTTGGTCGCCTGCGCCAGGAACACCGCGGCGGTGGCGAGGTAGAGGCAGGTGCCGTCGAGATTGAACGAATAGCCGGTGGGGATGACGAGACCGACGATGCTGCGTTCGCAGCCGGCGGCTTCGAGCTTCGCCAGCATGCGCGGCAGCACGGTCTCCGATGACGTGGTGGCGATGCAGACCAGCACCTCGTCCCTGAGGTAGCGGATCAGCTTCCACAGGCTGAAGCCGGTGAAGGCGGCGATCGGTCCGAGCACGGCGGCGATGAAGATCAGGCAGGTCAGGTAGAAGCTGCCGAGCAGCAGGCCGAGCTTGGCGAGCGAGCCGATGCCGAACTTGCCGACGGTGAAGGCGATTGCCCCGAAGGCGCCGAGCGGCGCTGCCCACATCACGATCCGGACGACGCCGAAGATCATCTGCCCGGCGACCTCGATCACGTCCGTCACCGGCTTGGCGCGATCGCCGAGCCAGATCAGCGCAAAGCCTGACATCACCGAGATGAACAGCACCTGCAGGATATTGCCCTCGGCAAAGGCGCCAACGAAGGTCTGCGGGATGATGTTGAGCAGGAACGGCACGAAGCCGACCGCAGCGGTCTGCTTGACATAGGGCTCGATCGTTGCGGAGTTGATCGTTGCCGGGTCGACGTTCATGCCGACGCCGGGTTGAAACAGGTTCACCGCGGTCAAGCCGATGATCAGCGCCAGCGTCGTGATGGCCTCGAAATAGATCAGCGCCTTGATCGCGACGCGGCCGACCTTGGCCATGTCGGCCATGTGGGCGATGCCGTTGACCACCGTGCAGAAGATGATCGGCGCGATCAGCATCCGGATCGCCTTGATGAAGGCGTCGCCGAGCGGCTGCATCTGGGCGCCGAGATCCGGCTTGATGGCACCGAGCAGGATGCCCGCTGCCATCGCGATCATGACCTGGACCCAAAGCTCCTTCCACCAGCCTCGGCGGGCGCCTGGCTTGCTGTCGGCGGTGAGGGTCGTGGCGGTCATGATCGGTCCTGTCGCTGAAAGGTTCGAAGTCGCAGCTGGCGGTGACTCAGCTCTTGGGCTCGAACTTGAACAGCCGTTCGGGATTGCTGACAAGCAGCTTTCGCTGCATGGCCGGATCCGGGGCGTAGAGTGGGATCAGATCGACCAGATCGCCGTCATTGGGCATGATCTTGACGTTCGGATGCGGCCAGTCGGTGCCCCAGATGACGCGATCCGGCGCGTTGTCGATCAGCTTGCGGGCGAACGGGACCGCGTCGTGGAATGGGGGGCCGGAGGCCGAAGCGCGCTCGGGACCGGTGATCTTGATCCAGCACTTGTCGTCGCTCGCCTGCAGGTCGAGCAGCGCCTTGAACCCGGCATCGTCGATCCCCTTGGCGGCGCTGATCGTGCCCATGTGGTCGATCACATAGGTGACCGGCAGCGCCTTCAGGATCGGCACGAATTCCTGGATCGTTCCGGCCTCGAGATAGATGTCGACGTGCCAGCCGATCGCCGCGACGCGGTCCACGAGGCTGCGGAAGACGTTCATGTCGCCGACGCCGCCGAGGCGGCGGAGGAAGGCGAACCGGCAGGCGCAGATGCCGGCCTTGCCGAGCGCCGCGAGGTCGGCATCGGACATCGCCGCATTGATGTTGGCGACGCCCTTGTAGTTGCCGTTGCTCTGCGCGATCGCATCGGTCACGACCCGATTGTCGGTGCCGTGGACGGTGGCGTTGACGATGACGGCGCGCTCGACGCCGATCTTGGCGTGCAGCGCCCGGAACATCTCCAGCGATGCGTCGGGCGGCGTGTAGGGGCGGGTGGGCGAGAACGGATAGGTCGCGGCCGGTCCGAAGATATGGGTGTGGGTATCGACGCTGCCCGGTGGCGCCCTGAAGCTTGGGGTCTTCGGTGCCGGATCCGGCCCGGCGATGTTGGGGATCTTGGCCTCTTCGGCGGAGAGTTGCGCGGGGACCGCGCCGAGCACGCTCGCCGCTCCCAGTCCGGCCATGGTGGCCAGCAGGTCTCGTCTCAACATCAGAGCGTCCTCCTCGGGATGGCCGCGGTCACGGCAGGCGTCGCCTGCCAGGCGCCGGCATCGTTCGTGTTTGCTATCGTCACGCCACAATGGCGAGGTCAGGCGACATTTCAACGTGGCGTCGTGATCATGAGTGCTCCGGATCCGGAGCCGGCGGATCGCTGTGATCCCGGTCGTTCCCGATCGAGGATCTTGCAGCCTCTGCGGCACGACAAGAAGCATTGGGTGAACGGACAGTTCGCTTGCTTGGACAATGCTCCGCAGTCCAACTGCCAACGTTGCCGAGACCCTCCGTTCGAGCTGCGTTGCAGCGCGGCTGGGCGAGATCGGCTGCTCTTCAACCAGTCTGCGAGAAGGCCGCGTGAGCGCGCAGATCCGCGGAATTGTTCGTGCGACGGAAAGGTGAGTTGCATCAACGACATGGCGTGCGTTTTGGTCATGCGCCGGCAGCTTCAAGCGCCGTTGTGAAGACCGCATGCGCAATGCTATGCGACAACAAAGAGAGCGTGCGGCCGCCGAGACGCTGCGCGCTGTCAGCGCACAGCAACATCGGGCAAAGGAAACACCATGGTCGACGCGCTCATCATCGATGCCTGCAGGACGCCACGCGGTATCGGCAAGGCCGGCAAGGGCGCGCTCGCCGGGCTGCATCCGCAGCATCTCGGCGCCACCGTGCTGCGTGCGCTGGCCGAGCGCACCGGCATCGACACCGGCGATGTCGACGACATCATCTGGGGCTGCTCGTCGCAGCGCGGCCCGCAGAGCGGCGACCTCGGCCGCATGTCGGCGCTCGATGCCGGCTACGACATCCGCGCCTCCGGCGTCACGCTCGACCGCTTCTGCGGCTCCGGCATCACCAGCGTCAACATCGCCGCCGCCTCGATCATGGCAGGGCAGGAGGATCTCGTCGTCGCCGGCGGCTGCGAGATGATGTCGATGGAGGGCCGGCGCGGCGAGGGGCCGCTGATGATGGATGCCGGCAATCTGCATCTGCGCGCGCTGCACCCGCAGTCGCACCAGGGCGTCTGTGCCGACGCCATCGCCACGATGGAAGGCATCACCCGCGCCGACGTCGACGCGCTCGGGCTGGAGAGCCAGAAGCGCGCGGCGGCGGCGATCGCTGCCGGCCACTTCAAGAAGAGCCTGGTGCCGGTACGTCGCGAGGACGGCAGCCTCGCGCTCGACCACGAAGAATATCCCAGGCCGCAGACCACGGCGGAGGCGCTCGCCGGGCTGAAGCCGGCGTTTCCGGCGATCGCCGACTACGCGCTTGACGAGAAGGGCACGACCTATCGCAACCTGATCCTGCAGCGCTATCCCGACCTCGAGATCGACTTCGTCCATCACGCCGGCAACTCCTCGGGCGTGGTCGACGGTGCGGCAGCGATCCTGCTGGCGTCGCCGTCTTATGCCAAGGCTCATGGTCTGAAGCCGCGGGCACGCGTCGTGGCGATGGCCAACATGGGCGACGACCCGACCCTGATGCTGAACGCCCCGGTGCCGGCGACGCGCAAGGTGCTGGCCAAGGCCGGGCTCAAGCTTGATGACATCGACCTGTTCGAGATCAACGAGGCGTTCGCCGTCGTCGCCGAGAAGTACATCCGCGACCTCGAGCTCGATCGCGCCAAGGTCAATGTGAACGGCGGCTCGATCGCGCTCGGACATCCGATCGGCGCCACCGGCTCCATCCTGATCGGGACGCTGCTCGACGAACTCGAGCGGCGCGATCTCAAGCGCGGCCTGGTCACGATGTGCGCGGCCGGTGGCATGGCACCCGCGATCATCATCGAGCGGGTCTGAACGGTCGATCTCCTCGATTTGAGTTGCACGCGCCCGTTGCGGAGTCTCCCGTGGCGGGCGCCGTCGTTTTAAACTTGGGCTGCTTGTGACCTCAGCGGTGCCGCGCGGAGGCGTAGGATCGCGCGGGCCGCGGCGGTTCCACTTTCCGGACCGGTCAACCACGTTTCGACTGGACAGGAATTCGCGCTTGTTCCGCTAGTTGCGACAGGTTATTGCCACGGCGAGGCCTCATCGTAGAAGAAATGGCTCTCCGTGCTGTCGACGCTGTCGCATATCATCGATCGCAAGGCTTCGAACCGGGTGGTCACGCGGCTGCGGGCCCTGCTGCGCAGCAACGAGTTCTACCTGATACCGCTGGCGCTGGTGATCGGCGTCGCGACGGGTGCGATCGTGACGGTGATGAGCCTGATCGCGCAGGTCGCGCATGTGGTCATCTATGGCATTCCGATCGATGTCCGGCTCAGCGCTCATACCTGGGTCAACCCGGCGGTCGCGCTGATCGCACCCGCCTGCGGCGGCCTCGCGCTCGGGATCATGGAATGGCTGCGGCGGCGCTGGAAGATCGCGGCCGCGGTCGACCCCGTCGAGGCCAATGCGCTGCGCGGCGGACGGCTGTCGATGCGGGACAGCATCGTGGTGAGCGGCCAGACCCTGGTCTCCAACGGCTCCGGCGCGTCGGTCGGGCTTGAGGCCGGCTACACCCAGATCGGCGCCGGCGTCGCCTCGCTGCTCGGGCAGTATCTCACACTCCGCCGCAACGATCTGCGCCTCATCCTCGGCTGCGGTGCGGCGGCAGCCATTGCGGCCGCCTTCGGCGCGCCGATCACCGGCGCGTTCTATGCCTGTGAGCTGATCGTCGGCGTCTACTCCGTGGGCAGCGCGGCGCCGATTCTGGCGGCGTCGCTGGCAGGTGCGCTGACCTCGCAATATCTCGCCGGCGCGCCGTATTCGCTGGAGATCGCCAAGGTCGGCGCGGTCGGCTTCGAGCAATATATCGCGCTGTTCGTGCTGGCGCTCCTCGTCGCCGGCATCGGCATCGTGGTGATGCGCGCCTCGCCGGCGGTCGAGCGGCTGTTCGTCCGCATCCCGGTCTGGCTGCGCCCGGTGATCGGCGGGGTCTGTGTCGGCGCCATGGCGATCGTGACGCCGCAGGTGCTGGCGGCTGGCCACGGCGCGATGCTGCTCGATCTGCATCGCGAGATGGCGGTCGGCATGATCGCCACCATCATCGTGCTCAAGCTCGCCGCCTGCCTGATCTCGCTGGCCTCGGGCTTCCGCGGCGGTCTGTTCTTCGCCTCGCTGTTCGTCGGCAGCCTGCTCGGCAAGCTGTTTGCGGGACTGCTCGCGCTGGCCGGCCTCGGGCTCGCGATCGACCCGCTGGTGGCGATGCTCACCGGCATGGCGACGCTCGGTGTCGCCATCGTCGGCGGGCCGCTGACGATGTCGTTCCTGGTGCTGGAAATGACCCGCAGCGTCGACGTCACGGCCGTCGTGCTGGGCGCCTGCATCGTGACGTCGGTGTGCGTCCGCGTCCTGTTCGGCCACTCGTTCTCGACTTGGCGACTGCATCTGCGCGGCGAGACCATCCGCAGCGCCAATGACGTCGGTTGGCTGCGCAACCTCACGGTCGAGCGGCTGATGCGCTCCGACGTCGCCAAGGTGCCGACCACGACCAGCATCGCGGCCTGCCGGCGCGAGTTCGCGCTGGGCACGCGCCAGGCGGTGGTGGTGGTGAACAACAGCGACGATTATTGCGGGCTGGTCTCCTTGCCCGATTTGTTCTCGGGCGAACTGGACTCCATTGCCGACGAGATCCAGGTGGTCGAGCTCGCTAAATATTTCGAGGTCGCGCTGTTGCCCGAAATGAACGTCAAGACGGCGATGAAGATCTTCGACGATTCCGGCGCGGAAGAGCTGGCGGTGCTGGAATCGGAGAACAGCCGCAAGGTGATCGGCTTCCTGACCGAGTCCTTCGCGCGCCGACGTTATGTCGAGGAGATCGACCAGGCGACGCGCGGTGTGCTCGGGGCGCTGTCGTGATCGCGTCCCATCGCCGCGACACGTGATCGCCGGTCCTCGACCGGGGTAGACTGCCGGCTGTTCGAGACGCGCGAGGACTGCATGACGAGACTGATGAGCACGGCTGTCGTGGCGACCTTGAGCGCGCTGGCGGCGACCGCCGCCGCAGCCGAACCTGCTGTGCTGAAAGGCAAGGACGCGTTCGGCAGCTGGCAGGGTGATGCACCGGGCACGATCAGGCTGATCCGCCCTGAAGACCTGCCCAAGCCGGGGGCGACGGCGTCCGCCGCGAACGTGTCCCGCGTGGTGCAACGACCGGCCTCCGCCGTGCCGAAGGTCGTCGACGGTTTCAAGGTCGCGCTGTTCGCCGAGGGGCTGAACGGGCCGCGCATCCTCCGCACCGCGCCGAATGGCGACATCTTCGTCGCCGAGACCCGGGCCGGGCGCGTCCGCGTGCTGCGCCCGAGCGAGGACGGCAGCAAGGTCGCCTCCAGCGAGATCTTTGCCGACCGTCTCGGCCATCCCTTCGGCATCGCGTTCTATCCGAGCCGCGATCCGCAATGGGTCTATGTCGCAAGCACCGAGCGCGTCATGCGCTTTCCCTATCGGGCTGGCGACATGAAGGCGTCGGCCGCGGCCCAGACGATCGCCGATCTGCCGGCCGGCTACGGCCATTCGACGCGCGATATCGTCTTCACCAGGGACGACAAGCGCATGCTGGTGTCGGTCGGCTCCGCCGGCAATGTCGGCGAAGCGCTGGGAGAGCCAGCCGGCGGAATCAGTGCCTGGATCAAGGCGCATCCGCTCGGCGCGGGCTGGGGCGGAGAGACCGACCGTGCCGGCGTGCTGGCATTCGATCCCGACGGCCAGAACCGCAGCCTGTTCGCCACCGGCATCCGCAACTGCGTCGGCCTCGCCATCCAGCCGGCAACCGGAGCGCCGTGGTGCTCGACCAACGAGCGCGACGGGCTCGGCGACGATCTGGTGCCGGATTATGTCACGCGGGTGAAGGAGGGCGGCTTCTATGGCTGGCCCTGGTACTACATCGGCGACAACCCCGACCCGCGCCATGCCGGCGAGCGCCCCGACCTGAAGGGCAGGATCACCGTGCCCGACGTGCTGCTGCAGCCGCATTCGGCATCGCTCGGTCTGACGTTCTACGACGGAAATCTGTTTCCGCCGGAGTATCGCGGCGATGCCTTCGCCGCCGAGCACGGCTCGTGGAACCGGTCGAAGCGCACCGGCTACAAGGTGATCCGGATCAGGCTCAAGGACGGCGCGCCCACCGGCGAATACGAGGATTTCGTCACCGGATTCGTCGTCAACGATCGCGAGGTCTGGGGGCGGCCGGTCGGCGTCACCGTGGCGCGCGACGGCAGCCTGCTCATCTCCGAAGACGGCAACGGCACGATCTGGCGCGTCAGCCGCTGATGGACCAGCTGATGCGGCATTGAGAAGCACGAGCGGGCCGTCCTCACTTCTTCGGTGCGCGGCAGTTGAACGCACGGCGGAAGCCGGCGGCGCGTGCGTCGTCCTCCGAGCAGAACCAGCGGTCGGGCTCGGTGGTCGCGGGATAGCTCGGGCAGCCCTGCAGATGGTAGATGCCGATGTTGCCGGTCACGCGGGCGCGCACCGCGAACTTGCCCTTGATGCTGCAGCCCGGCGGCGCGCTCGGCGCGTCCGGGAACAGCACCGCACGGATCTCGCGGTCGCGGTCGGCGCGGCAGGCGGCGCCGAGCAGGGCGCCGTCCTTCTTGTCGGCGCGGAACTCTGAGGGCGCGACGAAGCATCCCTTCCACAGCCCGCGCACCGCCTCCTTGGCCGCGGCGACATCGTCCTTGGCGCGATACTTGATCGCCGGATCCGCGCTCATGGCGTAGCCCGCGCGCGCGACCTGTTGGTTGAGGCTGACCTTGTCGCCGTCGATGGTGCAGAGGCCGATCCTGCGGGTCTTGAGCGGCTTGTCGGGACCGAGATCGTCGCAGCGCACCGAGCGCCCGCCGATCAGCTTGCCGAGCTGCTCGCGCGCCTCGACGCCGCAGCTCCAGGAATCGGCGTGATCGTCGATGCAGAGCTGGTCGACCTCCGGCGCATCGATGCCGTCGAGCCGGAACACAGTGTCGCCGAGCTGGATCGTGTCGCCGCTGCGCACCGTGGCGCTCGCCGCCAGCGATGCGCCGGTCATGCCGGCTCCCAGCACAATGGCCCCACACAACGACAACAGCCGGTCTCGCAGCCGCATGTTTTCTCCCGCAATCAATTGCATCAAATATCCGCGTCCAGTCCTATCACATCGCTCGTGAGTCACGGCAAGTGCGGCTTGGGATCCGGCGTCTCGGCCTCATGGTTCGAGACGCACCGCCATCTGGACCGACTGCTTGGCTCATTTTGGCGTGCGGCGCTTCTCACCATGAGGGTTTGAGATATTGCCGCGCAGCCGGTCCTCGTCCTGAGGAGCCTGCCGGAGGCGGGCGTCTCGAACGACGGCCGCAAGTGCGGATCAGCTCGCCCGCCTTGCGAACGGGACAGACCGCCACCTTGCGCCGGGGCAGGCTGCTACCCATCTGAGCGGCCGAAGGAAATCTTGCCATGTTGGACTTTACCTCCGATCTCGCCGGCGACGCGCTGTCGCCGGCGCAAGCGTCGTCTGCTGCCCCGGCCGATGACCGGGCGCTGCTCGACGCCTATTCCAATGCCGTCATCGACGTCACCGAGCGCGTCGGCCCTGCGGTCGTGCGTGTCGAGACTGGCCCCAAAGCCGGCTCCCGCGCCGAGCGCGGCGGCCTCGGCTCGGGCATCGTGATCTCGCCCGACGGGCTGGTGCTGACCAACAGCCATGTGGTCGGCTCGTCGAAGGCCATCCGGCTGCGCGACGTCGAGGGCGTCGTCACCGATGCGCAGGTGCTGGGCGTCGATCCCGACACCGATCTCGCTTTGCTGCGCGCCAATCACGCGCGCGACCTGCGCTACGCCGCGCTCGGCAACTCCAAGAGCCTGCGGCGCGGCCAGCTCGTGGTCGCGATCGGCAACCCGCTCGGCTTCGAATCGACCGTGACGGCCGGCGTGGTGTCGGCGCTGGGGCGCTCGATTCGCTCGGTCTCGGGCCGGATGATCGAGGACGTCATCCAGACCGATGCGGCGCTCAACCCCGGCAATTCCGGCGGGGCGCTGGTGTCCTCGGCCGCGGAGGTGATCGGCATCAACACCGCCATCATCCAGGGGGCGCAAGGCATCTGCTTTGCGGTCGCGAGCAACACCGCGCAGTTCGTGCTGTCGGAAATCATCCGCCACGGCTATGTCCGCCGCGCCTATATCGGCGTCTCCGGGCAGACCGCGCCGGTGCCGCGGCGTCACGCGCTGCTCGCCGGCGTCGAGAACAAGATGGGCGCGCTCTTGATGCAGATCGAGCCGGATGGCCCGGCGGCGCGTGCCGGCCTGCTGCCGGGCGATGTCGTGATCAGCCTCGACGGCGCCGACATCAACGGCGTCGACGACCTGATCCGCGTGCTCGACCGCGATCGCATCGGCCGCACCGTCGCGATGGATGTGCTGCGGCTGGGAAGGCTGCGCGGCATCGACATCCACCCGGTGGAGCGCAAGCCTGCGGCGCGGCAGGCGGCTGGATAAGCTTGCTACATGAGCGCATAGTGCTGGCGACGATTGGCTCGACAAGTCGAGCTGTGTGATATAGTGCCCTCTCCCCTTGTGGGAGAGGGCATGTATAGCCTCTCCGCATACTCGTTCGGGTGAGGGGTATCTCTCCGCGATTGGCGTTTTTGGAGAGATACCCCTCACCCGACCGTCCTTGTCACACTGTCGTACATGCCCTCTCCCACAAGGGGAGAGGGCGCAGTCATCAGCATGTCGCATCTTCTCCGTCGTCAAGCGGCGCTATTGAATCCAGCTGTTGCACGGCAGAGGTGTCTCCGTTCATCTAATTCACAGTCTCAAACAGCACGGGACACGACATCTCAGCCTCGCGGCGCGTCGCGCCCGAGTTCTACATTCAATTCGCCCCTCGCAAATCATGCAGAGGGCGCAGGGAATGCCGGGTGAAGGCCTCACCCATGGCCCGCCTGCGAAAAAAATGCAGGCGGCAGGTACCACAGGCAAAGCCGAACACTCCGGCATTCCCTGCGCGACGGTCTTCACGCTTATACGCAGTCTCCCTGGTGCGCCGGGCTTGTTGGCCACCATGCCGCGACAATGCTTGCGCATTGCGCGGGTGACACCAGCGTCGGGGTGTCAGGACGCTGCGACTTCACGTCCGCAAGCCATCGTTCGTCCGCGCCCTCGAAAGAGGACGCTGCGATCTCTCGCGGCCATCGCTTCCCCGCCTCGCGTGTCGTGACGATCGCGCGCTACGCCCCTCTGCGATGAGGCGGGATGCGCATAGACAATCATGATTTCCGAAAAATAGCAAGAAGATTATTTTTATCGGAAGGTGATGTGACGTTCTCCCGCCGTCGTCCCGGGCTTGACCCGACATTTGTCGGTTTGGCGCGATCGGTGGTCATGCTGCGCACAGGCGGGACGAGGTGAAGCTCAATCTCCTTCCTTGGCGCAAGGCGATGCAGCATGGCGATCATTGCATGCAATGATCGCTCATGAAATGGGCTGAGTTCGCGCCGAACGAGCCTGCCCAGCAACCGGGCAATGTCGGCCATCTTCTCAACCCCTTGAATTAGTTCGTGCTTCGCCAGGGCCGTCGCGCCTCGCCGCATTGTACACAATGGCACACCGCTTGCTTCATCAGTTGCGAGACATTCTCGCGGGGAGGCAGGCGGCTGACATGGCGAACTCATCTGCAGCGGCAACCGCGACGATCATCGCCGAGCCGGAGCCGATCACGCTCGATCTGTCCAAGACCGCGCTGGTCATCATCGACATGCAGCGCGACTTCATGGAGCCGGGCGGGTTCGGCGAGACACTGGGCAATGACGTGTCGCAGCTTGCCCGCGCGGTCGAGCCGATCGCGAATGTGCTGGCGGCGGCACGCGAGGCCGGCATGCTGGTCATTCACACCCGTGAGGGCCACGAGCCGGATTTGTCGGATGCGCCGCCGGCCAAGGTCGAGCGCGGCGCGCCGTCGCTTCGCATCGGCGATCCCGGTCCGATGGGGCGCATCCTCATCCGCGGCGAGGCCGGGCACGACATCATTCCCGCGCTCTATCCCGTCGATGGCGAGGTCGTGATCGACAAGCCGGGGAAGGGTGCCTTCTACGCGACCGAGTTGGGCGAGGTGCTGAAGCTCCATGGCATCGCCAATCTGCTGGTGTGCGGCGTCACCACCGAGGTCTGCGTCAACACCACCGTACGCGAGGCCAATGACCGCGGCTATCGCTGCGTCGTCATCTCCGATGGCTGCGCGTCCTACTTCCCGGAATTCCACGAGATGGGGCTGAAGATGATCAAGGCCCAGGGCGGCATCTTCGGCTGGGTCGCGGACTCGGCCGCGGTGCTGAAGGCCATGATCTGAGAGACGAGCTGAAAGATCTGAGACGGATGAGTTTGATCATGTAGTCGCTGCAGGCAACAGGGGAGCAAGGCGATGAGCGGAAGCGGGACGGCAAGCTCGACAAGTGCGGATTTCAAACCGGTGCTCTGGACACAAGGGGACTGGAACGCGTTCTTCGGTTTCGGCACCAACATCCTCGTCAACATGCTCGTCCTCACCGGGCTGTTGCGCTTCGTGCTGAAGATGCCGGACAGCCTGGTGTTCGGCCGCATCCTGCCGGCGCTCGGCCTGATGATGTGCCTGTCGACCTTGTACTACGCGTTCCTCGCCTATCGGCTGGCGCAGAAGACCGGACGCAGCGACGTCTGCGCGCTGCCCTCGGGCGTCAGCGTCCCGCACATGTTCATCGTGACCTTCGTGATCATGCTGCCGGTCACCTTGAAGACCGGCGATCCCCTGAAGGGCTGGTCGGCCGGCCTCGTCTGGGTGTTCTTCCAGAGCTTCATCCTGATGATCGGCGGTTTCGTCGCGCCCTATATCCGCAAGATCACGCCGAGGGCGGCGCTGCTCGGCACGCTCGCCGGCGTCTCGGTCACCTTCATCTCGATGCGGCCGGCGCTCGAGATGTACATGACGCCGCAGATCGGGCTGGTGTGCTTCGCGATCATCCTGGTCAGCTGGTTCGGCGGCGTGAAATATCCGAAAGGCCTGCCGGCCGGTCTCGTGGCGATCGCGGTCGGCATGGTCATCGCCTGGGGCTCCAACCTGTTCGGCCTCGGCCTCGGCGGGCTCAGCGTGAAGGGCGTCGGCGATGCCTTCGCCAACTTTGGCTTCTCGGTGCCGCTGCCGGCGTTCGGCACGGTGTTCTCCGGCTTCGAATATCTCGGCGTGATCCTGGTGACCGCGATCCCGTTCGGCATCTACGACCTCGTCGAGGCCATGGACAATGTCGAGAGCGCGGAAGCCGCGGGCGACGAGTATCCGACGACGCGCGTGCTGACCGCCGACGGCGTCGTCAGCCTGATCGGCTGCATGATGGGCAATCCCTTCATCAACGCCGTCTACATCGGCCATCCCGGCTGGAAGGCGATGGGCGGCCGCATCGGCTACTCCGCGGCGACCGGGCTGATGGTGATCGTGCTGTCCTGGCTCGGCATCATCTCGGTGCTGCTGGCGCTGGTGCCGGTGGTCGCGATCTCGCCGATCCTGCTCTACATCGGCATGCTGATCGGCGCGCAGGCGTTCCAGACGACGCCGGTCAAGCACGCGCCGGCGATCGTGCTCGCGTTCACGCCGCATCTCGCCGCCTGGGCCAAGCTGCAGATCGACACCATGCTGGCCTCGACGGTGACGGCGGCGCAGGCTGTCGGCGGGCTCGCTGCCGACAAGGTGGACGCGGTGAAGACCGCCGCGATCGCCGCGCTGCCGCAGCAGGGCGTGCTGTATCACGGCCTGGAAGTGATGGGTGGCGGCTCGATCCTCGCCGGCCTCGTGCTGGGCGCCATCGGTGTGTTCGTCATCGAGCGCGACTTCACCAAGGCGGCGGCGTTCGCGCTCGCCGGTGCGGTCATGACCTATTTCGGCTTCATGCATGGTGAGGCTGTCGGCATCGGCGGCGGCTTCGGTGTGACGCCGGCGGTGGCGCTGGCCTATGTCGTGGTCGCGGGCGGGCTGTTCTGGCTGGGACGGCTCGGCATGTCCGAGAGCTACGTGCCGCATGCCGACATGCAAGCGGCGCCGGCGGAGTAGGCCGACTGCGGCACGAAAGCCAAGTTGGTTCAGACGGTCATTCCGGGGCAATCGTCAACTCGACGTCGCGAAGCGGCGGCGGGTTGGCGATTGAACCCGGAATCTCGAGCTTGTTGAAAGCCGACGCAAGACAACATCGAGATTCCGGGTTCACGGCCTGTCGGCCTTGCCCCGGAATGACGTTGTGGTGAGGCAAATGCCTGCACCGTCTCACCAGTCCGGCCGCCAGATCTGTCTTCGACCGTCACGTGGCCGGCTGATCGAGATAGTAGCGCAGCAGCGCCTCACCGGGCTCGGACAGCCACTCTGCCGCACCGGTCACATCGCCTTCGATCAAGCCGCTCATCCCGATCAGATAGGTGATCGGCATCGCCGGCGTGGCGAAGACGGAGGCGTCGGCATTGGCTGGATTGGTCGCCTGCGCATGCGGGTCGGCGAAGGACAGACGGGGCATCGCGACCGTTTCCGCGTATCGGCGGATGGTCTTGATGTCGCGGCGGTCGGTGCAGATGGTCCAGACGTCGAGCGCCGGCATCCGGACGCGGTCCAGTGCGGCGAGCGTCGGCAGGTCGGTCTTGCAGGCCGCGCACCACGTCGCCCACAGGTTCACCAGCGTGACATGGCCTGGCTTCGGCGCGAGCGTCACGTCCTTGCCGCTCAAGTCCTGCAGCTTCAACGGCGGCAGCGGATTGCGCGGCCGCTCGACGATGAACTGGCTGCGGCCGCTGCGGAACAGCGGCGGCCTCGGATCATCAGCCGCGGCGCGGACGCGCGGCGAGGATACAAGGAGGGCGGTGGCGGCTCCCAGCAGCGCTGTGCGGCGCGTGAGGGCGCTGAAGGAAACAGTCTCAGCCATGGATGTAGGCCCAGCCCTTGCGCTGCAACTCGACGACGCGGCCGATGCCGAATGGCACGAGCTTCGCGCCCTCGATCAGCTCGATCATCAGATTCTCCTTGCTCTCGGCGATCGCCTTCGACGAGGCGCACATGCTGAAGCCGATATGCGGATACATCTGGCGCAGTGCGGCGATCGGCTCCTTCAACGGAGATTTGTCGGCGCGGAAGACATCGATGCCGCTGCCGTTGGCGACGACCTCGATGATGGGCGTCTGTCCGAGGCTGGCGAAATGCCGCGTGAGATTCCCCGAATAGCTGATGGCGTGGCCCATCACGTGCGGATCATTGCGATCGATCAGGATGACGATGCCGGCGCGATGCTGGGCGACGGCCGGCACGGCGGGGGTTGGAGTGCCGAGGGCCGTCGCGCCAGCGACGAAGCCGCGACGGGAGAGATCTTGAACGGGTTCGCTCATCGCTGCTTTCTCGTCGCAAGGGAAACCGTCGGCCGTGGCGATTCCAAGGCCGGTGGTTGCCGGGTCAGTTGCGCGGCCGGATCGGCGCCTTGTTGTTGCGGCCCCACAGCACGAACAGCGACAAGGCGAGCAGCAGGATATTGAGCGGGGTGACGGCGGCCTCGCCGCGGGAAAGATGAAAGGCGAGGGCGAACACCTGGAGCGTGGCGCAGCCGAGCGCGGCGAGGACGGTCAGGCGCGGCATGATGCGGGTTAGCGACGGCAGGATGATGCCGAGCGCGCCGGCGAGATCGACCAGCCCGATCGCGCGCACGAAAACCTCGGAATACTCACTTGCCCACGGCATCATCGCCGCAAGCTGCGGGATCGGCGTGAACAGCTTGGTCAGGCCGGCTCCGCCAAAGGCCACGAAGATCAGGGCCTGTGCGGTCCACAGGCCGATGCGCAGCGCGAGCGAGGGCCGAAGCGGGGTGAGATCGGTGGTCGATGCAGTGGTGGACACGATGGAAGTCTCCAAACGAGTGGGGGCTGGTCGGCGCAGGTTGATGATTTCTTCTGGATTGATCATTATGCCTCCCGTTGAGAAATCATTTCTTGCTGGTTGATGATCAATGGACTCCCTCGTCAGCATCCGGGTGTTCTGCCAGGTCGCCGAGCTCAAGAGCTTCGCTGCGGCGGCCGAGCGGCTGAGCCTGTCACCCGCCATGGTCTCCAAGCACGTCATGGAGCTGGAGCGGCGGCTGTCGACCCGGCTGCTCAACCGCACCAGCCGCCGCGTCGGGCTGACCGAAGCCGGTGTGGTCTATTTCGAGCAGGTGCGTCAGCTGCTGGAGCAGCTCGACGACGTCGAGGCTGATGTCAGCGAGGCCACCGTGCTGCCGCGCGGCACGTTGAAGCTCAGCGCCTCCGTGTGGTTTGCGAATTCGCTGTTCGCCGACGTGCTCGCCGCCTATCGCTCGCGCTATCCGGAGGTCGTGCTCGATGTCGACCTCAGCGGCCGGCTCGTCAATCTCATCGACGAGGGTTTCGATCTCGCGCTCCGCACCTCGGCCTCGCCCGGTGACGGACTGATCGCCCGTCCGCTACCCTCGATCCTGATGCAGTTCGTCGCTGCGCCACGCTATCTCGCCGCGGCGGGCCGGCCGACGGCGCTGGCCGATCTCAATGGCCATGCGTTCCTGAGATATGCGCTGATCCCCACGCGCGCGATGACGCTGCCTGGTCCCGACGGCGAGGTCATGCCGGCTTTCAAGGACGTGCTGATCAGCGGCAACGAAACGCTGCTTCACCATGCCGCCGTCGCTGGCATGGGCATTGCCGTGTTGCCGCGCTGGCTGATCATGGATGATCTCGCGACAGGCCGGCTCGAGACGGTGCTGCCGGAGGCGTTGACGCTCAAGGCGCCGCTGATGGCGGTCTATCCGAGCCGCAAATATCTCTCGGCCAAGGTCCGCACCTTCATCGACTTCATCGCCGCCGATCCACGCCTGAAGCAGGTCTCGGAAGGGCCGCCGCCTGCGATCGATACGATCAGGGCGCGCGGGCGGAAGCGGCGGAAGACAGGGGCGTGATGCGCGTGGCGGGCTTGGCAGCTCGCGATCTGAGCTGGGGTGTGCTCATCGCTGGCTATCAATTTCTACAAGTTCGACTCGATGTATAGCAGCATGATGTTGTTGAGCTCTCGCGGCAGTGAAGGTGCACCTCGCCCCGCCAGGGCGAAGCGAAGCTTCGCTAGGGCGGGGAGAGGTCGGATTGCATCGAAGATGCAATCCGGGTGACGGGGACAGGTCTCTCCACGAACACTTCCCGTGCGTCTGCTCACCCCAACCCTCTCAGCGCGAGCAAAGCTCGTTGCGGCCCCGTGACGAATGGGAAGAGGGAGCGCACCGATGGTGCCCCACGTTCACGGTCGCACGGCCGGCGCGTCCATCGTCATGCCGCGTGCCCGCGACATCAGATAGAGCTCGAGTGCGATCATGTCCGGCGCGTCGAAGTCGAAGGCTTGCGCGCGCACGCCGGTCATGCAGCCGCGGAGGCGGCGCTGCAGCGAGCCCATGCCCTGCCATTCCAGGCGATAGATCGGATAGCCGGTCGGCTGTCCCTGTGTGATCGATGAGCCCGCGAGATGCCTGTCCCAATTATCGTCGTGGCAGTTGGCGCAGGCGAGATTGAGCTGGCCCTGGCGCTGAAAGAACAAGTCGCGGCCGCGTGCGATCGAGGACGCCAGCCGCGGGTCGTTACCGGCGGTGATCGGCATCCCGCGCGATTGCTTCGCGATCAGCGCCGTCAGCGCCAGCAGCTCGCGGCTCTCTGCTGCGAACGGCGCGGCCTCCTGATGCTGCCTGCGGCAGAGATTGACGCGCTGGCCGAGATCGACCGGCACACCGCTCGCGGCATTGAAGGCGGGATAGCGCGCAGCGACGCCCTTCATGCTGACATCGACCGCGCCGTGACAATCGCCGCACGCCTTGTTGGCCGTGCCTGCCTTCGTCGTCCACAGCGCCTCGCCGTCGAGCACCGACAGCATTGCTGGATTGGCGGTGTCGTCGTCCTGCATCGCCTTGGTGTCCGACGACATGAAGTCATAGCCGGAGCGGCGCGCGGACTCTGCAATCTCGCCGGCCAGCACAGGCAAGGTCAGGGCGATCATCGTCATGACAGTGAGAAGCGCCGGCCGCATCAGTCGACCGTGATCGTCGCCGCGGCGGTAGCGACGAAGCCGTTGTCGCCGATCCACTCGAAGGCGAAGCGGCCGCTCTCGGTCGCCGTGGTGAAGAACGACAGGAACGGATTGGCGGCGATGGCCGGATAGAGGTCGGCGCGGAAGATCTCGGCGCCATTGAACCTGCAGGTGAAGCTCGTGATGATGTCACGCGGGATGGCCTCGCCTGCGGCCGTATGGCGATAGCCCGGCTCCATGACGTGGCTCATCAGCGTCTTGATCTCGATGACGGCGCCGCGCCTGGCCTTGGGGGGAACGTTGACGAGGGCGGCAGGCATCACGGCATCTCCTCGGTGCAGGCGGCCAAGGTCACGATGACGTCGACGCTCGCCGACCAGAACGAGTCGTCGGAGAGCTTTGCGATCGCCACGACCTTCTGGGTGTCGGCGAGCCGGATGCGCGTCGTGACCTGGGCGCGGCCGGCGCTCGCCGTCAGGTGGAAACTGGCGACGTTGGGCTGCGGGTTCTTCTCGTTGAAGACGTGGATGCTCTTGACGAAATTGTCAGGCGTCATCGGGTGATCGACGCTGACCGTCATGGGCACGGTGTTGCCGTTCTCCACCAGCGGCGGGATGTCGAGCCGGACCTTGCCGACCGTCACCTTGGCCTCGCCGACGAGGTTGCGGATGGCGGACGCCAGCATCGCCGGCGTCGCCTGCGCCGGCCGGACCGTGATCAGCGGCAGCGCGCTGGCCGCGGTGAGCGTTCCCGCCAGTTGCAGCAAATGGCGACGCGAGATGTGGGATCGTTCGAACATGCCGGTCATATGGGCTCACTCGCGCAAGGTCGCGAGATAGGCGACGATGTCTTCGATCTGCTCCGCCGACAGGATCGGCTTGTCGCGCCAGGCGGAACCGACGCGGGTCAGTCCGTCAATGCGATAGTAGGACGGCATGATCGTTGCCGGATTGAGCCTGGAGGCATCGACCAGCCGCAAGCGGAGCTGCGGGATCGTCGAACGGCTGCCGGCGCCGGCAAGGCTGGGCGCGAGATCGCCCTGGAAGCGCGCTTCCGGGAACGGGCCGGAATGGCAGAGGATGCAGGTCGAGCTGCGTGCGAGAACGAGCGCACGGCCGCGCGCGGCGTCGCCGGGCTGGCCGGTGAGCGACTGCGCGATGCCGTCGCCACTGATCGTATACGGCGCAAGCTGCTGCGCGGCGGCGGTCGCGGGCAGGGCGATGATGAGGATCGCGATGAACCGGCTAGCCGAACGCATCATGGGTCAGCGCCTTGAACCAGGCCGTTGTCGCCTCTGCCTCAGCCGCGCGCGTGGCCTGGGGGGCGTCGATCGGGCTTGTCTTGCCACCTTCCACTTCGGCGAACAGATCCGCCTTGGGTTGATAAACGCCTGCCAGCGAGAACGCGTAGTTCGGCGCCACCAGGCTGTAGCAGATGCCGGTGAGCGGCGGCGTATCGGACTGCCGTCCGGTCAGCTCGCGCACGATCACCGCCGCGCACGTCTGGCCCTGCGCCCGCGCCGCGCCGGCCGATTTCGGAATGCCGCCGCCGAGGCACGCGTCGCCGATGACGTGGACATCCGGAAGCAGCTTCGAGGCGAAGGTCGTGGCATCGATCGGGCACCAACCGGTGCGGTCGGCCGCACCGGCAAGCGCGGCAATGCGGCCCGCCTTCTGCGGCGGGATGATGTTGGTCACATCGGGATTGTAGTTGCCGAACTCGGTGACCACGGTGCGCGTGGCGATCTCGACGCCGGTGACGCGGCCGCCCTGCGACAGCGGAATGCGCTCGATCATGCCGGGGTAGAGCTGCTGCCACGCCTGCTCAAACAGCTTCTGCTGCGAGAAGCTGTCCTTGGCATCGAGGATCAGCACCTTCGACTTCGGCTTGTGCGCCTTGAGATAATGCGCGATCAGGCTGGCGCGCTCGTAAGGCGCTGGCGGACAGCGCGACGGATTGGCCGGCACGGCGATCGCGACCGTGCCGCCATCCGGCATCGTCTCGACCTGCGTCCGCAGCAGCAGCGTCTGTTCGCCGGCCTTGTAGGCGTGCGGCATGACCGTCGAGGCAGCCTCGTCGTAGCCTTGCAGGGCCGTGAAATCGAGATCGATGCCGGGTGCCAGCACCAGGCGGTCATAGGCCAGCGTGGCGCCGTCGGCGAGCGTCACCTTGTGCGCCGGCGCATCGATCGCCAGGGCCGCCTGCAGCATGACGCGCACGCCTTCGGCGGCGATCCTGTCATAGCCGAATTGCTGCGCGCGGATGTCGCGCAGGCCGGCGATGACCTCGTTGCTGAGGGGGCACGAGGTGAAAATCTTGTTGGCTTCCACCAGGATGACGTCGAGCTTGCCATCGGCGTTGCGCAGCGCGCGGGCGCAACTGGCGCCGCCGAAGCCGCCGCCGATCACGACCACGCGCGCCGCCGCTTGCGCGCGCAGCACGGCCGGCGCGGCGAGCAGGGCTGCGCTCGCCGCGATCAGGCCGCCGAGCTCTCTGCGCGTGCGCTGCCGGGTCACTGTCATCCGATGAGAATAGCATGGCGGCAGCCATGGTTCCCAACGGCTGCCGCCAAGCGGATCATGCGAAGGTGATGTTCTGGTCGCGCAGTGGCACCGAGCGGATGCGCTTTCCCGTGGCGGCAAAATACGCATTCAGCACCGCCGGCGCGGCGACGCCGATGGTCGGCTCGCCGACGCCGCCCCAGAAGCCGCCGCTCGGGATCATGATCGCGTCCACCTTCGGCATCTCGGCGATGCGCATCGAGTTGTAGCTGTCGAAATTGGTCTCGACGATCCGTCCGTCCTTCACGGTGCAGCCGCCGTAGAACAGCGCCGACAGGCCGTAGACGAACGAGCCGGCGATCTGCCGCTCCACCTGCGCCGGGTTGACGACATAGCCCGGATCGGTCGAGGCGACGATGCGGTGGATCTTGATCTTGCTGCCGTCGATCACCGAGATCTCGGCGGCGCCCGCGACGTAGCTACCATAGCCGTGCAGCTGAGCGAGGCCACGGTACACGCCGTCCGGCGCCGGGGTGCCCCAGCCGATCTTCTCCGCGACGGCGTTCAACACCGCGAGATGCTTGGGATGGTCGGCCATCAGCTTGCGGCGGAACTCCAGCGGGTCCTGGCCGGCCGCATCGGCGAGCTCGTCCATGAAGCATTCGAGATAGATCGCGTTCTGGTTCACGTTGACGCCGCGCCAGAAGCCCGGATTGATGTGCGGGTTGCGCATCGAATGCTCGATCAGCAGGTTCGGCACGGAGTAGCCGATCGTCGCCTCGCCCGATGGCGCCAGCCCCTGGAAGGTCGCGGGATCCTTGCCGTTGACCAGCGCGTCGGGCCGCAGGCTGAACAGGATCGACTGGCCGGAGATGCGCATGTGCAGCGCCGTCAGATTGTTGTCGGCGTCGAAGCCGCCGGTCAGCTTGCACTGCGTGATCGGGTGATAGCGGCCATGCGTCATGTCCTCCTCGCGCGACCACAACAGCTTGATCGGGGTGCCCGGCATCTCCTTGGCGATCTTCACCGCCTGGCGGACATAGTCGGTCTGGCCGCGCCGGCCGAAGCCGCCGCCGAGGATCAGCTTGTGCACCTCGCATTTGTCGGCCGGCAGCCCCGAGGCTTCCAGCACCGCGGCGAACGCCGCCTCGCCGTTCTGCGTGCCGCACCACACCTCGCATCGCTCGGGCGTGTAGAGCGCGGTGGCGTTCATCGGCTCCATGGTGGCGTGGTTCTGATAGGGATAGTTGTAGGTAGCCTCGACCTTCTTCGCCGCGCTCGCCAGCGCCGCCTTGGCGTCGCCGTTCTCGTTGCCGACGAAGGCGGGGCCGGACTCCAATCCTTCCGCGAGCCATTTGGCGATCGAGGCCGAGGAGACCTTGGCGTTCTCGCCTTCGTCCCACACGATCGGCAGCGCATCGAGCGCGGTCTTGGCGTGCCACCAGGTGTCGGCGACCACGGCCACGGCGGTGCCGTCGATCGCGACCACCTTCTTGACACCCTTCATGCCGGCGATCTTGGCCTCGTCATAGCTCTTCAGCTTGCCGCCGGTGACCGGACAGTCCTTGATCGCGGCGTTGAGCATGTTCGGCAGCTTCATGTCGGCGCCGTAGATCATCGCGCCGGTGACCTTGTCGGCGGTATCGAGCCGTCTCACGCCCTTGCCGATCAGGGTCCAGTCCTTCGGATCCTTTAGCTTCACGTCGGCTGGCGGCGTCAGCTTCGCGGCGGCCTCGGCCACCTTGCCGTAGGTCGTGGTCCGGCCCGAGGCCTTGTGGGTGATGACGCTATTCGCAGCCGTGCATTCGGCCACCGGCACCTTCCACTCGTCGGCGGCGGCCTGGATCAGCATCATCCGCGCGGCGGCGCCGCCCTTGCGGACGTAGTCCTGCGACGCGCGGATGCCGCGGCTGCCGCCGGTGGAGAAATCGCCCCACACGCGCTTGCGGGCGACGTTCTGGCCCGGCGTCGGATATTCGGTCGTGACCTTGCTCCAGTCGCAAGCCAATTCCTCGGCGACGAGCTGGGCGAGACCGGTCAGCGAGCCCTGGCCCATTTCCGAGCGGGCGATGCGGATCACCACGGTGTCGTCGGGGCGGATCACGACCCAGGCGTTGACCTCGGGCGAGCCATCCGCGGCGCGCACGATCTGCGGCCCGCCGAAGGGAAGGTCGAGGCCGAGGGCGAGGCCGCCGCCGAGCGCGGCGGTGCCGATGACGAAGGACCGGCGGTCGAGGCGCGGCGTCACATGCTGGTTCATGCCGTCCTCCTCAGGCGTTGGCGGCGGCGTGGATCGCCTCGCGCACCTGCGCGAAGGTTCCACAACGGCAGATGTTGGTGATGGCGTCGTTGATGTCCTGATCGCTCGGCTTCGGATTGTCCTTGAGCAGTGCCGCGACGGCCATGATCATGCCGCTCTGGCAGTAGCCGCATTGCGGAACGTCGTTCTCCACCCAGGCCTGCTGCACCTTGTGCAGGCCGGTGTCGCTCGCGAGCCCCTCGATGGTGGTGATCTGCTTGCCCAGGGCCTCGGAGACGGTGACGCCACAGGAGCGCACGGCCGCGCCGTCGAGATGCACGGTGCAGGCGCCGCATTGTGCAATGCCGCAGCCATATTTGGTGCCGGTCAGTCCGGCGTTCTCGCGGATCGCCCACAGCAGCGGCGTGTCGGGCTCGACGTCCAGAGTATAGGATTGTCCGTTGATCGTGAGGTTTGCCATCGCAGATCCCTTTCGTTCAACGCGCCAGTTGAACAGAGGGCGGCACTGTGGCGCGAACGTTTGCATCCTTCAAATCAAGAATATGCGTTTGCCGCGCGCAGGATTTGTGATGGGCCCGGCTTGTAGTTGCGTCGGCTCATGGGCCGCGCGGCGGAGCGACGGCAAGCCGCAGGAAGCTCATCACGCTGCCGAGCGCGGCGAAACCGGCGCCGAGGGCCAAGGCAAGGGTGGCTCCTTGGTGCCCCGCAAGGCTGAAGCACAAGGCGGCGAGCGCCGCGCCGGTGGTCTGGCCGGTCAACCGGGCCGTGGCGACGATGCCGCTGGCGCCGCCGCTGCGGTGCGGCGGGGCGCTTGACATGATGGCCTTCATATTCGGCGCCTGGAAGAAGCCGAACCCGATGCCGCAGATCAGCATGCGCCAGACGATGTTCGCGATGCTCGGGTTCTCCGGCAACATGGCGAGCAGCGCCATGCCGGAGCCGAGCATCACCAGGCCGATGCCGCCGAGCAGGCCGGCGGGAAAACGGTCCGACAGCCGGCCGGCGATCGGCGCCATGATCGTGACTGCGAGCGGCCAGGGCGTCATGAAGAACCCGGTCTCGACCTGCGAGCGCTGGAGAATGTCCTCGAAATAGAACGGCAGCGACACGAAGCCGAGGCCCTGCACCGAGAACGAGCACACTGCGGTCGCCGCCGACAGCGCGAACATCCCGCGGCGGAACAGGTCGATCGGCAGCATCGGCGCCGGGTGGTCGGCCTGGCGGCGGGCCAGGATGACGCCGAGCACGAGCGCTGCGACCAGTTCGGCGACCACCATGGCCGGCGTCGCGCCGTGCGCGGCGCTGCCGATGCCGGTGATGAACAGGCCGAGGCAGAGCGCAGCGAGGGCGGCGCCGAGAAAGTCGAAGCCGTGCTCGGCGCGCGGCGTCCGTGGCAGCATCCTCATGCCGATCGCGATCGCGATCAGGCCGAACGGCAGGTTGATCGCAAACAGCCACGGCCAGGAGCCGAGCGAGAGAATGGCGGACGCGATCGTCGGGCCGAAGGTGAAGGAAATGCCGACCACCAGCGCATTGTGGCCGAGGCCGCGTCCCAGCATCTTGCCGGGATAGACGTAGCGCACCAGCGCGGTGTTGACGCTCATGATGCCGCTGGCGCCGAGGCCCTGCAGCGCGCGGGCGATCACCAGCGTCGGCAGCGACCACGCCAGCGCGCAGCCGATCGAGGCCAGCGTGAACAGCAGGAGGCCGCCGAGATAGATGCGCTGATGGCCGACGATCTCGCCGAGCGCGCCGAGCGGCAGCAGCGTCGCGACCAGTGCGATCTGATAGATGTTGACCACCCAGACCACCTCGGCCGGGGAGACGTGGAGATCGGCCGAGATCGACGGCAGCGCGATGTTGGCGATGGCGACGTCGAGCGAGGCCATCGACAGCGCCGTGAAGATCGCGGCGATGGCCCAGGGCCGCTTGCCGGGCGGCAGGCCATCGGTGGTGCCGTCGCCGGCGAGCTTCGAAGCGTGGTGGCGGTCGGACATGAGACCTTTGGAGACCTTCGGTTCGCGGGGCGCGTCCGGATCAGCATGTACACGGGAGCAGGCGAGCGCCCCAGCCGTCGCGGGCGCATGGCGGTATGCGCCCGGTCGCAAGGAACGGGTCGAAGCCGGCTACACGCCCGGCCTTGCCAGCCGTTCGATCGTCTGGTTGTGCCGCGTCAGGAGCTCGCAGGCGTGGCCGATCTGGCGGGCGCGCAGGGCCTGCAGGATCAGCCGGTGATCCTGGTTGGTGCGCGGACGCCAGCCGGCATTGCGGGCCATCGCCAGCACCAGCCGTGAATTCGCCAGGCGCAATCCGTCGAGGCTCGCCAGCAGCCGCGGCATCGCGCAGGGCGCGACCAGCGCGCGGTGGAAGGCGCGGTTCGCGGTCTCGAATTCCTGGATGGTCTCGGCATTGTCGGCCTCGATCAGCGCGAGCTCGATCGCGGCGAGATGCGTCGGCGTGTAGCGCGGCGCGGCATTGCGCAGCGCGATCACCTCGAGCGCGACGCGCATCTCGACGATCTCCCTGGTCGACTTCGCATCGAGCGGCGCCACCCGCACGCCGCGCCGCGGTGCCGCGACCACGAGATATAGCGCCTCGAGCTGCCGAAATGCCTCGCGCACCGGCACGTGGCTGGATTTGAACTCGCGCGCGACGTGGTCCTGCCGCAGCGGCGCATCCGGAGGGAGCGCGCCACTGACGATCCGTTCGGTGATGGCCTCGGCGATGCGGTGGGCCGTGGTGAGATTCTCGTCCTGCATGGCGATAGATTATCTATCGAAAAAACCGATGCGAGGAAAGCCGCTGTGCCCTACGGTGCTTTAATACGGATTTTCATAGATAATATCTTTGAAAATCTATAATCTGCGTGAGGTGTCGAAATGCCCGTTCCAAGCAGCTTGTCCGATCGCCCCGACAACGACGCTGCCGTCCGTCACAACTGGACCCGGGACGAGGCCGAGGCGCTCTACGGCCTGCCATTTCCGGATCTGATGTTCCTGGCGCAGTCGGCGCATCGCCGGCAGTTCGATCCCACCCGCGTGCAGACCGCGAGCCTGCTCAGCATCAAGACCGGCGGCTGCCCGGAGGATTGCGGCTACTGCTCGCAGAGCGCGCATTACGACACCGGTCTCAAGGCGACGAAGCTGATGGACCGCGATGTGGTGGTCGCCACCGCGCGGCGCGCGAAGGCAGCGGGAGCCGAGCGCTTCTGCATGGCCGCCGCCTGGCGCAGTCCCAAGGACCGCGACCTCGATCAGGTCTGCGACATGGTCAGCGCGGTGAAGGATCTGGGCATGGAGACATGCGTGACTCTGGGCATGCTGACGCCGCCGCAGGCGCAGCGGCTGAGAGAGGCCGGGCTCGACTTCTACAACCACAATGTCGACACCTCGCCCGAGTTCTACGACCGCATCATCACCACGCGCACGCTGCAGGACCGCATCGATACGCTCGCGCATGTGCGCGAGGCCGGCATCAAGGTGTGCTGCGGCGGCATCATCGGCATGGGCGAGGAGATCGACGACCGGCTCGGCATGCTGGTGCTGCTCGCCAACCTCGCGGAGCACCCCGACAGCGTGCCGATCAACATGTGGAACGAGGTGAGGGGCGTGCCGGTCCACGACACGGCCACGCGGCCCGATCCGATTGCGCTGGTGCGATTGATCGCGGTGGCGCGCATCCTGATGCCCCGGAGCGTGGTGCGGCTGTCGGCGGGCCGGCAATACATGAGCGACGAGCTGCAGAGCCTGTGCCTGCTGGCCGGCGCCAATTCGATCTTCATCGGTGACGTGCTGCTGACCACGGCCAATCCCCAGGCACAGCGCGACGCTGATCTGCTCGCGCGGCTCGGCATGACCTCGTCGCTGTCGGCGCGTCCGGTCGCACCGGCCGCCGCCAGCGAAAGCGCAGACGCGTCGTCTCCGGCCTGATTCGAACCTCATCGCGAGTTCGGCGCGACCGCGCCCACGCAACTGCCTGGTCGTGCCGGTCCACGCCCGCGGCTGACCGAAACAGAGCGGAGCCATGTCCATGCTGTCCGACAGGTTGGCGATCTATTCCGACGGCCTGCAGAGGCTCGCGGCCGATGACCGGTTGCGGCAGCTCAGTCCACCGGCCGGTCTCGATTTCTCCTCCAACGACTATCTCGGACTGGCGCAGGCGCCGCGCATCAAGCGCGCCGTCGCCGCGGCCATGGAGGCCGGCACGCCGGTCGGCGCCGGCGGCTCGCGCCTGCTGCGCGGCAATTGCGACGAGCACGAACGGCTCGAGGCGCAGGCCGCGCGCTTCTTCGGTGCCGAGCGCGCGCTGTTCTTCGGCTCCGGCTACATGGCGAATTTCGCCGTGCTCACCACATTGCCGCAACGCGACGACCTGCTGGTGCTCGATGCGCTCGTTCATGCGAGCACCCATGAGGGCGCGCGTGCCGGTCGCGCCGAAACGTGCCAATTCATCCACAACAACGCGCAGTCGGCCGAGGACGCGATCCTGACCTGGCGCAGGGACGGCGGTGTCGGCCGGCCCTGGATCGTCGTCGAAAGCCTCTACAGCATGGACGGCGATCTCGCGCCGCTGGCGGATTTGATGGCGATCGCCGAGCGCCACGACGCCTTTCTGCTGATCGACGAGGCCCATGCGACCGGGGTCCACGGCGCGCAGGGCCGCGGTCTTGCCGCAGCCTATGAGGGACGCGAGAGCGTCGTCACCGTTCACACCTGCGGCAAGGCGTTGGGCGCGGCCGGCGCATTGGTCACCGCAAGCGGCGTGCTGTGCGACACGCTGATCAATCGCTGCCGGCCTTTCGTCTTCAGCACGGCGCCGTCGCCGCTGATGGCGGTGGCGGTGCTGGAGGCGCTTGCGATCCTGCGCGACGAGCCGGAGCGGCAGCAGCGGCTGGCGCAGCTCGTTGGCTTCGCCCATCGTGGGATCGCCGCGCGCTTCGGTGAAAGCTGGTCGCCGTCGCAGATCATTCCCTGCGTGGTCGGCGACAATGCGCGTGCGATGAGCCTGGCTGCCGCGCTGCAGGCGCGAGGCTTCGACGTCCGCGGCATCAGGCCGCCGACGGTGCCGCCTGGCACGGCGCGGCTCCGGCTGTCGCTGACCTTGAACGTCGACGAGGCGGCCATCATGGCGCTGCTCGATGCGCTCGCCGACGAGATCGGGAGGCCGCGGGCATGACGCCACGCATCGTGGTCACCGGCACCGATACCGGGATCGGCAAGACGGTGTTCGCGGCCGGCCTCACGGCGCTGTTGGGGGCCTGCTATTGGAAACCGGTCCAGGCCGGCCTTGCCGAGGAGACGGACGCCTGCCGTGTCCAGCGGCTCGCCGAACTCGCCGACGATCGCGTTCTGCCCGAAGCCTATCGTTTGCCGGAGCCGGCCTCGCCGGATCGCGCGGCCCGCCTCGCAGGCATCAGCATCGATCCGCTCAGCCTGCATCCTCCGCAGTCCGTCGGCCGGCCTGTCGTGATCGAGGGGGCCGGCGGCGTCATGGTGCCGCTCGATTCCCAGACGCTCTATCTCGATGTCTTCGCGCGATGGCAATTGCCGGTCGTGCTCTGCGCGCGCACCAGCCTCGGCACCATCAATCACTCGCTGCTGTCGCTGGCGGCGCTGCGCAGCCGCCGCATCGACGTGCTCGGCATCGCCTTCATCGGCGACGGCCATGCCGACAACGAGGAGACCATCTGCCGGCTCGGCGGGGTGAAGCGCCTGGGCCGGCTGCCCTGGATCACGCCGCTGACGGCGCGATCGCTGCAGAACGTGTTCGCCACGCAATTCCAGCGCAGGGATTTCGAACCATGATGCGCAAGGCAACCTCGCCGATCTGGCATCCCTTCACGCAGCATGCGCTCCAGCCCGAGATGACGCCGGTCGCGCGCGGCGAGGGCGCCTATCTCTTCACCGCCGACGGCCGGCGGATCATCGATGCGATCGCGTCGTGGTGGGTGGTCACGCACGGCCATTGCCATCCGCCTATCGTGCGCGCGATCCAGGACCAGGCCGAGCGGCTGGATCAGGTGATCTTCGCCGGTCACAGCCATGAGCCGGCCGAGCAGGTTGCCGCGGGGCTGCTCGCGCTGGTGCCGCCGAGCCTTGCGCACGTGTTCTTCTCCGACAGTGGCGCCACCAGCGTCGAGGTCGCGCTGAAGATGGCGCTCGGCTATTTCAGGAACATCGGCGAGCCGCGCTCGCGCATCGTGGTGATGCAGCATTCCTATCACGGCGACACCATCGGTGCGATGTCGGTCGGCGCGCGTGGCGTGTTCAACGCCGCCTATGAGCCGCTGCTGTTCGACGTTGCCGTCATCCCGTTTCCGTCGCCGGGCAGAGAACAGGCAACTTTGGACGCGCTCGCTGCGCTGTGTGAGAGCGACCGGCCGGCCGCCTTCATCGTCGAGCCGCTGGTGCTCGGCGCCGGCGGCATGCTGATGTATCCGGCGGCGGTGCTGCGCGAGATGCACCGGATCTGCAAGGCGTTCGGCGTGCTGTTCATCGCCGACGAGGTCATGACCGGCTGGGGCCGCACCGGCACGTTGTTCGCGTGCGAGCAGGCGGACATCGCGCCCGACATCGCCTGCTACGCCAAGGGGCTGACCGGAGGCGCGGTGCCGCTTGCGGTGACGCTGTGCAGTCCGGCGATCTACGAGGCGCACTATTCGACCGACCGCGCCCGCACGTTCTTTCACTCCAGCTCCTACACGGCCAATCCCATCGCCTGCGCGGCGGCCAGCGCCAATCTCGAGCTATGGCGGCAGCCGCAGACGCGGGCCCGGATCGCCGCCGTCGCGGCCGCGCAGCAGCGCTGTCTCGACCGCTTGCGTTACGACGAGCGATTTTCCGCGCTGCGGCGTTGCGGCACTATCACGGCGCTCGATCTCCATGCCGACGAGCCGGGCTACCTTGCCGAGGTTGGTCCCAGGCTGCTGGCGTTTTTCCGCGACAGCGACGTGCTGCTGCGTCCGCTCGGCCATACCATCTACGTCATGCCGCCATACTGCGTCACCTCTGGCGACCTCGAGGCGGTGTATACCGCGATCGACGAGGCGGTCGACCACGTGCTCTGATGTCGCCGATGGACGAGTTCCAGCGCATGTTCGCCGGAGTAGGCTGCTGTCAGCTGAGATGATCAGGAGGCCGGGCAGCTCAGTGCCCGGTCTCGGATTCGATCTACTTATTCAGCGCTGCTGACGAGACGGATGCGCGGCTCCGCCATCTCGATCAGGCTGCGATACGCCGCGAGATAGTCGAGCGCCATGCGGCGTGCGGTGAAGCGGCGTTCGAACTGCTCGCGCACGCGGGCGCGGCTCAGGCCGGACAGGCGATTGACCGCTGCGACCGCGCTAAGCTCGTCCTCGACGACGAAGCCGGTCACGCCGTCGTCGATCACCTCGGGAACCGAGCCGCGATTGTAGGCGATCACGGGCGTGCCGCAGGCCATCGATTCGATCATCACCAGGCCGAACGGCTCCGGCCAATCGATCGGCAGCAACAGGCCGAGCGCACCGGACAGGAATTCCGGTTTCTCGTGGTCGCCGATCTCGCCGATATAGTCGACCAAGGGATTGTCCTTGATCAGGGGATGGATCAGCTCGTCGTGGTAATCCTGGTCGGCGCGGTCGACCTTGGCGGCGATCTTCAGCGGAATCCCACAGCGCATCGCGATCTTGATGGCGCGGTCGACTCCCTTTTCCGGGGCGATGCGTCCGAGCACGGCCAGATAGCTCGGCGTCACAGGCTTGGGCATCAGCAGCCGTTCGGGAAGCCCATGCAGCACGGTGCGCACCCAGTTCGCATTCGGCACCGGTCGGCGCTGCGAGTCCGAGATCGAGACGACGGGAACATCCTTGAAGACCGAAAATACCGGCTGATGCTCCGGCAGGTCGAGCCGGCCGTGCAGGGTTGTGAGGAAGGGGGTGGGTTGCCGGTGGAACAGGGAGAACGGGTAGTAATCGAGATGGAAGTGCAGGATGTCGAACTGTTCGTCGTCGCATTGCTGCCGTACGTTTTCGAGCATCACCATGTGAAGCGCGTTCGGATCCCTTACCGAGCCGTCGAGGCGCAGAGCCTTCGGCCATGTCGGAGAGAGTTTCGCCGACGTCTGCGAATCGCCGCTGGCGAACAGGGTGACGTCGTGTCCGAGGGCCACGAGCTCCTCGGTCAACCAATGAACGACCCGCTCAGTGCCGCCGTAGAGCTTCGGAGGCACAGCCTCCGTCAATGGAGCTACCTGCGCAATGCGCATCTCGTCGTCTCCTATTCGTGATCATGGATGAAGCCCCCTACCGAATGGCACCGGCACTGCCGAAGCGGGAACGTTGTCGCATGTGCGAAGTTCCCTTGCCCTGATCACTCTTTCTTCGACACAACGTGTTCCTCGGCGTCTCATTGATGCCATCCCTGATCCTCAACGCTGCTGCCGTCATTGTCGAAGGGCAGGGTTGCAGCGCGGCAGCGCAAGGAACCGGACAAACTGTTCATCGTTCAACTCGCCGCAACAGGTGTCGCAACGACGCGCTCATCTCAATGGGAAGATCATGGATCAGCTTTCAGGCTACGCGCACCGGCCGTTTCCGTTCGTGTTGCGCTATCTCATGAGGCGCCCTGCAGCGCATCTCATCATTGTGCTGTCCGTCGTCGGTGCAGTTGCCTGCTCGGTGGGCACGCAATATGGTGTGAAGTCGCTCGTCGACGCTCTCTCCTCCGGGCCGTCGCGTGACAGCAATGTCTGGGCCGCGTTCGTGCTGCTGATGGCGCTGATTGCGACCGACAACATTCTCTGGCGCGTCGCGAGCTGGATCGCGAGCTTTACCTTCGTGCGCGTGACCGGAGATCTACGGCGCGACATCTTCCGTCATCTCACCGGGCATGCGCCGAGCTATTTCGGCGATCGCCTGCCGGGAATGTTGTCGAGCCGGATCACGGCCACGTCGAACGCGGTGTTCACCGTCGAGAACATGTTCATGTGGAACGTGCTGCCGCCATGCCTCGCCACGGTCGCGGCCATCTGCCTGATCGGAACCGTGAGCGGTCCGATGGCGATCGGCCTGCTGCTGATCGCGGCCATGATGGTGGTGGCGATGTTCCGTCTGGCCGCCGCCGGCAAGCCGCTGCATGACGATTTCGCCGACAAGGCGGCCATGGTCGACGGCGAGATGGTCGACGTGATCTCGAACATGCCGCTGGTGCGCGCCTTCTGCGGCCTGCGCCACGAGCACGACCGGTTCGACGCGACCATCGACAGGGAGCTCGAGGCGCGGGGGCGCAGTCTCCGCTACCTCGAGAAGCTGCGCATTCTGCACGCCACGGTGACGATCGTGCTGACGGTCGCGCTCATGGCCTGGGCGATTTCGCTGTGGCAGCGGGGCGGGGCGACGACCGGCGACGTCGTGCTGGTCTGCACGCTCGGCCTTTGCATTCTCAACGCGACGCGCGATCTCGCGGTCGCGCTGGTCGACGTCACCCAGCATGTGGCGCGCATGAGCGAGGCGATCGCGACCCTGTTGCAGCCGCACGAGCTGCGCGATCACCCCGAGGCCGAGCCGCTGGTCAGGAGCGGCGCGGCGATCGCGTTCGACAACATCACCTTCCACTATCCGGGCGGCCACAAGCTGTTCGAGAATTTCACGCTGCGGCTGCAGCCCGGCCAGCGCGTCGGCCTGGTCGGTCAGTCCGGCGGCGGCAAGTCGAGCCTGTTCACGCTGCTGCAACGGTTCTATGATCCGCAAGCCGGTCACATCACGATCGACGGCCAGGACATCGCCAAGGTCACCCAGCAGAGCCTGCGCGAGGCGATCTCGGTGGTGCCGCAGGACATCTCGCTGTTCCATCGCTCCATCCTGGAGAACATCCGCTACGGACGTCCGAGTGCGACCGACGACGAGGTGCTGCGGGCGGCGATCGCGGCGCGCTGCGACTTCGTCGAGACGCTGCCGGAAGGGTTGCAGACGATGGTCGGCGATCGCGGCGTCAAGCTGTCGGGCGGGCAGCGCCAGCGCATCGCGATCGCGCGGGCCTTCCTCAAGGATGCGCCGATCCTGCTGCTCGACGAGGCGACGGCAGCGCTCGACAGCGAGTCCGAGGAGGCCATCCGTGAGGCGTTGAGCCGCCTGATGCGCGGCCGCACCGTCATCGCGATCGCGCACCGCCTCGCGACCTTGCGGAATTTTGACCGCGTGGTGGTGCTGAAATCGGGCAGGATCATCGAGGACGGCGCGCCCGACCGGCTGATGCAGGACGAGGGCCCGTATCGGGACCTCGTGACCCAGGAGATGAACCGGCTCGCCAAGTTCGCCGCCTGATCGTTGCGTCGGATCGCGTCGAGAACGTGCACTCTCGGTTGTCCGGGCACTTCAATATCGCATGAGGCCAACATGTCCGCCGAAGTCGCAAGCACACTGTCGTTGATCACCCGGACGGACGAGCCTGCCGAGCAGCCGTTCTACATTCCCATGACGGGGCCGGCGGCACGGCCGCGGCGCTCGCTCAAGCATGACGATACGTTCATCGTCCTCGACGGCCATGGCGACATCGGCGCCTCGGCCGGCGGACCGGACGGTCTCTTCAACGCCGATACGCGCTATCTCGCGCGCCTCGAATTGACGCTGGACGACGTTCAGCCCCTGCTGCTCGGCTCGAGCCTGCGTGACGACAACTCCGCGCTGACCGTCGATCTCACCAATCCCGACATCTACAGCCAGGGCCGCCTGGTGCTGCCGAAGGACATGCTGCACATCGTGCGGACGATCTTTCTCTGGCACGGCACGGCCTATCAGCGCATCGGGCTGCAGAACCATGGTGATCGCCACGCCAGCTTCGATCTCAAGCTCACGTTCGACAACGATTTTGCCGACCTGTTCGAGGTGCGGGGCTCGGTGCGGCCCCGCCGCGGGGTCGGCTCGAGCCGGCTGGTCGATCCAGGCGAGGTCGTGCTTCACTATCGTGGGCTGGACAATGTCACACGCACCACGGATATGAGCTTTGATCCGCGTCCGACCAGTCTCACCACCAATGTCGCGACCTATCATTTCGATCTTGCGCCGCAGGAATCTGCGTCCCTGTTCGTGGCCGTGATGTGCAACGCCAAGGCCGGCGAGCGGCCGGGGCGCTTCTTCCGCAGCCTGCTCGCCCATCGGCGCGAGATGCGCCGCTGCACGCACGGCGCCACCACCATCGAGACCTCCAACGACATCCTCAACGAGGTGCTGTGCCAGGCGGCGGCCGACCTCAACATCCTGATGACCGACACGCCGGAAGGACGTTATCCTTATGCCGGCATTCCCTGGTACTCGACGACGTTCGGCCGCGACGGGCTGATCACGGCGATGCAGATGCTGTGGGTCGATCCGCGCATCGCCCGCGGCGTGCTGCGCCGGCTCGCGGTGCATCAGGCGCGCACGACCGATCCGCTGGCCGATGCCGAGCCCGGCAAGATCCTGCACGAGATGCGCGGCGGCGAGATGGCGGCGCTGCGCGAGGTGCCGTTCGCCTGCTACTACGGCAGCGTCGACTCCACCCCGCTGTTCGTGCTGCTCGCCGGCCTCTACATCGAGCGCACCGGCGACATCGACACCCTGCGCGAGCTTTGGCCGGCGATCGAGCTGGCGTTGCGCTGGATCGACGGACCCGGCGATCCCGATCGCGACGGCTTCGTCGAATATCAGCGCGCCTCCGAGCAGGGCCTCGCCAACCAGGGCTGGAAGGATTCCTACGACGCGGTGTTCCATGCCGACGGCCGCCTCGCGGAAGGTTACATCGCGCTTGCGGAGGTGCAGGGCTATGTCTTTGCCGGCAAGCAGCTGGCGGCGCGTTGCGCCCGTCGGCTCGGCAAGGCCGAGATGGCGGACCGGCTCCAGGCCGAGGCCGCCCGTCTCGCGGAACGGTTCGAGGACGCCTTCTGGTGCGAGGATCTGAACACCTATGCGCTGGCGCTCGACGGCCACAAGCAGCCGTGCCGGGTGCGGACGTCCAACGCGGGGCAGCTCCTGTTCAGCGGCATGGTGCGCGAGGACCGCGCCCGCAAGCTCGCCGCTGACCTGCTGCGGCCGCATTTCTTCTCGGGCTGGGGCATCCGCACCGTGGCCTGCGGCGAAGCGCGCTACAATCCGATGTCCTATCACGATGGATCGATCTGGCCGCATGACAACGCGCTGATTGCGCTCGGCCTGTCGCGCTATGGCCTCAAGCATGCGGTTGAGCAGGTGTTCGGCGGCCTGTTCGAAGCGGCGTCCTACATGGATCTGCGCCGGCTGCCGGAGCTGTTCTGCGGCTTCCGGCGGGAGAAGCATCGCGGCCCGACGCTCTATCCGGTGGCCTGCGCGCCGCAGGCCTGGGCCAGCGCGACGCCGTTCACCTTGCTCGAAGCGGCCCTCGGACTCGAGTTCGACGCCGAGCGCGGCCAGATCCGTCTGCGCAATCCGCGGCTGCCGCCTTTCCTCGACTGGGTTGTGCTGCGCGATCTCCGGCTCGGCAGCTCGACGATCGACCTGCGCATTCGCCGCCACGGCGAGGATATCTCGATGGAGGTGCTGCGGCGGCGCGGTCAGATCCAGGTCTCGCTGGTGCTGGCGCAATGATGGCGCTGAAACACACTCTTCGCCGGGCTGCTCGCAGTTGCCTCGTCATGCTGCCGCTGCTGATCGGTCTGCATGCGACCCATGGGCACGCGCAGCAGCCGTCGCCGACACCGCCTGCCAGGGACGCAGCGGCGCCCGCAAAGGAGCCGGCACCGCCGCCCTCGGTCACGATCCTCGGCGCGCGCGATGCGCATGGCGTGCTCGGCCGCGACGTGCGCAGCTCGACCGGCGAGGACATGGGCCACATCGTCGATGTCATCGTCGATCCCACCGGGACGGTGCGCGCCGCGGTGATCGATTTCGGCGGCTTCCTCGGCGTCGGCAGCCGCAAGATCGTGGTCGACTGGACCGCGCTCGACTTCAAGCACATCGCGGAGAAGAGCGACCAGGTCACGCTCGACCTTACCAAGGAGCAGGTGAAGGCCGCGCCCGAATACAAGGAGGACAAGCCCGTCGTCGTGCTCGGCGCGTCCGGCAAGCTGTCACCCTGGGATTTCGATCATTGAGTTGATGCGTGAGATTGCCGGTCCGGCCTGCGCGTGCAGCGGAACACGGTGGGGGATGTTCTGTCCCGTCAGCCTCATGAGTTGAGAATAGAAAGCCATGCCGATTGCACGGCCGTCGAGATCACCTGACCGGGAGCCCGAGCCTGACGGCGCGGCAGAGGCGGGCGCGCGTCCGGATGCAGGGCAGGATCATGGCCCGACGATTGCGAGACCTGCGCCGTCGCGGCAGAGCCTGCGCGGGCTGGACTGGTTCATCTTCTTCCTGGCCGATGTGCAGACCGGCTTCGGTCCCTTCATCGCGGTCTATCTGACGACGCAGAAATGGACGCAGGCCCAGATCGGCCTGGTGCTGTCGATCGGCGGCATCGTCGGGCTGATCGGGCAGATGCCGGGCGGCGCGATCATCGATGCGGCCCGGTCCGAGCGCCGCGTCGCCGGTCTGGCCATCGCGACCATCGGCTGCTGCGCGCTCGCCTATGCCGCTTGGCCGATCTTTCCCGTGGTCGCGGGTGCCGCGACGCTGCATGCGGCGGCGAGCTGCGTGCTCGGACCTGCGATCGCGGCGATCAGCCTCGGCCTGGTCGGGCCGCGCGGCATGGCGGAGCGGCTCGGCCGCAATGCGCGGTTCGCGTCGCTCGGCAACGGCGTGGCTGCGGCCGTGATGGGCACCTGCGGCTATCTGCTGTCCAGCCGCGCCGTGTTCCTGGTCACCTTCATTCTCGCCTTTCCGACGCTGATCGCGCTGTCGCGCATCCGCGAGCGCGAGATCGACGTCGCGCGGGCGCACGGCCAGGCCGATCACGAGGACAAGGAGGTCGCGCGGCTGTCGAACCTGCTCGGCCTGCTGCGCCAGCGCGCGCTGCTCGTCTTCGCGCTCGGCGTGTTCCTGCTGCAGCTCGCCAATGCGGCGATGCTGCCGCTGATGGCCGGCGTGGTGACGACGAAATCGAGCGAGTGGGCGCCGATGCTGATCGCGTTCTGCATCGTGGTGCCGCAGGCGATCGTGGCGCTGACCTCGCCTTCGGTCGGCGCGGTCGCGCAGCAATGGGGCCGCAGGCCGCTGCTGATGCTGGGGTTTGCCGCGCTCGCGACGCGCGGCGCGCTGTTCGCGGTCGTGCACGATCCCTACGTGCTGGTGGCGGTGCAGATCTTCGACGGTGTCACGGCGGCCGTGTTCGCCGTCATGATTCCGCTGACGGTGGCCGACGTCGCCTTCGGCAGCGGACATTTCAATCTGGCGCAGGGAATTGTCGGGACGGCATCCGGGATCGGCGGATCGCTGTCCACCGTGGTCGCCGGCTTCGCCAGCGACCGCTACGGCAGCGCCACTGCATTCATGGGTCTGTCAGGCGTGGCGCTGACAGGTCTTCTCTTGATCGCGCTCTTGATGCCGGAGACCGGGCAGCGCGAGCGCAGGGCATGAACGGGCAGGGCGCCTCAGGCGTCCATGCTGCGCAGGCGCTGGCGGTTGCGCAGCACGATCTGGCGGGCACCGGAGAAACCGAGAACGCCCTGGCTGTGCAACTGCGACAGCGCGCGCGACACGGTCTCCAGGGTCAGGCCGAGATAGTCGCCGATATCGCGGCGGCACATCGGCAGCGCCATCATGCCGGCGACGGCGAGGCGGCGGTCCATCTCGAGCAGGAAGGTCGCGACGCGCTCCATCGCGGTCTTGCGGCCCAGCAGCAGCATGTGGTCCTCGGCATGGCGGAGATCGCCGGCCGTCATGGTCCAGAGCTTGCGGGCGACCGCGACGTCGACACCTGCGGCCTGTTCGAGGCTGCGGCGCTTCACCAGGCGCACGGTGGTGTCGATGATGGCTTCGGCGGCGAGACGGTGCATCGAGCCGAATTCGAGGCCGAAAACGTCACCGGGAAGATGGAAGGCGCCGATCTGGCGGCGGCCGTCGGAGAGCAGCTTGTAGCTGCGAACGGCGCCGGAGATCACCTGGTAGACGTACTCGGCCGGCTCGTCCTCGCCATAGATCTCCTCGTCCTTCTTGTAGGAGAACTCGCTGGCGATCAGCCCGGCATGACCGGTGATCTCGGCAAAGGGATTGGCGGCAGGAGAAGGGACGACAGCAGAGGGGACGGCGTGGGGGGCGTTGGTGGTGACGACCGGGTGGGTAATCGACTGATTGAGCATGACCATCTCCTTGCGGCGGATGGCGATGTGGTACATTGCGGCTCCCGTTAAGGACATTTCGGCCGTTATCTTAAGGGGGGTCCCTTACGTAGATGTACGTAGGCCGGCCGGGTCAGACGACGCGCTGGGCGGTACCCGAATGGTCGTTGGCGATCGCCTTGCGGATCCGCTTCACCAGATTGTCGTCGAGCAGCGGCTTGAGCAGGAAATCCTGGATTCCGACGGCCGCCGCACGCGCCGCAAGCCGGTCATCGTAATGGCCGGTGATCAGCACCACCGGAGCGGTGGCTCCCTGCTGACGCAACCGTTCGGCGAGCTCGACCCCGTTGATCTCCGGCATCTTGTAGTCGACCACGAAGCAGTCGACGGTCGCATGATCGGACGCCTTGAGCAGCGCGGTGCCGCTGCGAAACGTGCGCACGTCGAAGCCGTCGGCCTCCAGCAGAAAGCGCAGCGAGCCGAGGACATCAGCATCGTCGTCGGCCACGTAGACCGTGAGTTTTGTGTGAGCCGACATCGCACGTGCCGCGAGAATGTGATGTTGAACCGAGGCACAACATAACACTCGATTCTGTCAAGGTAGCTTGATCTAGCTCAATCCTTCAGCGCGCCTGCGCGCATCGCCAGACGCACCAGCTCAGAGAGGCTGTTCGCTCCCATCTTGGTCATCACGTTGGCCCTGTAGACCTCGATGGTGCGCGGGCTGATGTCGTATTCGCGCGCGATCAGCTTGTTGGAGAGGCCGGCCATCAGCCCATCCATCACCTGGCGCTCCCGGGGGCTCAGGCTGGCGACGCGCGCCAGGATGTCCTGCGTGACCGATTCGTTCTTCGCGGCCGGCTCGGCCTGCTGGATTGCCGTTTCGATCATGGCGACCAGTCGCTCGTCCTCGAACGGCTTCTCCAGAAAATCGATCGCGCCGAGCTTCATCGCTTCGACCGCGAGCGGCACATCGCCATGGCCGGTCATCACCAGGATCGGAAAGCTGCTGCCGGCGGCCTTCATGCGCTTGAGCAGCTCGATGCCATCGATGCCGGGCATCCGCACGTCCGAGACGACGCAGCCGAAAGGGAGCATCGGCAGTCGGCCGAGGAAGACCTCCGCGTTCTCGAACAGCGTGACGTCAAAGCCTGATGAATCGAGCAGGAAGTTCAGCGAGTCCCGCATCGCCTCGTCGTCGTCGATCACATAGACCTTGGCCTGTTCAGCCATCGTGCTCAACCTTGGTTGGGGCAGCCGGCAGGGTGAAGCGGAACGTCGCGCCGCCCGCTTCGTTGTTCTCGGCCCACATGCGCCCGCCATGGGCCTCGATGATGGACCGGCTGATCGAGAGGCCGACTCCCATTCCGGTGTCCTTGGTGGTGAAGAAGGTCTTGAAGAGGTTGGGCATGACGTCGTCGTGGAATCCCGTTCCGGTATCGGACACCGCAACCTCGATCAAGTCGTCGCTGATCTTGCGATTCGTCGCACTGAGCTCGCGGCGTGCGGAATGAGACATCGCCTCAAGCCCATTGCGGAACAGATTGACCAGGACCTGCTGGATCTGGACCCGGTCGGCGAGCACGAGATCGGCATCCGGATTGAGTTGGAAGCGCAGCTGGACGTTCTGCTCGCGGGCGCCGGAAAGGCCGAGCGCGCCGGCTTCCTCGATCAGCTTCGACAGGCTCTCGACCCGCTTCTCCGATTCGCCGCGCGAGACGAAGTCGCGCAGACGGCGGATGATCTGGCCGGCGCGAATCGCCTGCTCGGCGGCGCGCTCCATCGCGCTCTCGATCTTGGGTGTGTTCGGATCGCTGCTGCCGGCCAGCAGCCGGCGCGAGCCTTTCATGTAATTGCTGATCGCCGCGAGCGGCTGGTTCAGCTCATGCGCCAGCGCCGAGGCCATCTCGCCCATGGCGCTGAGACGCGACACGTGGACCAGCTCCGACTGCAGTTCGCGCAGCCGTGCCTGCGTCTGCTGATGCTCGGTGAGATCATGGGCGAAGCCGGTGAAATAGGGCTTGCCGCCGGACTGCATCTCGCCGATCGACAGGTGCATCGGGAATGTCGACCCGTCGCGGCGGCGGCCCGTCACGATGCGGCCGATGCCGATGATGCGGCGCTCGCGGCTGGCATGGTAGCGGGTGAGGTAGCCGGCATGGCGCGAGCGGTCCGGCTCGGGCATCAATTCGCTGACGTCAAGGCCGACCGCTTCTGCCTCGGTGAGGCCGAACATCCGCTCCGCCGCGGAGCTGAAGAACTGGATCGTGCCGCTGCCGTCGATCACGATCATCGCGTCCGGCACGGTGTCCAGGATCGAGCGGAAATGCTGTTCGCGCAGCCGCAGCGTCTCCTCCAGCCGCTTCTCCTGGTCGATGTCGAGGGCGATGCCGCGCAGATGATGCGGCGTGCCGGCCTCGTCGGACACCACGCCGGCAAGCACGCGAATCCAGTGCCCGCCGCCGGACACCTTGAACGACATGTCGAATCCGGTGCTCCGATGGCGCGAATCCTCGATCGCCGCCTCGACCGGCGCGCGATCCTCGGGCGCGAGCAGCGCCAGGAAGGAGCCGTAGGTCACCGGCTGATCGGCCGCCACGCCGAACAGCTTCCGCGTCGTCACCGACCAGTAGAACTCGCCCGAGGCCAGATCGAGATCCCACGCGCCGAAGCCCAGCCTCCGAGCGTCCTCGGGAGCGTCCTCGGGCCTGGCGGATGCATCCGGGAAGGGGTGGGTGAAGTCGCGCAATTCGAAGCCTTTGATCGATTCGCCGTTATCCGATTCGCCGTTACCGCCGCAGCCGGGAGGCCGACCACCGCGGTATCCTATACCAGATTGCGCCGTTGCAACCCGGGCCGACTTAAACTTTGGTTCGACAATTCAAGGCTTTCTCCGATCCTGGGTCGGGTTGCAACGGTGTCCTGCCGTCCATGCTCCCGCGCCGCACCTTGATCTATCTCATCACGGCAGGCGATTTCACCTCTAAGAGTTGCATGGAAGCAATGTTTGGAGAGGCGGGATGACGTTCGCGACTGTCATGGTGAGCCTTGCGCTCAGTCAGCCGAATGAGGCCCGCCTTCGGGTCGCGGCCGACCTGGCGGCGCGCTTTGACGCAGCTGTCATCGGCGTTGCGGCCGCGGAATTCGCGCCGCCGCTGTACTTCACGACCGGCGAGCAGGCGCAGGATCTGATCGAGCAGGGTGAGGCCGCGCTGCGGAATCGACTGGCCGAGCTCGAGCAGGAGTTCCGCACCGCAGTGGGTGACCGGGCTGCGTCGTTGAGCTGGCGCAGCGCCGTGGATTTCCCCGCGCGCTACGTGCTGGCGCAGGCCCGTGCCGCCGACATTCTCGTCACCGGCGGCGTGCCACCCGGGGTGTCCGATGCGTTCGCGGTGGCCAATCCCAAGGATCTTGTCATGCAGGCCGGGCGCCCGCTGCTCGTGGTGCCGGACAGCGTCAGCAGCCTCGATCTCGGGACCGTGCTGGTGGCCTGGAAGGAGACACCGGAGGCGCGCCGCGCCTTGGCCGATGCCCTGCCGCTGCTCGCCAGGGCGAGCGGCGTCGTGGTCGCCGAGATCCCGGAGAACACCTCGGAATATGACGCCTGCGAGGCGCGTCTTGCGGACGTTGTCGCATGGCTCGGCCGTCACAAGATCGTCGCATCGGCGCGCATCGCGGAACCGGGGCCGGGGCGCAACGTTGCGGCTACGCTCGACGCCGTCGCCGCCGATGTTTCGGCCGGTCTCGTCGTGGCGGGCGCCTATGGCCATTCCCGATTCCGCGAGCTCGTGCTCGGCGGGGTCACCGAACATCTGATGACGCGCAGCGAGCGTTGCGTTCTGCTGTCGCACTGAAATTCGACCCGCTCCATTCGAGAACAGGATTGCCGCCTTGTACAGATTTCTCGAGGAAACCGCCGGCAACTACATGACGCGGAACGTCACGACCGTGACCCGGGAGACGACGATCCGCGAGCTCGGCGAGATGTTCGACCGCGACGATTTCAACACCTACCCCGTCGTCGAGAATGACGAGGTGATCGGCATCGTCACCAAGTTCGACGTGCTGAAATGCTTTGCCTTCACGCCAAATCAGATGCTGCCGCGCTATACGGACCTGATGAACCGGACGGTCGCCGACGTGATGACATCCGAGTTCATCTATGTCCGGCCGGATACGAAGCTGACGCGCGTGCTGCAACTGATGGTCGAGCATCGTATCCGCAGCCTGCCCGTGACCGACGGCGACAACAGGGTCGTCGGGATCGTCGCCCGCGAGGATATCGTCAGGGCTCTGGCCGCCGCCGCCAAGGAATGATCGCGAGGACCTGATCTGAAGACCTGATCTCAGGCCTTGTGCCAACGTCTGGGAGATGAGGCCCGCACGTGTGCCGCGTGCGGGCCTCTCTGGCTCTGTGCATCGGATCATGCATCGCCGGGATCGTACTCTGCCGCGGTCCTGGTTCCCTCCGGCTGGTTCTGCAACATTCCCAGTCTTTACGGCGAGCCGGTCGCAAAGTTGATTTCGATCAATTCCACGTGTGAACGATTGTGGTTGCTGGGCTCGTGTTCTTTCAGCGAGATTCCGCATGAGCGCGTCCTCATCCACAAAATCCATGACCATCGGCGAAAGTGGCTTGTCGCTCACTTTTGCCGTCACCGCCTTCCTGTGCGTCTTTGCTGCGGCGAAGGCACTGGATACGGCCTTCGCGTTCCACGCCTCGCTCGCGGCTGCCGCCAGCGCGGCGTCCGTCTTCTTCATCCTCAACCGCTACTTCGAGCGCGGCGAGCTGCCGCCGCAGGAGATCAATGGCCGACCGAACTACAATCTCGGTCCGATCAAGCTCGGCGCGATCATGGCGATGTTCTGGGGCATTGCCGGCTTCACCGTCGGTCTCATCATTGCCTCGCAATTGGCATGGCCGGCGCTGAACTTCGATCTGCAATGGATCAGCTTCGGTCGCCTGCGCCCGCTGCACACCTCGGCGGTCATCTTCGCCTTCGGCGGCAACGTGCTGATCGCGACCTCGTTCTACGTCGTGCAGCGGACCTGTCGGACCCGTCTGGCCGGCGACCTCGCGCCGTGGTTCGTGGTGCTGGGCTACAACTTCTTCATCGTGATCGCCGGCACGGGCTATCTGCTCGGCGTTACGCAGTCGAAGGAATATGCCGAGCCGGAGTGGTACTCCGACCTGTGGCTCACCATCGTCTGGGTGGTCTATCTTCTGGTGTTCCTGGTGACGGTCATCAAGCGCAAGGAGCCGCACATCTACGTGGCGAACTGGTTCTACCTTGCCTTCATCGTCACGATCGCGATGCTGCATCTCGGCAACAATCCGTCGCTGCCGGTGTCGCTGTTCGGCTCCAAGTCCTACATCGCCTGGGGCGGCATACAGGATGCGATGTTCCAGTGGTGGTACGGCCACAACGCGGTCGGCTTCTTCCTGACCGCCGGCTTCCTCGCCATCATGTACTACTTCATCCCGAAGCGGGCGGAGCGTCCGGTCTATTCCTACCGGCTGTCGATCATCCACTTCTGGGCGCTGATCTTCCTCTATATCTGGGCCGGCCCGCACCACCTGCACTACACGGCGCTGCCGGACTGGACGCAGACCCTCGGCATGACCTTCTCGATCATGCTGTGGATGCCCTCCTGGGGCGGCATGATCAACGGCCTGATGACGCTGTCGGGCGCATGGGACAAGCTGCGGACTGACCCCGTGCTGCGCATGCTGGTCGTGTCGGTCGCCTTCTACGGCATGTCGACCTTCGAAGGTCCGATGATGTCGATCAAGGTTGTCAACTCGCTCAGCCACTACACCGACTGGACCATCGGTCACGTGCACTCCGGTGCGCTCGGCTGGGTCGGCTTCGTGTCCTTCGGCGCATTGTACTGCATGGTGCCGTGGATCTGGAACCGCAAGGGTCTCTACAGCCTCAAGCTCGTGAACTGGCACTTCTGGACGGCCACGCTCGGCATCGTGCTCTACATCTCCGCGATGTGGGTCTCGGGCATCCTGCAGGGTCTGATGTGGCGGTCCTACACGGCGCTCGGCTTCCTCGAGTACTCGTTCATCGAGACCGTCGAGGCGATGCATCCCTTCTACATCATCCGCGCAGCCGGCGGTGCACTGTTCGTCATCGGCTCGCTGATCATGGCCTACAATCTCTGGATGACGGTCCGTGTCGGTGAGGAAGAAGTTCAGTCGCCCGTCGCCCTTCAGCCGGCGGAGTGAGGTAACCAATCATGTCTTTCTGGCAACGACACCAAGTCTTCGAGAAGAACTCGATCATCCTGGTCATCGGCATCCTGCTGGTGGTCGCGATCGGCGGCCTCGTCGAGATCACTCCGCTCTTCTACTTGAAGAGCACGATCGAGGCGGTCGACGGCGTCAGGCCCTACACGCCGCTCGAGCTGGCCGGCCGCAACATCTATGTCCGCGAGGGGTGCTATCTCTGCCACTCGCAGATGATTCGTCCGCTGCGCGACGAAGTGGAGCGTTACGGCCACTTCTCGCTCGCCGCGGAGAGCATGTACGACCACCCGTTCCAGTGGGGCTCCAAGCGCACGGGGCCTGACCTCGCCCGCGTCGGCAACAAGTACTCCGACGATTGGCATGTCACCCATCTGACCAACCCGCGCGCCATCGTTCCGCAGTCGATCATGCCCGGCTATCCCTTCCTGAAGGAGACCGAGCTCGACGCGGACAACATCGCCGACCATCTGAAGACGCTGCGGATGGTTGGGGTGCCCTACACCGACGACCAGATCGCCAACGCCGCCGCCGACCTCAAGGCGCAGGTCGATCCGGACGGTGCCGGCGCGGAGGCGCTGGTCAAGCGCTATCCGAAGGCGGTGGTGCGCAACTTCGACGGCAAGGCGGGTGCGCCGACTGAAATGGATGCGCTGGTGGCCTACTTGCAGATGCTCGGCACGCTGGTGGACTTCAAGATCTACAACGAAAAAGCCAATCTGCGCTGAGATCGAGAGGCGAGCATCATGAAGCCCATCATTGCAGTGGAAAACATCGCGTCGTCACTCGTGACGACGCTGTGGACCCCGATCTTCGTCGCGATTTTCCTCGCGATCGTGACCTATGCCCTCTGGCCTCGCAACAAGGCCGCTTTCGACGAGGCGGCGAGCATGCCGTTGCGGGAGGAGTAATTCATCATGGCTGACCACAACGAAGTTGACAGCGTCACGGGCACGGCCACGACCGGCCACGTCTGGGACGGCATCAAGGAGCTCAACACCCCGCTGCCGCGGTGGTGGGTGATCACCTTCTACATCACCATCGTCTGGGCGATCGGCTACTGGATCGTGTATCCGGCCTGGCCGCTGATCTCCAGCAACACGCAAGGCATGTTCGGCTACTCGTCCCGTGCGGACGTGGCGGTCGAGCTTGCCAATCTCGAGAAGATCCGCGGCGCCAAGATGGCCGCGCTCGCGACGGCCTCGCTCGCCGACATCGAGAAGGATCCGGCGATGCTTGCCCTGGCGCGTGCCAAGGGCAAGACCGTGTTCGGCGACAACTGCGCCGCCTGCCACGGTACCGGCGCGACCGGTGCGAAGGGCTTCCCGAACCTGAACGACGACGACTGGCTGTGGGGCGGCTCGCTGGAGCAGATCCAGCAGACCCTGCTGTACGGCGTGCGCTCGGGGCACCCGAAGACCCGCGAGGGCCAGATGCTCGCCTTCGGCAAGGACGGTGTCCTGAAGCCGGCGGAAATCATCACGGTCGCCAACTACGTCCGCGAGCTGGCGGGCCTGCCGACCCGGCCGGGCTATGACGCCAAGGCCGGCGCCAAGATCTTCGCCGAGAACTGCGCGGCCTGCCATGGCGACAACGCCAAGGGCAATCCGGAGCTCGGCGCGCCGAACCTCACGGACAAGATCTGGCTGTACGGCTCCGACGAGGCGACCTTGATCGAGACCATCACCAACGGTCGCGCCGGTGTCATGCCGGCCTGGGAGGGCCGTCTCGACCCGACCACGATCAAGGCGATGGCGGTCTATGTCCACTCGCTGGGCGGCGGAAAGTAACGGAAATCCAACGGAACTTTCCCTTCAATTGAGCTGGATCAACTGAGCGGCCGGAGGTGGACATACCTTCGGCCGCAACTGCGAGAAGACCCCAGCCATGATCCGCCAGCCATGAACCAGACGGTAAAACCGGACGACCTGCAGCCCCAAGATCTGCAACAGGTGGACGATTACGGTCCGCTCTATGCTGCGCACAAGAAGGTCTATCCGCAGAGCGTCTCGGGCACTTTCCGCCGGATCAAATGGGGCCTGATGGGCTTCTGTCTCGGCGTCTATTATTTCCTGCCGTTCGTGCGCTGGAATCGCGGTCTCGGCGCGCCCGACCAGGCGGTGCTGATCGACTTCCCGAACCACCGCTTCTATTTCTTCTTCATCGAGCTGTGGCCGCAGGAGGTGTACTACTTCACCGGCCTCCTGATCATCGCCGCCATCGGCCTGTTCCTGATGAACGCGATCGGCGGCCGCATCTGGTGCGGCTATCTGTGCCCGCAGACAGTGTGGACCGACCTGTTCTATGCCGTCGAGCGCCTGATCGAGGGCGACCGCCGGGAGCGCATGAAGAAGGATGCCTCCGGCGACCCGATGAAGCTGGAGCGGATTTCGGAGCTCGTGCTCAAGCATTCGATCTGGCTGATGATCGCGTGGTGGACCGGCGGCGCCTGGGTGCTGTATTTCAGCGATGCGCCGACGCTCGTGAAGGATCTCGTCACCTTCCAGGGGCCGATGCTGGCCTATGTCTGGATCGCGATCCTGACCGCGACGACCTACACGCTCGCCGGCTTCATGCGCGAGCAGGTCTGCGTTTATATGTGCCCGTGGCCGCGCATCCAGGCGGCGCTGACCGATGAATGGGCGCTCAACGTCACCTACCGCTATGACCGCGGCGAGAGCCGCATGTCGGTCAAGAAGGCCGCCGAATTGCGCGCGCTCGGCCAGCCTGCCGGCGATTGCATCGATTGCAAGCAATGCGTGGCGGTGTGCCCGACCGGCATCGACATCCGCGACGGCGCCCAGATGGACTGCATCCAGTGCGGCCTCTGCATCGACGCCTGCGATACCGTCATGACCAAGATCGGCCGCCCGACGCGGCTGATCGGCTATGACAACGACATCAACATTCATCGCCGACAGGAAGGCAAGCCGCCGATCTACAAGCTCGTGCGCCCGCGGACCATTGTCTATGCCGCGATCATCGCCGTGGTCGGCGGTGCCATGGTCTACAAGCTCGCGACCCGGTCGCTGCTCGAGGTGAACGTGCTTCACGATCGCAACCCGATCGCGATCAAGCTGTCCGACGGCTCGATCCGCAATGCCTATACGGTGCGCGTCCTCAACAAGCACGGCTTCGATCGCGTCATCGCCATCGACATCGAAGGGCCGGCCAACGCCGCCGTCCACGTCGTCGGCGCCGATTCCGTGACCCCGGACCGGCCGATGATCGTGATCGGACGCGACCAGACCGAGGAGCTGCGCCTGCTGGTGACCGCGCCCGAAGAGAGCAATCCCGAGAAGTCGATTCCGGTGAAGTTCCATGTGACGGATATCGGTCTCGGCGTCGTCGCCTCCGCCACCGACAATTTCGTCAGCCCGTAGAGCAAGGGAGCCCGTCAATGGCCAGCCGTTCCAATCCTTCCTTCCAGCTGACCGGAGGCATGGTGCTCGCGATGTTTCTCGCCTTCTTCGGGACGGTGATCGGCGTCAACGTCTACATGATGACGGCGGCGATCTCGACCCTGCCAGGCACCGAGGTCGACAGCGCCTACAGCGCCAGCCTCGGCTACGAGAACGAGATCGCGGCGGCGCGCGCCCAGGAGGCGCGGCGCTGGCAGGTCGAGGCGCATATCGAGCGCGGCGCAGGCGGCGCGGCGGTGGTGCAGGTCAACGCACGCGATGCGAGCGGCAATCCGCTGTCTGGCCTGACCTTCCAGGGCCGGCTCGAGCGTCCGGCCGACAAGCGCGCCGACCAGGAGGTCGCGCTGGCCGAGATCGGCGGCGGCATCTATCGAGGCACCGCGGAGGCGATCGCGCCGGGCCAGTGGGACCTCGTGCTCGAAGGCGATTCCAGCGGCCGCCGCCTGTTCCTGTCGAAGAACCGCGTGCTGCTGAACTGAAGGACGTCCGATCATGCATGTGACGCGTGACTTCTCCCATTACGTCAAGGATCTCGGCGCCGGCCTGAAGCACATCGACCTCGCGGTCGAGGGTGTCAGCTGCGCCGGCTGCATGGCCAAGATCGAGCGCGGCCTCTCCGCGCTGCCCGACGTGACGCTTGCGCGCGTCAATCTCACCGACCGCCGCGTCGCGCTGGAATGGAAGCAGGGCACCCTCGATCCAGCCAGGTTCATCGACCGCCTCGCCGAGCTCGGCTACAAGGCCTATCCGTTCGAGAAGGCGAGCGCCGAGGCCACCGAGGCGGAGGAATCGCGCTTCCTGCTGCGCTGCCTCGGCGTCGCCGCGTTCGCGACCATGAACGTGATGATGCTGTCGATCCCGGTGTGGTCGGGCAACGGCAGCGACATGCTGCCCGAGCAGCGCGACTTCTTCCACTGGCTGTCGGCCGTGATCGCGCTGCCGGCCGCGGCCTATGCCGGCCAGCCGTTTTTCCGCTCGGCGTGGCGCGCCTTGAAGACCGGCAACGTCAACATGGATGTGCCGATCTGCATCGGCGTGATCCTGGCCTTGGGCATGTCGATCGTCGAGACGTTTCATCACGCCGAGCACGCCTATTTCGACGCCGCGATCATGCTGCTGACCTTTCTGCTGGTCGGCCGCTATCTCGACCAGAGCATGCGGCGGAGGACCCGCGCGGTCGCCGGCAATCTCGCCGCGCTGAAGGCGGAGACCGCGACCAAGTTCATCGGTCCCGACGAGATTTCGGAGGTGCCGGTCGCCGCCGTCCGCGCCGGCGATCTGGTGCTGCTGCGGCCCGGCGAGCGCTGCGCCGTCGACGGTGTCGTGGTCGAGGGCCGCTCCGAGATCGACCAGAGCCTGATCACCGGCGAGACGCTGTACGTACCGGCCGAGCAGGGGACCGCCGTCTATGCCGGTTCGCTCAACATTTCCGGCACGCTGCGTGTCCGGGTTTCCGCCGCCGCCGAGGGCACCTTGCTCGCCGAGATCACGCGCCTGCTCGACAACGCGCTGCAGGCGCGCTCGCGCTACATGCGCCTCGCCGACCGCGCCTCGCGGCTCTATGCGCCGGTCGTGCACGCGACGGCGGCGCTCACCGTGCTCGGCTGGGTGCTGATGGGCGCGAGCTGGCACGATGCCATCGTCACCGGCATCGCGGTGCTGATCATCACCTGTCCCTGCGCCCTCGGGCTTGCGATTCCCACCGTGCAGACGGTGGCGTCGGGCGCGATGTTCAAGTCCGGCGTGCTGCTCAATGCGGGCGATGCGATCGAGCGCCTCGCCGAGGCCGATCACGTCATCTTCGACAAGACCGGCACCTTGACGCTGCCGGACCTCGAGGTCGTCAACGCCGCCGACATTCCTGCAGATGTGTTCGCGCTGGCCGGCCAGCTCGCGCTGTCGAGCCATCATCCGGTGGCCGCGGCGGTGGCCCAGGCCGCCAATGCGCGGTCGCCGCTGATGGGCGCGGTCGAGGAGCCGGGCCAGGGTGTCCGCGCCGTCGTCGACGGCGTCGAGATCAGGCTGGGACGTCCGGCCTTCTGTGGCGCCGAGGCGCTGGTTGCGCAGACCAAGGGCGTCGATCCCGAGGCCTCGGTGGTGGCCTTCAGCCGCGGCGATAGCAGGTACCTGTTCTCGGTGCGCCAGGGCCTGCGCCATGACGCCGCCAAGATCGTCGCCGGCCTGCAGCGGCGCGGCATCAAGGTCGAGATCCTCTCGGGCGATCGCGAGGCGGCGGTGGCCGCGGCCGCCAAGGCGCTCGGCATCGGCGCGTGGCGCGCGGGCGTCACGCCGGCCGACAAGATCGCTGTTATCGAGGAGCTGAAGCGCGCGGGCGTCAAGGTCATGATGGTCGGCGACGGCATGAACGACGCGCCGTCGCTCGCCGCCGCGCACGTCTCGATGTCGCCGATCTCGGCCGCGCATCTGAGCCAGGCCACCGCCGATCTCGTCTTCCTCGGTCGTCCCCTGGCGCCGGTGCTGGCCGCGATCGACTACGCGCGCAAGGCGCTGCATCTGATGCGGCAGAATCTATGGCTCGCAGTCGGCTACAACGTCCTGGCGGTGCCGCTTGCGATCAGCGGCGTCGTCACCCCGCTGATCGCGGCAGCCGCGATGTCCGGCTCCTCGATCATCGTCATGCTGAATGCGCTACGTGCCCGCAAGGTGGCCGGGGAGGCCGCGTCATGGAAGTGATGATCATTCTCGTCCCGCTCGCTCTGGCGCTCGGCCTGGCCGGCCTGGTCGGCTTTCTCTGGTCGCTGAAGAGCGGCCAGTATGAGGATCTCGAAGGGGCGGCCTGGCGCGCCATCGCCGACGACGATGAGCAGGCCCCGCCGTCTCAGCCCGAGCCGGCGCCGAGCCGGTCCTGAGCGTCCGGCGGCGTCAACCAGCGCGCCAGGTATCCCGCGATCCCCAGCGCGGCGGCGATGCCTGCGACGCAGGCCGTCCAGCCGAACCGGTCGAACAACTGCCCGAGCACGGCCGTGCCGACGATGCCGCCGGCGAAATAGCTGGCGAGGTAGAGTCCGCTGGCGACACCCTGATCGTGCATTGCGGCCTTTCCGACGAAGCCTGTGGTCACCGCCTGGGCGAAGAACGTGCCGGCGCCGACCAGCACCATGCCGGCCAGCACCGCCCCGAGCCGTGACGACAGCATCAGGACGAGGCCGAGGCCTGCGGTCGCGAGTGCGCCCCAGATCGCGCCCTGTGTGCCAATCCTTGCGACCATCCGGCCCGCCAGCAGCGTGGTGGCGATCGACGGCAGGAAGACGAAATACACCAGTCCGACCTCCATCATGCCGAGTGACAGCGGCGGCCGCACCAGCACGAAGTTCACGAAGGTGAAGGCGCCGATGAAGGCGAACAGGACGCAGAAGCCGACGCCGAAGGCCGCGCGCAGGCGGCGGTCGCGCAGGTGATCGGCGATGGCCCCGCCGCGCAGCCGCATCGCTCCCTCCGCACGCATGGCCGTGCCTCCGACCGCGAATGCGGCGAGCAGGGCGCCGCAGACATTGAGCGCGGCGAAGACGTAGAAGGTCGGCTTGAGGCCGAGGGCCCCGGTCAGACCGGCCGAGAGCAGCCGCCCCACCAGATTGCTGGCGACGTTGCCGGTGATATAGGCCGCGAAGGCGCTGCCGGCTTCGCCGGCGCTGCACTGCTCGCCGAGATAGGCCAGGGTGAGGGCGAACGCCGAGGCCATGCAAAGGCCCTGCAGGATGCGCAAGCCTGCGAAGATGGAGAGGTCCGGCGCGCTGCCGAGCAGTGCGGTGAAGCCGGCGAGCAGGGCAAGGCTGGCAACGATGCCGATCCGGCGATCGATCAGCGGGCTGAGCAGGCCGATGACCAGGCTCGCGATCGCCATTCCCAGCGTGCAGGCGTTGACGGCGAGCCCCATCTCGGCCGCGCTGACCTGATAGTAGCGTGTGAGGACCGGCAGCATCGCCTGCGCCGCGAACAGATCGACGAGGCTGAAAAAGGCGAGCAGGCCGACCAGGACCGCGCGCCGCGCCGCCGTTCGTGCATTCACATGGCCGGCTCCAATCGGCAACCGTGCGGACATATCCGTCATCGCAATCTCCTCGGCTCGACAGCGCAACGCGGCCGTATCCGGATCGCCTGCCCGAAGGGGCGATCCGAAGGCGGCTGGCGGAGGTACGCGATCTACATGTTATGGTCGTGCGGATCCTTGCGAACGTCGCCGACATAGAGGATGACCGTCTCCTTGCCGTCGTTCTTCCACCAATGCGACGTGCCGAACACCTCGGCTCTCAGATCTCCGGCCTTGTGCAGGATCGGCTCGGCGCAGTTGCTGGCATATTCGACGATCTCGCCCTGCTGAACGAAGATCAGCGCCGGGCGATCGTCATGGCTGTGCCACGGCACGATGCCGCCCGGCGCGATGGTCAGCTTGCGGAAGCGCAACTCGCGGTCCTTGAGATTGGCGGGCTGCTTGGCGAGATCGATCGCGCCAAGGGTGACGTCGGTCACGCCGACCGCCTTGACGTCGGTTTTCTCGCGCACGCCGGCCTTGATCTTGTCAGCCGGACACTCGCCGGCGCGGGCGCCGGACGCCGCGATCACCGTCGTGGCAACGGCCAGGACGAAGGCAGCGCTCAGGCGGCGCGTGCGTATAGCTGCGATCTGCATCAACATGTCATGGTCTCCTCTGATGGAACAGCGGCCCGCGCCGAGCGGGCATCGCGAGGCGCACCATCGGGGAGCAGAGCACGTGATGGAAATGCATCCTTTCTCTGGAGCCGATAGACCGCCGCTATCGATAGGCGGGCGCTATCCTCGCGATTGGACAACGGCATTTCTCAAGCAGGGCAGGCCGCGCTTGTAATGCGAGCGCCCGATGACGGGCGACAGCATTCATGAGGAGGAGATATCCATGACCCGCCTGTCCAAGACCTTGATTGCCGCGGCCGTGGTCGCGGTCTCTGCCACCGCAGCCATCGCGCAAGGCGGCCTCGATCTCGCGCCCGGCATGGCCTATGTCTACAGCGCCGGCAAGACCAGCATGATGACGATGGCCACCGGCGACGCCAATCATCGGGCCATGATGCGCCACGCCAGGAAGGTGCCGAACAACACCGTCTTCTTCATGAGCGACGGGCAGCTCTATTCGACGTCCGGCATGCTCGATCCCACCGGCAATTTCTACCGGCCCTGAGCGCGGCAGCCGGGCAGGCCGCCCTTGTGGTCGGCTTGCCCGGGAAACTATCATGGTTGGGGTCCTGAACGTGCCGGAGCAGCTCATGACAGTGCTTTCACCCGCGGATGCCGAGCGGCTCAGACAGGCCTTCCTGCAATGCAGGGAGATACAGGGCACCCTGCGGCAGCAACTCGAGGCCTATGCCGCTGCGGGTCGCGAGATCTTTCCGGCCTATGCGTCCGCCGTCGACCGCCTGGTGGCGCGGCTCGGAGAAAACGGTGGCGGCGAGACTGCGCCGCGGCCCGGTGAGACGATGCCGCCCTTCGTCCTGCCAGATGAGGCTGGCCGCCTGGTGAGCCTGCAATCCTGCCTCGTCCGGGGGCCGGTCGCCGTGATGTTCTTCCGCGGCCATTGGTGTCCCTATTGCCGGCTCAACGTTCGCGCGGTGATCAAGGCGCAGCAGCGCATCGACGCCGCGGGCGGCGCGATCGTCGCGATCATGCCGGAGCTCCAGGCGTTCACGCAGCAGTTCAAGTCGGACGCCGGCGCCACCTTCCCGGTGTTGACGGATCTCGACAACGGCTATGCTTTGTCGCTCAACCTCGCGATCTGGCTTGGTCGTGAGATCCAGCAACTGCTGGCGCACCAGGACCTGGCGAGCTTCCACGGCAATGACGGCTGGGTGTTGCCCATCCCGGCTGCCTTCGTGGTCGGGCGTGACGGCCTCGTGAAGGCGCGCTTCGTCGATCCTGATTTCCGCAAGCGGATGGAGATCGACGATCTGGTCGAAGCGCTTCGCCAGGCCGCAGCTCAGGACAGCTGACCGAGCCATTCCTGCCAGTTCCTGCCGCGCAGCATGCGCATCACGGTCGAGGCAACCGCTGTGCGTTCACGTCCGGCAACGCCGTAGAGATGCACGGTGCGCCGCACGTCGAGTCCGTCGACGGTGGCCCGATGCAGGGTCTCCGGCAGCGCGGTCGTTTGCGGCACCACACCGATGCCGACTCCGGCTTCCATCAGCGCGATCAGGTCGCGTTCGGAGTGGACGTCATGAGTTCGTCCGAGGTCGACGCCGCGCTCGCGGAGCAGCGTGCGCAACCTGTCCGCATGTTCGCAGTAGTTGCGGCAGAGCAGCGCGTCGCCACTGAGATCATCGATCGTGATCGCGTCCTGCCCCGCCAGCCGGTGCCGGCTGCTCACGGCGAGCGCGAAGTCCTCCGTGAAGAGAGGCCAGACATCCAGCCGATCCCAGGTCTCGTCGATCTCCGAGGCGATGCCGAGCTCTGCTTCGCCGTTCTTCAGATGCTCCGCGATCATGCGGCTGCTGCCGCGCAGAAACCTGAGCTCGAGCTGGTTGAACTGGCGCTGCAGCTGATCGAGCAGCGGGATCAGCAGCGCAAGGTCGACCGAGTCGGCGAGCGCGATCCGGAGCGTGCCGAGCTCTCCGCTCTTGAAGGACGAGGCCAGGGTTCGCGCGCCGACGGCAGCCTCGTAGCATTGCTTCAGCAGTGGATGCATGCGCTGGCCGAGCTCGGTGAGTTGTGCGGCCGGCCGCTCACGCCGGAACAAATCGCCGCCGAGCTCGGCTTCGAGCTGCTTGATCGCACGGGTCAGCGACGGCTGCGTCACGTTGCATTCCTCGGCCGCGCGCGTGAAGTGCAGCAGCCGGGCAACGGCAAGAAAATACCGAACCTGATGCATTTCCATGGAGAGCTCCGTTCGACCGGGCCGACGTCCCGGATGCAATATCCTAGCAGACCGCGCATCGCATCAACGATCGCGATAGCGAAACCCTATCGTGGGGCGAGCCAAACGGCATTTCCATTCGTCGCGACAGTCCGGCAGTTTGTTCTCGCATCGAGCAATCTCCGAAATGGATGAAGGAACGGCCATGGCTGCAGATACGATGACGACCCCGCCCTCGTTACGTCCGTTGTCCGGCAAGGTGGCGGTGATCACGGGTTCGACCAGCGGCATCGGCCTTGGCATCGCGCGGGCGCTCGCCGGCGCGGGAGCACATGTGGTGCTGAACGGCTTTGGCGCGCCGCAGGACATCGATCGGATGCGGTCGGATATTGCAGCCGAGTTCGGTGTGCGGACCGGCTATGCCGCTGCCGACATGATGCAGCCCGCGGCAATCGAGCAAATGATCAACGATGCCCTGCATGAGTTCGGTCGTATCGACGTACTGGTCAACAACGCCGGCATTCAGCACGTCGCGCCATTGGAGGAGTTTCCGGTCGACAAGTGGAATGCCATCGTCGCGATCAACCTCTCGTCGACGTTCCACACGATCCGGCTGGCGCTGCCGTCGATGCGGCGGAACGGCTTCGGCCGCATCGTCAACGTCGCCTCGGCGCATGGCCTCGTCGCGTCGCCGTTCAAATCGGCCTATGTTGCTGCCAAGCACGGCATCATCGGCCTCACCAAGGTCGCGGCGCTGGAGGCGGCCGAGATCGGCATCACCTGCAATGCGATCTGTCCCGGCTACGTCTACACGCCGCTGGTCGAGGCGCAGATCGACGGGCAGGCGAGGTCGCACGGCATCTCCCGCGATCAGGTCATCCGCGATGTCCTGCTGGCGCAACAGCCGAACAAGCGCTTCGCAACGGTGGAAGAGATCGGTGCGCTTGCCGTCTTTCTCGCCAGCGATGCCGCCGCATCGATCACCGGTGTCGCCCTGCCGGTCGATGGTGGTTGGACCGCACATTGACGGTTGGCGATGTAACAGCGACGTGAAAACTGCGAACAGGACAATGTATCAGGAGGGAAACATGGCCGAGATCGACGACACGATGCGCGCGATGATCGATCGCGGCAAGCTGCCCGGGCAGGTGGTTCTCGTGCTGCAGGGCGGGGGCGCGCTCGGCTCTTATCAGGCCGGCGTCTATCAGGCGCTGCACGAGGCCGGCCTGGAGCCGGACTGGGTGATCGGCACCTCGATCGGCGCCATCAATGCCGCGCTCATCGCCGGCAGCCCCGTGCAGGACCGCATGACGCGGCTGCGGGAGTTCTGGAAGCGGATGCACCGGCGGCCGGCCTGGACGGTACGCACGGCCTTTCCGGATTTCAACGAGCGGCTGTCCTATTGGACGACCGTGACGCACGGGATTCCGGGCTTCTTCCGTCCCAACGCCCTGGCGCATGCCGGGGAGGCCTATCCGCTCGGGGCCGAGCAGGCCGGCTACTACTCGACCGCCCCGCTGCGCGAAACGCTGCAGGAGCTCGTCGACTTCGATCGTCTCAACAATGGCGATGTGCGCCTCACCGTCGGGGCGGCGCACGTCAGGACGAGCCGGATGCGCTATTTCGACAGCCGCGACGACGCTCTGGATGTCCGCCACATCCTGGCATCCGGCGCGCTGCCGCCGGCGTTTCCGGCCGTTCGCATCGACGGCGAACTGTATTGGGACGGCGGCATCCTGTCGAACACGCCGACCGAGGTGGTGTTCGACGACAATCCGCGAAAGAACTCGCTGATCTTCGCGGTGCATCTGTGGAATCCCGAAGGCGCCGAGCCGACGACCATGGCGGAGGTGTTCAACCGCCACAAAGACGTGCAGTATTCGAGCCGGATCTCCAGCCATATCGCGCGCCAGCAGCAGACGCATCGGCTGCGCCATATCATCAATCAGCTTGCGGTCCATTTGCCCGAGTCGACCCGCAACGATCCGGCGGTCCGCGATCTCATCAGTCACGGCTGCCAGACGCGGATGCATGTCGTCCGGCTGCTGGCTCCGCAGCTTGATCGCGAGAGCCATACCAAGGATATCGATTTCACCGAGCGGGGCATCATCGCACGCTGGACTGCGGGCTATCAGCACACGCAGTCGGTCCTGGAGCGCATGCCCTGGTCGGGCGAGCACGATCCGCTCGCCGGCGTGGTGTTGCACGATCCCTCGATCAAGCTTGCAGCGGCAGCCGAGTAGCAGGCCAATGCGCTGACCCGATCCTAATGGTGCAGCATTTCGGCATTCCGATACCGCATGGATCAACTTGTTTTAAGGGATTAGTCGTCATTCGTTCTTAATCATTGTGGCGCGGCAGTCGCCGCAATCTTGTCTGCCGACCGTGCGGGAACGTCGCCGAAGGGCCGCTGCGCAAGCGCGCATCAGCCGATACGCGCGCGACCGGCCGGGCAACGGTATTTGATTGGGAATAGGCAATGTCCGAGCGCGCGATGCTGCACAATGAGACGATCAAGCCGGAGACCGGGGCGATCAGTCTCAAATGGAAGATCTTGGCCGGCAATCTGCTGACCGGTTTCTTCGCCATGGCCTTTGCATTCGTGCTCGCATGGAGCGGGTGGGGAGATCTAGTCAAGCGCGAGCAGGCGCGACGCGTCCTTGACGCTTTCGAGCTGGCGATGAAGGTGAACGCCCAGATCCCGCTCGAACGGAATATCTGGAATCTGCTGGCTGCTCCGGCGCCCGCTTCGGCCGACGATGCTGCCAAGCTCGACAAGACCATCGCGAGCACCGACGATCTGCTCAACCAGGCCAAGTCATCCGCCAAGGCGGCGGGGTTGGCGACCAGCAGCATCGACGCCGCCGAGCAGACCCTTCGCGGTATCCGGTCGGCGGCTCGCGGTGCCGTGGGGCTGCCCTTTGCGCAGCGTCCGGCCAACATCCAGGCGGCAACGATCGATGGCCTCGGCCGCGCCGCCGAGTCATTGAATGCCGCGATCGACGCGACCGCAATCGAGCTGTCGCGCGTCGGCGGCGACGTCGAGAACCTGCTGCCGTCGGGACAACTCGCACAATTGTCGCAATCGATGCGGACGGTGAATGGTGCGCGCTCCGCGGTTCTTCGCTTCTTCATCCAGAGCCTGAACTGGACGCCGGCACGCCTCGCCGAGGTCACCGAACAGAGCGGGCAGGTGACCCTGTTGTGGCAGCAGATGGAGCTCGCGGCCCGCAGCGTGCGCGACAATCCGGACGTCAGCTCTGCGCTCGAACATGTCCGCTCGACGCTGATGGGCGACGGCGAGCGCCGTTATCGTCAGATCGTCACCGCTGCGCGCGACGGTCAACCTTCGCCGGTCACCTCCGAGGAGTGGGGCCGCTGGACCACGCCGATGCTGAACAATGTGATCGTGCTGCGCGATGCGGCGCTGACGTCGGCGCACCAGGCCATCGATCAGTCGATCGAGGCCGCGCGGCTGCGCCTGTTCACCGCTCTCGGAATCCTGCTCGTTGTCGCGCTGGTGTCGGTGGCGGTGGTGCTCGGCGTCGTCCGTGGCGTCATCGGCCCGCTGGTCGGGCTGACCGGCGTGACCCTGCGCCTCGCCAATGGCGAGCTGAGCGCCGACATTCCGAACGAGTCCCGCAAGGACGAGATCGGCGCGATGGCGCGCGCGCTGAAGATCTTCAAGGACGCGCTGATCGCCAAGAAGGATTCGGACGAGGCCGCGCAGCGCGATGCGCAGGCGCAGATCGATCGGGCCCGGCGGCTGGATGCGCTGACGCGCAACTTCGAGTCGACGATTGCCGACATCGTCAACACCGTGTCGTCGGCGGCCTCGGGGCTCGAAACCTCGGCGGATACGCTGACCAACACGGCGAACCGATCGCAGGAGCTCAGCACGGTGGTGGCGGCTGCGTCGGAGGAAGCGTCCGCCAACGTCCAGTCGGTCGCCTCCGCCACCGAGGAGCTGTCCTCGTCGGTGACCGAGATCAGCCGTCAGGTCCAGGCGTCGGCGCGCATGGCCGGCGACGCCGTGCAGCAGGTGCGCCAGACCAATGGGCGCGTCGCCGATTTGTCGCAGGCCGCAGCCCGCATCGGCGACGTCGTCGAGCTCATCAACAGCATTGCCGGACAGACCAATCTCCTCGCACTCAACGCCACCATCGAGGCGGCGCGGGCTGGCGACGCCGGCCGCGGTTTCGCGGTGGTCGCAACCGAGGTGAAGGCGCTGGCAGAGCAGACAGCGAAGGCGACCGAGGAGATCTCACAGCAGATCTCAGGCGTGCAGGCCGCCACGCAGGAATCGGTGAATTCGATCCAGGCGATCAGCTCGACGATCGAGCGGCTCGCCGAGATCGGAGCCGCCATTGCGGCAGCGGTCGAAGAGCAGGGCGCGGCAACGCAGGAAATCTCGCGCAACGTGCAGCAGGCCGCCCACGGCACCCAGCAGGTCTCGTCCAACATCACGGACGTGCAGCGTGGCGCCTCGCAGACCGGCTCGGCCTCCGCCGAGGTGCTGTCGTCGGCCAAGTCACTGGCTGGAGATTCCAACCGCCTCAAGCGAGAGGTCGGCAGCTTCCTGGAAGCGGTCCGCGCGGCGTAAGAAGCCAGCCTTTCAAGCGCCCAAGAAAAAGCCCGGACGATGTCCGGGCTTTTGTTATTTGGCCGTAGCCCGGATGAGCGCAGCGATATCCGGGGTCTGCTCCGAACGTTGAAATCGTCCCGCATGTCGCTCCGCTCATGTGGGCTACGACAGCCGGTCCCGGCTTAAGACGCCAGCATCTTCCGGTACAGCGCATTGTAGCAGGCTGCCGACAGGTCCCAACTGAACGAGCGGGCCATCGCCGAAAGCCGCATCTCGTTCAGCCGTTCGGTGCTGGTGAACGCCGAAAACGCGCGCTTCACCCCGCCGAGGAAGGATTCCGCCGACGGCTTCTCGAACAGGAATCCGGTCTCGCCATCTGTGATGGTCTCGGCGAGGCCGCCGGTCTGGTGCCCGATCGGCAGCGAGCCGAAGCGCTGGGCATACATCTGGCTCAGGCCGCAGGGCTCGAAGCGCGACGGCATCAGGGTGAAGTCGCTGCCGGCGAAGATGCGCCGCGCCTGCGCATCGTTGAATCCGATGGCGACCCCGATCGCGTCCGGCCGGCGGCGGTGGGCCTCCATCAGCGCGCGCTCGATGGCCGGCTCGCCGGTGCCGGTGACCACGATCTGGCCCCCGGCGCCGACGATCTCATCGGCGGCTTCCAGCACCAGGTCGATGCCCTTCTGATGCACGAGGCGCGCGACGATGCCGAACATCGGACCACGCGACACGGCGAGGCCGAACTGCTTGCGGACGTAGTCGGCGTTGGCCTTCTTGCCCTTCCAGTCGCCCGCGGCGAAGGGCTGCGCCAGCTTCTGGCAGTAGCGGGGATCCCAGCTCTCGTCGATGCCGTTGAGAATGCCGGTCAGCTCATGGGCATTGGAGCGCTGCCGGAGCAGGCCCTCCAGTCCGCAGCCGAGCTCGGGCGTCGTGATCTCCTGGGCATAGGTCGAGCTGACCGTGGTGAGATGCGACGCATAGACCAGACCGCCCTTGAGAAAGGACAGCTTGTCGTAGAACTCCAGACCGTCGATGTGGAACGAGGATTCGGGAGCGCCGATCCGGCGCAGCGACTCGCGTGGGAACAGGCCCTGATAGGCGAGGTTGTGGATCGTCAGGATCGAGGGAACCTCGACACCGCGCCACGCCAGATAGGCCGGCACCAATGCGGCCTGCCAATCATTGGCGTGGACCAGATCGGCTGCCCAGTTCTTGTCCAGCGTGCCCGCCGCGAGCTCGGCGGCGGCGGCGGCGAGACGGCCGAAACGGATGTCGTTGTCCGCCCAGTCCTGCCCGTTCTCGTCGCCGTAGGGGTTGCCCGGCCGGTCATAAAGCTCGTCGCAGAGCAGGACGTAGACCGGCAGGCCATCGCGGGTCGACGACCGTCCCAGTGCGCAGCCTGGCATCTCTGCCAAAGGCGCACATTGGCCGACGATCTCGATGTAAGTGAGTTGCTCGATCACGTCCCGGTAGCCGGGCAGCATGATCCTGACGTCGGTATGTGAGCGTAGTGCCCGGGGAAGTGCCGCCGAAACGGCAGCCAGTCCGCCCACCCGGACGAAATCGTCCATTTCGGTCGTAACGAACAGAACCCGCAAGAGATGTCCTCGATCAAGCCCCATGTTCGTCCTATGCAAGAAAAGGTCCAAATTCAGTCATGAAGAAAAGCGTTGCCGCATTGCGGCGAAAGGCCAAACGCTTTCGACATCGAATGGTTCGATCTAGAAACGACCTGCACGACGACCGATGGCTTACGCTTCGTGAATCAGCGACGGCAAAGCGGAGCTTCGGCCTTGGTGCCAAGCGAGAAGAGTTCAAACCAGGGAGCTGCCAGGGTGAGTCTAGTGGGAAACGATGAGAGCCGTTTGACAGGATGTTTCGAGGGACTGCGTGTCCTCGACTTCTCGACCACCATCGCCGGCCCGCACTGTGCCCGCATGCTTGCCGATATGGGAGCGGAGGTGATCAAGATCGAGTCAGTCGAAGGTGAAACCATGCGCACCCGGCCTCCGATGCGTCATGGCTGCTCTACCGCTTTCGGTCAGCTCAACGTCGGCAAGAAGAGCGTGGTGCTCGATCTCAAGTCGCGCGACGGTGTCGCCGCGGTGTGTCGGCTGGTCGCCGAGGCCGATATCCTGGTCGAGAACTTCCGCCCGGGCGTGATGCAGCGGCTCGGGCTCGACTACGCGGCCTTGAGCGCGCTGAACCCGCGGCTGATCTACTGCTCGATCTCGGGTTACGGCCAGACCGGCCCATCGGCGGAACTCCCGGCCTATGCCCCGGTGATCCATGCGGCTTCGGGCTACGACATGGCGCATCTCGCCTACCAGCCGGGGCGCAGCCGGCCCGATTATTGCGGCATCTATCATGCCGACGTCGTCACCGGGACCTACGCGTTCGGCGCCATCGCCTCCGCTCTGTATCAGCGCGAGCGCAGCGGGCGCGGCCAGCACATCGACTGCTCGATGCTGGAATCGATGCTGAGCTTGACGCTCAACGAGATCCAATGGTCGCAATTTCCCGTCGCGCAGCCGTCGCGGCCGACCTTCGGCCCGGCGGAGTGTCGCGACGGCTATGTGATGATCGCCATCGCCAGCGAGAAGACCTTCCAGAACCTGATGACCGTGATCGGCCATCCGGACTGGGTCGATGATCCCAGATTCGCAAAATATTCCGACCGGCGGGCAAACTGGGGGGCGCTGATGGATGGCGTCGAGGCCTGGTCGCGCCGGCTCGACGTCGCCCAATGCCTGGAGGCCTTGAACGCGGGCGGCGTACCCAGCTCGGCCTACCGCAGCGTGGCCGATGCGCTGGCTGATCCGCAGATCGCGCATCGCGGCGCGCTGGCCGATGTGGAGGATGCAGCCGGCAACTTCAAGGTCGTCAACCTGCCGTTTCGGATGTCGGAGGCGAAAGTTGCGGCCGGCCCCCGGGCCGCGAGCCTCGGAGAGCACACCGAGGACATCCTGCGCGAGGCTGGCTTCAGCGACGCTGCAAAACCTTCAGCTCGCTGAGGCAAAACGCTGCAGGGCTGCCATGACCGCACATGCTGCGCGCAGCCTTGCCGCTCCACGCGTTTCCAGCCAATGTCGCGACATCGCAAGAACAGTCCGGACCAGCCGGACGCGCTCATGCCGGGAGGAGGTCGAAAGGCGCCGTTGCCGCGCGCAGCCGCGCCGCTCGTCCCGTCGATGCGCCGTCCGGTCCTGGCCGCGCCGGACGACGGGAGTGAAAGCATGAAGAGCTTCAAGGTCACCGATTTCAATGCGCCGCTGACCGAGGTCGACGAGCCGACGCCGCAGCCGTTCGGCAAGCAGGTGCTGATCAAGGTGAAGGCAGCCGGCGTCTGCCACAGCGACCTGCACATCTGGGAGGGCGGCTACGACCTCGGGCACGGCCGCAAGCCGCTGTCCCTCAAGGATCGCGGCGTGTCGCTGCCGCGGACCATGGGCCATGAGAGCGCCGGCGAGATCGTGGCGTTCGGGCCTGATATCACCGAGGCGGAGAAGGGCGGGCTGAAGACCGGCGACGTCGTGCTGGTCTATCCCTGGATCGGCTGCGGCAAGTGCGCCACCTGTCTCGCCGGTGACGAGAACATGTGCCTGAAGCCGGCCTCGCTCGGCGTCTATTGCGACGGCGGCTATGCGGACCACATGACGGTGCCGCATCCGCGCCATCTGATCGACCTCAAGGGCCTCGATCCGGTGACGACCGCGCCCTACGCCTGCTCGGGCGTCACGACCTACAGCGCGCTCAAGAAGGTCGAGAAGGACTTCGACACGCCGATCGTGATCTTCGGCGCCGGCGGCCTCGGGCTGATGGCGCTGTCGCTGTTGAAGGCCATGGGCGGCAAGGGCGCGATCGTGGTCGACATCGACGCGCGCAAGCGCGAGGCGGCGCTGGCGGCCGGGGCGCTGGCGGCGGTCGACGGCAAGGCGCCGGATGCGCTGGAGCAACTGAACAAGGCCGCAGGCGAGCCGATCCGCGCCGTCATCGACCTGGTCGGCAATGCCGCCACCGCGCAGCTCGGCTTCGATTGCCTGACCAAGGGCGGCAAGCTCGTCATCGTCGGCCTGTTCGGCGGCGGCGCGCCGTGGGCGCTGCCACTCATTCCGATCAAGGCGGTCACCATCCAGGGCAGCTATGTCGGCAATCTCCGCGAGACCAAGGAGCTGCTCGATCTCGTCCGCGCCAAGCACATCGCCCCGATCCCGGTGACGCCGATGCCGTTGTCCAAGGCCAACGATGCCTTGCACGATCTGCAAAAGGGTCAGCTGGTCGGCCGTGCGGTGCTGACGCCGTAAATCGCAACTCCGTCCGCTCGTCATGGCCGGGCTTGACCCGGCCATCCACGTCTTTGGCGCCGCGGCGTTAGAAAGTCGTGGATGCCCGGGTCAAGCCCGGGCATGACGGCTCATTGATGTCGTCCTCGAAAGCGTCGCCCATGCCCTCGACCAATTCACTCCACATCGCAGTCCTCCCCGGCGACGGCATCGGTCCTGAAGTCATGGCGCCCGCGCTCGAGGTGCTGCGCAAGGTCGAGGCCAAGGCCGGCCTGTCGTTCCGCTTCACCGAGGCCCAGGCCGGCGCCAACAACTATCTCGCAACCGGCGTCTCGATCGCCGACAGCACGATCCGGCTGTGCGAAGAGGCGGACGCGATCCTGCTCGGCGCCTGCGGGCTGCCCTCGGTGCGCTATCCCGACAACACCGAGATCGCGCCGCAGATCGAGCTGCGCTTCCATTTCGACCTCTATGCTGGCGTGCGGCCGGCGCGGCTGATCCCGGGCGTGCCGAGTCCGATCGTTGGTGCCGCCGAGCACGGGATCGACTTCGTCGTCATCCGCGAGTCCACCGAAGGCCTGTTCGCCTCGATGGGCAAAGGTGTGGTGACACATGAGGAGGCGCGCGAGACCCTCGTCATTACCCGCAAGACATCCGAGCGGCTGTTCAACTTCTCCTTCAAGCTCGCCGCCCGGCGCCGCGCGCGCGGCCGCTCGGGAACTTTGGCCTGCGTCGACAAGGCCAACGTCTTCAAGGCCTTCGCCTACTTTCGTAAGATCTTCGACGAGGTCGCTCAACTTCATCCGGACGTGAAGACGGATCGCCTCTACATCGATGCCTGCGCGCTCATGCTGGTGAAGCGCCCGTGGGATTTCGACGTCCTGGTCACCGAGAACATGTTCGGCGACATCCTGTCCGATCTCGCCGCCGGTCTCGTCGGCGGCATGGGCATGGCGCCGTCGGCCGACATCGGCGACCGCCACGCCGTGTTCCAGCCCTGCCACGGCACCGCGCCCGACATCATGGGGCAGGGCAAGGCCAATCCGACCGCGATGATCCTCTCGGCCGCGATGATGCTGGACTGGCTGGCGGACACGCATGGCATCGAGGGCGCAGCCGAAGCGGCGCAGCGGATCGAGCTGGCCGTCGACCGGGTCTATGCCTCCGGCCTCAAGCCGTTCGAGTTCGGCGGCAAGGCCGGCACGATCGACGTGACCAAGGCGGTGCTGGAGGCGCTCTAGCGTCCCTTGAAGGCCGGCTTGCGCTTCTCCATGAAGGCGCGGCGGCCCTCGCGGAAATCCTCTGAATCCATGCAGGCGTCGCCGATCCGCTTGATGGCTTCCATGTCGCGCCGGCTTTCGTCCTTCAGCACTTCGGCGATGGTGATCTTGGCGGCCTTGACCGCCAGCGGCGCATTGCCGGCGATGGTGCGGGCGATCTCCAGCGTCGCCGGCAGCAGCTCGTCGTTGGGGATCATCCGATCGATGAGGCCGATGCGCAGCGCCTCCGCGGCATCGATCCGCAGGCCCGTATAGAGCAGCAGCCGCGCCTGCGACGGGCCGACCAGTGACACCAGGTTGCGCAGGCCGTCATAGCCATAGGCGATGCCGAGCCTGGCGGCGGGGATGCCGAACTGGCTGTCCGCGGCGGCAAAGCGCATGTCGGTCAGCATCGCGATCTGCAGGCCGCCGCCGAGGCAGAAGCCGCTGACGCAGGCGATCGTCGGCTTAGGGTAGCCGGCGAGCAGCGCCCGCTGGGCGGCGCTGCGCTCGGCATAGGCCTCCGAGGCCGCGGCGTTGTGGCGGCTCTGCTCGAACTGGCTGATGTCGGCACCGGACGCGAAGGCCTTGCCGCCGGCGCCGGTCAGCACCACGACCCGGATCGCGTCATCGTCGCGCAGCGCGACCAGGGCCTGGCCGAGCCCCTCCCACATCTCCAGCGACATCGCATTGCGCTTATCCGGGTTGTTGAAGGTGATGATGCCGACGCCGTCGCTCGCTCTGGTCATGAGGATCTTGCCCTCGGCGAAGGTGGTGGGGAGCTCGGAGATGGTCGGCATGAGGGTCCGTCGGCAGGGAGGGCAAGGCGGCCGGCATCGTTCACCGCGCCGGTGACGGCGTCAATGTGAGTTCAGGCCACGATGGGCAGGCAAGAGGACGTCGGAGCCGATGCTCTCGACCTGTGCACGGGTGGCCCAGGAGAGGACGCGCAGCGTTCATGATCAGCGTCGGCCGACGGGACCGAAACGCCGCCATGCCGCCACTTCCTATGACGGCAGAGAGCACGAGAATACAAGGGCGACGGAGCCTCAGACCGCGCAGCGATCGCTGGGCGGACGAGAAGGGCCGGTGTGCCGGCCGCGCCGATCACTCGGCCTCGAGCCGAGGCAGTGAACTCGCCCGAGCTGGCAAAGCCTGGCGCCCCCAAGTTGCGCCCTCGAGCGAAGATGGTCCATATCCATCACGGGCAGATCTGTCTGACGGATCAGACAGCCTTGCCTATTCTTCGTTCGCTGCGATCGATTCCATCAAGGATACCAGCTGACGTTGTACGGTCTGGTCCTTGATCTTGCTGTAGGCGCGCAGCAACCGCAGGCTGAAGGCTGAGTCCAGGAACAGGAGGCTCTCGACCTCGCGCGCCTTGCTGTCGCCGTCGTAGAAGAACGTCACGGGCACGTCGAGCGCGGTGGCGATCTGCTGCAGACGCGCAGCGCCGACCCGGTTGACGCCCTTCTCGTACTTCTGGACCTGCTGGAAGCTCACGCCGAGCTTCTCGCCGAGTTCAGCCTGCGAGATCTTCTGCTCTACACGCCGGAGGCGAATCCGCTTGCCGAGCTCGATGTCGGGCTTGCCCGCACTGCGCTGCTTCATTTTCTTTGCCGCTGATTTGTTCATACTGATTTTACCGTCCTTCCATCGGAAAGCCCCCGAATAGATGGGTCAGGGGTTCACCCATATATACTGTTTTAAGTTGCTGTGGATGAATGAATTCGTCTTTAAACCACGGGTATTTGCCAGGGTTAAAGGCCTCGACCAGCCAGTCGATCATGTGACGCACCCTAGGGATGCGTCCGGTGGTGGCATGGTAGGACAGCCAGATGTCGTAGGACCACTTGAGGTCAACCTCAAGTGGTATGATCTTCCCGCCCAGGGCACTCGCATAGGTTGGGAAGACCCCGATGCCGGCGCCGTGCGCCACGGCCCAGTAATTGGCGCTCGAGACATTGGTGGTCATCGCGATCAGGTCCCGCTGCTCGAAACCGGGAAAGATGGTGGCGAAGGCGGCGTTGGCGGCGGCTTCGTCCGCCACCTGCAGAACCAAGCGATGTTTGACGAGATCGTCAATCGTCTTTGGGATGCCAAATATCTCCAAATATTTCTCGCTCGCAAAGCACATCAGGTGCATGCGGCCGAGCCGGACCAGCTTGACGTCGAGCGCCGCCGGCCGGGAGAGATGGATGGCCACGTCGGCCTCGTGGCGTGACACGTCGGCCGAGCGCATCGCGCAATAGAGGTCGACCATGACGTTGGGAAAGCTCTGCTGAAATTCGACCAGCCGCGGCGCCAGCCAGAACGTGCCGAGCCCCTCGGTCACCGCGACCCGGACCTCGCCCGACGCAGCGCCGGCGAGACCATCGCCCGCGCGCAGCAGCTCGAATGACGCGGCCTCCATGCGTTCGACGGCAGAGACCACCAGTGCGCCTTCGTCGGTCAGCCGAGCGCCGTGGACGTCGCGTGTGAACAGCGTCGCGCCGATCTGCCGCTCGAAATCATCGATGCGTCGCCGTACGGCATTGATCGAGAGCGTCAGCCGCTCTGCCGCGGAGCGGAAGCTGCCGGCCCTGACAACCTCGAGGAAGATCCGCGCTGCATCCCAGTCGGTGAGGCTTGCCAGCGCCGATTTGCTCACGGTCGACTTGGCCGGGGCGGCCCGGCCCGTCGCAGTTTTTGCCGGCTTGCTCGCCGTTGCGCCCTTGGCGCCGCCACTCTCTCGGCTCAGTTCAATGCTCGATCCTGCCGCAGCAGACGAGTCGCCGTGCTCCCCTGGCGCCAGCGTCGCAGGGGTCTCGGCTAGGTCCTGGCGTTCCTTCTGAGGAACGCCCCGTTCCGCCGCAACGCGCATACAAGCTCTCTCCGCCTGCTAGAGTGATTCCGATAAATTACGGGCAGGGCACGTTCGTGCCATGATTTGGTTGAGCGATCGAGGGTCGATGAGTCTGCCACGTTCAGTTCTCTGCAGCATGGTCTTACCGCCAGCAGACGCGCGGTCTGACACATCATGTAGGACAGAGACACGCTTAGCGCGAGTCGAACCTAAGATCGACGGTTTTTGCCTCGACTGCAATGAAATGGTATTCGAAGATGGTCCGTTGTCATGCTATCTTGATGAACGGATCGTGGCGCTAACTCATCGAATGCCGGGGAGCGGTGATGTGTCTTCACCATGCGCCATGCCAGGACGTCGTCGTGCCGTCCCAGGGGGTGGGCGCGCGGCTCGGATGAGCCGCATGGGCAAAGCGCAGGGGAGCAACGACATGACGTATTTGGAAGCCATCCGCGAGTCGGGAGTTGCTCGGCTCCATCTCGTCGCACGCTAGAACGGAAACGACGCCTGTGGCCAATTCAGACGAACAAATGCTTGCAGTGCTTGCATCCCTGGAGCAGTGCCGCGCCACGCTCGCGGCGACGGGCAATCGCGAATCGGCACATTTGGTCTCGGTTGCCATCCTCGACCTGCGTATGAAGCTGAACCGTCTGAGCGAGGACGATCTGAGATCGCTCTGCGATGAGATGGTTCAAGCTGACAATCCCGACAAGCTGCGCGATCCGAAGCTGCAGCCGGGTCAGCGCAGGCAGCCTTTGCTTCGAGTGGTGAAATAGCACAGTTCGATGTGTGCACAAAGGTGCATTTAGCGCATTTGTGATATGTCGTGATCCCGCGGTGATGCGCGCAGCGGCTCGCGGACGAGCCGGTTGGAACGGGTGGACGTGCCGCATCCGGGCGGGACTTTGCCGACGAGGCTCCGATCCGGGGACGTCGGGCTCAATCCTCGCGAAGGCCTGCAGGCGGTGATCATCGTTGAGCGCCGTAACTTCGGCACGTCTGTTGCGTATTCCCCGTATCGGCGGCAAGAAGCGTCGTGCCCCGGCTTGCGCCTGGAGGGGCGTATCGCGGGACTCGCATGATCCAGAACGTATCGATTCCGGCCGCGTTCATTGCTGGCCTGGTCAGTTTTCTTTCGCCCTGCGTGCTGCCGCTGGTTCCTCCGTATCTGGTCTATCTCACCGGCGCCACGATCGAGCACATCGAGAGCGAGGAGCCTCCGGCCGCGTCGCGCCGCGCGGTGATGATCTCGGCCGCACTGTTCGTGCTGGGCTTCTCCACCGTGTTCGTCATGCTGGGGGCGAGCGCCTCGCTGATCGGCGGCCTGATCCGGGCCTGGTCGGAGCAGTTGTCCATTCTCGCCGGCATCGTCATCATCGTGATGGGCCTGCACTTCCTCGGCCTGACCCGGATCGCGTTCCTGATGCGCGAAGGGCGGCTGCCGATCCCCAAGCCGGTCGGCCTGTGGGGCGCCTATGTCATGGGGCTCGCCTTCGCCTTCGGCTGGACCCCGTGCATCGGGCCGATCCTGGCTGCAATCCTCTCGATCGCAGCCGCGGAGACGACGGTCGCCAAGGGCGCCGGGCTCCTTGCCGTCTATTCCGCCGGCCTCGGCATTCCGTTCCTGGTCGCGGCGTTCATGATCGAGCAGTTCTCGGCGCTGTTCATGCGCATGCGTGGCCATCTCGTGAACATCGAGCGCGCGATGGGCGTGCTGATGATCGCCACCGGCATCGGCTTTCTTACCGGCGCGGTCTCGACCTTCAGCATCTGGCTGCTCGAGACGTTCCCGGCGCTGCAGAGGTTCGGCTGACGCGGCTCAATCGTCGAGCTTGCAGGTGATGGTGTAGACCACACCCGGCGGCAGGAAGTCGACCGTGGCCTCGCCGCCGAGCTGATCGCGCGCGCTGCGCTCGATCAGGCGGGAGCCGAAGCCGCGCTGGATCGGCGCCGAGACCACCGGGCCGCCGGTCTCCTGCCACACCAGCCGCAGCCGTGCCGGCAGCTTCTTCGCGGCGTCGGCCGCGCTCGTCAGCTCCCAGGACAGATCGACCGTGCCGGTGTCGTTCGAGAGCGCGCCATATTTGGCGGCGTTGGTTGCGATCTCGTGCACGATCATCGACAGCACGACCGCGAGCCGCGGCGACAGCGCCACCTTCGGGCCGGAGATCCTGATGCGGTCGGGCGTGTTGAGGCGATAGGGCTTGAGCACGCGCTCGATCACGTCCTGCAGCTCGGAGCCCTGCCATTTCTCCTTGCTGAGCAGATTATGCGCCTCGGCGAGCGCGCCGAGCCGGCCCTCGAACTTCTCGCGCTCATGGCGGCTGGCGCTGCGGAAGGTCTGCACCGCGATCGCCTGCAGGATCGCCAGCGTGTTCTTGACCCGGTGATTGAGCTCCTCGATCAGCAGATCGTGCAGCATCTCTGCGCGCGCGATCGTCGTCGCCATCCGCACCGCGAAGGCCAGGCCGATCGCCAGCATGATGCCGCCGAGCAGGCTGGCAACGGCGAGGTTGCGCCACAGCGGCGCCACCAGCGAATCCTCGGCGATGCCGGCGCCGATGGTCCATCCGGTCAGGGTGGAATGGGTGAAGCTCGACAGCAGCGGCACACCCTCGAGCGATACGCTCGACAGCGTCGCCTCCTGCTCGCTGCGCATGCGATCGAAGACCGAGGGCGAGGCCTGCTTGCCGATCGTCTTCGTCGGATTCGGCACGCGTGCAAAGACGGTCGCCTGGCGGTCGAGCAGCGACAGGGTCCAGTCCGGGTTCGGCCGCTGCTTTTCCAGGATGGTCTGGAACATCTCGATCGGCGGGCTGAACGAGATGTCATAGACGACCTCGCCGTCGCGAAAGACGGGAACCTCGACGGTGACGATCAGGCTCTTCTTCACGACGCCGTAGAACAGGTCGGAATATTGCGGCTGCCTGGTCTCGAACACGCGGCGGGTGATCTCGCGGTTGTTGCGCGGCGGCAGGTGAGCCGTATCCGGCGTCGCCGACGAGAACAATTGGCGTCCCTCGCGGTCGGCGACCACGATCGTGCCGTTCTTGCCGTACTGCTCGAGGAAGCCCATCGCGATCGGCCGGAAGCGTTCGAAATCGCCGGTGGTCAGCGCATCGGTCAGCGCCAGCACCTGGACGCCGCCGGTCATGCGCTGCATTTCGGCATCGAGCGTCAGGCGGATGCTGCGCACCGTCTCCAGCACGCGCTGGCGGGCGTCGCTGCGGTCCTGCATGTAGTTGTGCAAGACGATCCCGCCTGCGAACAGGATGAGCGGCAGCGTGGTCCCTGCGACCAGAAGAGCAAGCCGGATCGGCAGGGAGAGTTTTGGCACGGATGCCCCGTTTGAGCTGGCGCTGCTGATTGCCGTTGGGACTGACGTCGGCTGGGGAGATGCGTCGGGCGCAGGCGAATGTATGCAGCGAGCGCATATCAGGCTGGAGCGGCTGCGTCCGCAAGGTCCCGGCGGTTGCAGCCGTTCACATCGTTGTCAGCATAGGAGAGCGGTGCAAGCGCGCCAAGCGCAATGCGCGGGGATCGTCGGTTCCCTGAGCGGCTTTGCCGCCACAGCGCCTCTCCTAAACGTTGCTCTCGGTGATGGCCGCGTACACCATCGTGCGCAGCTCGCGGCGGATCGGGTAGGCGCTCGAGGGCAGCACCTGGGTCATGAAGATCGTGATCAGCTCTTCGGCCGGGTCGATCCAGAACGCGGTGGAGGCCGCGCCGCCCCAGGCATATTCGCCGGCGCTGCCGGGGATCAGCGTCTTGGCCGGGTCCATCGTCACCGAGAAGCCGAGACCGAAGCCGATGCCGTTATAGGCCGCTTCCGCGAACATCGAGCGCGACAGCGCCGGCAGGTCGACGCCGCCGGGCAGATGGTTCGAGGTCATCAGCTTCAGCGTCTTCGGCCCGAGCAGCCTGACGCCGCCGAGCTCGCCGCCATTGAGCAATGCGCGGCAGAACGTCAGATAGTCGGCCGTGGTCGAGCACAGGCCGCCGCCGCCGGAGATGAAGTCGGGCGGGTTGAGGAAGGTGCTGGTCGCCGGGTCGTCCTGCAAGGTCAGGCCGCCCTTGCGATCGGCGGCGTGAAACGACAAGGCGCCGCCGGCGTCGGCCGAGTAGCACGCCGCAAGGCGGTGCGCCTTCGCCGCGGGAACGTGGAAGTCGGTGTCGCTCATGCCGAGCCGATCGAAGATGCGCTGTTTCAGGAATTGCTCGAACGGCTGGTCGGCGATCTTGCCGACGAGATAGCCGACCACGTCGGTGGACACCGAGTAGTTCCAGGCCTCGCCCGGCGAGAACTCGAGCGGAATCCGCGCGAGGTCATCGATCATCGACTGCAGGGTGCCGGCCTTTTCGACCGCGCCGATCTTGGCGTCGCGATAGGCGGCATCGACGTTCGAGCGCTGCTGGAAGCCATAAGTGAGGCCCGAGGTGTGGCGCAGCAGGTCGACGATCAGCATCGGCCGCGCCGGGGGCCGGCTGACGAAGGCCGGTGCCGTGCCGGCGACGAACACGCCGAGATTCTTCCACTCCGGAATGTATTTGGCGACGGGCTCGTCGAGCGCGACCTTGCCTTCCTCGACCAGCATCATGAAGGCGACCGAGGTGATCGGCTTGGTCATCGAATAGATGCGGTAGATCGTGTCGTCCCTGACCGGGACCTTGCGCTCGACATCGGCAAAGCCGAGCGAGCTCGTGTGCACGACCTTGCCGCGGCGATAGACCATCAACTGCGTGCCAGGAAAACGGCCTGCCTCGACATAGCGCCGTTTCAGGTGGGCATCGATGCGGTCGAGCGCGGCTTGCGACATGCCGACGGTTTCGGGCGAGGCGGGAGTGGGGGCGAGCATCGGCGTCTCCGCTATGATCGGTTTCCGGCGGCCTGCGCGAGGATCGGCCGCGCATCCCGTTTGTTTCGGGTGATAGCCGAAAAACGCGCCGCGTCCAATGGCGGGCCGGGGATGCGTCGTGTACCCTTTGCGCCGGGAGGAATTGGCAATGACACAATTCAACGAGGTCGAGCTCACGGAGGCCGTCGTCGCGAGCTTCGAGCGCACACCCGATCCGCGCGCGAAATTCCTGCTGCAGGAATTGGTGAAGTCGCTGCACGATTATGTGCGCCGGACGGAGCTCACTTTCGACGAGTGGGCCGCCGCCATCGACTTTCTGACCCGCACCGGCCAGACCTGCACCGCGAGCCGGCAGGAGTTCATCCTGCTGTCCGACGTGCTCGGCGTGTCGATGCTGGTCGACGCCATCAATCATCGCGACCGGGCAGGGGCGACGGAGACGACCGTGCTCGGTCCGTTCTACGTCGGCGAGCACAAGGTGACGGCCCACGGCACCGACATCTCGGCGGATCTCAAGGGCGAGAAGATGTTCGTGCAGGGACGCGTGACCGATCTGTCGGGTGCCCCGCTGGCGGGCGCCACGGTCGATGTCTGGCATGCCGACGACGAGGGCTTCTACGATTCGCAGCGGCCGTCCTATGAAAGCGATGGTCCGTCGTCGCGGGCGCGCTTCATCACGGATGCGGATGGTCGCTTCTTCTTCCGCACCATCCTGCCCTGCAGCTATCCGATCCCGACCGACGGTCCGGTGGGACGGATGATCCTCGAGACGAAGCGTCATCCGATGCGCCCGGCCCATGTGCATTTCCTGGTGGACGCCAAGGGCTACGAGCCGCTGATCACCCATGTCTTCGTCGGCGGCGACGAATATCTTGACAGTGACGTCGTCTTTGGCGTCAAGGACGACCTCATCGCCCAGGTGCAACGGAGCACCGACGCCGTGATGCCGGATGGCAAGCTGGCCGTCGGGCCATGGCACTTGATGACCTATGATTTCCGCATGAAGCCGGGAGCGGGCGTGGCGCCGCGTCCGCTCGGCGCGATCGCGCCTGAACCCGCTTGATCGGGGCGCGAGCGCCGGGCTCGCCTACCAGCCGCCGTGGCGAACCGCGAGCAGGATGACGACTGCGATCGCGAGCAGCGCCGTCGTTGCCTTCCAGAACAGCAGCGGATTGCGCTCGATCAGCGGCGTCCGGTCGCCGCCGACATAGGCCGGATTGGGGTGCCGAAGGTCGAAGACGAATTCCGAGAGGCTCTCGTAACGTTTGGCAGCGACCGGATGGACGGCGCGGCGAAGTGCCCCGTCGATCCAGAGCGGGACGGTTTGGTCATCGCCCGAGGCCGGCTGATAGCGCACCTTGCGAAACTGTGCCGGGGTTCTCGCGCGCGCCATCTGCGCGCCATAGGGCAGCCGGCCTGTCAGCATCTGGTAGGCGATCACGCCGAGCGAGAACTGATCGGACCATTCGGAGCCGCCCTCGCCGAGAAAATATTCCGGCGCCGTATATTGCTGGGTGCCGAGGATGCTGTCGTGGTCGGCGGCCGGGTCGGCCTCGACCACGCCGCTGACGCGCACCGATCCGAAATCGATGATCTTCGCCGTCCGGGTCCGGTCGATCATGATGTTTGCAGGCCGCAGATCCTGGTGCAGCATTTCCTTGCGATGCAGCGCCTGCAGTCCGTTGGCGATCTGCTCGATGATGTCTCTGACAGTATCGAGATCGGCTTTCGGATGGTCGATCATCCATTGCGCCAGGGTCTGGCCTTCGACGAATTCGGTGACGACGTAGAGATGATCGCGGCGGCGCGTCGATGGGAAGGCCTTCAGCACGTGCGGATTGTCGATCCGTCGCGCGATCCACTCTTCCATCAGGAAGCGCTTCAAATAGGCCGGGTCGCCGCGCAGGTCGATCGAAGGCACCTTGATGGCGACGGGGAGCTCCGTCTCGACGTCGACCGCCAGATAGATGTGGCTGCGGCTGCTGGAATGGATCTCGCGCAAGATCCGGTAGCCCTCGAAGATCATCCGCGCGTCCAGCAGCGGCGCCGGCGGCAGCTGCTCGGCCTGGACCGGAATCTCGGCGGCGTCGCCGACACCGAGCTCGTCGATCCGCACGATCTGGATCGTGAGATTGTCCGCGCTGCCCTGCGCCAGCGCCTCGGCGACGATGATGCGGGCCGCCTGGTCGAGGTCGTGGGAATTCTCTTTCAACACGTTGGCGACAAAACGCTTGCCGACATGCTCGTGAACGCCGTCGGTCGCGAGCACGAAGATGTCGCCGCGCTCGATCCTGACAGCCTGATAGTCGATTTCGACCTGAGGGTTGACCCCGAGCGCGCGCCCCAGATAGCTCTGCTGCGACGAGATCATGACGCGATGATCGTCGGTGAGCTGCTCGAGCGAATGGCCGGCGAGGCGTGAGATGCGGCAGTCGCCGACATGGAAGAGATGCGCGGTGGCCGCCTTGATCACGATCGCGCTGAGCGTGCAGACGTAACCTTTGTCGCGGTCATAGGCGTATTGGCTGGCTCTGGTCTGGGCATGAAGCCAGGAGTTGGCGGCCGTGATCACGCGTCGCGCCGACGTCTTCACCGACCAGGCATCCGGCGTGCAGTAATAATCGGTTAGGAAGCTCTTGACCGCGGACTCGCTCGCGATGTGGCTGACCTCGCTGCTGCTGATGCCATCGGCGATGGCGACCGCGATGCCTTTCAGGCTGAGCGCAGGCTCATCGGGGATCAGGGCGCCGTGGAAGTCCTGGTTGCCCGGCTTCTGCCCTTTGTCGGAATGCGCTCCGATTGTGATCCGCAATGGCATTTGGCTGTGGGGCGAAGGCGAGGGAGCCCGACCTTAGCGCGGGCGGGCTCCCAAGGGAAAATGAAATCAGGCGGCTGCGCGAACGGAGACCTTGGCATCGCGCTTCGGCTGCGTCCTGATATGGGTGGCATAGAGCGTGAGGCCGGTAAAGGAGAGGCCGCCGACGAGATTGCCGAGCACGGTCGGGATCTCGTTCCAGATCAGATAGTCCATGATCGAGAACTTCGCATGGAGCATCAGCCCCGACGGGAACAGGAACATGTTCACCACCGAATGCTCGAACACCATGTAGAAGAAGACCAGGATCGGCATCCACATCGCCAGCACCTTGCCTGGCACGGTGGTCGAGATCATCGCGCCGACCACGCCGGTGGAGACCATCCAGTTGCACAGCATGCCGCGGATGAACAGCGTCGCCATGCCGGCCGCGCCATGCGCCGCGTAGCCGAGCGTCCGGCCTTCACCGATATTGCCGATGACGGCGCCGACCTTATCCGGCTCCTGCGTGAAGCCGAAGGTCGTCACGAACGCCATCATGAAGGCCACCGTCAGCGCGCCGGCGAAATTGCCGATGAAGACGAGTCCCCAGTTGCGCAGCACGCCTGCGATGGTCACGCCCGGACGCTTGTCGATCAAGGCCAGCGGCGACAGCACGAACACGCCGGTCAGAAGGTCGAAGCCCAGCAGATAGAGCATCGAGAAGCCGACGGGAAACAGCAGCGCGCCGATGATCGGCTGGCCGGTGTTCACATTGATTGTCACGGCGAACCACGCCGCGAGCGCGAGAATGGCGCCGGCCATATAGGCGCGGATGACCGTATCCCGTGTCGACATGAAGATCTTGGACTCCCCTGCATCCACCATCTTGGTGACGAATTCCGAGGGCGCGAGATACGACATTCAGGCTTCCTTCTGATTGTGCTTAACAACTGCCGGTTTCGCGTTGCCCGCTGGGAACGCGTTTCCCGGTGGGCACCACATGAAGCGAGCGGCGTCGAATGTCGGTGCAAGGCTGAATTGCGGGCGCATCACGACGACTGCTGGGATCGGAGCAGTTCATTGAGATCCGTCCCGAATGTCAGGCGCTAACAGCCTCAACAATCCGTCGAACCGCAGTCATCGTTGACTAATGAGTTGTTAGCAAGCCACGTGCCAATTCTGGCCACAATGCCGGTTCGTCAATTTATCCAACGCCTTAGCCGATTGCGCGGCGCGACCATGAGCGAATGTGCCGGGCGTTGAGACGGCGGCTGCTTACGGCCGTATCGCATGTGCTCATTCGGTGTGCATTGCACATATAGCAAGCGAATCGCAAAAGATACGTGCGTTTCTGGCGAAGGCAGGCGCGGACGGCTTGTTCCTAACCCGCTGAAATTGCTGCGCTCCGGCTCAGAACGCGCTTGGCACAAAGATTGAATAAGTACTCTTGACGCCATCGACGCCGTCTCCCGAAAACTCATTCATCAGCAGCGTGACAGCTCACCGGAGCCTTCTCCGGGAGTCGGCTTGCGTCCGCAGGCCGGCAAGGCGTCACGGAGACGCAAAGGATCATCCTTTCATGCCGAATTCATCCGACCTCACCCGACGTCCTGATCCGGAACAGGCGTTCGCTTCCAAGCGCGGCGCCATGCTGGATCGTCGTGCGTTTCTTGCGGCAGGCACTGCCGCCGCGCTGGCGCTCACTTCCAGCCGTGCGCGTGCGGCCAAGCTTGAAAAGGACGAGCTCAAGTTCGGATTCATCAAGCTCACCGACATGGCCCCGCTCGCGGTCGCCAAGGAGAACGGCTATTTCGAGGACGAGGGGCTGATTGTCACGCTGGAGGCACAGGCCAATTGGAAGGTGCTGCTCGATCGGGTCATCACCGGCGAGCTCGATGGCGCGCACATGCTTGCCGGCCAGCCGCTCGCGGCGACGATCGGCTTCGGGACCAAGGCCCATATCATCACGCCGTTCTCGATGGATCTCAACGGCAACGCCATCACGGTCTCCAACGAGATCTGGGAGCTGATGAAGCCACAGGTGGCGAAGGATGCGAGCGGCAAGCCGGTGCATCCCATCAAGGCGGAGACGCTGCGTCCGGCCATCGAGAAGCTCAAGGCTTCCGGCAAGGCCTTCAAGATGGGCATGGTGTTCCCGGTCTCGACCCACAACTACGAGCTTCGCTACTGGCTCGCCTCCGGCGGCATTAATCCTGGATATTATTCCGCCGATGATACGAGCGGCACCATCGCCGCCGAAGCCCTGCTGTCGGTCACGCCGCCGCCGCAGATGCCCGCCACGCTCGAAGCCGGCACCATCAACGGCTATTGCGTCGGTGAGCCGTGGAATCAGGCCGCCGTCTTCAAGGGCATCGGCGTGCCGGTGATCACGGACTACGAGATCTGGAAGGACAATCCCGAGAAGGTGTTCGGCATCACGGCGGCGTTCGCCGAGAAGAATCCCAATACGACGCTCGCGCTCACCAAGGCCTTGATCCGTGCCGCGATGTGGCTGGACGAGAACAACAACGCCAACCGCGCCAAAGCCGTCGAGATGCTCTCCAAGCCTGAATATGTCGGCGCCGACAAGGCGGTGATCGCGAACTCGATGACCGGCACATTCGAGTACGAGAAAGGCGACAAGCGGCAGATTCCGGATTTCAACGTCTTCTTCCGCTACTTTGCGACCTATCCCTATTACTCCGACGCCGTCTGGTATCTCACCCAGATGCGGCGCTGGGGACAGATCGCGGAGGCCAAGGACGATGCCTGGTACCACGCGACGGCCAAGAGCGTTTATCGGCCCGACATCTATCTTGCGGCCGCCCAGCAACTCGTCGCGGACGGCAAGGCGAAGAAGGAGGATTTTCCCTGGCAGACCGACGGCTTCCGCGCGCCGACTGCCGAATTCATCGATGGCGTGACCTACGATGGTCGCCAGCCGAACGCCTATATCGACAGTCTCAAGGTGGGGCTGAAGGGCAAGCAGAAGATCGAAGGCAACAAGATCATCGGCGGATGAACGGTGGCAGGGCCACAAGTCCTGGCGGTCCACACCCGGTCCCTGTCTCGCATTCTGAAAGATGAGCAATGGCTATTGTCGGAGATTACGTCGATGTCGACGCCGCCGCGGAGCAGCGCGCGCGCAAGGAGCGAATTTTCGCGCGGATCAACGCCGCCGCGAGCTATCTGAATATCGTCGGTCTAGGCTGGCTCGCTCCATTGGCGCGGATGGCGGCCGGCGACAGTATCAAGCCGCAATTGAAGGAGCTCCGGCAGACGCTGCTCGTTCCGTTGCTCGGCATCGGCCTCTTCCTTGCTGCGTGGGGTTGGGTCGCGCCCCACGTGAAGACGTCGCTCGGCGCCATTCCGGGGCCAGCCGAAGTCTGGGGTCAGGCCAAGAATCTCTACGCCGATCATGTGGCCGAACGCGCCAAGCAGGCCGCCTTCTACGAACGGCAGGAGGCACGCAATGCCAAGCTGATCGCGGACGGACGGGCTGATGAGGTCAAGCAGCGAAGCTACGCCGGAAACCCGACCTATTTCGATCAGATCCTCACCAGTCTGCTGACTGTTGCCGTCGGCTTCGTCGTCGCTACGGTGATCGCGGTTCCGCTCGGCATCTTTTGCGGACTTTCGAAGACCGTGAACGGTGCGCTCAATCCACTGATCCAGATATTCAAGCCGGTGTCCCCGCTGGCCTGGCTACCGATCGTGACGATGGTCGTATCCGCTCTCTACACCAATCCGACCGAATACCTGCCGAAGTCGCTGTTGATCTCGGCCATCACCGTGACGCTCTGCTCGCTGTGGCCGACGCTGATCAATACGGCGCTCGGGGTCGCGTCCATCGACAAGGACCTGCTGAACGTCGGCCGTGTGCTCCAGCTCCCGACCCATCGCACGATCACGAAACTGGTGCTGCCGAGCTCGCTGCCGCTGATCTTCACCGGGTTGCGTCTTTCGCTGGGGGTGGGCTGGATGGTCCTGATCGCCGCCGAAATGCTGGCGCAGAACCCGGGTCTCGGAAAGTTCGTATGGGATGAATTCCAGAACGGCTCGTCACAGTCGCTGGCGCGGATCATCGTGGCGGTGCTGACCATCGGTATCATCGGCTTCCTGCTCGATCGGGTGATGTACGCGCTGCAATCCGCCTTCACCTTCTCGAGTCAGCGCTGAGGTGGCCGTCATGTCATTCCTGTCGTTGAAGGGCGTCAGCAAGAGCTACGGCAGCGGCGATCGCAAGGTCGACGTGTTGTCCAATCTCGATCTCGAGGTCGAGGAGGGCGAGTTCGTTGCCATCGTCGGATTTTCCGGCAGCGGAAAATCGACGCTGATCTCGGCGATTGCGGGGCTGGTTCAGCCCGATGCCGGCGAGATCGCACTCAAAGGCAAGCCGATCTCCGGGCCAGGGCCCGACCGCGGCGTCGTATTCCAGTCCTACTCGCTGATGCCATGGCTCACGGTGCGCGGCAACGTCGCGCTCGCCGTCGATCAGGTGTTCGCCGGAGAGACCAGGGCGGCGCGGTCGGCAAGGGTTGACCGGTATATCGCAATGGTCGGGCTGTCGCATGCGGCGCAGCGCCTGCCGTCCGAGCTGTCAGGGGGCATGCGGCAGCGGGTAGCCGTCGCCCGCGCGCTCGCCACCGGACCGGAAATTCTGCTCCTCGACGAGCCGCTGTCTGCGCTCGATGCGCTGACCCGGGCGCGACTTCAGGACGAGATCGTCGAGATCTGGTCGCGTGACAAGCGCACCGTCGTGCTGATCACCAATGATGTCGACGAGGCCATTCTGCTTGCCGACCGCATCATTCCGTTGCTGCCGGGGCCGAAGTCCACGCTCGGACAGAATTTCAAGGTCGACATTCCGCGTCCGCGCCAGCGCTCTTCGATTAACGAGGACGTGCGCTTCAAGCAACTGAGGCAAGCGGTGACGAGTTATCTCATGGACGCGGCCGCCGGCCGGACGCCGGACAAGGCCGCTGGCCGCTCTCTGCCCAATGTGGTGCCGATCACCCAGATGGAGAAGCCGCCCCCGGCCTACCAGCGCGCGATCAGCTCGGCGCCCTACCAGTCCGACCGCTACCTGGAATACTCACAGCTGTCGAAGGTCTATCCGACCCCGAGCGGTCCGCTCACCGTGGTCGACAATTTCGACCTGAAGGTGCGCAAGGGAGAATTCATCTCCGTGATCGGTCATTCGGGATGCGGCAAGTCGACCGTGCTCTCGATGACCGCCGGGCTCAACGATGTCACGCTCGGCGGCATCATTCTGGATGGTCGCGAAGTCTCGTCGGCCGGTCCCGACCGAGCCGTCGTCTTTCAGTCGCCGTCGCTGTTTCCGTGGTTGACCGCGCGTGAGAACGTGGCGCTCGGCGTCGACAGGGTCTATCCGCATGCGACGCCCAAGGAGCGCAACGACGTCGTCGACTACTACCTCGAGCGCGTCGGCCTCGGCGACTCGCTCGACACGCCGGCTGCGTCGATGTCCAACGGCATGCGACAGCGCGTCGGCATCGCGCGCGCCTTCGCTTTGTCTCCGAAGCTGCTGTTGCTCGACGAGCCGTTCGGAATGCTCGACAGTCTCACCCGTTGGGACCTCCAAGAGGTCCTGATGGAAGTCTGGCAGCGCACGCAGGTGACGGCTCTGTGCGTGACCCACGACGTCGATGAAGCAATTCTGCTGGCCGATCGCGTGGTGATGATGACCAACGGTCCCAACGCCCGCATAGGTCACATTCTCCAGGTCGACATTCCGCGACCGCGCACGCGCAAGGCCTTGCTGGAGCATCCGGACTATTACCGCTACCGGCGCGAGGTGCTCGATTTCCTCGAGGCCTATGAACACGGTTCGAAACCTGAGCCGGGCCCCGCGGTCCCGTCGCATTCAGGCACCCAGGCTGCATGACTGCCGGACGCCGGATCGAACCGCCGTCCGCCTTCAGACGACCAACGAGGCCCGATAGCTGCATCGAAGGATTTCCCATGACGCCGTCTCAGATCGCATTGGTTCAGGACAGTTTTGCCAAGGTCGCGCCGATCTCCGATCAGGCCGCGACCATCTTCTACGATCGCCTGTTCGAGGTCGCGCCGCAGGTGCGTGCGATGTTTCCGGACGACCTCACCGAGCAGCGCAAGAAGCTGATGGCGACCTTGGCGGTCGTGGTGAATGGATTGACCAACCTGCCTGCGATCCTGCCGGCGGCAAGCGCGCTCGCCAAGCGCCACGTCGATTACGGCGCCAGGCCGGAGCACTATCCGGTGGTCGGCGCCGCGCTGCTGTGGACGCTGGAGAAGGGACTCGGCGACGGCTGGACGCCCGAGGTCGCCGCCGCCTGGACCGCGGCCTATGGCACGCTGTCCGGCTACATGATCGCGGAAGCCTATGGCAAGGCGCAGGCGGCGGAGTAGGCGCTTTGAGTGAACCGCTCGTCATCGTCGGCAACGGCATGGCCGCTGCAAAGCTGGCGGAGGAATTGTCGCAGACCGTGCTCGGCCGCTACGCGATCGCCGTCATCGGCGAGGAGCCGCGGCTGGCCTACAACCGCGTGCTGCTGTCGTCGGTGCTGGCCGGCGAGGCCGCGTCCCACGAGATCGAGCTCAAGCCGGCATCCTGGTGGCGCGAGCGCGGCGTGACGTTGAAATACGGTGCGCGCGTGACCGGCATCGATGTCGGCCGCCGCGAGCTGCAGATCGAGAACGATGAGAACGTGGCGTTCTCGCGCCTGGTCCTCGCTACCGGCTCGCTGCCGCTGCGGCTGCCGGTGCCGGGCGCCGATCTGCCGGGCGTGCACACGTTCCGCGACAGCCGCGACACCGACGTGCTTCTGGCGCTGGCGGCCAAGAAGGGCCGCGTCGTGGTCGTCGGCGGCGGGCTGCTCGGGCTGGAAGCGGCCTATGGCCTGGCGCGCGCCGGCGCCAAGGTGACGCTGCTGCATCTGATGGACCGGCTGATGGAGCGGCAGCTCGATGCGCCGGCCGCCGCGCTGCTCAAGTCGCTGGTGGCGCGCAAGGGCATCGAGGTTCTGCTCAATGCCAGCACCGCTTCCATCCACGGCAACGGCCGGGTCGAAGGCGTCGAGCTGGCCGACGGGCGCCGCCTCGCCGCGGACGCGGTGATCTTCGCCGCCGGCATCCGGCCGAATGTGAACTTGGCAAAGGAAGCGGGGCTCGCCGTCAACCGCGGCATCGTCGTCGACGATGCGATGCAGACCTCGGCGCCTGGCATCTTCGCGCTCGGCGAATGCGCCGAGCACCGCGGCACCTGTTACGGGCTGGTCGAACCGGCCTACGAGCAGGCGCGGGTGCTGGCGCAGCATCTGGCCGGACGCAAGGCGGCCTATGGCGGCAGCGTCGTCTCGACCAATCTGAAAGTGTCGGGGGTGTCGGTGTTCTCGGCCGGCGATTTCGTTGGTGTCGAGGGCAGCGAGACGATCGTGCTCAACGATGCTAGGCGCGGCATCTACAAGAAGCTCGTCATCGCCGACGGGCGCCTCACCGGCGCCGTGCTGATCGGGGAGACCAGGGATGCTCTGTGGTATCGCGACCTGATCCGCAGCCGCGAGCCGGTCGCGGCGATGCGGACTGAGATGATGTTCGGCCGCGCCGCGGCGCGGCCACGGGCAGCGTGAGAGAGGGGGTCTCGCACGATGACGACTGTTGATCCCAAGTTGCGCACGGTGCGCACCGCCTGTCCGTATTGCGGCGTCGGCTGCGGCGTGCTCGCCACGCCCGACGGCAGCGGCGGCGCGGCGATCTCCGGCGATCCGTCGCATCCGGCCAATCTCGGCCGGCTCTGCTCCAAAGGCTCGGCGCTCGGCGAGACGCTCGGGCTCGAGAGCCGGCTGCTCTATCCGATGATCCGCTGCAAGGGCGGCATGGAGCGGGTGGCGTGGAGCGATGCGCTCGATCACGTCGCGACCCGCCTCAAGCACATCGTCGCCCGCGACGGCGAGGACGCCGTGGCGTTCTATCTCTCGGGCCAGATGCTGACCGAGGACTACTACGTCGCCAACAAGCTGATGAAGGGTTTTCTCGGCTCGGCCAATGTCGACACCAATTCGCGGCTGTGCATGGCGTCGTCGGTCGCCGGCCACCGCCGCGCCTTCGGCGCCGACACCGTCCCCGGCACATATGAGGATCTCGATCGGGCCGATCTGCTGGTCTTCGTGGGCAGCAACGCCGCCTGGTGCCACCCGGTGCTCTACCAGCGCATGCTGGCCAACAAGCAGACGCGCGGCGCCAGGTTCGTGGTCATCGATCCGCGCCGTACCGACACGGCTGAAGAAGCCGACCTGTTCCTGGGATTGAGGCCCGGCACGGATGCGGCGCTGTTCTCCGGCCTGCTGGTGCATCTCGCCGACAACGGCGCGCTCGACAGCGACTACATCGCGCGCCATACGTCTGGCTTCGACGAGACCCTGGCGCGCGCGCGCAGCCTTGCCGGCAGCACCGCGGCGACCGCGCTCGCCACCGGTCTGTCCGAGCCCGATGTCGCCGCCTTCTTCAAGCTGTTCCGCGACACGCCAGAGGTCGTCACCTTGTACTCGCAGGGTGTCAACCAGTCGGCTCAGGGCACCGACAAGGTCAATGCGATCCTCAACTGCCATCTTGCCACCGCGCGCATCGGCAAGCCGGGTATGGGGCCGTTTTCGCTGACCGGCCAGCCCAACGCGATGGGCGGCCGCGAGGTCGGCGGGCTCGCCAACCAGCTCGCCGCGCATATGGGCTTCACGCCGCCGGACATCGACCGTATCAGGCGCTTCTGGAAGGCGCCCGATATCGCCACCCACGAAGGGCTGAAGGCGGTCGCGATGTTCGAGGCGATCGCGCGCGGCGAGATCAAGGCGCTGTGGGTGATCGGCACCAATCCCGCGGTGTCGCTGCCGGACGCCGATCTCGTCCTGTCGGCCCTGAAGAAGCTCGAGCTGCTGGTCGTCTCCGAGAACGTCCGCGCCAACGACACCGTGGATGCTGGCGTGCACGTGCTGCTGCCGGCGCAGGCCTGGGGCGAGAAGTCGGGCACGGTCACCAACTCCGAGCGGCGCATCTCGCGCCAGCGCGCCTTCATGGCGCCGGCCGGCGAGGCCATGCCGGACTGGTGGATCCTCAGCGAGGTCGGCAAGCGGCTCGGCTTCGCTTCCGCCTTCGACTACAGCTCCGCCGCGGACATCTTCCGCGAGCACGCCGCGCTGTCGGGGTTCGAGAACGACGGCAGCCGCGACTTCGACATCGGCGCGTTGGCGAGCCTCAGCGACGACGAATACGACACGATGGCCCCGGTGCAATGGCCGGTGCGCGCGGGCAAGCCGCCCGCGCCGCGCTTCTTCGCCGACGGCGCCTTCTTCACCGGCGACCGCAAGGCCCGCTTCGTCGCGCCGGAGGTGCCGGCGCTGCGCAGCGAGACCAATGCCGCGCGGCCGCTGCGGCTGAACACCGGGCGCATCCGCGACCAGTGGCACACCATGACGCGCACCGGGTTGAGCCCGCGTCTCGGAGCGCATCTGCCGGAGCCGTTCGTCGAGGTGCATCCGGACGACGCGCTGCGCTACGGCCTGATGCATGACGGCTTCGCCAAGGTGACGACCGAGCACGGCCGGTGCATCCTCAAGGTCGTGGTCAGCGAGCGGCAGCAGCGCGGCATGCTGTTCGCGCCGATCCATTGGAACGCGACAAACTCCTCGCATGGCCGCGTCGGCGCGCTCGTCGCCTCGCACACCGATCCGTTCTCCGGCCAGCCCGAGGCCAAGGCGACGCCGGCCGCGATCAGCCCCTACGAGTACGTCTTCCGCGGCTTCATCCTGTCGCGCAGCGAGCTCGCACTGCCGTCCCATCTGTGGTGGGCACGGGCGACGGTGCAGGGCGGCTTCGGCTATCTGTTCGCCGACAATGGCGACCTCATGCGCTGGCCGGCGTGGTTCAAGGCGCGCGCCACCGACGATGTCACGGACTACATGGACGTCGGCGGCGGCGTCTATCGCGCCGCGTCCTTCGGCGGCGACCGCATCGAGACCTGCGTCTTCGTCGGACCGGGCCATGATGCCGGCGACTGGAACGTCGTGAAGACGATGTTTTCAGCCGATCGTCTCGACGACGACCAGCGCCGCATGCTGCTGTCCGGCCGCGCGCCCGACGGCGTCGGCGGCGGCCCGATCGTCTGCGCCTGCTTCGGCGTCGGCCGCGACACCATCTGCGATGCGATCGCCGCCGGCGCGCGCACGCCCGCCGCGATCGGCGCGCAGCTCAAGGCGGGAACGAATTGCGGCTCGTGCATTCCGGAGATGAAGCGGCTGATCGCGCAGACGCCGGCGCAGGCCGAGGCGTCGGTGAAGGTGGCGAGCTAGCAAAGCCCGCCGTCATTCCGGGGCGAGGCCGCAAGGCCCCGAACCCGGAATCTCGACATGGCGGAAACGAGCCGGTGCAAACCAAGTTCGAGATTCCGGGTTCGACGCTGACGCGTCGCCCCGGAATGACGTTCCTGGGGAGCGCCAATCGACGTCGCGCGCTCCATCCTCTATGCTCGCCGCCATGAAGCACAAGACATTCGGAACCGGCGGCGCCGGTGTGTCCGTGATCGGGCAGGGCACCTGGTATCTCGACCACGCCGACCGCAGCCGCGCCATCGCCACGTTGCGGCGCGGCCTGGATCTCGGCATGAGCCACATCGACACCGCGGAGATGTATGGCGATGCCGAGCTCGTCATCGCCGAAGCCATCGCCGGCCGGCGCGACGACGTGTTCCTGGTGTCGAAGGTGCTGCCGAGCAACGCCTCCCGCCGTGGCACCATCACCGCCTGCGAGCGCTCGCTGAAGCGGCTCAAGACCGACCGGCTCGACTGCTATCTGTTGCACTGGCCCGGCTCCTATCCGCTCGCGGAGACGGTAGCAGCGTTCGAGGAGCTCAAGACCGCCGGCAAGATCGCGTCCTGGGGCGTCAGCAATTTCGACGTCGACGATCTCGACGAGCTGCTGAAGGTCGCCGGCGAGGGCAGGATCGCCTGCAACCAGGTGCTCTATCACCTGCAGGAGCGCGCCATCGAGCATGCCGTCATCCCGTGGTGCGGCCAGCGCGGCGTCGCCGTCGTCGCCTATTCGCCGTTCGGCCATGACGACTTTCCGGAACGCCGCAGCGCCGGCGGCGAGGTGCTGCAGCGGATCGCGGAGCAGCACGGCGCGACGCCGCGCCAGGTCGCGCTCGCCTTCCTGACGCGGGCGTCGTCGCTGTTCGCGATCCCCAAGGCGTCGCGGCCCGAACATGCCGAGCAGAATGCGGCGGCCGGCGACATCGAGCTCACCGCGGCCGAGATCGCCGCGATCGATCGCGCCTTTCCGCGCGGGCCGAAGCCGCGTGGGCTGCCCATGCTGTAGCGCAGCATCACGGAAAATTACGGATGTTTGCTACCTCGGCGCGTAGCCAGCGCATATCGGCTGCCCGCTTTCCATGGGTTGTCCCGCGGCCGTGATTGGCGTTTTGTCGCCACTCACCGAATCGTCGCTTCTGCCAACCTTCGAGTTCGACCGTGACCCCGCCCCCGAGTGCGGCCGCCGCCGCGCGCCTCGACGACGTGCCGACGTCCGTGCAGGACAAGCCGCAGGCCCGGCGCAAGCGCGCGCCCGCCCGCGCCGACCGGCCGTTCCGCGGCATTGCGCTGATCCTGCTGTCGACCGTGTTCCTCGGCACCTCGGACGTGACGGCGAAATATCTGTCGAAGACGCTGCCCTCGATCGAGATCACCTGGATCCGCTTCGTCGTATTCGCGCTCATCATGGTGCCGGCGATGATCCCGGGCTCGCCGCTGTTCGCGATGCGCACCGCGCAGCTCAAGTTTCAGTTGCTGCGCGGCGTCGCGCTGCTCGGCTCGTCGCTGATGTTCATCACTGGTTTACGCTACCTGCCGATCGCCGAGGCCTCCGCCACCGGCTTCGTCGCGCCGCTGTTCGTCACCGCGCTGTCGATCATCTTCCTCAGCGAGAAGGTCGGCCTGCGGCGCTGGGTCGCAACCGCGGTTGGCCTGTTTGGCGTGCTGGTGATTCTTCGCCCCGGCACCGGCGCGTTCCATCTTGCCGCGCTGTTTCCGATCGTCTCGGCCTTTGCCTGGGCCTGCACCCTGATCATGACGCGGATGATGAGCGGGCGCGAGCACGCGATCACGATCATGACCTATTCGTCGATCGCCGGCGTCTGCGTGCTCACCGCGATCGTGCCGTTCGTCTGGACCACGCCGTCCTGGCAGGACATCGCCTTCGGCGTGCTGGTCGGCGTCGCTTCGACCATGGGGCAGTGGATCGTCGTGCTGGCATTCCGCTATGCCGACGCCTCGGTGCTGGCGCCGTTCTCCTACACCCAGTTGCTGTGGGTCAGCATCCTCGGCTTCCTGGTGTTCGGCGAGGTGCCGGACGTCTGGACCATCGTCGGCGCCGCCTTCATCGTTTCCAGCGGCCTCTACACTGCCCATCGCGAGCGCGTCCGTCGCTCGCAACTGCTGCAGGTCGCCGGCGAGAGCTCGCCGAATCCGTGAGCCATCGGTCGCACGTCCCCCAGGCCATTGCGGGGGGCGACTTTTTGGGTGGATGCGTTGCGCGTCCGCTACAACCGCGATCAAACGCGTAACGCGCTGATTTCAAACAAGAAACAGGGACGCCGTCGATCTCGGCGGGCGCCGCGCGCCTGCTAGGTCTTGGATTGCATCACGGGGTGCAGAGCAAGATCGGGGGATTGCGTGCAGAGGCGGGTCGAAACGGCGGGGCGTCCGACGGCGCGAGGCGTGTGGGGCGCGCTGGGGCTCGTGCTCGGGCTCTTCGGGCTCGGGCCGACGACGTCGGCGCAGGCCCAGACCGACTACACCTGGGGCGGCACCGGCTCTTCGACTGCGACCTCCGACTACAACCTCGCGACCAACTGGGAGACCCCGCCGGCCGGCGCGCCGCCGGCATCGAGCGGCCAGGAGGCGCTGTTCGGCGCCACCGGCGCATCGACCATCACGGTCACCGCGCCGATCAATCCGGATTCCTGGATCTTCCTCAGCAACGCCCAGTCCTATTCGATTGGCGGCGCCGACGTGAATTTCGGCGTCGCCGGCTCCGGCTGGGGCTTCATCAACAACGCCAATTCCGGCCAGACGATCACGATCAACAACAATCTCGGCGAGACCGTTGCCGGCGTGCGCGCCGAGCTGCTCGGCAACAGCACCACCATCCTGCTCGGCAACAACTCCTATTCGGGCGGCACCTTCATCAGCAACGGCGCGACCCTGCAGCTCGGCGATGCCACCCACACCGCCCGCATCATCGGTGACGTGTCGAATTTCGGCATCTTCAACATCGTCAGGGCCGATACGTCCGGCATCGTCTCGCTCACCAATGATGGCGGCACCACCAACTTCCTCGGCGCGAGCTCCGCCGGCACGATGACGATCGTGAACCAGTCGATCGCCACGACGGCGTTCGGCGTCGCCGGAGGCACCGATACGGCGACGGCGGGGAACGCCGTGATCACCAACCATCAGGGCCGCACGCTGTTCAACGCCAACACCAGCGCCGGCAATGCGACGATCACGAATGATACGTTCAGCCTGGTCGCGTTCGTCAATGCCGCGACGGCCGCCAACGCGGTCATCACCAATGGCGGCAATTCCTACCTGATGTTCGGGATGGGCTTCGGCAGCGACACGCCGTCCGCGGGCAACGCAGAGATCACCAACAACATGGACGGGCATATCCATTTCAACGCCCATTCCACCGCGGCGAATGCGACCATCACCACCAACGACGGCGCTTCCACCCTGTTCTTCGACCATGCGACCGCAGGCTCCGCCACGATCATCACCAATGCCGGTGGTCGCACCCGTTTCCTCGACAATACGACCGGCGGCGCCGCGCAGTTCGTGACCAACGGCACCGGCGTGGTCGACTTCTCCGGCAGCACGGGGGCCAATGGCGACGGCCGCATCACCGCCGGCTCCCTGGCGGGATCCGGCAACTATTACATCGGCGCCTTCAACACGTTGGTGGTTGGCGGCAACAATCTCTCGACCGAGGTCTCCGGCGTGATCAGCGACTACGACCCGTGCGAGTGCGGCACGGTCGGACCGGGCGCGCTGACCAAGGTCGGCAGCGGCAAGCTGATGCTGTCCGGCATCAACACCTACACCGGTGCGACCACGGTCGATGGCGGCATCCTCGCCGTCAACGGTTCGATCGCCGGCAGCAGCGTGACCGTGAATGCCGGCGGCACGCTCGGCGGCAACGGCATCGTCGGCAGCACGCTGGTCAATGGCGGCGCGCTGGCGCCCGGCAATTCGATCGGGCTGCTGACGGTGCAGGGCAATCTCGTGTTCACGGCTGCCGCGAGCTACATGGTCGAGGTGTCGCCGGCCAATGCCGACCGGGTCAACGTGACGGGCGCCGCGACGCTGGGTGGCGCCACGGTGCAGGCGGCGTTCGCCCCCGGCAGCTACGTCAACAAGCGGTACACGATCGTCAACGCCGCCGGCGGCGTCGGCGGCACCTTCAACACGCTGGTCAACACCAACCTGCCGGCCAACTTCTCCTCGAGCCTGAGCTACGACGCCAATAACGTCTATCTGAACCTGACGCTCGGCACGTCCGGGACCAACACCAACCAGCAGAACGTCACGGACACCACGACCGGCTATTTCAACCGCACCGGCGGCATCCCGCTCGCCTTCGGCGCGCTGACCCCGGCCGGCCTGACGCAGGCGTCCGGCGAGATCGCCACCGCCTCGCAGCAGGCGATGTTCGACTCGATGAAGATCTTCCTTGGCCTGATGACCGATCCCTTCGTCGCCGGGCGCAGTGCGAACCCATCGGCTCCGGCGGCGTTCGCCGACGCAGGGCAGGGCGCCGCACCGCGCGATGCCTTCGCGCGCATGCCGGTCAAGGCCGCTTTGGCCCGGCGCTTCGACGAGCGCTGGAGCACCTGGGCGGCGCCGTTTGGTGGCGGTTCGTTCACCGACGGCAATGCCGCGCTCGGCTCGAACGACACCACCATCCGCGAGGTCGGCTTCGCCGCCGGCGCCGACTACATCGTGTCGCCGAACTGGCTGGCCGGCTTCGCGCTGTCGGGCGGCGGCACCAGCTTCAGCGTCAATGGCGGCGGCAGCGGCCGCTCGGACCTGTTCCAGGCCGGCGCCTTCGCCCGCTATCGCAACGGCCCGGACTATCTCTCCGCCGCGCTCGCCTATGGCTGGCACGACGTGACCACCGACCGCACCGTGGCCGTCGCCGGCGTCGACCAGCTCCGCGCCCGCTTCAATGCATCGGCCTATTCCGCTCGCCTCGAGGCTGGCCGCCGCTACGCCACGCCATGGGGCGGGGTCACGCCCTATCTCGGCGGGCAGGCGACGGCTTACGTGCTGCCGTCCTATGCCGAGCAGGTGCTCTCCGGCGCGGGCACCTTCGCGCTGAGCTATGCCGGCAAGACCGTGACGGATGCGCGCATCGAGCTTGGCGCGCGCGTCGACCGGTCGTTTGCGCTCGCCGACGGCGTGCTGTCGCTGCGTGGCCGCGCCGCCTGGGCGCACAATTTCAACCCGGATCGCACCATGACCGCCGGCTTCCAGGCGCTGCCAGGCACGAGTTTCATCGTCAACGGCGCCGCGCAGTCGCGCGACCTCGCGCTCACCACGGCCTCGGCCGAAATCGCCTGGCGCAACGGCTGGTCGGCGGCCGCGACCTTCGAAGGCGAGTTCTCGACCATCAGCCGCTCCTACGCGGGCAAGGGCGCGGTGCGCTACAGCTGGTGATCGCGCGCTCCCATCTTGGATCGTTCTCGCAGCAATGCTACGGCTGCCTCAACGAGACACCAGGGAGAACGCCATGATCAATCTGACGCCCGAGACCATGCTGCCCGACGACGGCACCCAGGGAACGCTGGTCGGCCGGGTCTGGCGGCCCGACGTCGATGGTCCGGCCGTCGTGGCGGTGCGCGATGACGGCGTCTACGATGTCACCTCGGCCTTCCCGACCGTCAGCGCGCTGTGCGAGCACGACGATCCCGCGGCTGCACTGCGCGGCATGGGCGGGCCGCGCATCGGCGACCTCGCCGCCATCCTCGCCAACACGCCCCCCGATCGCCGTGATCCCGCCAAGCCGTGGCTGCTGGCGCCGGTTGATCTCCAGGTGCTCAAAGCGGCCGGCGTCACCTTCGCGATCTCGATGCTGGAGCGCGTCATCGAGGAGCGCGCGCGCGGCAATCCGGCCTCGGCCGAGGCGATCCGGACAGAGGTGGTGCGTCTCGTCGGCGACGATTTCTCCAAGCTGAAGCCCGGCTCCGACCAGGCCATGCACCTCAAGCAGGTGCTGATCGAGCAGAACGCCTGGAGCCAGTATCTCGAGGTCGGCATCGGCCCCGACGCCGAGGTCTTCACCAAGGCGCCGACCATGTCGTCGGTCGGCACCGGCATGGATGCCGGGCTGCATCCGAAATCGACCTGGAACAACCCGGAGCCGGAGGTGGTGCTGGCGGTGTCGAGCCGCGGCAAGATCGTCGGCGCGATGCTCGGCAACGACGTCAACCTGCGCGACTTCGAGGGCCGCTCGGCGCTGTTGCTGTCCAAGGCCAAGGACAACAACGCCTCCTGCGCGATCGGACCGCTGCTGCGCCTGTTCGACAAAAGCTTTACGCTGGACGACGTCCGCAAGATGGACGTCGCGCTGAACGTGACCGGCAGCGACGGCTTCGTGCTCGACGGCCATTCCTCCATCAGCAAGATCAGCCGCGATCCGACCGACCTCGTCGCGCAGACCATCGGCGCCGTGCATCAATATCCCGACGGCTTCGCGCTGTTCCTCGGCACGATGTTCGCACCGGTCAAGGACCGCGACGCAGCCGGTCAGGGCTTTACGCACAAGCGCGACGACATCGTCACGATTTCAGCCCCGCAGCTCGGCCGCCTCGTCAACCGCATGCGCAACAGCGACGAATGCGAGCCGTGGACGTTCGGCGTCGGCGCCCTGATGCGCAGCCTCGCGCGGCGGAAGCTGATTTGACGACGGGCTGCCTCTCCATCCTCGCCGTCATTCCGGGGCGCGCGCAGCGCGAGCCCGGAATCCATACGCCGCAGCCGTCGTGAGTCAGACGGCTCTCAGTGATCGTGCTCCACCACGTCTATTCGTGGCTATGGACTCCGGGCTCGCTCGCTTGCGCGAGCGCCCCGGAGTGACGACCGGTGTGCATCGAGGCATTTGGGGCCTCGTGGTTCGAGACGCGCCGCGATGCGGCGCTCCTCACCATGAGGGGCAAGCGGCGGAGCAGCCGCTGCATACGGGACCATGAACACGCTGTTAGCGTGTTCATGGAGAGGGTTTGAAGCTCTTGAGGATCGCGCCGCACACTCAGCCCTCGTCCTGAGGAGCCCGCCGGAGGCGGGCGTCTCGAAGGACGGCTGCACGGCTCTGCCGGCTCTACGCCCCTTCATGCTTGCGAGCGCGATGTTGGGAATTGGAGCGGCCGCCTCACTCGCCTCACACATGCCCCGACGCCATTTCGCCGGCGACGCGGCGCGGGCGCTCCTGCAGCTGGGCGGGATCGCCGCGCGCGGCGCGCTCGCGGACCAGCGAGAGCGCGTGGTCGCGTTCGGCGGCCGGGCTGCGCCGTGGCTCCGACCGGCGCAGGCCGAGATCGTCGTCGATCGGATCCTTCGGCACCAGCGACAACGCCCGCTCGAACGGATCGAGCGACGCGTCACGCCCCCTGCCGCCGTCACGGCCCGGCTCAGGCTCGGGCGGACGTCGCGCCACGAGCGTCTTGATGCGCCCGATCAGGCCGGATGGCGCTTCCGGCGGCGCTGAATCGAACGGGTCGGCATAGAACGTCGCGCCGGCCTTCTCGACCATGCCGGCAAGTGCGGTGACCATGCGCGGCGAGCCGCAGGCATAGACCACGTCGGAGGACGTCAGCGTCGGCATGTGCGGCTCGATCCGCCCGGTGCGGATCGACGGATGGTTGATCGGGCCTTCCTCCACGGTCGGAATGATCGTGACATTCGGCAGCCGCGCGAGCTGCGCCAGGATCGGCGTCATGTAGAGCTGCGGCAGCTTCTTGGCGCCGGCGATGATCACCATGGGACGGCTGCGGTTCTCGCGCAGCGCCATCGCCGCGATCGCCCAGATCGGCGCGAAGCCGGTGCCGCTGCCGGCGAGGACGAGACGGCCGGCGCCGCCCGGGCGCAGGAACGCGTGACCATACGGCCCCTGGATGCGCAGCCGATGGCCGGGCCGGATGCCGCTGCCGAGCGCTTGCGTGACGCGGCCGCCACGGACCTTCTTGATGTTGAGATGGATGACGCGGCCGCCGATGCGGCCGTCGAACGAGGCGGTCGGGCTGTAGGCGCGCGCCGGATAGCCGGCGAAGGTGAACTTGAAGTACTGGCCCGGCAGATAGCTGATGCTCTTCTCGGGCGCGATCATCAGCTCCATGATATCTGGCGCGACCTCGCGCAGGCCGACCAGCCGTGCCTTGCTGATATCGATCTCCGGCACGTCCTCCACGTCGACGTCGAGGTCGGAGACGACGCGCGCCTGGCATGCATAGATCATGCCCTGCGTATGCGTCTCGCCGCACACCGTCTGCCCCTTCGAGACGTGAACCATGCAGGTGCCGCAGGTGCCGGCGCGGCAGTCGAACGGAATCTCGACGCCGTTGGCGAGCGCGCCATCGAGCAGCACGTCACCCGCGCGGACGCGGAACTGGCGGCCCTTGACGGTGACGGTCCTGAAGTTCGACATGGTTTACTCCTCGATCGGATACGCTGTGACGATGGTGGGACGAGACCGCGGGGCTTCACGCCTTGCCGGGCGACACGCGGATGAGATTCTTGTTGGCCGTGCTCTCGAATCGGCTCGACCAGTAGTTCGACGCCATCACCGGCCGCTTCAGCCAGCTCACCTTCGGCGAACGCAGCACCAGGAACCAGAAGAAGAACGGCGTCGTGATGAGATGCGAGACCAGCGGAAACCAGTCCGGCAGCAATGACGCCGGGCCGGGCAGGCGATACCAGTAGTAGGTGCTGATCGCCGCCGCCGCGAAGATGCGATGCATCCGGGTGCGGGCGGCGGGCCTGTAGCGCAGGATGTGCTCGCCGACCCTGAACACGACGTAGCTGATGAGCGCGGCGCCCAGCGGCCACACATAGGCGGTGATGATCGCGGCCTGGTCGACCTGCTGCGGCGGATAGTCCGGCACTTGATACCAGCCCCAGACGAAGCCGGGGAAGCTGCCGATCAGGAAGTTGCCGAGGAACTGCTGGACTTTGGTGGGCACGCCGGCGGTCGGCGTCAGCTCCGGCGTGGAGTCGGGGCACGGATTGCTGCAGGCCTCGCAGATGTTGCAGCGGGCGTTCTTGAAGGTCAGCGCCGGGTTGGTGCCGTAGAGCCGCTCGACCGGATGGATCGGGCACAGCGAGGTGCACCAGCCCGAGCGCATCTCGAACACCGAGCCCATCGCGAACGCCATGACCGCGGCCGACAGCAGCATGACCGCCGTCAGCGGGCCATCGACATTGAGCCCGATGCGCCGCATCGGTACCACGATGAAGAGAAGCGTCACGCTGATCACCGCCAGCGTCGCCGCGCCCCATTCCGGCATCCTGATGTTCTGCGAGATGCCCATCTTGTTCGGCAGCAGATGGAATGTCGCCATCGGACAGATGTTGCGCCACAGGCCGGGCGAGATCGTCACCAAGGCGGGCGCGACGGGAATCAGCAGATTCCACATCAGCGCGATGCCGAGCGCAGGAAAGAACAGCAGCAGGTTCACCAGCAGCACGCCGACGGCCAGCATCACCGTCTGCATCGTCAGCCAGAACCGCCGCTCGCCGCGTCCGGTGCTGCGGCTGCCGGGCTGTGCGGCCGGCTGATACCGGGCCGGTGCCACGTTCACGGCCACGTGGGCGAGTGGCCGGGTCTGTCGTTGGTGGGAAGCATAATCGTGTTGAGCCGAACGTTGAGCGCTGTTGTTTCGCATTGCTTTCCAGGACGCTGGTTTCTCTGTACGGGCGCGCTGGTGTGACGATTTCGGGCCGGACGTGTTGGTCCGCCGTGCCTGTTAGTTCGCGTCATCAGCGCATGCTGTGCCGCAGAATCTGACGGCGAGATGTGGCGCTTTTTGACGGCCAATATGGACGTGTCTGGGCCATGCTGCGGTAGGCGTGCGGCCGTTTGATCTGGATCAAATCGAGGAACATCAAGGATTTGATTGGGATCTGGGGTGTGTTTTTGAGGGCGTTTGATCTGGATCAATGACGGCCTTCGCTGTGACGCATCGCAGGCGCGATCAAGGCGGCGAGTATGCGGCCTCATCGTGGGCCTCATGGTTCGAGACGGCGCTTCGCGCCTCCTCACCATGAGGGTTAGCTTCGAAGCCGGAGTTGAACATGGGTCATCATCTCCAACCTCACGAGAGCCCACGATCGCCGTGTTGGCCACTGACTACTTAGTCCCGCGGCAAGCCTCCTCTCCTCACCCTGAGGAGCCCGCCGAAGGCGGGCGTCTCGAAGGGCGAGGTCCCTGCTCGGACCTCGTGGCTCGCCCGGCGATGCGCAGCATCGTCCGCAGACGCGCCTTCGGCGCTCCTCACCATGAGGGTTAAGCTCATTGGCGCTAACTTACCAAATTAACGCTTGGTATTCTCGTTTTCTTGGCGGCTCTCGGAGATGGCGTTGAATGTT
>NZ_JBNPTK010000020.1:0-133718 GCF_051167615.1 Bradyrhizobium sp. HKCCYLS3013
ACCCCAAAAGTGTCAACCATGTCCCCGAACAGGTGTAAGCTATGTCTCCGGGCTAAACACTTCGCTCGCAATGACGGAGGAGAGGGCGCGGACTACTCGTTCGCCACGCGGCGGCAGTGCTCCCACGCGGCGTGGATCAGGTTCTCGCTCGCCTCGGGCGTTCGGAACGCCGAGTGTGCCGACAGTGTCACGTTGGGGATCGTGGTCAGCACGTGGCCGGCCGGCAGCGGCTCGGTGGTGAAGACGTCCAGGCCGGCGTGGCGGATCTGGCCGGAGCGGAGCGCGTCGATCATCGCGGGCTCGTCGACGATGGCGGCGCGGGCGGTGTTCACGAAGATCACGCCCTTGCGCATCTGCGCGATGCGCTCGCGCGACAGGAAGCCGCGGGTCTCGTCGTTGAGCAGAAGATGCAGCGAGACGACGTGGCTGTTCTGGAGCAGCGTCTCGAGTTCGACGAACTCCACACCGGGATGGCTCTTCGGCGAGCGGTTCCAGGCGATCACCTTCATGCCGCTGCCCGAAGCGATGCGCGCGACTTCCGCGGCGATGCCGCCGAAGCCGATCAGGCCGAGCGTCTTGCCGGTGAGCTGCATGCCGTCGTCACGCAGCCAGTTGCCGGCGCGCATCTCGCGGTCCATCTGTGCGATGCCGCGGGCAGAGGCCCACATCAGCGCGATGGCGGCTTCGGCAACCGCGGTGTCGCCGTAGCCCTTGATCAGATGCACGGTGATGCCGAGCTCGGCGAGCTCCTCCGGGTTCATGTAGCTGCGTGCGCCGGTGCCCAGGAAGACGACGTGCTTGAGCCCCTTGCATTGCCTCGCGACGTCGGTCGGGAGCGCGGTGTGATCGACCACGCCGATCTCGGCGCCGTCGAGGATCGCCGGCCAGTCCTCCGGCTTGATGTCGGGGTCGAGATGCACGCGCATCTCGGGATCGCCGGATTTGCGCTGCCGCTCGAAGATCTCGGCAAGCGAGTCGTTGGCGTCGATGAAAACTCCGCGCACGGATACCTCCTGACGAGCCCCGATGAGACAAGATGGGGCAGGGCAACTCAATGTGGTTCAACTTGAAGCATCTCGGGCCTCATGGTTCGAGACGCGCCTTCGGCGCTCCTCACCATGAGGGGAAGCAGCGACATCGAAGACTCTCCCCTCATCCTGAGGAGCCGCGCAGCGGCGTCTCGAAGGATGAGGCCCTAGACAAGCCCGCGAGCGTCAGCCCGTCACGACGCCACGCCGGCCAGCGACAGCACCGTGTGCAGCAGCACATTCGCGCCAGCGGCGCAGTCGGATTGGGTGGCGTCCTCGAGCTCGTTGTGGCTGATGCCGTCCTTGCAGGGGACGAACACCATGGCGGCGGGCATGATGGTGTTGAGGTTGCAGGCATCGTGGCCGGCGCCGGAGGTGATGCGGCGGTGCGCATAGCCGAGCGTGCCGGCGGCGCGCTCGACGGCATCGACCAGCTTCGGATCAAAATGGGTCGGCGGCTTGCGCCAGACCTGGTCGATTGCGATCTCGACCTTGCGCTTCTTCGAAATCTCGCCCGCAGCCGCGCGCAGGCTGGCATCGAGTGCCTCCAAGGTGTCGGCATTGGCGCTGCGGCAATCGATGGTGAAGGCGATCTCGCCGGGAATGACGTTGCGCGAGGGATTGGCGATGACCGCCTCGCCGATGGTGGCGACCGCGTTCGGCCCGAGCCTGATCGCGATCTGCTCCAGGGTCAGCGCGAACTCCGACAGCGCCAGCAGTGCGTCGCGGCGCAGCGGCATCGGTGTCGAGCCGGCATGGCTCTCGAAGCCCGTGACCTTGCCGTCGTACCAGAACACGCCCTGGCCGTGATCGACCACGCCGATGGTCTTGTTCTCGGCCTCCAGGATCGGGCCCTGCTCGATATGCAGCTCGACGAAGCCGGAGAATTTCTGCGTGCCGACCTTGGCCGCGCCGCGATAGCCGATGCTGTCCAGCGCCTGGCCTACGGTTGTGCCCTCGGCATCCTTGCGCGACAAAATGTCGTCCACCGTGAAGTCGCCGACATAGGCGGCGGAGGCCATCATCGCCGGCGCGAAGCGCGAGCCTTCTTCATTGGTCCAGTTGACGATGCACAGCGGCGCGTCGGTCTCGATGCCGGCATCGTTGAGCGTGCGGATCACTTCGAGCGCGCCGAGCGTGCCCAGAATGCCGTCGAACTTGCCGCCGGTCGGCTGGGTGTCGAGATGCGAGCCGAGCCCGACCGGCGCCTTGGACATGTCGCGACCCTTGCGCACGCCAAACATCGAGCCGAGCGCGTCGACATGCACCTCGAGCCCGGCGTCCTCGCACGCCTTCCGGAACCAGTCGCGGACCTGCTTGTCCTCCTGGCTCAGGGTCAGCCGGCGCACGCCGCCCTTCGGCGTGCCGCCGAACTTGGCGGTCTCGTGGATGCTGTCCCAGAGGCGGGCGGAATCGATCTGCAGATTGGTGACGGCGCGGCTCATGCTTGACATCCCTGTACTCCGGCATCCTGTCCATCGCGCGCCGCGGCGAGCGCGTCAACCGATGCGGAGGGATGGCTGGCCGTCTGCGCCGTCCGGGCTGCGAGCTCTGCGACGCGCTCGATCGCGACCATCTCGGGAGATGACAGCCAGCTCGCGGTGAAGGTCAGCGGCGGAATCCGCAAGTCCGTCTTCAGCTCCTGCAGCCGGCCGCGCTCGATCTCATGCGCGACGATCGCCGCGGGAATGACGGCGACGCCGAGGCCCTCGACCGCCATGTGGATCACGGTTGCCAGCGAGGCGCTGGCGTGCAGCCGCATCGGCGGCAGATGCGGGCGGTTGAACAGCGAGCGCACATTGTCATAGGGCTGGGTGTTGCGCGGAAAGGTGATGATCGGGAAGCGCGCCATCTGCTCGGCGGTGACCACGCCCGTGCCGAAGCCGAGGGCAGGGCTGGCGAGGAAGCTGATCGGATAATCGCACAGCACGCGGCTGCGGATGCCGGACTCGGACGGCGCGCCCAGTGCGAAGGCGAGCTCGATCTCCTGTGCCAAAAGCCGCGCGTGCAGATGCGGCGTGACGTCGACCTCGATCTCCAGCGACAGGTTCGGATAGCTCTCGTTGACGCTCTTGATCAGCCGCGGCAACCAGTCATGCACGATGGTCTCGGCGACGCCGAGCCGCAGCACGCCGCGCATCGCCGAGCGGTCGCCGACCTCCGCCAGCATCTCCGCGCGCAGGCCGATCAGCTTCTCGGCATAGACCAGCATCTGCCGGCCGACCGCGGTCGGCGAGGCCACGCGATGGTCGCGGTTGAGCAGCTTGACGCCGAGCTCGCGCTCGAGCTGGGCGATGCGCTGGGAGATGGCCGGCTGGGTGGTGTTCAGGCGCTGCGCCGCGCCGCGGAAGCTGCCGAGCTTCACCACCCAGAGAAAGGTCTCGATGGAACGGAAATCCAACATCGCGCCCCGCTCGGATCAATTTGTTTTATCGATCCTGATTAAAAACGAAGATTAGACTTTATAGAATGGCTGATGTTCAGTGAGTTTGTCGAGATATTAGGCAAGTGGCACAAATGACTGTTTCTGCGGCATTGCAGCAATCAGCGAGCGAGACAGACCTTCTCCCGAGCCATCAGGCCCGCCTGGACTATCGCACCGGCAAGGGCTGGAGCACCGCCGGCGTCGCCAATGGCTTCGTGCAGGGCAATCTGGCGATCCTGCCCGAGCAGTACGCCGGCGCCTTCCACCGGTTCTGCCAGCTCAATCCGAAGCCGTGCCCGATCATCGGCATGTCCGATCCGGGCAATCCTCATATTCCGGCACTCGGCGCCGATCTCGACATCCGCACCGACGTGCCGCGCTACCGCGTCTGGCGCGACGGCGAGATGGTGGAGGAGCCGACCGACCTGATGTCGCATTGGCGCGACGACCTCGTCACCTTCGTGCTCGGCTGCTCGTTCTCCTTCGAGGAGGCGCTGATGGCCGACGGCCTGCCGATCCGCCACATCGAGCAGGGCTGCCGCGTGCCGATGTATCGCACCAACATCGCCTGCACGCCGTCCGGCCCGTTCGCCGGCCCGATGGTGGTGTCGATGCGTCCGTTCAAGCCGGCGCAGGCGATCCGCGCCGTGCAGATCACGACGCGCTTTCCGGCCGTGCACGGCGCGCCGGTGCATCTCGGTCTTCCCGAACAGATCGGCATCGCCGACATCAACAAGCCGGACTACGGCGATCCGGTGCCGGTCGGCTCAGACGAAATTCCCGTTTTCTGGGCCTGCGGGGTGACGCCGCAGGCGGTCATCGCCGCGGCCAAGCTGCCCTTCGCCATCACCCACGCGCCGGGGCTGATGCTGATCACCGATCTCAGGAACAAGGATCTCGCCGTCCTCTAATCAGGCAGCCTTTAATCAGGCAGTCTTGCTGCTTATTGAGCCTTTACCACCGATCTCAACCGCTTCATCGATGCGCTTTCATCAGAGGATCTTGCCATGACCATCACGCGCCGAAACGTCCTGCTTGGAGCCACCGCTGCCGCCGCGCTCGGCCCGATCGCCGCCCGCGCCCAGACCTCGGAAGTGAAGATCGGCGTCATCTATCCGTTCTCGGGCGCCAGCGCGCAGATCGGCGTCGACGCGCAGCGCGCGTTCGAGACGGCGGCCGAGATCATCAACGGCAAGTATGATTACGACCTGCCGCTCGCGCGCACCGAAGGGCTGCCGGGCCTCGGTGGCGCCAAGATCAAGCTGGTGTTCGCCGACCACCAGGCCGACCCGCAGAAGGGCCGCGCCGAGGCCGAGCGCCTGATCACCCAGGAGAAGGTCGCCGCCGTCATCGGCTCGTATCAGAGCGCCGTCGCGGTGACCGCGAGCCAGATCTGCGAGCGCTACCAGATCCCGTATCTCTCCGCCGACAACTCCTCGCCGAGCCTGCATCGCCGCGGCCTGAAGTATTATTTCCGCGCCGCGCCGCATGACGAGATGTTCTCGCAGGCGATGTTCGATTTCTTCGACATGATGAAGAAGAAGGGCACCAAGATCGACACGCTCGCGCTGTTCCACGAGGACACCATCTTCGGCACCGATTCAAGCAACGCCCAGCTCAAGCTCGCCCAGGAGCGCGGCTACAAGGTCGTCGCGGACATCAAGTACCGCGCCAACTCGCCGTCGCTGTCGGCCGAGGTGCAGCAGCTGAAGGCCGCCAACGCCGACGTGCTGATGCCGTCGAGCTACACCACCGACGGCATCCTGCTGGTCAAGACCATGGCCGAGCTCGGCTACAAGCCGAATGCGATCGTCGCGCAGGACGCCGGCTTCTCGGAAAAGGCGCTGTATGACGCCGTCGGCGACAAGCTCGAAGGCGTGATCTCGCGCGGCTCGTTCTCGCTCGATCTCGCCGCCAAGCGGCCGATGGTCGGCAAGATCAACGACATGTTCAAGGCGAAGTCGGGCAAGGACTTCAACGACTACTCGTCGCGCCAGTTCATGGGCCTGATCGTGATGGCGGATGCCATCAACCGCGCCAAGTCGACCGACGGCGAGAAGATCCGCGACGCGCTCGCCGCCACCGACATGCCGGGCGAGGCGACCATCATGCCGTGGAAGCGGGTGAAGTTCGACGAGAACGGCCAGAACAACGACGCCGATCCGGTGCTGCTGCAATATGTCGGCGGCAAGTTCGTCACGATCTTCCCGACACAGGCCGCGGTCGCCGAAGCCAGCTGGCCGATGAAGTAATCAACTCGGATGTCGTCCCGGGCAAGCCGCGATGCGCGCCAGCGCGTGGCGGCGCCGACCTGGGACCCATACGCCGAGGCCGTGGTTGGACGATGATCGGCTGTCGTCGTGCCCCACACAAACAGTGGTGGTTATGGGTCCTGGCGTTCGCCAGGACGACACCCCGAGTCACATCGAGAGTGGGGCAAGATCTGTGACAGCAGAAACAATCATCCAAAGTCTCGCCAGCGGCCTGTTGATGGGCCTGCTCTATGGCCTGATCGCCGTGGGACTGGCGCTCATCTTCGGCCTGATGGACGTCGTGAATTTCGCCCATGGCGAGTTCCTGATGATCGCGATGTATGCGAGCTTCTTCCTGTTCGCCTATTTCGCGCTCGATCCGCTGCTGGCGGCGCCGCTGGTCGCAGCCGCCCTGTTCGTGTTCGGGGCGGTGGTCTATCTGCTGATCGTCAGATTTGCGGTCAGGGCCAAGGCCAACACCGGCATGGTGCAGATCTTCTCCACCTTCGGTCTCGCCGTCCTGATGCGCGGCGTCGCGCAGTATTTCTTCACCCCGGACTATCGCAGCATTCCGCACTCATGGCTGGGCGGCAAGACGATCTCGATCGCCGGCATCTACCTTCCGCAGCCGCAGCTGGTCGGTGCTCTCATTGCGATCGCGGCCTTCGCCGGCCTGTATTTCTTCATCCACCGCACCGATTTCGGCCGCGCGCTTGAGGCGACGCGTGAGGATGCCGGTGCGGTGGCGCTGGTCGGCATCGACAAGAACAAGGTGTTCGCGCTCGGTTGGGGTCTTGGTGCGGCGCTGGTCGGACTCGCCGGTGCGGTCATGTCGATCTTCTTCTATGTGTTCCCCGACGTCGGCGCGTCGTTTGCGACCATCGCCTATGTCACGGTGGCACTCGGCGGCTTCGGCAGCGTGTTCGGCGCGTTCGCCGGCGGCATCGTGGTCGGTCTCGTCGAGGCCACCACCACCTTGATCATGCCGCCGTCGCTGAAGACGGTCGGCATCTACGGTGTCTATCTCCTCGTCGTCTTCATTCGCCCGCGCGGCCTGTTCGGATCCATCTGATGGACAAGGTATTCATTCAACGCCGGCGGCGCGACCTGATCGTCGCCGCATGCCTGGCACTGCTCGCGACCCAGGTGCCGCGCTACGTCACCGATGTGTACATCCAGAACATGATGATCATGACCCTGATGTATGCAGCGCTGTCGCAGAGCTGGAACATCCTGTCCGGGTATTGCGGCCAGATCTCGCTTGGGCACGCGCTGTATTTCGGGCTCGGCGCCTACGTCACCGCGCTTCTGTACACCAAGTTCGGGATGCTGCCCTGGTTCGGCATGTTCGCCGGCGGGCTGCTGTCGGCGGTCATCGCGATGGCGCTCGGCTATCCCTGCTTCCGACTGGGCGGACACTATTTCGTCATTGCCACCATCGTGATCGCGGAGATTGCGCTCGTGCTGTTCCAGAACTGGGAATGGGCGGGAGCAGCGCTCGGCATCACGATCCCGCTGTCGAAGCAGGATAGCTGGCTGACCCTTCAATTCGCCAAGGACAAGCTGCCTTACTTCTACTTCGCGCTCGCTCTGGCCTGCGTCGCCTGGTTCGTGACCTGGTGGCTGGAGGACTCAAAGTGGGGCTATTGGTGGCGGGCCGTGAAGGACAATCCGGTCGCGGCCGAGAGCTTGGGCGTTGTCGTGTTCAATTCCAAGATGGGCGCGGCGGCCGTGTCGGCGTTTCTCGTCGCCGTCGGCGGCGGCTTCTATGCGATGTACGTCACCTACATCGATCCCGAGAGCGTGATGGGCTTCCAGTTCTCGCTGCTGATGGCGCTGCCCGCCGTGCTCGGCGGCATCGGTACCCTCTGGGGCCCGATGCTCGGCGCCGTCATCCTGATCCCGCTGACCGAGCTGACGCGCTCCTATATCGGCGGCTCCGGCCGCGGCGTCGACCTGATCGTCTATGGCGGCCTGATCATCGCGATCTCGCTCGCCCGGCCGCAAGGACTCGTCAGCCTGTTCTCCCGCAAGCCGAAGCGGGGTGCCCAGCCGGTCAGAGAGGCGGTGGCGTCATGACCGCGCTGTTGGAAACGCGCAACATCACCCAGCGCTTCTCGGGACTGACCGCCAATTCGGAAGTCTCGATCTCGGTCGGGCGCGGCGAGATCGTCGGCCTGATCGGGCCGAACGGCGCCGGCAAGTCGACCTTGTTCAACCTGATCGCCGGTGCATTCAAGCCGACCGAAGGCCAGATCATCTTCGACGGCGAGGACGTCACGGCGCTGCCCGCGGCAGAGCGCTGCCAGCGCGGCATCGGCCGCACCTTCCAGGTGGTGAAAAGCTTCGAGAGCATGACGGTGATCGAGAACGTCATCGTCGGCGCGCTCGTTCGCACCACCAATATCCGCGAGGCGCGGCGGAAGGCACATGAGGTGCTGGCCTTCTGCGGGCTCGATGCGCGGGCCGACGTGCTCGCGAGCGACCTCGTGCCGTCGGAGAAGCGGCGGCTCGAAGTGGCGCGCGCGCTCGCGACCGAGCCGAAGCTGCTGCTGCTCGACGAGGTGCTGACCGGCCTGACCCCGGTCGAGTCGCAAAAGGGCGTCGAGCTCGTGCGCCGCGTGCGCGACACCGGCATCACGGTGCTGATGGTCGAGCACGTCATGGAGATCGTGATGCCGCTGGTCGACCGCGCCATCGTGCTCGATCTCGGCAAGGTGCTGATCGAAGGCAGCCCCAAGGACGTCGTCCGCGACCCCAAAGTCATTTCCGCCTATCTTGGAGACCGCCATGCTGTCGGTGCGTGACGTCACCACCGCCTATCAGGGGCTGGTTGCGATCTCGAACGTTTCGATCGACGTCGAGAAGGGCGAGATCGTCTGCGTCGCCGGCGCCAATGGCGCGGGCAAGTCGACGCTGCTGAAGTCCATCGCCGGCGCCGAGCGGCCGCGCGCGGGCAGCGTCACCTTCGATGGCAGCCGCATCGACGGCATGGCGCAGCACCTGATCACGGCCAAAGGGATTGCCTATGTGCCGGAGAACCGCCGGTTGTTCCCGCGGCTCTCGGTGCGCGACAATCTGCGGCTTGGCAGCTATCTCTATCGCAGCGAGGCCAATCGCGAGCAGCCGCTGGAGTTCGTGTTCACGCTGTTCCCGCGCCTGTCCGAGCGGCTCGAGCAGCGTGCGGAGACCCTGTCCGGCGGCGAGCAGCAGATGCTGGCGATCGGCCGCGCGCTGATGACCCGGCCGCGGCTCCTGATGCTCGACGAGCCGTCGCAGGGCATCATGCCGAAGCTGGTCGACGAGATCTTCCAGGCCGTCAAGCGCATCCGCGACGCCGGCATGACGGTGCTCATCGTCGAGCAGCGCATGGCGGAATGCCTGGAGATCGCAGATCGGGCCTACATCCTGCAGACGGGTCGCGTGCTGATGCAGGGGACATCAGCGGAGATCAGCGGCAACAAGGATGTGCGGAAGGCGTATCTGGGGCTTTGAGGCAATGACCTCGTAGGGTGGGCAAAGCGCCGCCGTCAGGCGGCGCGTGCCCACCAGCGGTGCCGATGAGGAAAGACGGTGGGCACGGCGCGGGAGATGGCGTCGTAAATCATCGGAGACTTTGGCGCGCCTTTGCCCACCCTACGCACCGAGCAAAGTCGCGAGACGACGGCGCTGCGAGATACAGCGCCCTCGCCTCTTGTGGGAGAGGGCATGTACGGCCCATCCACGTACGCGGTTGGGTGAGGGGTATCTCTCCGCGAGTGTCGCTCATAGAGAAAAACCCCTCACCCAACCGAGCTTGCTGCGCTGTCCTATATGCCCTCTCCTACAAGGGGCGAGGGCGCATTCACAGGCACCGCGCTCGCTGCTTGTTGTCAAGCTTTGCCACGATGAGTTCGATCGTGACTGCTTTTCGGCGCTGAACTCCTACACCATCCCCTTGCCGGCATCCGAGCCCTGCCGGCGCTGCCGCGCCTGCAGCACCAGAATCACCGACAATGCCGCGAAGATCACCACGAACGACACCGCCGACGTCAGCGTGCCCAGCGCGTAGATGTCGGGCTTGGTGACGGTCGTCGTCAGGCCCTGCAACTCCAGCGGCAGCGTGTTCACCGAGCCGATCGCCTGGCTCGACCGTGCCAGTTCGTCCCAGGACAAAGTGAAGCCGAACAGGCCGATGCCGACCACGGAGGGCAGAATGATCGGCAGCACGACGTGGCGGAAGGTCTGCCAGGGCGTGGCGCCGAGGTCGCGGGCGGCTTCCTCCAGACGGCCGTCGAAGCGGTTGAAGATCGCGAACATGATCAGCAGGCCGAACGGCAGGGTCCAGGTGAGATGCGCACCTAAGCCCGAGGTGAACAGGCCCATGGCGGTGGTGTAGCCATCGGCGAGCCAGCCCAGGCCAAGGTCGGCGCCGTGCTTGTTGACGAAGTCGTCGATCAGCCGGAACTCCAGCGCGATGCCGAGCGAGGTGATGATCGACGGCATGATCAGGCTGGCGATCGCGGTGTAGAACAGGATCGAGGCGCCGCGGAAGGGCTTGCGGAACGCCATGCCGGCGGCGACCGACAGCACCACGGTGATCACCATCACAACGAGGCCGAGCGCCAGCGAGCGCCTGAACGCGGCGCCGATGTCGACGATGCCGCCGCCGGAAAACACCTTGGCGAACCAGGTCAGCGAGACGCCGTTCATCGGAAACGTCAGGCCGCCGTCCGGTCCCTGGAACGACAGGATGTAGATCGCGATCATCGGTCCGTAAAGAAATAGGACATAGGCGGCAAAGAACAGGGCGAGGATGTAGAAGGAGCGGGGGCGCTTGTCTCCCATCTCAGAGCTCCTTGCGCACGTCGACGATCCGCGTCAGCGCGGAGATGATGATGATGGTGATGCCGAGCAGGATCACGGCGTTGGCCGCGGCGGCCGGGAATTGCAGCGCCGACAGCCGGGACTCGATGATCTTGCCGGCGGAGGCGATCTGCTGGCCTCCCATCACGCCGATGGTGACGAAGTCGCCCATCACGATGGTGATGACGAAGATCGAGCCGATGACGATGCCCGGCTTCGCCAAGGGAATGATGATGTTGACCAGCGTCTGCCAGCCCGACGCCCCGGCGTCATAGGCGGCCTCGATCAGGCGCTTGTCGATGCGGATCATCGAATTGAAGATCGGCACCACCATGAAGAAGGTGAACAGGTGGACCAGCGCCAGCACCACCGAGAATTCCGAGAACAGCAGCCATTCGACCGGCTTGTTGACCACGCCGGCGCCGATCAGCCCCTGGTTGACGAGGCCGTTGCGGCCAAGCAGGGGAATCCAGGCGATCATCCGGATCACGTTGGAAGTCCAGAACGGGATCGTGCACAACAGCGACAGCACGATCTGCCAGGTCTTGCTGCGGACGTGGAAGGCAAGGAAATAGGCGACCCAGAAGCCGATCATCAAGGTCAGGCCCCAGGTGAGCAGGCACAGCTTCAGCGTCTTCAGATATGTCTTCAGGATCGTGCACAGCTCGGGCAGGTTTGCGACGCAGCCCTCGAAGGTGTCGGTGTAGCCGCGGAAGCTGAACGCCGGGATCATCTCATATTCGTTGTAGTCCCACGCACTGACGACGACGACGAGCACGAGCGGCAGCAGGAAGAACAGCGCGAACACCAGCATCATCGGACCGGCCTGCAGCCAGGCGATCGAGCGCATGGTGATCTTGCGGAAGGTGCTCTCCGCGGGCGCAAGGCTATCGGGCGAATTGTCGATCGTCACGGCCACGGATGCAACCTGTCGTGCTGTGTGCGGAGAAAAAGGCAAGACGACCTGCCGCGCCGCAAAGCACGGCGCGGCAGGTCGGGATCGTCACATCAGGCGGCGATGAACTCGTTCCACTTGCGGACCATGTAGTCGTTCTCGTCCATGACGGCGTTCCAGCAGACGACGGCGCCCATGCGGTCGTCGTAGGAGCCGCCGTCGCGCACGGCGCCGGCCTTCTCCATCAGCGTGCCATCCGGCGCCTTGATGTCGGCCTTCGCAGGCTTGCCTTCCATCCAGTAGCCCCACTCGTCCTCGGTCATATTGGCCTTGGCGGTGGAGAGCACGGCCGAGTAGTAGCCCTGGCGGTTGAGATAGGCGCCGGCCCAGCCGGACAGGTACCAGTTGACGAACTCATAGGCCCAGTCGAGCTTCGGTCCGCCGGCCACCGCCTTGGAGACGCAGAAGCCGGAAGCCCAGGAGCGGTAGCCTTCCTTGAGCGGCTGGAAGGTGCAGGCGATGCCCATCGAGCGCACCTTGGTCACAGCGGGTGACCACATCGACTGGATCACGGTCTCGCCCGAGGCCATCAGGTTGACGGACTCGTTGAAGTCCTTCCAGAACGCGCGGAACTGGCCGGCCTTCTTGGCCTCGGTCAGCACCTTCATCGTCAGGTCGATCTCGGCCTTGGTCATGTTGCCCTTGTCGGCATATTTGTACTGGCCGGTCGCCTCGACGACGAGGGCGGCGTCCATGATGCCGATCGACGGGATGTTGAGGATCGAGGCCTTGCCCTTGAATTCGGGGTTGAGCAGCTCGGCCCAGGAGTTGATCGGGCGCTTGATCAGGTCGGGGCGGATGCCGAGCGTGTCGGCGTTGTACACGGTCGGGATCAGCGTGACCCATTCGGTCGGGGTGGCCGAGAAGGTCTTGGAGTTCGGCCCGTCGAGATAGAGCACCTTCCACGGCGCGGTGCCCTGACCGCCGATCTTCTTGCCGTTGGGCAGCTCGCCCTTGGTGAACACCGGCGTGATGTTGTCGAATTCCTTGATCTTGCGTGCATCGAGCGGGAAGATGTTGCCCGATGGCACCAGCTTCTTCAGCGAGAAATATTCGGTGTCGAGCACGTCGAACGAGTTCGGCTGGGTGATGACGCGCTTGGTCACGTCGTCCGTCGTCGCCGTGATGTATTCGATCTTGATGCCGGTGTCGGCGAGGCACTTCTTGGAGATCTCGTCGCCCTCGTTCACCGCTGTGCCGAGATAGCGTAGCACCTTGGCATCGGCGGCGTGGACGTAGGGCGCGCTGAGCAGCGTGCCCGAGCCGGCGAGACCGGCGACGCCCGCCGCGCCCTTGAGCAGCGAACGGCGGCTGATGGATGTTGTCTTCGATCGATCGGTCATGATCATCTCCTTGGGAAAAGCAGGCAAACGAAATCAGGCGACCAGCTCGGCAGCCGGCGTGGCTGTTGCGGCGGGGCGGGAAGTCAGGGCATCGGCGAGCGCCGGATTCCAGGTCACGACGACGCGCTCGCCGATCACGTGGGTCTGTGCATCGAACTGATCGTCGCTGAGCTGCGCCGAGATCTCGGGGCCACCGTCGGTGGCGACCGCGACCAGCACATAGGTGCCCTGATATTCGATCTTGCTGATCGTGCCCGATACGGCCGGACCGTCGACCGCGGCATTCGGCGCCTTGAGCTGGATGCGGTCGACACGCACGGCGAAGGTCTCGCCGTTCAGCGGAATCACGTTGTGGCCGCCGATGAAGCGGGCGGCGAACTCGGTGCGCGGGTGATTGAAGATCTCGCGCGGGCTGCCCTGCTGCTCGATGCGGCCGCCATTCATCAGCACCACGAGATCGGAAAGCGCCATCGCCTCGTCCTGGCCGTGGGTGACGTGGACGAAGGTGAGGCCGAGCTCGCGTTGCAGCCGCTTCAGCTCGGCGCGCATGCGCAGGCGCAGGAAGGGGTCGAGCGCCGACAGCGGCTCGTCGAGCAGGAGAATTTGCGGCGAGGTGATCAGCGCGCGCGCCAGCGCCACGCGCTGCTGCTGGCCGCCGGAGAGCTGCGCCGGCAGGCGGCCGGCATAGCCCTGCATGTCGACGAGCTCGAGCAGCTCGCGTGCCTTGGCGTGGCGCTCGGGCTTGGAGACGCCTTTCATCTTCAGCGCAAACGCGACGTTGTCGATCACCGACAGATGCGGAAACAGCGCGTAGGACTGGAACATCATCGCCGTGCCGCGCCCGGCGGGCGGCAGCTCGGTGACGTTCCTGGCGCCGACGATGATGTCGCCCGATGTCGCCGATTCATGGCCGGCGATCATGCGCAGGGTGGAGGTTTTGCCGCAGCCGGACGGGCCGAGCAGGCAGCAATAGGAGCCGGCGGGAATCCGCAGGTCGATTGCGTCCACGGCGGTGACGTGACCGTACATCTTCGTCACCTTCACCAGTTCCAAGCTCGCGCCCGCCGCCATCCGCCCTCCGTCGCCCTGTCCCTTATCGGTCATGATCGCAGCTCGCTCCGTCGCGCGGCCGCGATCCGACCCGTCTGACGTCTGCAACGGATATGCCAAGGGCCGCCGCGGGGGCGGCGCAGCCCGGAACGATTGCGCGTTGGGGGAGATGTGTATGCAACGCTCGAAAGGGCAATCCGCGGTCCCGGCGTCAGCCCGCTCAGATCCGCCGCCGATCCGGTCAAACGGCCGCGCCCACGCCGATGTGGAAGCATTTTGCCCTGTCCTTTCGTGGCTCGGGGCGTGCCATACGAAGGGGCTGCAATCGATGGTGGACGAGCGGGGCGCATCCTCGCGCCACGGCAGTGATGGGCTGCCGGTGCCGTCCTTGTTCGACCGATCCATCCCTGATGGCTGCCGCAGCCGCACTTTGCCCGAATATTAGGCATCGTTGTCCTCCTGAGGCAAGGCAGCTTGATGAGCGACAAGGCGGCGCAGGCTCCGCCGTATGCAAGCCGGGTTGACGGGACGCTAGACCCGCCGTGCCCGCGATCTGGCCTGCGCGGCGGCCACCAGCATGCGCTCGGCGATGCCGCGCAGCTCGCTGGCCGCGATCGGATCAGAGGCGGCGAACGCGTCATAGGAGTCGGCTGCGATCGGAAACCAGCGATAGAAGCGGGCCTCCTCGTAGAGCACCCGGACGGCGGCATCGATCTCGGCCGGCGTTGTTGCGAAATAGTGCATGCCCATCATCCGCCGGTGGGTCAGTGATGATCGCTGTGAGGCAGGGTGAGGCCGAACACTTTGACCAGATCGTCGACCTGCTGCGGCGACAAATGACGCGGGTTGAGCCCGCGCAGCAACAGATAGAGCTTTGCGGTCTCCTCGAGCTCCTCCATCGCGAACACGGCGGCTTCCAGCGTGTCACCGGACACGACGGGCCCGTGATTGGCGAGCAGCACGGAGGCGTATTTGCCGGCGAGACCCTTGATGGCATCGGCGACCGCGGGATCGCCGGGACGATGATAGGGCACCAGCGCGGTCTGGCCGCAGCGCATCAAGTAATAAGGTGTCAGCGGCGGCAGCGCGGCGCGCGGATCGATCTCCGGCAGCATCGAGATCGCGACCGAATGCGTCGAGTGCAGGTGCACGACGGCGCGCGCCGCGTCGCGCGTCTGGTACAGCGCCGTGTGCAGCGGCACCTCCTTGGTCGGCGCATCGCCCGAGACCAGATCGCCGCGCGCATCGAGCCGCGACAGGCGGGCCGGATCGAGGAAGCCGAGCGAGGCATTGGTCGGCGTCACCAGCCAGCCGCCGTCATCGAGCCGCACGCTGATGTTGCCGGACGATCCCGGCGTCAGCCCGCGCTCGAACAGCGAGCGACCGAACCGGCAGATGGCCTCGCGAATCGCAGTTTCCGCCACTGGTCTTTCCTCGCATGTCGCTGTTTTGCCGCTTTGTCTCACGCTTTGGCAACGCGGCCAAGCCGTGATACCCAGAGTGCAGTCCGGGGCAACCGGACGTCTCCGGGAAACGCTTCAGGGATCTGCCACATGCCGTCGCCATCGCAATTGAAAGTCGCCGTGATCGGGCTCGGCTCGATGGGGTATGGCATGGCGACCTCGCTCAAGCGCGCAGGCTTCGAGGTGACCGGATGCGATGTCTCGGCCGATAGCGTGGCGCGCTTCGTTGCCGAGGGCGGCAAGGGTGCGAAAACTCCCGTCGAGGCGGCGCGAGGTGCCGACATCGTGGTCAGCGTCGTCGTCAACGCGGCGCAGACCGAGGCCATTCTTTTTGGTCCTGGCGGCGCGGCCGAAACCATGCCGAAGGAGGCCGTGTTCGTCTCCTCCGCGACCATGGATCCCGACGTCGCGCGGCGGCTGGCGAAGCAGCTGGAAGCCACAGGTCGGCACTACCTCGATGCGCCGATCTCCGGCGGCGCGCAGCGCGCCGCGCAAGGCGAGCTGACGATCCTGGCCTCGGGCAGTGCGGCTGCGTTTGCGAAGGCGCGGCCGGCGCTCGATGCGATGGCGGCCAAGCTCTACGAGCTCGGCGATGCCCCGGGGCAGGGCGCCGCGTTCAAGATGATCAACCAGCTGCTCGCCGGCGTGCACATCGCCGCTGCCAGCGAGGCCATCGCCTTCGCCGCCAAGCAGGGGCTCGATATCCGCAAGGTCTATGAGGTCATCACCGCCTCGGCCGGCAATTCCTGGATGTTCGAGAACCGCATGCCGCATGTGCTCGACGGCGACTACACGCCGCGCAGCGCGGTCGAGATCTTCGTCAAGGATCTCGGCATCATCCAGGACATGGCGCGCAACCACCGCTTCCCGGTCCCGGTCTCGGCGGCTGCGCTGCAGATGTTCCTGATGACGGCGGCCGCCGGCATGGGCCGCGACGACGACGCCTCTGTGGCGCGGATGTATGCGCAGGTTACCGGCACGAAATTGCCGGGCTCCTCCAAGTAACAGCACGACGAGTTCTCGCACCATGCCCCGCTTCGCCGCCAATCTCTCGATGATGTTCACCGAGCATCCGTTCCTCGATCGCTTTGCGGCGGCCGCCAAGGCCGGCTTCACCGCGGTGGAATTCCTGTTTCCCTATGATCATCCGGCCGAGGAGGTCGGCAAGCGGCTTGATGACAACGGCCTGACTCAGGCGCTGTTCAACCTGCCGCCCGGCAATTGGGATGCCGGCGAGAAGGGCTTTGCCGCACTGCCGCACCGTTTCGATGATCTCAAGGCGAGCCTCGAGACCGCGCTGCCTTACGCCAAGGCCACCGGCGTGAAGCGGCTGCATCTGATGGCCGGCATCGCCGATCGTCATGATGCGAAAGCCGTGGAGGCGTACACCAAGTCGGTCGCCTGGGCGGCGGAGTTCTTCGCGCCCCACGGGCTCGATGTCGTGATCGAGCCGATCAATTCGCGCAACGTGCCCGGCTACTTCCTCAACGATTTCGGCTTCGCCCGCGATCTCATCCACGAGCTGAAGATTCCCAATCTCAAGCTGCAGTTCGACATCTATCACTGCCAGATCATCCACGGCGACGTCACGATGCGGCTGCGCGAGATGATGGACATCATCGGCCACATCCAGATCGCCAGCATTCCCTCGCGCAACGAGCCTGACAGCGAGGAGCTCAACTATCCGTTCCTGTTCGCCGAGCTCGACCGGCTCGGCTATGCCGGCTTCGTCGGCTGCGAGTACAATCCGCGCGGCCGCACCGAGGACGGGCTCGGCTGGTTCGCGCCCTACAAGGGAGTGAAGCCGTGACCCTGAAGCTCGGCTGCATCGCCGACGACTACACCGGCGCCTCCGACCTCGCCAATACCCTGACCCGCGCCGGCCTGCGCACGGTGCAGACCATCGGCGTGCCGGCTGATGACCTCACGCTGCCGGAGGTCGATGCCGTCGTCGTCTCGCTGAAGAGCCGCTCGATCGAGGCGTCGCTCGCCGTGGCCCGCTCACGCGAGGCCGATACATGGCTGCGCGCTCGGGGCGCTGACCACGTGCTGTTCAAGATCTGCTCGACGTTCGACTCCACCGACGCCGGCAACATCGGCCCTGTCATGGATGCGCTGGCCGGCGACGCCGGTGACGCGATCGTGCTGGTGACGCCGGCTTTCCCGGAGACGAAGCGGACCGTCTATCAGGGCAACCTGTTCGTCGGCTCCGTGCCGCTCAACGAGAGCCCGCTCAAGGACCATCCGCTCAACCCGATGCATGACGCCAACCTGGTACGCGTGCTGGCGCGCCAGAGCCGGCGGAAAATCGGCCTGGTCGATCTCGCCGCCGTCGTGCACGGGCCCGAGGCGATCGGCCGCCGGCTGCAGGAGCTGGCCGGGCAGGGCATGGGCGCGGCGATCGTCGACGCCGTCTTCGATGCCGACCTGACCGCGATCGGTGCGGCCGCCTTGAAGAGCCGGGTCTCCGTCGGCGCGTCCGGCATCGGGCTCGGGCTGGCACGCGCGCTGGTCGAGACCGGGCAGGTTCATTCCCACGGCTTGGCGCATCACGCCGATGCCCCCGTCGGCGGCCTGGCCGCCTGCCTCGCCGGCAGTTGCTCGCAGGCGACCTTGCAGCAGATCGCGCAGGCCGAGACCATCATGCCGGTGCTGCATCTCGATGCGGCGGGCCTGGTCGCAGGCCCGGACGAGGCGCGGCGAGCGCTCGCCTGGGCGCGTGAGCGCGTCGCCAAGGGACCCGTGCTGATCGCCTCCAGTGCGACGCCGGATCAGGTCAGCGCGCTGCAATCCAGGCACGGCCGCGAGGCGGCGGGGCACGCGATCGAGCAGGCAATGGCCGATCTGGCCGCGGGGCTGATCCAGGCCGGCGTGCGGCGGTTGATCGTCGCAGGTGGCGAGACCTCCGGCGCCGTCGTCGACAGGCTCAGGATTCCCGGCTTCCTGGTCGGTCCGGAGATCGCGGCCGGCGTGCCGGTGCTGCGCGCGATCGGCGCCGAGGCGGGCGACATGCTGCTGGCGCTGAAGTCCGGCAATTTCGGCGGTCCGCAGTTCTTTGCCGATGCGCTCGGGCTGATGCGCTAGCTGCGCATCGGCTGCGTGAGCGTGTGCCGGATTCTGGAACGACGCGCAGGGCCTCGGTGCCGATTACATCATCTGCTTAGTTTGTGAGCCGTCGCTCGGCGCGGCAGCGCCGTCGTGCCGCCGTAAGCATCGGGGCGCACACAGAAAAAGCAGATGTTTTTTGCGTGTAATGCCCGATAACTCCCGTAAATTAACGGTCTCTAGGGACCTCACCGCTATACCTCCAGTACGGACCGTCGCGTGACGCGTCCATCTGTGGGTAGGGCAATGAAACTGAATCGGATCGGCTACAAACTCGGGCTCGCTGGCGCCATCGGCGCATCTCTCGCCGTCGGCATGATCGCTAACCAGTTGATGGCGGAAAGAGCGGTCAACCATGCCAATCAGCAGGCCGAGCGCGCGCGGCGCGTGGTCGAGAGCGTGCTGTCGGCCAGCATCAACATGCAGCAGACCCAGCTCGGCGGCCGTTCGGCGCGGCTGGCGCGTGCGCCGGCCGAGGCAGAGAAGGCAGCCGCCGACATTCAGCAGTTCTCGACCGCGATGGTGACCGACATCGACGCCGCGCTCGGCAACGTATCGACCGCCGACAATCGCGCCCGGTTGACCCGGATCAAGGAGCTGATGACGAGCTATGCCGCGGGAGCGGTCGATCTCGCCGAGGCGCAGAAGAAGTTGTTGACGCAGATCGAGAAGCGCAGTGCGGTCTCCAACGAGTGGAACACCAGCCTGAAGGCGCTGCTCGCTTCGCCGTCGCTGCCGAACCTCGCCTTCCGCGAGCGGGTCGAGCGCCAGCTTCACGCCGCCGATGCCAAGTTGAACTACATGCGGTCGCAGGCGTGGCGGTTCGGCATGACTGGCGACGCCGCAACCATCCTGACCGTGAAGCAGACGGTGCCGGGGCTGAAGAGCTCGCTGACCGACGCTCGCATGCTCGCCGACAACCGCGAGATCCAGGCCACGATCACCAAGCTCAATGGCCTCGCCTCCGACTTCGTCGCCGCGAACGACGAGGTGGTGAAGACCGAGGGAATCAAGGAGGCCGTGCTGCGCGACCGCACGCTCATCTATCTCGGCGAGGCCGGCGAGCTGATGTCCTCTGCGATCCAGGACGCGCGCGCGCGCAACGCGAGCGCCCGGTTCGAGGCAGACCAGGTCGCCGCGCAGGCGAGCTATATCACGCTGTTTGTCGGATTGGCGGTTCTGTTGTCGGTGATCGGTTCGGTCGTGTTCTCGTTCCTCGGGATCGCGCGGCCGCTGACGCGGCTCAACGCGGCGCTCGGCGAGATGGCGCGCGGCCGCATCGACATCGCCATTCCCGGCGCATCGCGGGGTGACGAAATCGGCGATCTCGCCAAGACCGTCACGGTGATCCGTGGCAATGCCGAGGAGAAGGCGCGCACCGAGGCCGAGGAAAAGAGCGCGCTGGATGAGGTCGCGGCGCGCCAGCGCAAGGCGGACATGCAGCGGCTGGCCGAGCAGTTCGAAGCCGCGGTCGGCGAGATCGTGAACACCGTCTCGTCGGCCTCGAGCCAGCTCGAGCAGTCCGCCACGACGCTGACCCAGGCCGCGACGCGCTCGCAAGGCTTGACGACGGCGGTTGCGTCTGCCTCGGAGGAAGCCACGACCAACGTCCAGTCGGTGGCGTCTGCGACCGAGCAGATGGCCTCGTCGGTCACCGAGATCAGCCGCCAGGTGCAGGAATCGGCGCGCATCGCCAACGACGCCGTCGGCCAGGCCCGCACCACGACCGGGCGCGTCAGCGAGCTGTCCAAGGCCGCCACCCGCATCGGCGACGTCGTCGAGCTGATCAACACCATTGCCGGCCAGACCAACCTGCTGGCGCTCAACGCCACCATCGAGGCGGCGCGCGCGGGCGATGCCGGCCGCGGCTTTGCGGTCGTCGCCTCCGAGGTCAAGGCGCTGGCGGAACAGACCGCGAAGGCCACCGGCGAGATCGGCCAGCAGATCTCCAGCATCCAGGTCGCGACGCAGGAGTCGGTCAGCGCCATCAAGGAGATCTCCTCTACGATCGAGAAGCTGTCGGAAATCTCCTCGACCATCGCAGCCGCCGTCGAGGAGCAGGGCGCGGCGACGCAGGAGATCTCGCGCAACGTCCAGCAGGCGGCGCATGGCACGCAGCAGGTCTCGTCCAACATCGCCGATGTCGAGCGCGGCGCGGCTGAGACCGGGTCGGCCTCGGCCCAGGTGCTCTCAGCGGCACAGGCGCTGTCCGGCGACAGCAATCGTCTCAAGCAGGAGGTCGCGAGCTTCCTCGGCTCGGTGCGGGCGGCGTAACGCAGGGCCGCGGAAGCGGCCAATCCCTGGTCGCGCAGGGGGCTTGAAAGGCCGGAGCATCGAACGCTCCGGCCTTTTGCATTTTCTGATCCAACGTTTTCCGACCCTACAGAGACACTCCCTGGCCCGTTGCTTGCGGCTTTTCTATTCGCGTTGCATCGACACCGGCAAAACTAACCTGCGTAGTCAATCTGCATTTTTAACTTGCGTTAAGAGTCGGCGTGTAGTGTCTGGTCATTCGCGGCCAACGCACCTTCGAGCTCCACGGGCAAACGGCGCTCCCTCGTTCGGTCGCACCACATGAGACGACGCGTCGCACCGCCAAGCCGGAGCGCGTTACCGATCTGGATGGGCAACGATCGCTTTTCGATCGCTGCTCCGTAGTCGTACGGACATCGTCTTAACCAGACTTAATTTTGGGTTCCGTAGCTTCCACGCGTGGGCTGCGGGCCCGTTTGCGTGCATACGAGGGCGAGCCCACGCCCCTCGACGTGATCTGTCCCCGAGCGCCCCAGCATGAGTCGCGCCCGTGGAGACTGACATGTCGTTTGCAATGCCTCATCGCCTCAAGCTCACCATCGGTATCAAGATCTACGCCCTGATCGGTCTGAGCTTCCTCGGTCTGATCGGCCTGACCGCCTTCAATTCCCGCGAGCTCGCCGCAGGCCTCAAGCAGCAGAAGCAGCTCGAGCTGCAGCATCTGACCGAGCTCGCGCTCGGCATCTTCGCCGAGGAGCATGCGGCCGCGCAAAAGGGGACGATCTCGGTCGCCGAGGCGCAGAAGCGCGCGCTCGAGCGCGCCTCCCAGCTGCGCTATGGCGGCAACGAGTATTTCTTCGTCACGGATCTGACCGCGAAAATGCTGATGCATCCGATCTCGACCAAGCTGGTCGGGCAGGACGTCGCGGACATGAAGGATCCGAACGGCAAGAAGCTGTTCATCGAGATGATCGACGTGGTCCGCCAGCATGGCCGCGGCTTCGTCGACTATGATTGGCCGAAGCCCGGCTCCGAGACGCCGCAGCCCAAGCTCACCCATGTCGCCGGCTTCGCCCCCTGGAATTGGCTGGTCGGGACCGGCGTCTATATCGATGACCTCTCGGCGCAGGCCTGGGCCTCGACGCGGCAGTCGCTGATGGCGGCCGGGATCGTGCTGCTTGTCCTGCTCGTCGTGTCAACGATCGTCGGGCGCGGCATCACCAGCCCGCTGCATCGCATGACCAGCGCGATGAAGAGCCTCGCCGGCGGCCGCCTCGACGTCGAGGTGCCCGGCGTGGGACGCGGCGACGAGATCGGCGAGATGGCCGGCGCCGTCGAGGTGTTCAAGAGCAATGCGGTCGCACGTCACGCGCTGGAAGCGGAGCAGAAGGAAGCCGAGCAGCGGGCGCTGGCCCGCCGCAAGGCCGACATGCACAAGATGGCCGACGATTTCGAAAGCGCCGTTGGCGAGATCGTCGAGACGGTCTCGTCGGCTTCGTCCAGACTGGAGGTCTCGGCGGATACCTTGAGCAAGACGGCGGTCCGCGCCGGCGAGCTCGCAACCACGGTGGCGGCTGCGTCGGAGGAAGCGTCGACCAACGTGCAATCCGTCGCCTCGGCCACCGAGGAGATGACGTCCTCGGTCACCGAGATCGGCCGCCAGGTGCATGAATCGGCGCGCATGGCCAACGAAGCGGTCGAGCAGGCGAAGAAGACCAACGAGCGGGTGAGCGAGCTGTCGCGGGCGGCGAGCCGCATCGGCGACGTGGTCGAGCTGATCAACAGCATTGCCGGGCAGACAAATCTGCTGGCGTTGAACGCCACCATCGAGGCGGCGCGGGCCGGCGAGGCGGGGCGGGGCTTTGCCGTCGTCGCCGCCGAGGTCAAGGCGCTGGCGGAGCAGACCGCCAAGGCGACCGACGAGATCGGCCAGCAGGTGGCCGGCATCCAGACGGCGACGCAGGAATCGGTCGCGGCGATCAGGCTGATCTCCGGCAGCATCGAACGGCTGTCGGAGGTGTCCTCGACGATCGCAGCCGCCGTCGAAGAGCAGAACGCCGCGACCAAGGAAATCTCGCGCAACGTGCAGCAGGCGGCTCACGGCACGCAGCAGGTCTCCGTCAACATCACCGACGTGCAGCGCGGCGCCACCGAGACCGGCTCGGCCTCGACCCAGGTGCTGGAGGCGGCCCAGGGGCTGTCGACAGACAGCAACCGCCTCAAGCGCGAGGTCAGCCGCTTCCTGGAGACGGTCCGCGCGGCCTGACAGACCTGCGGCGATCTCATCAGCTCACAACGATCCGACCAACATGTTTCAACGAGTTCGAATCCCGACATGATGACCTTCCTTGACCTTCGGGCCCGCCACGAGATGATGAGCCGGACGCGATCGTTCGCGACTTCCTCGGCGATCATCTTCACCCTCATGCTCACGACCTCTGTCGGGGCCGCGCCTGGCGACAACCTTGCCGTCGTGCGCGACCTCGGCGGCAGGATCGGTCCCGCCATCGGGGCGGCCCTTGCCTGCAGCGATATCCCTCGGCCGCGGATCCAGGCCATCATCGGCAAGTTCCAGGCCGTCATCCGCGAGGCGTCCAACAACGACGGCGATCGCAACGAGCTGACGCGCCAGTTCGACCGCTCCATCGCCGACGGTCGCGCGGCCGTGGCGAGCGGCCGCCAGGACTGCCGGCGGGCCGAGCTTCAGCTCGCCGACATCGAGCGATCGATCGGCGCACCGGCGGCCGGCGCGCTGCGGGACCCGACGCTCTCCGTCGCTGCGACGGGGGCAACGAGTGCCGTGGCTGCTTCGGCGGTTCGCGGCATCACGGAGCGCGACATCACGTTCGGCAGCGTCTTGCCGCTGTCGGGCGCGAACAAGGAATCGGGCCGCCTGCTCAAGGTGGGCATCGAAGCCGCATTCAACCGCGCCAACGAAGCTGGCGGGGTCAATGGCCGAATGCTCAGGCTCGCCGTGGCCGATGACGGCTATGATCCGAACCGCACGCTCGATGCCATGAAGCAGCTCTACGAGAAGGAGCGCGTATTCGGCTTCGTCGGCAGTTTCGGGACCGCGACGGCGGCCGTCGCAATTCCATATTCGCTGGAGCGTAGGATGCTGTTCTTCAGCCCCTACACCGGCGCGAACGTCTCGCGTCATGATCCGCCGGACCGCTACGTCTTCAACTATCGTCCGAGCTATTCGGAAGAGGCCGATGCGCTGGTGCATTACCTGGTCAAGCTGCGCCGCGTGCCCCCACGACAGATTGCGCTGTTCGCGCAGGACGATTCGTTCGGCGATGCAGGCTTTGCCGGCGTTGCAAAGGCGTTTCGCGTCCTCGGCCTCAACGACGCGGCGATCCTGCGCGTCAACTACACCCGCAACACCGTGGATGTGGAGCCCGCGATCAATCAGCTCAAGACCCAGAAGGTGCCGGTCCGTGCGGTCATCATGGTCGCGACCTCGCGCGCGGCCGCCAAGTTCATCGAGAAGGCGCGCGACGCGCTGCCCGGCGTCCTCTTCGTCAACGTGTCGGCGGTCGGTGCATCGGCGCTTGCCAACGAGCTCATGCTGCTCGGCCCACGCTACGCAGCCGGGGTGGTCGTGACCCAGACCGTTCCCGCCGTCTCCGGCTATTCGAGCGTGGTGCTCGACTACAAGGCCGCGCTGGCGAAGCATTTCCCCGGCGAACCGCCGGACTACACCTCGCTCGAGGGCTACATCGAGGCAAGCATCCTGGTTCAAGCCCTGAAGCAGGCCGGTCCGCAGCTCGATACCGAGCGGCTGATCGATACGCTGGAGTCGATGCGCAACATCGATCTGGGGCTTGGCGCCTCGCTCAACTTCGGCCCCGCCGAACATCAGGCCTCGCACAAGATCTGGGGCACCGCGCTCGACGAGACCGGCGCCTATCAGCCGATCGAGCTGGAATGATCCGCGGCGCGGGGGAGCGCGAGATGAAGCAACTTGCCGGCGCGCCCTCGAAGCGACGGGCTCGCGGATCGTCGGCGTGCGCGTCCTCTGCCTCCGGTGAGTTCGAAGCCTCGGTGAAGATCCCCGACCCTCGGTGGCCGAGCGCTCGCAGCGGTTGGCCACTACCGTGGCTGTCTATCGGGGCGAGCGCGCGGCGGGGAAAAATACCGTCCGCGCGTATCATTTGATCCGAATTTTTACGGTCGAGAAAATTAAGATTTTTTTCGATTCAAGCGCAACAAGGTCGGCTCACCCAACATCACCGGTGATGCAGGAGCGACTTCGATTGCGTCCTCGACGTAGTCTCGGCTTCGTTTGACGTCATCGGCCTTCATGAGAGGTTGTAGATGTCGTTTCTTTCGCGCTTTCGCGTCCTGACTAAGATTCTTACGATCGTGCTCCTGCTCAGCGCCATGATGGGTGCCCTGAGCTACATCGCCGCCGGTGCATTGCGCGATCTCAACGAGAACGCCGAGCGCATGGCGCGGGCTGCTCGGCGCTCGATGCTGGCCGCGCGAGCCAACACGAATGTGGCGTCCATCGTCGGCGCTGAGTTCCGTAGCGCACTCGATCCTCGCGACGACAACCGCAACGCAGCGCATCACATCATCGACGAGCAGATGAAGGCGTTCAAGGAACGGTTGGACGAAGTCTCAAAGACGAATGACCAGGAAACCCAGGCGATGCTCGGCGGCGTTCGAGACGCATTCGCAGCCTATCAGATAAGTATCGGCAAGACGCTGGCCGTGGTGGAGGCGGCGTCCTCCAACCAGATCAGCGACTCCGCTCAGAAGTTGCTCGAAACGGTCAAGGCCAGTGATGCCGTTGCCGAGACGCTCCGAGCCAAGATGCGGGCAGTGGCCGAGCAGGTGGATCACCGCGTCGAAGAATTGGCCAAGTCGTCGGCTGATGAGTATGTCGAAACATCACACAGGTTGATGGTACTCTCCGCCATCAGCATCATCGCCGGTCTGTCGCTCGGCTTCGTCATCGGCCAGTACGGCATTGCCAAGCCGATGCGCGCGCTGGTCGCCGTGCTGCAGCGCATGGCAAAGGGAGAGGAGGTAGCCATCTCCGGCGAGGGCCGCGGCGACGAGATCGGCGATACGGCGCAGGCCGTCAACCAGATCAAGGTGATGCTGGCCGAGAAGGCGCAGCAGGAGGCCGAGGCCAAGATCGCGATGGACAAGCTGATGGCCGAGAAGCGCCGCGCCGAGATGCATCAGATGGCCGACGGCTTCGAGCAGGCCGTCGGGCAGATCGTCGGCACCGTGTCGCATGCCTCGACCGAACTGGAGGCGTCGGCCACGTCGCTGAGCTCGACCGCCGCGCGCTCGCAGACCTTGGCGACCACGGTTGCCGCCGCCTCCGAGGAAGCCTCGACCAACGTCCAGTCGGTCGCATCCGCTACCGAGGAGATGGCCTCCTCGGTCACCGAGATCAGCCGGCAGGTGCAGGAGTCCGCGCGCATGGCCAGCGATGCCGTCGACCAGGCGCGGCGGACCAATGATCGCGTCGGCGAATTGTCGAAGGCCGCGACCCGCATCGGCGACGTCGTCGAGCTGATCAACACCATCGCCGGCCAGACCAATCTGCTGGCGCTCAATGCGACCATCGAGGCCGCCAGGGCAGGTGAAGCCGGCCGTGGTTTTGCCGTGGTCGCCTCCGAGGTGAAGGCGCTGGCCGAGCAGACCGCCAAGGCCACCGGCGAGATCGGCCAGCAGATCGGCAGCATCCAGACAGCGACGCAGGAATCCGTTGGGGCCATCCGCGAGATCTCCGGCACTATCGAGAAGCTGTCGGAGATTTCCTCGGCCATCGCCGCCGCGGTGGAGGAGCAGGGCGCGGCGACGCAGGAGATCTCGCGCAACATCCAGCAGGCATCGATCGGCACGCAGCAGGTGTCGTCCAATATCGCCGAGGTGCAGCGCGGTGCCAGCGAGACCGGCTCGGCGTCGTCCCAGGTGCTCTCGGCGGCGCAGATGCTGTCCGGCGACAGCAACCGCCTCAAGCTCGAGGTCGGACGTTTCCTGGACACCGTGCGCGCCGCCTGATCCCGGCGGGCAGATTCCAACGAGACCAGGGCGTAGCCGGGAGGCCGCGCCCTTTTTCGTGGGCCGGTCGGCGCGGATGGCGGGCGAGTCAGTCGGCCAGGCGCGCTCGACCACCGATCGCCTCGGCGAGCTGTCGAGGGCCGCGACCCGCATCGGCGACGCGCTTCCCGCAAACGGTTCGCGCCGCCTGAGATCCCGAGCGGCCAGGAGCGCAACGATCTGTGCGCTCCGTCAACGGCGGCAACATGGATGCGCCGTTCTGTCTGCACTCGTGTGGCGACACACCGGCTACAGGCCTTGCGCGATTTGCAACTGCCATCAATGAGCGCCAGCGCCCGTATTTCAACGGTGGCGGCATTTTATCTTAGGTTAATCGGCGACTGCGACGATCGATGCATCTCTTGCAACAAAATTAGTCATGCCAGTGCCGGCACGGCTCACGGCCATCATCGTCGATTGAAAGACTCGCCATGCGTAAGAATTTGCCCGTCACCAACGTCGAGTATCCGATCACGGATGACACGCTGATCGTGTCCAAGACCGACACGAAGGGCAAGTTGACCTTCTTCAACCAGGATTTTGTCGACGCGGCCGGCTTCACCGAAGCCGAGCTGATGGGGCAGCCGCACAACATCGTGCGCCATCCCGATATGCCGCCTGAAGCCTTCGACAATCTCTGGACCACGCTCAAGGCCGGCCGTCCCTGGGTCGGCGCGGTCAAGAACCGCCGCAAGAATGGCGACTATTACTGGGTGCTGGCGACGGCGTCGCCGATCTGCAAAGACGGCCAAGTCGTCGGCTACACCTCGGTGCGCACCAAGCTGCCCGCCGACCAGCGCGCCGAGGCCGAGCAGGTCTATGCGGCGATTCGCGAAAAGCGGCCACATGGTTACAAGATCGACGACGGCATCGTCCGCCGCCGCTCGGTGTTCGACCATCTCTCGATGTTCGCCGGCACGATCGCGGCAAGGCTGCGAACGCTGGTTGGATTGCAGACACTGTTCCTGCTCGTGCTTGGCGTCATTTCGTTCGGGGAGGGCGGGCTCGCCGGAATGACCGCCGTGGCGATTGCCGCCGCTGGTGTCGTGCTGTGCGGCCTGGTCGGGCTGCGCACGATGAACGTGATCGTGGCGCCGCTCGATCATCTGAACGAGACGATGGAAAGCATCACTCAGGGCAAGCTCGACACCCGCATGCGCATCGAGCGCGACGACGAGATCGGCCGCGCGCTGCGTAACCTGCAGACCGTGCAGACGATGGTGCGGTTCAACGCCAGGGAGCTCGGTGAGCAGGAGCGGCGCGCAGCCGCCTCGCGCAAGCGGGAGATGTCAGAGCTTGCGAACAGTTTCGAAGGCGCCATTGGCAACATCGTCAATACGGTGTCCTCGGCCTCCAGCGAGCTCGAGAGTTCTGCCAATTCGCTGTCGAGCACCGCCGTGCGGGGGCAGGAGCTGTCCACCACCGTCGCCGCGGCCTCCGAAGAGGCGTCGGCCAACGTTCAGGCCGTCGCCTCGGCGACCGAGGAGCTCACCTCGTCGGTCCGTGAGATCAGCCGCCAGGTGCAGGAGTCGGCGCGCATCGCCTCCGATGCGGTCGAGCAGGCTCGCCGCACCAATGATCGTGTCGGGGAGCTGTCGAAGGCGGCGACTCGCATTGGCGACGTCGTCGAGCTTATCAACACGATCGCCGGGCAGACCAATCTGCTGGCGCTCAATGCCACCATCGAGGCTGCGCGGGCGGGCGAAGCCGGCCGCGGCTTTGCCGTCGTCGCCTCCGAGGTCAAGGCGCTGGCCGAACAGACTGCAAAGGCGACCGGCGAGATCGGCCAACAGATTTCCGGCATCCAGGGGGCCACGCAGGAGTCGGTCGGTGCCATCAGGGAGATCTCGACGACGATCGAGCGGCTGTCGGAGATCGCCGCGACGGTGGCGGCCGCGGTCGAGGAGCAGGGCGCCGCAACCGCCGAGATCTCGCGCAACATCCAGCACGCCGCCGCGGGTACACAGCAGGTGTCCGCCAACATCGCCGACGTCCAGCGCGGCGCCAGCGAGACCGGCGACACCTCGGGGCAGGTGCTCAGCGCCGCGCGCCAGCTCTCCGGCGACAGCAACCGGCTCAAGCAGGAGGTCAGCCGCTTCCTGCAATCCGTTCGCGCCGCCTGATCCGCGGCATGACGAAGCCTGCGACAGCGGCCGAGATGGGCCGCCGTTGCATCCGATAGTCGAACAGCCCTACCGATAGCCGCGGGCAGAGCCGATGACGCCCCGGCGAACCACGTCGACGCCCATGCGTACGCCGTTCGTCAGGCGGCGCCCCGCTCGACCGGATCATTCCCCCACCGTTGCAGACTCCCCACACCTGACGCCCCGGCCAGAAAGGCCGTTGTCGCGCCATAATCCCGCTAAGGTGCAGAGGTTAACTTGTGTTAGATATTTATTCAACCAGCGGTACATTTAGTGGCAGGCAATGTGATTGCGAGCGGCCCTTCGCGCAGGACCTTGGTGCTATCGGCCGCGACGGCTGCGGCCGCCCTCGGTCTCGATGCGGGGCTTGCCGTCGTTGCCGCCAAGCCGCGCCGCCGCACTGAGGATCCCACGCCCGGCTATCGCCGGATCACGATCGGCGAGGCCGAGGTGATCGCCCTCTATGACGGGATCTGGGAAAAGCCGCACGAGGCCGGCTTCATCGGCAACGCCAGCATCAGCGACGTCAAGCAGGCACTGCGAGCCGCCGGCCTGAGCTCCGCCTTCGTCCCGATCCCGATCTCCACCTTCGTGGTGCGGCTGAAGGGCAAGACCGTGCTGTGCGATGCCGGCGGCGGCGGCCAGGTGCAGGGCTACAATTCCGACTCGATCTTCATTTCAGGTCGCATGCTGGACAATCTGAAAGCAGCCGGCATTCGCCCGGAGGACATCGACACCATCCTGATCTCGCACTTCCATCCCGATCACATCTTCGGACTGCTCGGCGAGGACACCAACGCGCCGGTGTTTCCGACCGCCGAGATCATCGTGGCCGCGGCGGAATACAAGTTCTGGACCGACGCATCTCTGACCAGCCGGCTGCCCCCGTGGCGGCAGTCGCTGGCGCGCCGCATCCAGAGCGTGATCCCGGGGTGGAAGAACGTGCTGCCGGTCGAGGGCGAGGACGAGGTGGTGCCGGGCATCCGCTTCGTCAGCGTCCCCGGACATACGCCGGGGCACACCGCCTTTCATCTCAGCTCCGGAGCGGAGCAACTGATGATCTCGGGCGACACCGCCTATGTGCCGGCATTGTGCCTGCGCCATCCGGAATGGCACGGCGCCTATGACCAGGACGGCCCGGCTGCCGAGGTCAGCCGGCGCAGATTGCTCGATCGTATCGTTGCAGAAAAGATGTTGGTTTGTGGATCTCATTTTCCGTGGGCCGCGTTTGGCAGGCTCACCCGCGATGGCGCCCATTATGCGCTCGACCTGCACCCCGCGTGATCCCGAACCGGCCTCGGTAGAGAGGCACGGGATCGCACCATGAAGACGCATTACGAGGTGCTCGGCGTATCGCCGCGGGCCGATCTCGACACGATCAAGCGGGCGTTCCGCTTGGCCGCCAAGGCGCACCATCCCGACCTCCGGGGCGGCGCCGATGCGGCGTCGGAGCATCAGCTCAAGATGATCATCGTCGCCTACAACGTGCTGCGCGACCCTGGCCTGCGCGCCGAATACGACGCCGATCTTGCCGCCGAGCGCGATCGCGCCCGCCGCGAGCGCTGGGACGCCATCCTGCAGTTCACCGCGGCGACCGCCGTGCTCAGCGCGATCCTGATCGGCCTCGAGATTCTGCTGTTGCCCTCCGCCGGTGACTGGATGAGCAGGCAGGCGACGCGCTCGATCGTGACACCGTCGCCGCAGGCCCGATCCGCGCCGCAGCGCAAGGTCGCAGGTGAGACCATCCCGGCGCCTGCCGTCCAGGATGCGACCGGAGCCGTGCTGCCGGTGCCGCCCCCGGCGATGGAGGCGCCGGCGCCGCAAGCCGCAGAGCCGGTCGTCCCGGCCGAACCGATGACCGCCGCATCCCTGGTGAAGCGCGCGATGGACCGCAGCCGCCAGGGCGATGTCGAAGGGGCCGTCGCCGATCTCGACGAGGCGATCCGGCTCGCGCCCCGCAATGCCGATCTCTATCGCTACCGCGCCAGGGATCTGGTCCGGATGGGCCGCTTCGACCGGGCGCTTGGCGATTATGAGCGGGCGATCCGGCTCGATCCGAACAACCCGATGCTGTTTCACGATCGTGGACTGGCGTTCCAGCGCAAGGGAGATCTGGACGAGGCCCTCGTCGATCTCGACCACGCCGTGCGCATGGGCTTCAACGATGCCGCGACGTACAGCGACCGCGGCGCGGTGTGGCTGGAAAAGGGGCGCTACGACCGCGCGCTCGCCGACTTCAACCAGGCGCTCAAGCTGGATCCGGAATCGGCGGTTGCGGCCGCGCGGCGGGATGAGGCCGTCGCGCTCAAGCGCGACCAGCAATTGGCGGGCGACAACAGCTCGCCCCCGGCGGCTGCGGAGACCACCGGCACGGTCCCTGCCGACGTGAAGCCCAGGCGAAGTGGGCGCTGACCGCCGGACCGTGATCTACGCGCCGACATCCAGGACGCGGTGAGCAGCGTTGTGCTCACACCCGCCGGCGCGACCGTTTTCCCCGCGACGGGGTGCGATCCAGGAGCGCGCCATGAGCGTCTACGTGTCCGTCACCGGCTTCCGCCCGCACCGCGGCCTCACTCGGCTGGCGCGATTCTGGTGGCACACGCTGCGCGCCGTCCGCCAGGCGCGCGCCGCTCCCGGAAATCTGCGCGTCGAGCTTCGTCCGGTGAATGGCATCTATCACACGCTGACGGTCTGGACCGACGAAGCCAGCATGCGCGTCTATGTCAGAAGCGGCGCGCACCGGCGCGCCATGATCGGCTTCCGCGACCTCGGCGGCGGCCGAACGCTCGGCTTCGTGGCGGAGCGCGATCCTGATTGGGATACGGCCTATGCACGCTGGCAGCACGAGGCGCGGGAGGTGTGAGGTGACGGAAGTGGACTAATTCGCCCGCCACTCCGGCACGCCATCCGCGGCCATCGTGATCGTGCCGAGCAAGCCGACCGGCGACCTGTCCTGATCCATCAGCCGCGCCAGCGTGGCTGCGTCCTGCGCCGGCACGCGCGCCAGCGTGCGCGCGTCCTGCTCGGTGCGCAGCATCACCACGCCATGCTCGACCTCGCCGTTGCGATCGAACAGCGCGGTGAAGCTCTCGACCCTGCCGCCGCCGCTGGCCTCGCTGACGAACTCCGGCGCGACGGCGCGGTGCCGGTCCGCCTCGGCCTGCACGCTCACCTCCTGTGACAGGGACGACGGCGGCTCGCGCGAGATCACCAGCGCATGATGCTTGGTGACGAAGCCGCCCTGGCCGTACAGCAGGCCGCGCTTGGCGCCGCCGCGCAGCCGCCGCACCATCGCGCAGGCGGCATGCGTCATGTAGGTGTTGAGCGGCGCGCCGAAGAAGGTCAGCCCGCCGGTGACGGTGGGCTCGACGTCGGCGCCGAGGCCGAGGGTTCGCCGTGCCATCTTCGGCACGCAGGGAAAGCAGCTGTAGAGCTCGATGGCGTCGAACGCCGCGCCGCTGCCACCGGCGATGTTCATCGCGGCCCGCAATACAGCGTTCTGCGGATGGCTCTCGGCGAACTGGTCGCGCGTGAGATAGTCGCGCGGATCCTCCGCCGATGCGCCGCCGAGCGGATAGATCATGCGGTTGTCGGCGATGCCGGCGGCGCGCGCCTTGGCGAGGCTGGTCAGGATCAGCGCCGCGCCCATGTTGACCATGGGATTGGCGACCATCAGCTTGGTGTAGGGCCAGGCGATCGGGCGATTGTCGGCCGACGGCGTCGTGATCTCGTCGGGCGCGAAGTGCCGCTTCAGCCAGGCGTTGGGATTGTAGGCGGCGACCGCCGAAAAGCGCGACCACAGCTCGCCGGATTCGGCGAGCGCCTGCCGCGGCGTCTGGCCCCATTTTGCCGCGCTCGCGACCTCGTAGAACGGATAGACCGAGACCGGACGGAACACGCCGAGCTTCACCGCCAGCGGCTTCTGGAATGCGGCGCCGCGCTTCGGCTCCTCGACATCATGGGCGAACGGCGTCCACGGCAGAGTGATGCCGGCACGCTCGGCCTTGGTCGCGGTCGATTGCGCCTCGGCGCCGCAGACCACGGCGACCTCGCATTCGCCGCGCGCGATGCGCAAGGCGGCCTCGTGCAGAAAGCGGATCGGGCTCTCGCCGCCGACCGGACCATAATGGCAGTGCGCCGGCGCGACGCCCAACCGCTGCGCGAGAAGCTGCTCGGGGGCGCGGTAGCGCCAGCTCAGGAAGTTGACGACGTCGAGCGAGCCGGTGTCATGGACGAGCTTGGCGCCCGCGTCATTTTCCGCGCGGCGGATCGCCTGTTCGAGCAGCGCCAGCGGCTCCAGACCGTCGCGAATGTCCTTCGGGCGATCGACGATCTCGCCCACGCCGACGATCACGGGAATGCGGTCGGGGGGCAGGGTAGTTGCAGTCATCGGCGTTTCCAGGAGCGGGCCCATGACGGACCGTCATTGTTGTCTTGTCTCCGTTCTGTCATCGCAGGTTCGACCGCGCAATGCAGAAAATGCTGATGGCGCCCGCGCGCGGTGCGGCTTCCGCTCGACGGCATATACGCCTAAAACGCTCGCTCCTGACGCTCATGCCGGAGTCTGCCGTGTCCGAACAGAACAGCTATGTGCCGCCCAAGGTCTGGACCTGGAACAAGGCCAGCGGCGGCCGCTTCGCCAACATCAACCGGCCGATCGCAGGTCCGACCCACGAGAAGGAATTGCCTGTCGGCCGTCATCCCTTGCAGCTCTATTCTCTGGGAACGCCGAACGGCGTGAAGGTCACCGTGATGCTCGAGGAGCTGCTGGCGCTCGGCCACAGCGGCGCCGAATACGATGCCTGGCTGATCCGGATCGGCGAGGGCGATCAGTTCGGTTCGGGCTTCGTCGCCATCAATCCCAATTCCAAGATCCCGGCGCTGATGGATCGCAGCGGGCCCGAGCCGATCCGCGTGTTCGAGTCCGGCGCGATCCTGGTCTATCTGGCCGAGAAGTTCGGCGCCTTCCTGCCGACCGAGCCGGCCAAGCGCGCCGAATGCCTGTCCTGGCTGTTCTGGCAGATGGGCGCCGCGCCGTATCTCGGCGGCGGCTTCGGCCACTTCTATGCCTATGCGCCGACCAAGATCGAATATGCCATCGACCGCTTCGCGATGGAGGTCAAGCGCCAGCTCGACGTGCTCGACCGCCGCCTGGCCGAAAGCGAGTATCTCGCCGGCCCCGACTACACCATCGCCGACATCGCTGTGTGGCCGTGGTACGGCGCGCTCGCCAAGGGTTTGCTCTACGAAGGCGGCGAATTCCTCTCGGTGCAGGACTACAGACACGTCCAGCGCTGGACCGACCAGATCGCGCAGCGCACCCCTGTGAAGCGCGGCCGCATGGTCAACCGCGTCTCCGGCGATCCCAAGAGCCAGCTCCACGAGCGCCACGACGCCGGCGATTTCGATACCAAGACGCAGGACAAGATCGGGCAGGGCGGGTAGTTCGGTCGTCGTGTCGTAGGGTGGGCAAAGGCGCGCCTTCCATCATTGTTGGCGTTCACATCTGTGCGACGCGCCGTGCCCACCGCGCTCCCTCACATCAACCGCCGGTGGGCACGCGCCGCCTGATGGCGCCGCTTTGCCCACCCTACGGATGTCAGCCGCTCATCCGGGCTACAAATCCGCCACGATCCAGGCACCCGGGCTAACACCCGTCATTGCGAGGAGCGCAGCGACGAAGCAATCCAGAGTCGACGCGGGACTCTGGATTGCTTCGCTCGCAAGGACGACACGACCCGCGAACCGCCCTTTCGCCGGCACGACTCGCGTGCGCACTCCGTCACCCACGCGCGGTCTTCATTTTTGCCGCAGTGCGATGAATCGCGATGGTTTGATCTCTGACATCACGTCTTTTCTTGTCACAAGAGAATCGTGCAACAATCATCTGGCGCCGCAATGCATGCCGTGTGCTGACCAACTCGTCCCGAGGTGATGACCCCTGGCGAGAACCACCACTCCGGAGGGAGACCCATGATCGACAGACGTGATCTGCTCAAGGGAGCGGGGATGGCTGCTTTGCTGGGCAGCTTCGGCACGACCCGTGCGCTGGCCGGGGAGACGGTGACGTTGCCCTTCGCCAACGGCGAGCGGCCGCTGGTGAAGTATCCGCAGAAGCGGCCGATGATCGGCCTGACCAGCCGGCCGCCGCAACTCGAAACGCCATTCGGGGTGTTCAATGACGGCGTGATCACGCCGAACAATGCCTTCTTCGTCCGCTATCATTTGGCGGGCCTGCCTTACGATCTCGATCCGGACAAGTTCACACTCGCGATCAAGGGGAAGGTCGACAAGCCGCTCAAGCTGTCGCTCAAGGACATCCGCAAGATGAAGGCGACCGAGATCGTCGCCGTCAACCAATGCTCCGGCAACAGCCGCGGCTTCTTCGAGCCTCGCGTCGCAGGCGGCCAGCTTGGCAACGGCGCCATGGGCAATGCGCGCTGGCGGGGCGTGCCGCTGAAGACCGTGCTCGACATGGCGGGTGTCCAGGCCGGCGCCAGACAGGTCACGTTCGGCGGCATGGACGGCCCGGTGATCGACAAGACGCCGGATTTCGTCAAGGCGCTCGACCTCGATCACGCCATGAATGGCGAGGTGATGCTGGCCTACGGCATGAACGGCGAGGATCTGCCGTTCCTCAACGGCTTCCCGCTCCGACTGATCGTGCCCGGCTATTACGGGACGTATTGGGTCAAGCACCTCAACGAGATCACCGTCGTCGACGGCGTGTTCGACGGCTTCTGGATGAAATCGGCCTATCGCATCCCGGACACGCCGAACAATGCCGTCGAGCCCGGCACGACGCCGAAAGCCACCATCCCGATCAACCGCTTCACGGTCCGCTCGTTCATCACCAGCCTGGCCGATGGCGCGAAGCTGAAGGCCGGCAGGGCGGTGCTGCGCGGCATCGCATTCGACGGCGGAACGGGGATCAAGCAGGTCGAGGTCTCGACCGATGGCGGCAAGAGCTGGACCGACGCCAAGCTCGGCAGGGATCTCGGGAAATATTCCTTCCGCGAGTGGAAGCTGCCGGTGAAGCTTGCCGTGGGAGCCCACGAGCTCAAGGTGCGGGCCACGAGCAATTCCGGCGAAACCCAGCCGGAGACACCGCGCTGGAATCCGGCCGGCTATCTGCGCAATGTCGTCGAAACCGTCCGCGTCACGGCGGCCTGAGGAGGATGACCATGCAACGGATGTCGTTCCTCATCGCCTCGCTGGCCGCTGGACTTGGTTGCTTGGCGGGCAACCCCATCGCCCTGACCGCAGCGCCCGTCAACTACCAGGTTCCACAGGAGACTGCCGCCTTCAAGCCGGGGCCCGACCTCGCCGTGGTCCAGGGCAACTGCACGGCCTGCCACTCCTCCGACTACATCAAGACGCAGCCGCCGATGCAGAACAAGAAGGAGTTCTGGCAGGCCGAGGTCACCAAGATGATCAAGGTCTATGGTGCCCCGATCGACGCGGCCGATGTCGACAAGATCGTCGGCTATCTGGCCGCGACCTACTGACGGCGTCCGGCCGGGAGCGCTCAGCCGGCGCCCTTCGCCGGCGGGAAATCCATGCGGTCGTCGGTGCGGCAATAGCGGTCGGCGAACATGCGCCCCACGGGGTGGAACAGCTCCATCTCGACCCGCATCTTCTCGGTGTCCCACAACTCGTCGCGGATGTGGAAGGCGAGGCCCTCGCCGAGCACCAGCACGCGGTCGCCGTTGACATCGATGAGCTGCCAGGTCCTGCACTCCATCGCGAACGGTGCGTCCGCCAGCCGCGGCACGCCGATCATGCGCGAGGGTGCGAGCTTGAGTCCGAGATGATCGGGCTCGCCGATCTCGGGCGGAAAGTCGCCGCCGGTCTCGTGCATTGCCTGCGCTAGGGGCTCGTCGGTGATGTGGACCACGAACTCGCCTGAGCGGCGGATGTTGACCAGGGTGTCCTTGGTCCGGCCGTCCGGCCGCAGGTTGATCGCGAACACGCAGAGCGGCGGGTCCTCGCCCATCACGTTGAAGAATGAGAACGGCGCGGCGTTGACCACCCCGGTCTCGCCCCTGGTCGTGACCCAGGCGATCGGCCGTGGCAGCACGAAGGAGGTCAAGATCTTGTAGCGCTCGCGCGGGCTGAGATCGGTGGAGAGGTATTCCATGTAGGGGCCTCTGGTGCGTCGGTTCCCCGACCGTAGTGGGCCGTGACGCGATCCGGAAGCCAATAAAGCGGGCAGAGGGTGCGCACATCGGCGTCCTCGCGCGGGAAACTCCATGTTTCCGGGAACGGCTCCGCCAGCGCCACGTTCGGACAGCACAGCAACTACAAATGGAGGTCGCGCCATGAAACCAATGATCAGTCTGATTGCTTGCGCGTTCGCCGTCTCGGCTACGTCCGCGCTGGCGCAGGGCAGCCCGCAGACCACGCCGCCGCCGAGTGTGCAGAATTCCGGAGCAGGCATCCAGGGCGCGCCCGGCAACAAGAACGGACCGGGCACTGAGACGACAGGCGGCACGGTCGGCTCGTCCACGATCAACCGCCATAATCCGGACGTCAGCGCTCAGGATCCGTCGAATATCAAGGGAATGCCGGGGAATAAGAACGGCCCGCCGGCCAAGAAACCGCAGAACTGACGGCTGCGATGGCGGCTGCGCGATTGCGCCGCTGCCATGCGCATGCCGCCCCGCCGACGTATCGTCAGATCAGGGCAGGGCCGCTGCGCCGTTGGTGACGATCAGATTGTCGGTGTCTGCCGGTGCGAGCTCGCTGGTGGTGTCGCCGCCGAGATATTTGTCGAGCGTCGCCTGGATCCGCTCCCGCGCCGTATAGGGACCGCGATCGCTCATCCAGGTGTGCTGAAATTCGGTCTTGATGATGTCGATACCGCTCTTCTTGCCGACCTGCGATGGCAACACGCCGGGATCGGTCTTGAACTGCGGATCGTCGGAGCGGAACGACAGGATCTTCAGCTTGTCCCGGATCACGAAAGGCACCCGCAGATTGTCGAGCGTCACCACCTGCGAAACGATGTTCGGATGCTCCTTGGCGAAATACATCGCGGTGTCGCCACCATTGGAATGGCCGACCAGGGTCAGATGCTCATAGTCGGCATTCGGATGGCGCTTCTTCATCTCCTTGAGCACGCACAGGATGTTGGCCTCACCCTTCTTGTAGACGTCGAGCCGGCCGACATAGGGCATGCCGACCTTGGTGACGAGCGGCGGATCGGTCGGCAGGTCCTGCTGAACGCTGGCGACGAGATAGCCGCGCGCGGCGAACACGTTCGCGAGGAAGGAATACTCGGTGTTCTTGACGGTGTTGCCGTTGCTGATGATCGCCACCGGGAGCCGCCACAGCCCGGCATTGGCCTTCATCTCGTAATCCGTGCGCACGGCCACGTCGACCGTGATCGGCCGCTGCCGCTCGGCATCGAAAAACTCACGGCTCTCGTGCTGGATGCCCCACTTCGCAATGGCGAAATAGCCGGCCACAGTCAGGGCAGACACACAGGCCAAAACCGTCACGCCTCGCTTCATGGCTTCCTTCCCCTCGGCTTCTCCTCGTTATGTGATGAGGGACAACGCCGAGGTCACGAGGGCGTGGCAGCCTGGACAGCATTAAATTTCGGAAATCTTGGAATACGGATGTGGAACAAATCCGGGTTCGGCAGACCGGCGCACCGGCCCACCGGTCGCTGCTGCCGGTCAGAAGGCGGTATAGCCGCCGTCGATCACGAAGCAGTCTGCGGTGTGATAGGACGACGCCTTGCTCATGAGGTAGACGGCGATGCCGCCGAAATCCGACGGCTCGCCGAAGCGGCGCACCGGGATGCGCGGCATGACATTGGCGACGAACTTCTCATTGCCCATGATGCCCGCGGTCATGTCGCTCCTGATCCAGCCGGGCAGGATCGCATTCGCGGTGACGCCGTGGCGTGCGAGCTCGACCGCGAGCGCGCGGCACAGCGCGTTGATCGCGGCCTTGGTCGCGGCATAGTGCTCGTTGCGCGCGGTGCCGAACAGCGAGGCGAGGCTCGAGGTGGCGACCAGGCGGCCGAACGCATCACCGGCCTCCGCCCGGGCCGTCATGTGCCGCGCGGCAGCCTGGAAGGCGTGGAAGACGCCGTCGAGATTGGTCGCGAACATCGTGCGCCATTCCTCCTCGCTGCGCTCGATGAAAGGCTTGCGGCCGCCGCCGCCGATGCCCGCATTGGCGAAGCAGCCGTCGACGCGGCCGAAGGCGTCGAGCGTCGCTTGCATCGCGTCGTTGACGGAAGCAGGGCTCGTCACGTCGCAGACGCGGGTGTCGACCTTGCCGGGACCAGCCGCCATCGAGGCCGCGGCTGCCTTGTTCTTCTCGGCGTTGCGGCCCCAGATCGAGACGTTGCAGCCACTGGACGCAAGTGCCTGGGCGATTCCGAGGCCTATGCCTCCATTGCCGCCGGTGACGACGGCCACGCGGCCGGTGAGGTCGAACATGTTCATGGGGTTCTCTCGGACGTTTCCGTGATGATGTGAGTGCGCTGCGCGCCGCTTCAGTTATTGGGATGATCCAACCATGGACAAGCGCAGCGCAAAAATCAAATATGCTGCACGAACCCGGCGATGCAGCGAATTTCCGCCGTAAAGAATGCAGCGCTCGAAAAGCTCTTGAGAGGAAACCATGCAGTTCAAGCACGTCACGCTCGATTTCGACGGGCCCGTCGCCGTCCTCACGCTCGATCATCAGGAGGTGATGAACGCGGTCTCGATCGACATGCTGGGCGGGCTCGCCGAGGCACTCGACGAGATCGAGGAGAAGAAGGCGGAAGTGCGTTGTCTCGTCGTCACCGGCGCGGGACGCGCGTTCTGCACCGGTGCCAACCTGCAGGGCCGCAACACGCAGGCCAAGCCCGGCCGCAGCAATGCCGGCGCCGCGCTCGAGACCGCCTTCCATCCGTTCCTGCGCCGCCTGCGCAACCTGCATTGCCCGATCGTGACGTCGGTCAACGGCCCGGCCGCGGGCGCCGGCATGAGCTTCGCGCTGATGGGCGACATGATCCTGTGCGCCAAGTCCGCCTACTTCCTGCAAGCCTTCCGCCGCATCGGCCTCGTTCCCGATTGCGGCTCGACCTGGCTGCTGCCGCGCCTTGTCGGCAAGGCGCGCGCGATCGAGCTGTCGCTGCTCGGCGAGAAGCTGCCGGCCGAGACGGCACTGCAATGGGGGCTCGTCAATCGCGTCTATGACGATGCGGCGCTGAAGGAGGAGACGATGAAGCTCGCGCATGAGCTCGCCAATGGCCCGACGGTCGCATTGTCTCAGATCCGCAAGCTGTATTGGGACAGTCCCGAGAACTCGTTCGAGGAGCAGCTCAACGCTGAATTCCAGGCGCAGCGCGTCGCCGGCAGCACGTCGGATTTCAAGGAAGGCGTCACCGCGTTCCTCGAGAAGCGGCCGGCCAAGTTCAAGGGCCAATGATCGAGGCCGAGCTGTCCCGCTGCGTCGCCTCGTTCATGCCGGGGGCGACCGGCGTGCACGGCGCCGCAAAGCTCTCCGGCGGCGCCAGCCAGGAGACGTGGCGCTTCGACATCGTCCATCCCGCGGGCGATGTCGGTGCGATCTTGCGCCGCTCGCCGAAGGGCTATGGCGCCGCGCCTGGCCGCGCCGCCGGGCTCGACAACGAGGCGGCGCTGATGCGGCTGGCGCGTGCCGCCGGGGTGCCGTCGCCCGAGGTGCTGCACCTGCTGACGCCGGAGGACGATCTCGGCGCCGGCTTCATCATGCGCCGCGTCGAGGGCGAGACCATCGCGCGCAAGATCCTGCGCGATGCCAAGTTTGCCGAGGCGCGCCCCCGTCTCGCGCGCCAGCTCGGCGGCATCGCCGCCGGCATCCACGGCATTCGGCGCGAGGCACTGCCGGCGTTGCGCGAGATGAACGCGGTCAGGGAGATCGCGGAGCTTGCGCGCGAATATCAAAGCTTCGACTGGCCGCGCCCGGTGTTCGATCTCGCGTTGCGCTGGCTGTCGCACAATGATCCCGGCCCCTCGGCGGAGGTCACGCTGGTGCACGGCGATTTCCGCAACGGCAATCTCATCATCGGCCCCGACGGGGTGCGCGCCGTGCTCGACTGGGAGCTCGCCCATCTCGGCGATCCCATGGAGGATCTCGGCTGGATCTGCGTCAACTCCTGGCGCTTCGGCGAGATCGACAAGCCCGTCGGTGGCTTCGGCTCGCGCGAGGAGCTGTACGCGGGCTACGAGGCCGCTGGCCGCAAGGTCGATGCCGGCAGGGTGAAGTTCTGGGAGGTCATGGGCACATTGCGCTGGGGCGTGATGTGCTGCGGCATGATGCAGCGGTTTCGCTTGGGTCCCGACCACTCGATGGAACGCGCCATGATCGGCCGCCGCGCGTCGGAGACTGAGATCGATCTGCTGCGGCTGCTGGCGCCGCGGGGAGAGGGCTGATGCAGGACGAACCGACTCCGACCGAGCTGGTACAGGCGGTGGCCGATTTTCTGCGCAACGATGTAGCCCCGCTGATCTCGGGACATCAGGCGTTCAAGCTGCGCGTCGGCATCAACGCGCTCGATCTGGTCGTGCGGCAATTGACACAGGCGGCGCCCGCGGAGGCTGCAGAGCATGCGCGTTTGAAGGATTTGCTGGGACAGGACGGTGCCTTGCTCGACCTCAATCGCGCGTTGGCGGAGCAGATTGCGAGCGGTGCTGTCGATCTCGCGACGCCGGGTCTGAAGGAGCATCTCTGGCAGACCACGCTCGACAAGCTCGCCGTCGATCAGCCGAACTACGCATCCTACAAGCGCGAGGCGGGGAGGCACGAATGAAGTGTAACTCTCCGTCGTCATGCCCGGGCTTGACCCGGGCATCCATCCTCTCACGAATCTGCCGCGAGACGTGGATGGCCGGGTCAAGCCCGGCCATGACGGAGTGGAGGCAGACCCGCGCTGTCATTCCGGGGCGCGACGCAGTCGCGAGCCCGGAATCCATAGGGACGATCGCGGCTATGGATTCCGGGCTCGCGCTGCGCGCGCGCCCGAATGACGAGCTCGGTGAGGCTCTACCGCCCAAGCCATTTCGGCGGCCGCTTCTCCGAGAACGCTTTAGGCCCTTCGATGTAGTCCTGCGAATGAATCATCGCCTGCACCGCCGGATAGTCGCGCTGCTCGGTGATCGCCTGTTCCAGCGACACCGCCAGGCCCTTCTCGATCGCCTGCTTGGAGGCGCGGATCGACATCGGCGAGTTCCTGGCGATGGTCTCGGCCCAGCGCTCGGCGGCCTCCAGCGCCTCGCCCTGCGGCACCACCTCGTTGACGAAGCCGAGCTCGTGGCCCTCGCGCGCGCCGACATGGCGGCCCGTGAGGATCATGCCCATCGCGCGCTTCATGCCGATCTGGCGCGGCAGCCGCTGCAGGCCGCCGGCCAGCGCGGCAAGGCCGACGCGCGGCTCGGGCAGGGCGAAGGTGGCATTCTCCGAGGCGATAATCAGGTCGCAGGCCAGCGCGATCTCGAAGCCGCCGCCCATGGCGACGCCGTTGACGGCGGCGATCAGCGGCTTGTCGCAATCGAAGCGCGACGTCAGTCCGCCGAAGCCGCTTCGGCCCCAGCCGCGCTTGCCGCCAGCCGCCTGCCATTTCAGGTCGTTGCCGGCGCAGAACGCCTTGTCACCCTCGCCGGTGACAATCGCAACCCATTGCTCGGGATCGGCAGCGAACCCGTCGAACACCGCCTCCAGCTCGTAATGTGCGTCGGTATGCAGCGCGTTGTAGACCTCGGGACGGGCAAGGGTGACGATTGTGATCGGCCCCTTGCGCGTGACCTTCGAGAATTTCAGCTCCATCGACCGTTCCTCCTGGTTTCTGATTGGCTGCCGTGCGCGAGCTTAGCGCCTGCGCCGCGTGCGCGGTCATCCAAATACGCAACCGCGCTGCGCGCCACAAGCACGCGGCGGCGGGCTGGCCTGACCAAGATCAAGAACAACAACGACACGCACAGGGAGACGCGCCATGGATTTTTCCTTGCCCAAGGAACTGATCGCCTATCTCGACGAGCTCGACCGCTTCATCGCCGCCGAGATCAAGCCGCTGGAGCAGGCGGACGACAACATCCGCTTCTTCGATCATCGCCGCGAATGGGCGCGCACCGATTTCGAGAATGGCGGCCTGCCGCGGCATGACTGGGAGCAGCTGCTGCGCAAGGCCAAGGACCGCGCCGACGCGGCCGGCCATCTGCGCTTCGCGATCCCGAAACGCTATGGCGGCAAGGACGGCTCGAACCTCTGGATGGCGGTGATCCGCGAGCATTTCGCGTCGAAGGGCCTCGGCCTGCACAACGACCTGCAGAACGAGCATTCGATCGTCGGCAATCTGCCAATCGTGACCATGCTCGACCGCTACGGCCGTGACGATCAGAAGGCGATGATCGACGGCTCGATCACCGGCAAGTACCGCATCACCTTCGGCCTGACCGAGCCGCATCACGGCTCGGACGCGACCCACATGGAGACGAAGGCGGTGCCGGCGACCCGCGACAACGTCAAGGGCTGGCTGATCAACGGCGAGAAGATGTGGACCACGGGCATGCACGTCGCCACGCATTGCGCATTGTTTGCGCGCACCTCGGGCAATGACGGCGATGCGCGCGGCATCACCTGCTTCCTGGTGCCGGCCAAGACCGAGGGTGTGAAGGTCGAGGAATATCTCTGGACCTTCAACATGCCGACCGACCATCCGCGCGTCAGCTTCACCGACGTGTTCGTGCCGGAGGACGCGCTGTTCGGCGAGGTCGGGCGCGGGCTGTCGCTGGCCCAATGCTTCGTGCACGAGAACCGCATCCGCCAGGCGGCGAGCTCGCTCGGTGCGGCCGTCTACTGTATCAACGAGAGCGTCAATTACGCGCGTGAGCGCAAGCCGTTCGGCAAGGCGCTGGCGGAGAACCAGGCGATCCAGTGGCCGCTGGTGGAGCTGGCGACCCAGGCCGAGATGCTGCGGCTGTTGATCCGCAAGACCGCGTGGGAGATGGACCAGCTGACCCAGGCGCAGGTCGAGCACACGCTCTCCGACAAGGTGTCGATGTGCAACTACTGGGCTAACCGTCTGTGCTGCGAGGCCGCCGACCGCGCCATCCAGGTGCATGGCGGCATGGGCTATTCGCGCCACAGGCCGTTCGAGCACATATACCGCCACCACCGCCGCTATCGCATCACCGAGGGCAGCGAGGAGATCCAGATGCGCAAGGTGGCGGGGTTCCTGTTTGGCTATATGGGGGCGAACAAGCGGTGAGCGCAGCCTGATCGCGTGGCGGCATCGCGAGCGTCAGCACGGCAATCCAGACCTGTCACTTGGCCCCTGGATTGCTTCGGCGCAAGGGCGCCTCGCAATGACGGTGTGGAGAGAGTGCGCGCTCTCTCCACGTCATCGCGAGCGCCAGCGACGCGATCCAGGCTGTCGCAACGAGAAGACCGCCGGTTGTCAATTCACCTGCCGGTCCTTGCCCGCCCAATATGGGTCGCGCAGATTCCGCCGCAGGATCTTGCCGGAGGGATTGCGCGGCAGGGCGTCGAGGAAGTCGACGGTCTTCGGCGTCTTGAAGCCGGCGATGCGGGTGCGGGTGAAGTTGATGATGTCGGTCGCGGTCGCCTGCTTGCCCGGCTTCATCACGACGATCGCCTTGACAGCCTCGCCCCATTTCTCGTCGGGAATGCCGATCACGGCGGCTTCGGCGACGTCAGGATGATCGCAGATCGCACTCTCCACCTCGGCCGGATAGATGTTCTCGCCGCCGGAGATGATCATGTCCTTGATGCGGTCGTGGATGTAGACGTAGCCGTCCTCGTCCATGTAGCCGGCATCACCGGTGCGCAGCCAGCCGTCCCTGCCAAGCGTGCGTGCGGTCGCCTCCGGCAGGTTCCAGTAGCCGGTCATGTTGGAGCCGGAGCGGGTGGCGATTTCGCCGACCTGCCGCGGCGGCAGCGGATTGCCCAAGGGATCGATGATCGCGACTTCGACGCCCGGCAGCGGCTTGCCGGCCGAGCGCATCCGCTCCAGTCCTTCGACGTGATCCTCGGGCGGCAGCGCGATGATGGTGCCCGTGGTCTCGGTCATGCCATACATCTGCACGAAGCCGCATTTGAACACCTCGATGCATTCCTTCAGCAGCGCCGCGGGGATCGGCGAGGCGCCGTAGAGCATGTATTTGAGCCGCGAGAAATCGACCTGCCGCGCGCGCGGCTGCCGCACCACGAACTGCATCGCGGCGGGCACCATGAACAGCTTGGTGATGCCGGACTGCTCGAAGAAGTCGAGGATCTTCGTGGGATCGAACTCGCGCGCGATGATGCCACGGGCGCCGTGGTAGAGGCTCATCAGGCCCCAGCCGGAGCCGCCGATGTGGAAGATCGGCATCGCGATCAGCGAGACGTCGTCGGTCGACCATTTGTTCCAGTCCGGTTTCTCCTCGGGATTGCCGGTATTCACCAGGTTGAGGAAGTTCGCGTGCGACAGCATCGCGCCTTTCGGCTTGCCGGTGGTGCCGGACGTGTAGAGCTGCAGCGCGATGTCCCGCGGCGTGATCGCCACGCCAGGATCGTCGGCACTCTGCGCGTCGCGCCAGGCCATGTAGTCCTGCCATTCCGGCGCGCCGCCTTCGGTCGTGATGATGTGCCGCACGCTCGGAATCTGGCCGCGGATGTAGCGGATCATCGTGATGAACTCGGGACCGACGAACAGGGCAGGCGCCTTGCAGTCCTCGACGATGAAGGCGACCTCGGGACCGGCGAGGCGCCAGTTCACCGGCGCCATCACGACGTTGGCCTTCATGGCGCCGACCAGCAGCTCGAAATAGATGTCGCTGTTCTTGCCGAAATAGGCGATTCGGTCGTGCGGTTTGATGCCGAGCGCCTTCAGCGCGTTGGCGACCTGGTTGGTCTTACGGTCGAATTCGGCGAAGCTGGTGACGCGGCCTTCGAACTCATATGCGGTGGCGGAGCCCAGCAGTTGCGCTCTGTCGCGCACGACGTCGACAAGCGTCGACGTTGCCGTCGAGACGGACATGTTTCCCCTCCGATTACGTCTTTTTCTTTGTTCGATGTCTTGTGGTGGTTCTCGCCCCGGATTGCGCCGGAGCAAGCATCTCTCGATCAGTCTACAGGGAGCACGTCTCCGATCAACCGGGCGATTGGGCCATCAGCTCGTGCGCGTCGCGCGGTCCTTTTCGTTCTGCGCCTTGATCGACTCCTTGGCCTTGGTCCAGTCGTCGTCGCTCCAGTCGCGCAGCTGATAGAAGTTGCCGCCCATCGCAAGCGCCTGGGCGCCGTCCATCGCGATGGTCTCGCCGTTGATCCAGTTGCAGCCGCCGGAGATCAGGAACACGGCCAGGTTCTGCAGCTCCTCCATGGTGCCGACGCGACCCATCGGGTTCATCGCCTTGGTGCGCGCGCCGGCCTCGTCGCCGGGCTTGATGCGCTTGCTCATGCCTTCGGTCGGGATCTCGCCGGGTGCGATGGTGTTGAGGCGGATGCCGTAGCGGCCCCATTCGGTGGCGAGCGACATCGTCATCGCGTGGATCGCCGACTTGCTCATTGCCGAGGGCACCACATAGGGCGAGCCGTTGCGCACCCAGGTGACCGTGATCGACACGACGTTGCCCGGCTGCTTCGCTGCGATCCAGCGCTTGCCGACGGCATGCGTCACATAGAACGTGCCGTGCATCACGATGTTGGCAACCGCGTCGAAACCGCGCGGGCTCAATTCCTCGGTGCGGGAAATGAAATTGCCGGCGGCGTTGTTGATGAGATCGGTGAGGCCGCCTTCCTGGAAGATCGCCTCGATCATTTCCTCGACCGCCATCGCATTGCGGATGTCGACGCCGTGGCTGGTGACGCGCCCGCCATAGAGGTCCATCAGTTCGGTCGCGGTCTCGTCGCAGACGATTTTCCGCCGGCCGCAAATATGCACTTCGGCGCCAAGCTGCAGGAAGCGTGCGGCCATCGCTTTGCCAAGGCCGGTGCCGCCGCCGGTCACCAGAATGCGCCGACCTTCGAGGAGATTGTCCTTGAACATGGGAGAGTTTCCGCCTGACATGTTGTGAGTTAATTGGTCGATTGACTAAATCGCTCCGACAGCCTTCTGTAAAGTCACAAAGACATTCGTGAGGAGACCGCTCGATGGACAACCGCATCGCGATCGAGATCAAGGACGGCGTCGCCGACGTTCGCCTGGTCCGCGTCGACAAGATGAATGCGCTGGACATGGAGATGTTCGAGGCGCTGGTGGCGGCCACCGAGCGGCTGGCGAAGGAAAAGGGGCTGCGCGCCGTGGTGCTGTCCGGCGAGGGCCGCGCCTTCTGCGCCGGGCTCGACATGGGCCGCTTCGCGGCGATGAAGGACTCCGGCGGCAACGGCATACCCGGCGGCGAGAAGCGCGACCTCACCGTTCGCACCCACGGCAAGGCGAACTTCGCCCAGCAGGCGGTGTGGGGCTGGCGGAAGTTGCCGGTGCCGGTGATTGCTGCAGTGCATGGCGTGGCCTATGGCGGCGGCTTCCAGCTCGCGCTCGGCGCCGACATGCGCTACGTCGCACCGGACACCAAGATGTCGATCATGGAGATCAAATGGGGTCTGGTGCCGGACATGGCGGGCACGCCGATCCTGGCGACCCTGATGCGTGACGACATCCTCCGCGAGCTGACCTATACCGGCCGGGTGTTCTCGCCGGAGGAAGGCCAGTCCTACGGCCTCGTCACACGCATCTGCGCCGATCCGCGCGCGGCCGCGCTGGAGACGGCGCGTGAGATCGCCGGCAAGAATCCGGATGCGATCCGCGCCGCCAAGCGCATGCTGAACAACCTCTCGGTCGATCCGGGCCCGGCGCTGCTCGCGGAATCGGTCGAGCAGCAGAAGCTGATCGGTAGCCCGAACCAGCTGGAGTCGGTGCGGGCGAACATCGAAAAGCGTGCGCCCAAGTTTGTAGATTAGCCTCCTCCTTGCGGGCAGTCCCGAAGGAGCTGAGCCAAACAATTTCCAGATTCCGGGTTCGATGCTGCGCATCGCCCCGGAATGACGGCGGAAACTCGAACCGACGCCAGATCGGACAAGGCAATAACAATGGAAACGTCCTCCCTGTTTTGCGGCATCATCTCCGGCGAACGCCGGCGCAGCCACGCTGACATCGCCGACCGCGCCGCGCGGATCGCGAGCGGTCTCGCGCAGCTCGGCGTGCGCCAGGGCGACTGCGTCTGCATGCTCATGCGCAACGACATCGCCTTCATCGAGGCCGCCTACGGCGCGATGCGACTGGGCGCCTATGGTGTGCCGGTGAACTGGCACTTCAAGCCGGAGGAGATCGATTACATCCTCAAGGACTCCGCGACGCGGGTGCTGATCGGTCACGCCGATCTGCTGCATCAGCTTCGCGGCCTGATTCCCTCCGGCATCACCGTGCTCAGCGTCCCGACGCCGCCGGAGATCCTGTCCAACTACAAGATCGGCGCGGATCTGCTCGCAACACCGGAGTTCGCGACCGACCTGGAAAGCTGGCTCATGCAACAGGGTCCTTACGAAGGACCGCAGGTGCCGCAGCCGCAGAACATGATCTACACCTCCGGCACGACTGGTCATCCCAAGGGCGTCCGGCGCAATGCGCCGACGGTGGAGCAGGCGGCCTCGGCCGAACGGATGCGGGCGCTGATCTATGGACTCAAGCCGGGCTCGCGCGCGCTGCTGCCCGGACCGCTGTATCATTCCGCGCCGAACGCCTTCGGCCTGCGGGCCGGACGGCTCGGCGGCGCGCTGGTGCTGATGCCGCGGTTCGAGCCGGAGGAGTTTCTCCGTATCATCCAGGTGGAGCGGATCGACACCATCTTCATGGTGCCGACCATGTTCATCCGCCTGATGAAGCTGCCCGAGGAGGTGCGCGGCCGCTACGACATGTCGTCGCTGCGTCACATCATCCACGCCGCGGCGCCGTGCCCGGCCGACGTCAAGCGCGCGATGATCGAATGGTGGGGGCCGGTCATCTACGAATTCTACGGCTCGACCGAATCGGGCGCAGTCACCTTCGCGAGCTCCGAGGACGCGCTGAAGAAGCCCGGCACCGTCGGCAAGGTCTCGCCGGGCGCCGAGTTGCGCTTCCTCGGTGAGGACGGGCGCATCCTGCCGCAGGGCGAGATCGGCGAGATCTATTCGCGCATCGCGGGCAATCCGGATTTCACCTATCACAACAAGCCGGAGAAGCGCGCCCAGATCGACCGCGACGGCTTCATCACCTCGGGTGATGTCGGCTACATGGACCCCGATGGCTATGTGTTCCTGTGCGACCGCAAGCGCGACATGGTGATCTCCGGCGGGGTCAACATCTATCCGGCCGAGATCGAGGCGGTGCTGCATGCCGTGCCGGGCGTGCATGATTGCGCTGTGTTCGGCATCCCCGACACGGAGTTCGGCGAGGCGCTGATGGCGGTGGTCGAGCCGCAGCCCGGCGTGACGCTGGATACCGGCGAGATCAAGGCGCGGCTGAAGGCCTCGCTGGCCGACTACAAGGTGCCCAGGCATATCGAAATCCACGGCAAGCTGCCGCGCGAGGATTCCGGCAAGATCTTCAAGCGGCGGCTGCGCGATCCGTATTGGGAGCGAGCCGGAAGGCAAATCTGACCGAGGGGAGGAACGATAGCTTGGAATAGGGCAGGCGACGCCTCTTTCTTGATCTTGCGCTGCAATACGGATACGGCAGACTGACCCGTAAATGGGCAGCTGCTGGAGAGCGCATCCATGTCGCCGCAAGCCATACCAGAGGAAATCCGTCCCAACCGCGCCGCCGAGGCGCAGGCCATGGAGGAGGATGCGCGGCTTCGGGACGACATCCGGCTGCTCGGCCGCATCCTCGGCGACACCGTTCGCGACCAGGAGGGCGCCGACGTCTTCGACCTCGTCGAGCTGATACGCCAGACCTCGGTGCGCTTCCATCGCGACGAGGACCGCCAGGCGCGGCGCGAGCTGGAGCAGATCCTCGACGGCATGTCGACCGCGGAGACCGTCCGCATCGTCCGCGCCTTCAGCTATTTCTCCCATCTCGCCAACATCGCCGAGGACCAGAACAACATCCGCCGCATGCGCGCCAAGAGCGACGCCAACGGCGGCAATGGCATGCTTGCGGCGACGCTCGCTCACGCCAAGTCGGCCGGCTTCGAGGCGGCGGAGTTGCGCAGGTTCTTCTCCACCGCGCTGGTCAGCCCGGTCCTGACCGCGCACCCCACCGAGGTGCGGCGCAAGAGCACGATGGATCGCGAGATGGAGATCGCGATGCTGCTCGACCGCCGCGAGCGGATGCAATTGACGCCGGATGAGCGCGCGGCCAATGACGAGGCGCTGCGCCGCGCCGTGCTGACCTTGTGGCAGACCAACCTGCTGCGCCGGACCAAGCTGACGGTGCTCGACGAGGTCACCAACGGTCTGTCGTTCTACGACTACACCTTCCTGCGCGAGGTGCCGCGGCTGCTGTGCACGCTGGAAGATCGGCTCAACGACGGCGCGGAGGTGGCGGGCGATCTCGCCTCGTTCCTGCGGATGGGGAGCTGGATCGGCGGCGACCGCGACGGCAATCCGTTCGTGACCGCCGAGGTCATGCGCGGAACGCTCAAGCTGCAATCCAGCCTGGCGCTGCATTACTATCTGGAGGAGCTGCATCTGCTCGGCAGCGAGCTGTCCATTGCGGCGCATCTCGCCGATGTCTCCGAGGAGCTGCGCGCGCTGGCCGAGCGCTCGCCGGACACGTCGCCGCATCGTCGTGGTGAGCCGTATCGTCTCGCGGTGTCCGGCATCTATGCGCGGCTGGCGGCCACCGCGAAGAAGCTCGGCATCCAGATCAGCCGCCTGCCGGTGGCGGCGGTCGCGCCTTACGACAGCGTCAAGGAGCTGCAGGACGATCTCGACGTGCTGCATCGCTCGCTGATCGCCAACAATGCCGAGGTCATTGCGCGCGGCCGGCTGCGGATGCTCCGTCGCGCGGTCGACTGTTTCGGCTTCCATCTGGCGCGGCTCGACATCCGCCAGAATTCGGCGGTGCATGAGCGCACCGTGGCCGAGCTGATCGACACCGCGATGCCCGGCATGTCCTACATGGCGCTCAGCGAGGATGCCCGCGTCGGCCTGCTGGTCAGCGAGCTGCGCAATGCCAGGCCACTGGTCTCGCAGTTCGTGAAGTACAGCGACGAGACCGTCGGCGAGCTCGCGCTGTTCCGCGCCGCCGCCGAGGCGCACGCGACGTTCGGTGCCGATGTGATTCCCCAGTGCATCATCTCGATGTGCAAGGGCATGTCGGACATGCTCGAGGTGGCGTTGCTGCTCAAGGAGGTCGGCCTGATCGATCCATCGGGCCGCTGCGCCGTCAACATCGTGCCGCTGTTCGAGACCATCGAGGACCTGCAGGCGTCCAGCGGCATCATGGACCGGATGCTGGCGCTGCACGATTACCGCCGCTTGGTCGACAGCCGCGGCGCCGTGCAGGAGGTCATGCTCGGCTATTCCGACAGCAACAAGGATGGCGGCTTCGTCACCTCGGGCTGGGAGCTCTACAAGGCCGAGATCGGCCTGGTCGACATCTTCGAACGCCATGGCATCCGGCTCAGGCTGTTCCATGGCCGCGGCGGCTCGGTCGGCCGCGGCGGCGGCCCGAGCTACGATGCCATCATCGCGCAGCCCGGGGGCGCCGTGAACGGCCAGATCCGGATCACCGAGCAGGGCGAGATCATCTCCAGCAAATATTCCAATGCCGAGGTCGGCCGCAACAATCTGGAGATCCTCGCCGCGGCGACGCTCGAGGCCAGCCTGCTGCATCCGCGCCAGCCGGCGCCAAAGCGCGAATATCTCACCGCGATGGACCGGCTCTCGGAGCTCGCGTTCAAGGCCTATCGCGGCCTGGTCTACGAGACCGACGGCTTCGTCGACTATTTCTGGGCCTCGACCGTCATCAACGAGATCGCGACCTTGAACATCGGCAGCCGCCCAGCCTCGCGCAAGAAGACCCGCGCGATCGAGGATCTGCGCGCCATCCCCTGGGTGTTCTCCTGGGCGCAGTGCCGGTTGATGCTGCCGGGCTGGTACGGCTTCGGCAGCGCGGTCGAGACCTGGATCGCGGAGAATCCGGAGCAGGGCATGCCGTTCCTGCGCGAGCTCTACCGGGAATGGCCGTTCTTCCGCATGCTGTTGTCGAACATGGACATGGTGCTCGCCAAGAGCTCGATCGCGATCGCCTCGCGCTATGCGGAGCTGGTCCCCGACGAGGCCCTGCGGGAAAAGATCTTCGGCCGCATCCGCCGTGAATGGAATCTGGTGATCGAGACCTTGCTCGACATCACCGGGCAGGAGCGTCTGTTGCAGGGCAACCCGCTGCTGGAGCGCTCGGTGCGCAACCGCTTTCCCTATCTCGATCCGCTCAACCACGTGCAGGTCGAGCTCTTGAAGGCGCACCGCGCCCAGAACCCGGACGAGCAGGTGCTGCGCGGGATTCAGCTGACTATCAACGGCATCTCGGCGGGGCTGAGGAATACGGGCTGACGCGACGAACGCGGACTGGCGAGGACAATGAGCTCCTCGCCAGCCCGACACATCAGCTGTCTGCGGATCAGGGCTTCAGAGCGCCTTGTGCACTCGTATACACCGCATAGAGCGATGTTGAGCCGCAGATGTAGAGTCGATTGCGCTGCTGGCCGCCGAAGCAAAGGTTGGCGACCGTTTCAGGTATATGAATCTTGCCCAGCAACGTTCCGTCCGGGGCATAGCAGCGCACGCCGTCCTCGTTCGGATCACCCCAACCCACGGAGCACCAGACCCGTCCGTCGCGGTCGCATCGGACACCGTCGGAGATGCTTGGCTTCGGCATTTCGGCGAACACCTTGCTGTTGGCCAGCTTGCCGGCCGCGTGATCGACGTCGAATACGCGGATGTGTGCGGGATTGTCCGGCCCGTCGGTGAAGCCGGTGTCGATGATGTAGAGTTTCTTCTCGTCGGGCGAGAAGGCCAGCCCGTTGGGTTCGACGAAGTCGTCGACCACAACCTTCACCTCTCCCGATTTCGGATCGACCCGATAGACATTGTGCTTGTCCTGCTCGGGCTGCGCCTTGAGGCCCTCATAGAAACCACCGATGCCGTAGACCGGATCGGTGAACCATATTGCGCCGTCGGCCGCGACCACCGCATCGTTGGGCGAGTTCAAGCGCTTGCCATTGTAGCTGTCGGCGATGATCGTGATCGAGCCGTCAAGCTCGGTGCGGGTGACCCGTCGGCCGCTGTGCTCGCAGGTGATCAGCCGTCCTTCCCGATCGATGGTGTTGCCGTTCGAATTCATCGACGGTTGTCGATAGACGCTGAGATGACCATCGTCCTCGGAGAAGCGCATGATGCGATTGTTCGGGATGTCGCTGAACAGCACATAGCGGCCAGCAGCAAAATAGACCGGGCCTTCGGCCCAGCGCATTCCGGTGGCGACGCGCTCGACGGCCATAGTGCCTGCGAAGGCCGGAAATTCCGCCGGCCCGAATGACAGCTTGGGCTTCTTCGCCGACTCCAGATGAGAGTCCGGATAGCGGCTGCCCGGCAAGGGACCGAGCGGCAGCGGGTCCGTCGAGATTGTCGGCGCCCCCGTCTGGCCCGGCGGCGTGACGGTTGCGGCCGACGCAGTCGTGACTGTTGAAGCAGCGGCGAAAGCCGCGGCTCCTTTCAGCAGTCTGCGCCGGTTGAAGCCGTGAGCTGCGACCGACAAGTCCGGTGCGCCGTCGTGTCGTGAATTCGTCATCTGTGTCCTCCCGACTTTTTGTTGGGAGGCGACCATACGACGAAATCATGGCGGCGCGCGGGTCGTTTGGATAAAAAACAACTTGAGATGGTGTGCGCCGCAAGCGGAATTTCGGCGCTGCAATCTCAGATCGGGTCCCAGCCGAACACGTCGGCGGAACGATCGAGCTTGTAGAACGACGGCTTCAGCGCCGGCATGCCATGCTCCGCAATGGTCTGCGGCGTCCAGCCCTCGCCGCGGTGCACCGAGCGCAGCGGGCGCGACTGGCTCATCAGGAAGATCTCGTTCATGCGAACGGCGAAGATCTGGCCGGTGACGTCCTTCGAGGCATCGCCTAGCAGATAGGCGACGACGGGCGCGATCTTCTCGGGCCCCATCCGCTTCATGCGTTCGACGCGCTCCTTCTCGGCCTCGGTCTCCGCCGGGATGGTGCCGATCATGCGGCTCCAGGCGAACGGCGAGACGCAATTGGAGCGCACGTTGAAGCGGCCCATGTCGAGCGCGATCGACTTCGACAGGCCGACGATGCCGAGCTTCGCCGCGGCGTAGTTGGCCTGGCCATAATTGCCGATCAGCCCCGAGGTCGAGGTGAAGTGGACGAAGGAGCCGCTCTCCTGCTCGCGGAACAGCCGCGCGGCGGAGTGCGCGACGTAGAACGAGCCCATCAGGTGGACCTTGATGACGGCTTCGAACGCCTCGATGCTCATCTTGTGGAAGATCATGTCGCGCAGGATGCCGGCATTGTTGACCACGCCGTCGAGCTTGCCGAAGTGGTCGGTCGCGGCCTTCACGATCTTGCTGGCGGGGATCGCTTCGGACACGCTCTCGAAATTCGCCACCGCCGTGCCGCCGCGCTTCCTGATCTCCTCGACCACTTCCTCAGCCGGCGCGGCGCTGGTGCCCGAGCCGTCGGACGCGACGCCGGGATCGTTGACGACGACCTTGGCGCCTTCGGCGGCGCACAGCAGCGCGATCTCGCGCCCGATGCCGCGGCCGGCGCCGGTGACGATGACGACTTTGTCCTGGAGCGATTTGGTCATGAGTCTTCTCCTGTTTTGCTCCGTCATTCCGGGATGGTGCGAAGCACCAGATCCGGAATCTCGAGATTCCGGGTTCGCACGTGCCGCGCGCCCCGGAATGACGGAGGCTGCTATCTCTCGTTCGTGAAGATGATCGTGCCCGATGCGGCGAACATGCCGCCGACGCCGTGACACACCGAGACCTTGGCTCCCGGCACCTGCGCCGGCGCGATGCCGCGCATCTGGCGCACGCTCTCCTGCAGCGCATACATGCCGTACATGCCCGAATGCATGTAGGACAGGCCGCCGCCATTGGTGTTGAGCGGCAATTTGCCGCCCGGCCGCGTATGTCCGGCTGCGATGAACGGCCCGGTCTCCTCATGCGGCATGAAGCCGAGATCGCCGAGCCCGAACAGCGGCAGATGCGCGAAGGCGTCGTAGATCATGAGATGATCGACATCGGCGTGGCCAATGCCGGCCTCCTTGAAGGCGAGGGGGCCCGCGACCTTGAAGGCACGCGACGAATTGAACGTCTCCATCTGGCTGACCATCGGCGTCTCCACGCTTTCGCCTGTGCCGAGAATGTACACCGGCTTGCGCGGAAAATCCTTGGCGCGATCGGCCGAGGTCAGGATCAGCGCGCCGCCGCCGTCGGTGACGAGGCAGCACTGCAGCAGGCGGAACGGGTAGGCGATCATGCGCGAGTTCAGGACGTCGTCGACGGTGATCGGGTCCTTCATCATCGCGCGCGGATTCTTTGCCGCCCATTCGCGCTGTACGACCGCAACCATCGCCAACTGCTCATGGGTGATGCCGTAGGTCTTCATGTAGCGCAGCACGGGGATCGGGAACATGCTGGGCGGGCCGTAGACGCCGAACGGCGCCTCGAACTGGCCCTGCAGGCTATCCGGCGCAATCGAGCGCGGCAGCTTGCCGATCATCGATTTGCCGCTCTCGGCATGGGTGATCAGCACGGTCTTGCACAGGCCGGCTTCGATCGCAGCCGCGGCGTGGCGGACATGCAGCATGAAGGAGCAGCCGCCGACCGAGGTGCCATCGACCCAGGTCGGTGTGATACCGAGGTAATGGCAGATCTGCTGCGGCGTCTCGACGGCGGTGGCGAAGCCGTCGATGTCCGACAGCTTCAGCCCGGCATCGGCGATCGCATTCAGTGCCGCGTCCGCATGCAGCTGGATCTGCGACATCGTCGGGATAACACCGAGCTCGGTGGTCTCGGCCGCGCCGACCACGGCAACCTGGTTTCGACGCATGGCGTTATCCTTTCGCCGGCCGGAACAGGGGCAGGGTGATCTGCTCGTCCAATGTCTCGAATGTGACTTCGAGGGCCATGTCGAGCTCCAACGCCTCCGGCGTCTGCGGGCAGCCCGTGATGTTGCTCATCATGCGCGGGCCCTCTTCGAGCGCCACGATGGCAATGGCGTAAGGCGGCGTGAAGCCAGGTGCAGGGGGACGATGGTTGATGACGTAGCTGTAGAGCGTGCCTTTGCCAGTGGCCTTGAAGACGCTGACCTTGCGGCTGGCGCAGGCCGGACAGAACGGGCGCGGCGGGAAGTAGACGTGGGCGCAGGCGTCGCAGCGCTGCAGCCGCAACTCACCGGCCCGGGTGCCGTCCCAGAAATGCTGCGTCTCCGGCGTCGGTTTGGGACGTGCGCGCATCGGCTCGGCCATCCGGGTTGATCCTCCCTGCGGCGGGCTCCGTCGCCCGCTCCTTTTCATCCGTGATGCGCCATTTGACCGAGACGCGTCAACGGTCCATCACGCCGCGCATGCGGCCCTCCGGGGGGCGCAGAGGTGTTTGGACGGCAATTGCCGCCTGATGAAAATTGGTCTTTGATGCGGAGAGTAGGATCGGAGCCGAGATGAAGCTGCGTGACATCGCCCATTCCAGGACCGGCGACAAGGGTGACACCTCGAACATCTCGGTCATCGCCTACGACCCCAGGGATTACCCGCTGCTGCTCGCACAAGTCACGGCGGAGCGGGTGAAGGCGCACTTCGCCGGCATTGTCCAGGGCGAGGTGGTCCGCTATGAGCTGCCCAACATTGCGGCGCTGAACTTCGTGATGAGCCGGGCGCTCGGCGGCGGGGTCACCCGTTCGCTCGCGCTGGACGCGCATGGCAAGTCGCTGAGTTCCGCGCTGCTCGATCTGGACATCGCGGCCGATGCCGCAGACACGCGATAGGATGCCATGACCGTTTCAATTCCGACCCTGGCCGCGCTGGCCGACGATCTCGCCGCCGGCCGCACCACCGCGCGCAAGCTGGTGGAGGGGTGCCTCGCCCGCATTGCCGATCCTGCGGGTGAGGGGGAGCGCGCCTTCATCCATGTCGACAAGGAGGCGGCGCTCGCTGCCGCTGATGGCATGGACGCGCTGCGCAAGGCCAATGCCGCGCCGTCGCCGTTCGCCGGCATTCCGGTGTCGATCAAGGATCTGTTCGACATCAAGGGCCAGGTCACCCGCGCCGGCTCGCGGGCGCTGGAGGATTCGGCGCCGGCCGAAGCCGACGCGCCCGTGGTGGCGCGGCTGCGCCGGGCCGGCTTCGTCGTGATCGGCCGCACCAACATGACCGAGTTCGCCTATTCCGGCATCGGCATCAACCCGCATTACGGCACGCCGAAGAGCGCCTGGAAGCGCGACGTTGGCTACGTGCCCGGCGGCTCGTCGTCGGGCGCCGCGGTCTCCATCGTCGATCGCATGGCCTATGGTGCGCTCGGCACCGACACCGGCGGCTCCTGCCGCATCCCGGCGGCGTTCAACGGCATCGTCGGCTACAAGCCGACGCAGGCCCGCGTGCCACTCGACGGCGGCGTGCCGCTGTCGACCACGCTCGACAGCTTCGGCCCGCTCGCCAACACCGTGGCGTGCTGCGCCGTGCTCGATTCCGTGCTGGCCGACGAGCCGATCCGGCCGCTGGCATTACGCCCGGTGAAGGGCCTGCGGCTCGCGGTGCCCACCACCATCGTGCTGGACGAGCTCGATGCCGAGGTGGCCGCGACGTTCGAACGCGCGCTGGAGAGCCTGGCGAAGCAGGGCGCGCTGATCGCGCGCATCGAATTCCCGGAGTTCCTCGACGTCGGCATCATCGGCGCGAAGGGCGGCTTCGCCGCCGCCGAGAGCTATGCCTGGCACCGCTTCCTGCTGGCGGCCAAGGGCGACGTCTACGATCCGCGCGTCTCGGTGCGCATCATGCGCGGCGAGGCGATCACCGTGCCCGACTACATCGAGATGCTCAACGCCCGCCGCTCGCTGGTGACGCGCGCCGCCGCGCGGATCGCGCCCTACGACGCGCTGGTGATGCCGACCACCGCCAACGCGCCGCCGAAAATCGCCGATCTCGCCGACGACCAGGCCTTCGCCCGCGAGAACGTCCGTGCGCTGCGCAACTGCACCTTCATCAACATGATCGACGGCTGCGCCATCTCGCTCCCGGCGCACCGCCATGGCGAAGTGCCCGTCGGCCTGATGCTGGCACAGTCCGGCGGCCACGACCGCAAGCTGCTGGAGATCGCGGCGGGCATCGAGGGCGTGGTGCGGGGCTGAGGCGGACGCCAGCGGTCAGGGACTGCGCGGCGTTGTGTCGACGGCGGGGAGTGGGGCGGCCCTGGCGGCGGTCGCCTGGGCCTCGTCGATGAGGCCGGCTGACAGCATTTTGTCGAGCATGTAGTTGCGCCGCTCGCCGTCGCGCTCAGAGGGCCTCGGCATCTGGAAACGCGCGAGGAGCAGGGCGATCTCGTCGATGTTGAGGTCTGCCAGGGGCTTGCCGAAATGCGCGGTCGCCGCCGCTGCGACACCATAGGCGTTGCGGCCGAGATAGCTGTCGTTCAGGTAGGAATCGAGAATTCGCTCGCGCGACAGGGTTCGTTCCAGACGGCCCATGAAGACCGTGTTTCCGACGTGCCAATCCAGGCCGCGACAACAGTCTGGAGCCAAAGCTTGCAGGCAATGGCGGGTGACCGTAAACGTAATCCTCGTATCGGGCCGTCGGCCGTCGATGATGGCCGCCATTGTCGCCGGCAGAACGAGATTGGGCCGTGTCTGAAAGTCGGCGCCAGCCGACGCGATGACGGCCTGCCGCAGCAGCAGGGGCATGTCTGCCAGCGCGACGTGCGGCGATCCCGCTTCGAGCGGACAAAGATGGCCGGCGGCAGGAAGCGCTGCGATCTCGGCTTCAGTAGGGACGCCAAGATGATATTCGGCGTACCATATCGCGTAGGCTTCGGCGTAGAGCAGCAGGACGACGGCAAGCGAGAGAACGGCCAGGATCGACTTGCCGAGCAGGATGATGAAGACGCGTTGGGTGCCGAGACGTTGCATCGTCAGATCATTAGTTCCACCCGAAGCATTTCGGTTCATCAGGGCGTTCCAGCACGATCACAGCAGAGCGCCAGGAAACGGGTGGCCGTCGCTCATCATTCTGTCGCATCCTCGTCATTCCGGGATGCGCGCCCTTGCGCGCAGGCGCGGAATCCATAACCACGATCGTGAGTATGGATTCCGGGCTCGTCGCTTCGCGCCGCCCCGGAATGACAGCTGGGATGAATTGCATGGCCAGACTTAAGCACGCAGTGCCCGACCTCAATTCCATCGCCGCGACTGGCGTCGATGCGATCGATTGGGCGATGGTTGACCGCGACCTCGACGTCAGCGGCTCCGCGGTGTTAAAGCAACTCGTGTCGCCCGACACCTGCCGCATGTTGGCCTCTCTCTATCCGGACGACCGGCATTTCCGCAGCCGCGTGGTGATGGCGAGGCATGGGTTCGGGCGCGGCGAGTACAAATATTTCAGCTATCCGCTGCCGGATCCGATCGCGGAGTTGCGGCCGCGGATCTATTCCCATCTCGTCGCGATCGCCAACCGGTGGAATGCGACCATGGGGATCGACGTCCGCTATCCCGCCGAGCACGACGACTTCCTGGCGCGCTGTCATCAGGCCGGCCAGGTCAGGCCGACGCCGCTCTTGCTGCAATATGTCGACGGCGACTACAACTGCCTGCACCAGGATCTCTATGGCGAGCATGTGTTTCCGCTGCAGGTTGCGATTCTCCTATCCGAGCCGGGGCGTGATTTCGACGGCGGCGAGTTCGTGCTGACCGAACAGCGGCCGCGCATGCAGTCGCGCGCCGAGGTGGTGCCGCTCCGGCAGGGCGACGCCGTGGTGTTCGCGGTCCACAATCGCCCGGTCCAGGGCACCCGCGGCAGCTACCGCGTCAACATGCGCCATGGCGTGAGCCGGCTGCGTTCCGGTCGGCGGCATACGCTCGGGGTGATCTTTCACGATGCGAAGTAGCAAATGACGGATCTGTTCGATGGATTTGAGATCGCCGGACCGGCGCGCCAGCCGCTCGCGCCCGGCGCGGTGCTGCTGCGTGGTTTTGCGCAGCCGCATGAGACGGAACTTCTGGCCGCGATCGAGGCGATCACCGCGCAGGCGCCGTTCCGCCGGATGATCACGCCCGGCGGCCACCAGATGTCGGTGGCGATGACGAATTGCGGGTCGGTCGGCTGGGTGACGGACCGCAGCGGCTATCGCTATGATGCATGTGATCCGGACACCGGTCGGCCATGGCCGGCGATGCCGCCGCTGTTGCGACAACTCGCCGAGCAGGCGGCGAATGAGGCAGGCTTTGCCGCCTTCGCGCCCGATGCCTGCCTGATCAATTGCTACGAGCCCGGCGCCAAGATGTCGCTGCATCAGGACCGCGACGAGCGCGACATCGGCGCGCCGATCGTCTCGGTGTCGCTGGGGCTGCCGGCGACGTTCCTGTTCGGCGGCCTCAAGCGCTCCGACAAGACGCAACGCTATCAGCTGGCCCATGGCGACGTCGTCGTCTGGGGCGGCCCGGCGCGGCTCGCCTTTCACGGCGTCGGGCCGCTCGCCGGCGGCGAGCATGCTCGGCTCGGGCGCCGGCGCATCAACCTGACGTTCCGCCGCGCGCAGTAGTCCAGCCGCTGTGTGCTCTTCGTCATTTTGCATCGGCCGCCACCCGCTCTATGCTGCCCTCCGGGAGAGGGGCCATGAGCACTGTCGAACTTGCGGACGAGCGGGCGCCGGCGGCGACGCGGCTCGGACTCCACCTTGCGCTGCTGCAGCTGGTGTTCACGCTGCTGTGGACGACCTATGTGATCTATCTGCCCAAGCTTGCGGCCCAGGCCGGCATCGCGCCCTCGGCCGTCGTTCTGATCCTGATGCTGGACCAGGCGATCTTCACGCTGTCGGACACGGCCATGGGAATCGCCGCGGATCGGCTCGGGCCCATCGCCTCGCGATTCGGTCTCTTCATCGGCCTGCTGACTGCGATATCCTGCGCCGCCTTCGTGGCGCTGCCTTTCGCGGCAGCGTCGGCGGGTCCTGCGGTCTTTATCGGACTGATCGCGATCTGGGCGCTGACCTCGTCAGTGTTGCGCGCGCCGCCCTTGACGCTGCTCGGGCGTCATGCGGCCCGGCCGGCCATTCCGTTCCTGGCAGCGCTGGTCATGCTCGGCTACGGCGTGGCCGGCGCCGTGTCGCCCTATCTCGGCGTGATCCTGCGCGACTACGATCCGCGCCTGCCGTTCGTCATCTCATCGGCTGTGCTGCTGCTGACGGCGCTCGGTCTCTCGCGCATTCCGCAGGATAGCGGTCCGGCAGCGCAAGCAGTGGCCAAGCCTGAGCCCAAGCCGCTGCGGGGACTGCCGCTGCTGTTCATCGGCGCCATGGTAATCCTTGCGCTCGGCTACCAGCTGCATTTCAGCATCAACAGCTCGGCTTTCTATCTCCGCTTCGCCAGGCCGGAGGACTTGTCCTGGCTGATGCCGGTGTTCTGGATCGGCTTCAACCTTGTGCTGTTCCCGGCCAGCGTGGTCGTCAAGCATCGCGGCGGGCTCATGGTGATGGGAATCGCCGGTCTACTCGGCGCGCTCGCGATCGTGATCGCCGAGCTCGCGGGCGCACTGACCGTGCTGATCGTGGCGCAGTTCATCGCCGGGGCCGCCTGGGGCTGCATGATGATGAGCGCCATTTCCGCGGCGCTCGCGATCGGGACGACCGGCGCCGAGGGCAAGGTGACCGGGCTCGTGTTCTCGGCGCTGGCGCTGGCAACCTTCGCGCGGATCGCCGCCGTCGCCGGCGGCCTACAGAAGCTGCCGGATTATGCGCCGCTGGTGCAGTGGGCGCCGGTCGCCTGCTGGCTCGTGGCCGGCGCCGGCCTGCTGGCGATGGCCGCGGCTGGATTGCAGGGACGCCGCGCGTCCCCACCGTGAGGACGATCAGATCCCTGCAGGCTTCGCCGGATGGATGAAGGCCCAGGGCGAGACTTCCGAGTCGCGCGGCACCTCGATGTCGATCAGATAGGGCCCGCCATGCGCGAGCGCCGTCTCCAGCGCGGCTTTGAACTGACCGGGCGCGGTAACGCGGCTCGCCGCGACACCGAACGACTCCGCGAGCTTGACGAAATCCGGATTGACGAGATCGGAGGCGACGACGCGGCCGTCGAAGCGCTCGCGCTGGTCGCGCCGGACGTTGCCGTAGGAGTTGTTGTTGAACACCAGCGTGACCACGCCGATGTTGTACTGCACGGCCGTCGCCAGCTCCTGCACCGCGAACATGAAGCCGCCGTCGCCTGTGATCGCCACCACCGGTCTGTCGGGATGCGCGACCTTGGCGCCGAGCGCGGTCGGGAAGCCCGCGCCGAGCGTGCCCTGATAGCCCGAGGTGATGAAGGTGCGCGGCTCGTACACCGGAAAGCCGTACCAGGAGGCGAAGCCGACCTGCGACAATTCGTCGGTGACGATGGCATCGTGCGGCAGCACCTCGCGCAGCACGTTCAGATAGGCCATCTGCGGCTGCACCTTCTGGATCTCCTGCAAGGTCGCGGCGCTGGCCTCGCGAATGGTCGCGCGGCGGCCGGAGGTCTTGCGGTAGCCCGCCTTGCCGACGGCCGCTGAGAGTGCAGCCGTCCCGGCCTTGGCATCGGCGACGATGCCGGCATCGACGACCAGGCGCCGCATTTCAGCGGGGTCGATGTCGATGCGGATCGACTTCAAACCATCGGGCTTGAACGGCCAGCGGAACGTGGTCGGCAGCTCCATGCGGGTGCCGATTCCGATCATCAGGTCGGTGGTAGGCCACAGCCTGTAGGCGGCGGCCATCGTGAGCCCGAGCTCATGCGCGTTGGAGACGATGCCGCGTCCGGACCGGAACGCCACGACCGGCGCGTCGATCATCTCGGCCAGCTCGAGGATCTCCTCGCGGGCCTCGATCGCGCCGGCGCCGACGAAGATCATCGGCGTTTTCGCAGAGGTAATCAGTCCGGCGGCCTTGACGATGCGGTCGGGATCGGGCTGCGGCGGCGCGAACTGCGGCAGCGGCTTGGCAGCGGCCGTCTCGGCCTTCTGCGTGAACACGTCCCACGGCATCTCGAGGGCCGTGGGACCGCGTCGCCCCGACAGCATTTCCTGGAACGCGCGCGCGACCAGCGTCGGCGCGCTGTCGGGATATTCGATGCGCTCCGCCCATTTGACGAAGGTGCGCAAGGTGGCGAGCTGGTCGGGCATCTCGTGCAGATGGCCGCGGCCACGGCCGAGATAATCCGTCGGCACCTGGCCCGTGAGACACAGCACCGGCTCGTTGCAGCCGAAGGCGGTGAGCAACGCCGCGCCGGCGTTGAGCACGCCGGGTCCGGGAACGACGCTGAATACGCCGGGCCTGCCGCTGGCGCGGGCATAGCCGAACGCCATGTAGCCGCAGGCCTGTTCGTGGCGGGCGCCGACGACCTTGAGCTGCGCCTGGTGGAAGGCGTCGAACAGGCCGTAGACCTGCGCCCCAGGAAGGCCGAACACGGTGTCGACGCCGTGGGCGACGAGCCCGCTGACGATGGCTTCGCCGCCGGTCATGGTGGTCATGCTGACATTCCGTTGCTGATTTTATAGAGCTTCGTCGACGACGCCATTGCGCAAGGTACCGACGCCCTCGGCTTCGATCTCGATGACGTCGCCGGGCTTCAGATAGCGCGGCGGGTCGAACCGTGCACCGGCGCCGGTCGGCGTCCCCGTCACGATCACGTCACCGGGCATGAGCGTGGTGAAGGTCGAGATGTAGTTGATGAGGTAGCGGAAGCCGAACATCAGCCGCGACGTGCGATCGTCCTGGCGCAATTCGCCATTGACGCGCGTCGTCAGCCGGATGTCGGCAATCTGGCTTTCGTCGGTGTAGCGCACGATCCAGGGCCCGAGGCTGCCGGTGGAGTCGAAGTTCTTGCCCTGGGTGACGTTGAACTTGGCGTGCCGCACCCAGTCGCGGATGGTGCCCTCGTTGCACAGCGTCAACGCGGCGATGTGATCCAGCGCCTGGGCCTCCGGGATGTGACGGCCGGCCTTGCCGATGATCAGCACGAGCTCGCCTTCGTAGTCCAGTTGCAGCGAGGCGCGCGGGCGCACCAGGGGCGTCTCGTGGCCGACGAAGGAGCGCGGCGTGCGCATGAACATCGACGGATATTTCGGCGCGTCCTGGCCATCCTTGTATTCGGCGTTGCGATCGGGATAGTTGACGCCGATGCAGATGATCTTCTCGGGCGAGGGGATGGGCGGCAGCCAGGTGATGGCATCGAGGCCGTGATCGGGCGAGAGGCCGGCGGCGGTCTCGATCAGCCGCGGCAGGGCGCCCGCCGCGATGACTTCGCGTAAGGTCGGATAGTCCTTGGCGAAGCGCGCCGAGAGATCGACAAGACCTTTGTCAGTGACAAGTCCATAGCGGACAGAGCCGTTGACGGAGTAGGTCGCGAGGCGAGGGGAGGTCATGGGCATCTCTCCTTACACGCCGAGCCGCTGGATCTTGTGGGTGCCGCGCGCGAGCGAGACGTGCTTGGTCTCCATGTAGAAGTCGAACGAATAGTCGCCGCCGTCGCGGCCGATGCCCGACGCCTTCATGCCGCCGAACGGCGTCGGCAGGTGGCGGACGTTCTCCGAGTTCAGCCAGATCATGCCGGCCTCCAGCGCGTCGGCGACGCGCAGCGCGCGGCCCATGTCGCCGGTCCAGACATAGCCGGTGAGGCCATATTGCACGTCGTTGGCGATCGCGATCGCGTCGGCTTCGTCGCGGAACGGGATCACGGTGAGGAACGGCCCGAACACTTCTTCCTGCGCCACGCGCATGGTCTGGCGCGCGCCGGTCACCAGCGTCGGCTCGACGTAATGGCCGCCGCCCGGGCCGTCGAACCGCTTGCCGCCGACGGCGATGATCGCACCGTCCTCGCGCGCAACGTCGACATAGGAGCAGACCTTCGCGAGATGCCGCTCATGGATCAGCGGCCCGATCTCGGTCGCCGGATCGAGCGGATGACCCACTTTCAGCGCACGCACGCGCGCGGCGAGCTTGGCCGTGAACGCCTCGGCGATGCTCTGCTGCACCAGCAGCCGGCTCGACGACGTGCAGCGCTCGCCGTTGAGCGAGTAGATCATGAACACGACGGCGTCGAGCGCGCGGTCGAGATCGGCATCGTCGAACACGATCACGGGGTTCTTGCCGCCGAGCTCGAAATGCACGCGCTTCAGGGTCGGCGCGCCCTGCGCCATGATTGCGGATCCCGTCGAGCTCTCGCCGACGAAGCCGATTGCCTTGATCGCGGGATGCTCCGTCAGCGCCTTGCCGGCCTCTTCGCCGAAGCCATGCACCGTGTTGAGCACGCCGTCGGGAATGCCGGCGTCCTTGGCGAGCTTGGCGAGCCATTGCGCCGTGATCGGCGACCACTCCGCCGGCTTGTGCACGACCGTGCAGCCGGCCGCGAGTGCGGGGGCGATCTTCCAGGTCGACAGCATGAACGGCGTGTTCCAGGGCGTGATCACGCCGACCGGGCCGATCGGCACCCGGGTCGAAATGTTCCAGTGCTCGTCGCTCGGCGTGCTCTGGCCGTCGCGGGCCTCGGTGCATTTGTCGGCGAAGAAGCGGAAGTTTTCCGCGGCGCGGATCGCGGCCTTGGCCATGAAGCGATAGGCCTGCCCGGTATCGATACATTCGAGCACCGCGATGTCGTCGGCATGATCCTCGATCGCATCGGCCACGCGATGCAGCAGCTTGCGACGCATCGCCGGCGCCATGTCGCGCCAGGATTTGAAGGCAAGTGCGGCCGATGTCGCCGCGCGGTCGATGTCCTCGGCATTGCCGCGTGCGACGGTCGCGAGCACGGTGTTGTCGATCGGAGACTTGGTCTCGAACGTTGCGCCCGAGATGGCCGGCACCACCTTGCCGTCGATGAAATGGCCGATGCCCTCGTGCTTCAGCTTCGCGAGCAGGGGAGCCGCGCGGTCGAGGTTGGACTTGTAAATGTCGGTTTTGGGATTGGCCTTATCCATGGGATGCCTTCGCTTTCAGGGCGTCGTGGATGTTGTTGCGTTTCCAGCTGGTCGCGGCGTCGTTGATCTGCATGTCGAAGGACAGCGCGAACTTGCTGCTGGCGAAGACGGGATCGAGGTAATCCGAGAGCGCCTTGAAGACGTATTCGCCGGCCTTCTGCCGTGCCGGGAGGTCGCGGCCTTCGCCGAGCCGCAGCAGCATGGCGAGGAAGGCGGCATCGGGCTTGCCGTCGGCGATCGCGTAATGCTCGCAGCGGATCGCGCGCACGCGGATGCCGCCGATCGGAAAGATCCCGGTCTCACTGGCGGCCTTACGGACCACCTCGCAGACGTTGGCCATCACGACAAAGGCGTCGAGATTGGCGGAGTATTCGATGCTGAAATGCGGCATGATGCGGTCGCTCCGGTGCAGGCGTCAGGTGAAGTAACAGCTCACCGTTCCATACGGGCCGTAGTCGGCCTGGATGGTGTCGCCCTTGCGGGCCTCGATCGGCCGGATGAAGGAGCCGGCCAGAACGACCTGGCCTGGTTCGAGGGCAAGCCCGCGCGCTGCGATCTTGTTGGCGAGCCAGGCAACGGCCGTCGCCGGGTTGTTCAGCACGCCGGCGGCCAAGCCGGTCTCTTCCAGTTGGCCGTTCTTATAACAGAGTGCGCCGATCCAGCGCAGGTCGGTATCGAGCGGCCGCAGCGGCCGGCCGCCGAGCACGATTCCGGCATTTGCCGCGTTGTCGGCGATCGTATCGAAGATCTTGCGGGTCGCCTTGGTCGCGGGATCCACCCGCTCGATCCGCGTATCCAGGATTTCCAGTGCCGGTACCACGAAATCGGTCGCGTTGAGCACGTCGAACACCGTGCAGTCCGGCCCCGACAGACGGTGCTTCATGACGAAGGCAAGCTCCGCCTCGATCCGCGTCGCGATGAAGCGGTCGGACGGCACCAGCCCGCCATCGGCAAAGAACATGTCGTCGAGCAGCACGCCCGAATCCGGCTCATCGATGTTCAGCGCGCTCTGCATCGCCTTCGATGTCAACCCGATCTTGTGCCCCTTGATGACGCGGCCCGCGGCCACCTTGATGCCGATCCAGGCCTCCTGGATGGCATAGGCATCCGCGATGGTGATATCGGGAAACTCCTGCGAAAACTGCCTGATCTGGTGGCGGCTCTTTTCAGCCTGATCCAGGCGTAACGCGCAGCTATGTATCTGGTCGCTCGAAAGAGGCATGGTTGTCGCTCAGAAAAGAGGTGGCCGCAGATGATTAACATGTTAAGTTTCTGCCGGCAAACCGAAAGGACGTTTGCTGCAGTGCAAATATTCGGGGCGACCCCCAGGAGATTGATGTGAGCGAGACCAGGGCGAAGGTCGCGAGGCCGGCGGCGAAGGACGCCCGCAAGGTGCCGATGCGCGACTTCTCGCAGTCGCTGCCGATGGCCTTGTTGCGGGCGCGCGAGGCCGTGATGCGGCAGTTTCGTCCCAATCTGCGGCAGCACGGCCTGACCGAGCAGCAATGGCGCATCCTGCGCGCGCTGGCGGCGGTCGACGTGATCGAGGTGACCGAGCTGGCGCGGGTCGCGTTCCTGCTCGGGCCCAGCCTGTCCCGCATCCTGCGCGATCTCGAGGCGCGTGGCTTGATTCAGCGCGAAGTCGATAGTCGCGACATGCGCAGGGGCGTGCTGTCGATTTCGAGCAAGGGCATGAAGCTGATCGCGCAGGTCGCGCCGAGCTCGGAGGCGATCTACGCATCGATTGCCAGCCGGTACGGTACACGCAAGCTTGCCGCATTGCACAAGATGCTTGGCGAGCTCGAGCTGAGCATCGGCGGCGATCTCGCCCCCGACGACAGCGGTGACGGCTGATATGCCGCGGACGAGGCGCAACGGAAGGGGTCTCGTACTTGGCAGGCCGTTCGGCGTTTTGATAAGAAGCGATGCAGTCGAGCGGAGATGGCGTGCGTCGCAGGCATGGCATTCCATGCTAACTCTGTCTGCATGCTGATCGAACCCGCGAGTTGTCATGGTCACAATCAAGGTTGCCCGCCTCATCGATTTCGTCGCCGACGTCTTCGAACATGCCGAGTCCTCTGCTGAGGAGGCGCGGCGGATCGCCACCTATCTCACGACGGCAAATCTCACCGGGCATGACAGTCACGGTGTGATCCGGGTGCCCGTCTATATCCGCTGGAAGAAGATGGGATCGATCGTGCCCAACCAGACGGCGGACATCGTGGTCGACACGCCGTCGCTGGTGGTCGTGGACGGCAAGTTCGGCTACGGCCAGACGGTGACGCCGCAGGCCGTGAGGATCGGCATCGAGCGCTGCAAGAAGAGCGGCCTGGCTGCGCTGGCGCTGCGCAATTCCGGCCATCTCGGCCGCGTCGGCGACTGGGCAGAAATGGCCGCCGCCGAAGGACTCGTGTCCATTCATTTCGTCACGGCCGCGGGCTCCCTGCTGGTGGCGCCCTATGGCGGCGTCGAGAAGCGGTTCTCGACCGCGCCCTATTGTGTCGGCATCCCGCGCCAGGGGCAGGATCCCATCGTGCTCGATTTCGCGACCTCGATCGTGGCCGAGGGCAAGGTCCTGGTGGCGAGCCGCGGCGGCAAGAAGCTGCCCAAGGGCGCTTTGATCGATGCCGACGGGACGCTCAGCGAGGATCCGGCGGTGCTCTATGGACCCTATGAGACCGAGGGGACGCGCGACCACACCAAGGGGACGGGAGCGATCCGCGCTTTCGGCGAGCACAAGGGCTCCGGGCTCGCCTTTATCTGTGAGCTGCTCGGCGGCGCCTTGACCGGCACCGGGGCGACGTCGGCAAACCGGCGCTTCGCCAACGGCATGCTCGCGATCTACATCGACCCGAAGGTGGTCGATCCGGCGAGCTTCTTCGACGGTGAGATCACCCGCTATACGGATTTCATCCGGGCGACCAAGCCGGTCTCCGGCGTCGATCAGGTGCTGGTGCCGGGCGACCCCGAGCGCAAGATGCGGGCCGAGCGTACGGCCAATGGCGTGCCATTGCCCGACGACACCTGGGCGGCAATAGTGAACACGGCGCGCGACGTGGGTGTCAGCGAAGCGAGCATTCAGCGGGCGACATCGTGATATCAGTGTGATCGCCGGTGGCGCGAGCGATCCACGCGCAGATTGAGCGGGATTGCATTGCGTTGCGCCATCGGCGAGAACGAATTTGAACGAGACAGAACGGTTGAACAACAAGGGAAGGAAACGCAGTCGTGGCGAACAATAAGGTCAAGCAGCTCTGGGCCGAAGGCAAGGCGGTGGTGAATGCCTGGCTCGCGATCCCCTCGGGGTTTTCCGCGGAGGTCGTGGCTCAGTGCGGCTTCGACAGCGTCACCGTGGACATGCAGCACGGGGTGCAGGACTATCTGTCGATGGTCCAATGCTTCCAGGCGATGCATGGCCATCCGGTCACGCCGATGGTGCGCGTGCCGTGGAACGAGCCCGGCATTATCGGCAAGGTGCTCGATGGCGGCGCCTATGGCGTCATCTGCCCGATGGTCAACACAGCGCAGGAAGCCCGCAACCTCGTTTCCTACTCAAAATATCCGCCGAAGGGCGTGCGCTCCAACGGTCCGATTCGTTCGGGCATGTATGGCAGTGCGGGCGAGTATCAGAAGACGGCCAACGACGAGATCGTGCTGCTGCCGATGATGGAGACCAGGACCGCGGTCGAGAACATGGAGGCCATCCTCGATGTCGAAGGCATCGACGGCGTCTATATCGGGCCCTCCGATCTCGGCTTTTCCTATGGTCTGGTGCCGAAGCTCGATCGCGACGAGCCGGAGATCCTCAAGATCTATGAGAAGATCGTGAAGGAATGCGGCAAACGCGGGCTCAATCCCGGCATTCATTGCAGCGGCGCCGAGGGTGCGGTCCGCGCCATCAACATGGGCTTCAAGCTCGTGACCTTGTCGAACGAGGTCGGCCTGATGCAGGTCTATGCCCGCCAGCAGGTCGCGCAGACCCGCAAGGACTCCGGCGGCAAGGCGTAACGAGAAAGGCGAATGGCGAGGAGGGCGTAGCGAAGAGGATCCGTTTCCTTTCGCTATGCGCCGCTCGCCATTCGCATGTTTGTTCGCGATCGACGTCCTGATACGAGAGAGACAGCCATGGCTCCGCCCCCCGTCATTCGTCTGCATCCCGAGGACAGCGTCCTGATTGCGCGCGCCAGCCTGCCTCCGGGGCTGTCGATTGCCGAGGGGGTCACGACGACCGACCGGATTCCGGCCGGTCACAAGGTCGCGGTGCGTCCGATCGCGCAGGGCGAGCCGATCCGCCGCTACGGCCAGATCATCGGCTTCGCCACCGCGCCGATCGCGCCGGGCCAGCATGTTCATACACAGAACTGCGGCATGGGCGATTTCGCCAAGGACTACGCCTATGGGGTCGACGTGAAGCCGACACCGAATTTCGATCTTCCGGCGACGTTCGAGGGCATTCGCCGGCCCGATGGCCGGGTTGCGACCCGCAACTACATCGGCATTCTGACCTCGGTGAACTGCAGCGCCCATGTTGCGGGCCTGGTCGCCGATGTGTTCAAGCGCAATCCGTTCACTGGCGACGATCCGCTCGCCGACTACCCCAACGTCGACGGCGTGGTGGCGCTGACGCACAAGACCGGCTGCGGCATGACGCTGGACGAACCGCTGAAGCTGTTGCGGCGAACCCTGGGTGGCTACGCGCGGCACGCGAATTTCTCCGCTGTGATCGTGCTCGGCCTTGGCTGCGAGGCCAATCAGATCGGCGGATTGATGGAGGAGCAGAAGCTCGCCGGCCGCCTGCGCGCCATGGACATCCAGGAGGTCGGCGGCACCCGCAAGACCGTCGAGGCCGGCATCGGCTTCGTGAAGGAAGCGCTCGCCGACGCCAACAGGGTCAAGCGCGAGACGGTTCCGGCCAGCGAACTGACAGTCGCCCTTCAATGTGGTGGATCCGACGGCTATTCCGGCATCTCGGCCAATCCGGCGCTCGGTGCGGCAAGCGATCTGCTGGTGCGACATGGCGGCACAGTGATCCTGTCGGAGACACCGGAGACCTATGGTGCCGAGCATCTGCTGACGCGCCGCGCGGTCAGCCGCGACGTCGGCGAGAAGCTCGTTTCCCTGATGCGCTGGTGGGAGGAGTATACGGCGCGCGAGGGTGCGGAGATGAACGCCAATCCCAGCCCGGGCAACAAGGCCGGCGGCCTGACGACGATTCTCGAGAAGTCGCTCGGCGCGATGGCCAAGGCCGGCAGCACCAATCTGGTCGATGTGCTGCATTATGCGGAAGCCGTCACCAAGAAGGGCTTCGTGTTCATGGACACGCCCGGCTACGACCCGGTCGCGGCGACGGGGCAGGTGGCCGGCGGCGCCAATCTCGTCTGCTTCACCACCGGCCGCGGCAGCGTGTTCGGCTGCAAGCCGGCGCCGTCGATCAAGCTCGCGACCAACACGCCGATGTACAAGCGGATGGAAGACGACATGGACGTCAATTGCGGAACCATCCTCGACGGCGAGGAGACGGTTCAGGACTGCGGCCAGCGCATCTTCGAACTGATGCTGAAGACCGCCTCGGGGCAGCCGACCAAGAGCGAGAGCTTCGATTTCGGCGGGGCCGAGTTCGCGCCCTGGGTGCTCGGCGCGACGATGTAGCTGGATCGGCGTAGCTGGATCACTCAGCTATTCGACGGCCCCTATCGGGGCTGTGGTTTGGATGTCCCGGCATCTGATCGCAGCTGAGATCGCAAGTTAGCTGAGATTTGATCGCAACTGAGATCAGATGACAGGTGAGGGCGTCGCCATGTGCTGGCTGTCGTGGTCAGCCTGTTATGGGCAGTCCGTCATGGGCTGGCCCTGCCGACGCTCGCACGACAGCGGCGCCGAGCAATTTACCGCTGGTGACCCAGGCCGATGCCGAGCGCCAGAGCCTTCTGGCGGAGCGAGCCTTCGGTCCGCTTCATCGCCTTGGCGATCTTGGCAACCGGGGTCTTGGACTTCGAGTGCTGCTTCAGCAGCTTGATGTCGGCGGGCGTGTAGGGTTTCCGCGCCAACTTCTTGGTAGCTGCCTTCTTAGCTGTCTTCGCCACTTGATTCTCCTTTTGGCAATGGTGGTCCTAAATAGCATGTGTAGTCGAGCTATCAAGCGATTGCGGCAAATGCAACGCTATTAGTTCTTGTTAGTTCATCATTCGGGGTTAATCCCTGCTTTGACGAACTGGTCAATCTTCCGTGAGCGCTTCCGCGGCTTCCTGTGGACAACTCTGCGTGGAGCGGCTGATAGGTTGTTTGTTCTTCTCTCGTTCTTCGTTCCGGCCCCGATTGGGGCGCGCAGCGGCCGGAAAAGCGACCGGTACGTGCAGCGGAGGCACCTGATAGGGGGGATACATTCCAACGGCGCGGCGCCAAATGCCGCCTTTCGGGCTTAGGATAGTTCAATAGGCAGCTCTTGCCCTTTGTTAGTGCTTGATCCCTAAGCACAGCAATGTTCTGCTCAAAAAAGTTGCTGGAGCGCCGAAACCTCGTGTCAATCTACGTCGCGTTACATCACGTCACCCATTACAAATATGATCGTCCGGTCGAACTGGGCCCGCAGACCATCCGCCTGCGTCCTGCACCCCATACCAGGACCCCCGTGCTGAGCTATTCGCTCAAGGTCACGCCGCCCAACCATTTCGTAAACTGGCAGCAGGACCCGCAGGGCAATTGGCTGGCCCGCTACGTTTTCCCCGAGAAGGTGAACGAACTCAAAATCGAGGTCGACTTCACGGCGCAGATGACCGTGATCAATCCGTTCGACTTCTTCGTCGAGCCTTATGCCGACAGTTTTCCCTTCGCCTATCCGGACGGCCTCAAGGTGGAACTCGCGCCCTATCTCGAGACGATCGAGCCGGGGCCGTTGTTCGCGGAATACTTGAAGTCGATTCCCCGTGACGCGGACAACACGGTCAACTATCTCGTCGAACTCAATGCGCAGTTGCAGAAAAAGATTCGTTATATCATCCGGATGGAGCCCGGCGTTCAAACGCCGGAGGAGACGCTGTCTCAGGCCGCCGGATCCTGTCGCGACTCGGCATGGCTGCTGATCCAGACGCTGCGACATCTCGGCCTCGCCGCCCGCTTCGTCTCCGGCTATTTGATCCAGCTCCGTCCCGACATCGATCCGGTCGAGGGACCGGTCGAGGTCGAGAATGATTTCACCGATCTGCATGCCTGGGCCGAGGTCTATCTGCCCGGCGCTGGATGGATCGGCTTCGACGTCACCTCGGGCATGCTCGCGGGCGAGGGGCACATTCCGGTCGCGGCTACGCCGCACTATCACTCGGCCGCGCCGATCAGCGGCAGTGCCGGCGTTGCCGAGGTCGATTTCAACTTCGAGATGAATGTGAGGCGCATCCGCGAAGCGCCGCGGATCACCCGGCCATTTTCGGATGAGGCGTGGGGCCGGCTCGACCGCCTCGGCGAAGCGGTCGATGTCGATCTCGCCGCGCACGACGTGCGCCTCACGATGGGCGGCGAGCCGACCTTCGTATCGATCGACGACATGGAGTCGGCGGAGTGGAATACGGCGGCGGTCGGTCCAGCCAAGCGCGGGCTCGCCGACAGCCTGATCCGACGTCTGCGCGCGCGGTTCGCGCCCGGCGGCCTGCTGCACTACGGCCAGGGCAAGTGGTATCCTGGCGAAAGCCTGCCGCGCTGGGCGTTCGGACTGTATTGGCGCAAGGATGGCGAGCCGATCTGGCGCAATCCGGATCTGATCGCCAGCGTCGATGGCCCGCGCATGGCGACGATCCAGGACGCAGAGCGTTTCCTCGATACGGCCGCCGAGACGCTCGGGCTCGAGCCGGACTACGTGCTGCCCGCGTTCGAAGATCCCGCGCATTGGCTGCAGAAGGAAGCCGCGCTGCCCGAGAACGTCGATGCGCTTGACTCCAAGCTCGCCGATCCCGAGGAACGCGCGCGGATGGCGCGGGTGTTCGACGAAGGGCTGCACATTCCGCGCGGCTTCGTGCTGCCGATCCAGCGCTGGAATGCACAGCCCAGGCGCTGGCGCAGCGAGCGCTGGGGCCTGCGGCGCAAGCGGCTTTTCCTGATTCCCGGCGACTCGCCGCTCGGCCTGCGGCTGCCGATCGGCTCGCTGGCCCACATTCCGCCGGAGGATTTCCCGTACATCCACGAGCAGGACCCGATGGAGGAACGCGGGCCGCTGCCGACCTACACGCAGGGGCGCCCGGTGATCGTACCGCAGGTGCCGCCGCTGCCGAAGCTCGATCGCGCGCCGAAGCCGCAGCAGGACGTGCAGTATCAGTACTGGGGCGGGCTCGGGGTCCGCACCGCGATGTCGGTCGAGATCCGTGACGGCATTCTCTGCGTGTTCATGCCGCCGGTCGAAACCATCGAGGACTACCTGGAACTCGTTGCAACGGTCGAAGCGACGGCCGAGGCGATGCAGATCAAGGTTCACGTCGAGGGCTATGCCCCGCCGTTCGATCCGCGCATCGAGGTGATCAAGGTGACACCCGATCCCGGCGTCATCGAGGTCAACATCCAGCCGGCCGCGAGCTGGCGGCAATCGGTCGACATCACTTTCGGGCTCTATGAGGACGCGGCGAAGGTGAGGCTCGGCGCCAATCGCTTCCTGATCGACGGCCGCCACACCGGCACCGGCGGCGGCAATCATGTCGTCGTCGGCGGCAGCTCGCCGCCGGATTCGCCGTTCCTGCGGCGCCCGGATCTGCTGAAGAGCCTGGTCCTGTATTGGCAACGGCACCCGTCGCTGTCTTATTTGTTCTCCGGCATGTTCATCGGGCCGACCAGCCAGGCTCCGCGAATCGACGAGGCGCGCCACGACAGCCTCTATGAGCTCGAGATCGCGCTCGCCAACGTGCCCCACGTCGGGCAGAGCGTGCCGCTGTGGCTGGTCGACCGGCTGTTCCGGCATCTGCTGGTCGACATCACCGGCAACACCCATCGCTCGGAGGTCTGCATCGACAAGCTGTACTCGCCGGAGGGACCGACGGGCCGGCTCGGACTGGTGGAGTTCCGCGCGCTGGAAATGCCGCCGGATCCGCGGATGTCGCTGGCGCAGCAGCTTCTCATCCGAGCGCTGATCGCCAAATTGTGGCGCGAGCCGCAGGATGGCCGGTTCGTGCGCTGGGGCACGGCGCTGCACGACCGCTTCATGCTGCCTCACTTCATCTGGGAAGATTTTCTTGATGTGCTGGATGAGCTGCGGTCGTCCGGCTACGACTTCTCGCCGGAATGGTACCAGGCGCAGCTCGAATTTCGCTTTCCGACCTTCGGCCGCGTGCAGCATGGCGGCGTGACCCTGGAGCTGCGGCAGGCGCTGGAGCCCTGGCATGTGCTGGGCGAGGAGGGCGCCGCGGGCGGCACCGTGCGCTACGTGGATTCCTCGGTCGAGCGGCTTCAAGTGAAAGCCGAAGGGTTTGTCGAGGGCCGCCACCTCATCACCTGCAATGGTAGGAGGATGCCGATGACCTTGACCGGGCGATCCGCCGAGGCGGTCGCGGCGGTGCGCTTCAAGGCGTGGCAGCCGGCCTCCGGCCTGCACCCCACGATTCCGGTGCATGCGCCGCTGACCTTCGACCTGATCGACACCTGGAACGGCCGTTCGCTCGGCGGCTGCGTCTATCACGTCGCCCATCCCGGCGGCCGTAACTACGACACCAAGCCGATCAACTCCTACGAAGCGGAGGCGCGGCGGCTCGCCCGCTTCCAGGATCACGGCCACACTCCCGGACGAATCGCGCTGCCGCCGGAAGAACGCACAAATGAATTCCCGATGACCCTCGACTTGCGCAGGCCGCTCCTGCATTGATGGCACGGAGTTTGTGCGGAGGACCAGGGTATGGACGGCTCGAGCGGCCAGGACCAGGGAGCGAGCCCCGCCGCCGGTCGGCCGGCGGCACGTTCTCCGCTGCGCCGTGCCGAGCATTGGGCCCGCGATTATGCCCGGCTCCCCGGCATCCCCGATGAGTTCATCGGCGCCGATCGCCAGCCGCGGCCGGTCTGGACCCGCTTTGCTGATACCTTCGCCGCACTCGCGCCGACCGATATCGACCGCCGGTTCGCCTCTGCCGATCGCCATCTGCGCGAGGCCGGCGTTACCTATCGCTCGCCGGGCGACAATGCCGAACGGTCGTGGCCGCTCAGCCATCTGCCGCTGCTGATCGACGAGTCCGAATGGGCGCAACTGTCCCAAGGCATCGTCCAGCGCGCCGAGCTGTTCGAGCGCGTGCTGCGGGACATCTATGGCGAGGGCCGGCTGGTGACGAGCGGCGCGCTGCCGGCGGCCGCCGTCGCCGGCTCCAGCGAATATCTGCGTCCGGTCTGCGGCGTCAAACCGCCGGGCGGGCGCTTCCTCAGCGTCTATGCCGCCGACATCGGCCGCGGCCCCGACGGGCGCTGGTGGGTGCTCAATGATCGCACCCAGGCGCCGTCCGGCATGGGCTACGCGCTGGAAAACCGCCTGGTGCAGTCGCGCGCCTTCTCCTCGATCTACAAGTCCATGAACGTGGAGCGGCTCGCGCCGTTCTTCGAAGCATTCCGCGATGCGCTGCGCGCCAGCGCCGATCGTGACGAGCCGCGCATCGCCGTGCTCACGCCGGGCATGTTCAGCGAGACCTATTTCGAGCACGCGACCTTGGCGCGCTATCTCGGCTTCCTGCTGGTCGAGGGCGACGATCTCGCCGTCAGCGGCGACCGCGTGCACATCCGCACCGTCGCGGGCCTCAAGCGCGTCGACGTGCTGCTGCGGCGGCTCGATTCCAACTCGCTCGATCCGCTCGAGCTCGATGCCGGCTCGCGGCTCGGCGTCGCCGGCCTGATGGACGTCGTGCGCAAGGGCGGCGTGGTGATCGCCAACATGCCGGGCTCCGGCGTGCTGGAGGCGCGTGCGCTGCTTGGCTTCCTGCCGAGCCTCGCGCGGCGCGTGCTCGGTGAGGATCTCAAGATCCCGCACATCGCGACCTGGTGGTGCGGCCAGAAGTCCGCGCGCGACGAGGTGCTGTCGCGGCTCGAAGAGTTCGCGATCGAAGGCGCCTATGGCCGCGCCGTGCCCGGCTTCGCCAGCAGCGGTCCGGTGCTGGCCGGCGAGCTCTCGGCCGCGGAGCGCGAGCGGCTGCGCGCGGCGATCAGCCAGCGCGGCATCGACTATGTCGGCCAGGAGGTGGTGCGGCTGTCGACCACGCCGGTGTGGGAGGGGGGCCGGATCGCACCGCGGCCGTTCGTCCTGCGGGTGTTCGCGGCCGCCACGCCCGACGGCTGGACCGTCATGCCCGGGGGCTTCTGTCGCATCGCCGACAAGCCCGATGCGCGCGCGGTGTCGATGGGCGACGGCGCGCGCGCCGCCGACGTCTGGGTGGTGTCCGACAAGGCGGTCGCGGCGCGCAGCTTGCTGCCGGGCTCCGACAATGTGCGGATCCGCCGCATCGCCGGCGTGCTGCCGAGCCGTGCCGCCGACAATCTGTTCTGGCTGGGACGCTATCTGGAGCGCGCCGAGGCCACCGTGCGGCTGATCCGCGCGCTCGCCGCCCAGCATCGCGATCCCGGCAAGGGCTCGCTGGCGCAGCTCAACACCGCCGAGCGCATCCAACGGCTGTTGCTGGCGTGGGGCGCGGTCGGGCAGACCTCGCGCAGCAAGGGATTCCAGGTGGCGGCCGAGGCGCTGCAGGCCGAGGCGCAGTTCGGCTCGGCGCTGTCGCTGCTCAGATCGGCCCAGCGCACCGCGACCTCGCTGCGCGAGCGCCTCTCGCCCGACGCCTGGCAGGTCATCACCGAGATGCCGAACCGGCTGGCGCAGGAGGCCGAGGATGAGGACGCCGTCGTCAGCATCGCCGAGCTCACGCTCGACCGGCTCGCGAGCTTCGCCGGCCTCGCCCAGGAGAACATGAACCGCGCCGCCGGCTGGCGGTTTCTCGACATGGGGCGCCGCGTTGAACGCGCCATCAACACCGCGCGCTTCGCGCGCCAGTTCGGCTATGACGAGGCGACGCCCGAGGATCTCGACGTCCTGCTCACGCTCGTCGACTGCCAGATCACCTATCGCTCGCGCTATCTGATCGGCCCGTCGCTGGCGCCGATCCGCGACCTCGTCGTGCTCGACCTCTACAATCCGCGCTCGGTCGCGTTCCAGGTCGAGCTGCTCAACGAGCACATCGCGAGCCTGCCGGTGCTCAAGGAGAACGGGCTGATCGAGCGGCCGCAGCGCCTCGCGATCTCGCTGGGCGCGCGGCTGACCGCGGCAGAGGCGGCGCATCTCGATGGCCGCGCCCTGTTTGCGCTGGAGCAGGACCTGCTCAACCTGGCGGAGGCGATCGGCCAGCATTATTTCCCGCATGGTCCGAATGCGACGCGGCCGGAAAAGCTGACGGGCCTCGCGTGATCTACGACATCCGGCACGTCACGACCTATGAGTATGAGAGCGCCGTCAGCTTCGCGCGCTGCTCGCTGCGGCTCGAGCCGCTCAGCGGCGACGGCCAGGAGCTGATCTCGCACAGCGTCGACATCCGGCCGCGGCCCTCGGAGCGGACCGCGCGGCGCGATTTCTTCGGAACGTTGACCGAGAGCGTCGTGATCGACACCCAGCACCGCCACCTGCGCATCGACTCGCGCTCGCGGGTGAGGCTGTCGCGCACGCCGCCCGAGCGCGATGCGCCGAGTGCGGACTGGGAGCAGGTGCGCGATGCAGCGTTCGAGGCGACGAGCCTCGGCCCGTCGTCGCCGATCGGCTACGTCTTCGAAAGCGCGCTGGTGCCGGTGCTGGAGCTGGTGACGGACTATGCTGCGGCAAGCTTTCGCGCCGGCACCGGCATCGTCACCGGCGCCGCCGATCTGATGCGGCGCATCCGCAAGGAGTTCAGATACGATCCGAAGGCGACCGTGATCTCGACCCCGCTGCGCGAGGTGTTCGACAATCGCCATGGCGTCTGCCAGGATTTTGCGCATGTCATGATCGCCGGCCTGCGTGGCCTCGGCCTGCCCGCGGCCTATGTCAGCGGCTATCTGCGCACCATCCCGCCGGAGGGCCAGCCCCGGCTGCAGGGCGCCGACGCCACCCATGCCTGGGTGTCGCTGTGGTGCGGCGAGGAGCTCGGCTGGATCGGCTTCGATCCGACCAACGATCTCCTGGTCGGCAATGATCACATCATCCTCGGCATGGGCCGCGACTTCTCCGACGTGTCGCCGGTCGACGGCATCATCGTCGGCTCGCCCAAGCAGAAGCTCGGCGTCGCCGTCGACGTCGTGAGGGTCGAGTAGGGCGGTTCCCTCGAGGGGAACATCCGGAACATTTTTCCCGCATCGCACTTGATCCGCCCGAGGGGCCCGAATGGGGGCTGGCTGACCCTTTCGAGCGATGGAGTGATCGACATGAAACGTGTTGCAATCGTGATTGGTCTGGTCGGCGCCTGCGTCGCCGGCACCGCTTCGGCCCAGCCGAGCGCGAACCTCACCGGCACCTACCGCTGCATCCAGATGTGCCGCGACGGCATGATCGGCGCGCCGGCCTTCGTGACGCAGAACGGCGATGCCGTGAACCTGACCACCGAGACCGGCGAGTCCCTCCAGGCCTGGCCGGACTGGAATGCGCCCAACAGCCGGCTCTGGATCGATGCGCGTGACGAAAGCGCGGTCTATTCGCCCGACGGCATGCGTATCCAGTTCGACGACGGCCGCGTCTGGCAGCGCGACCTGCCGCCGCCGCTGATCGTCCAACGCGCGCCGGTGGTGTACGGGCGGTAAGCGATCGCTGTTGTCAGGAAGGCCCTCGCGCATGCGGGGCTTTCCGTTTCCAGTGAGTTGGAATGCGCTTGCGCAACAACCAGTGTCGTCCCGGCGAACGCCGGGACTCATAACCCCAACTGTTTTGTTGGGCGGCACGCAGCTCGCAACATCGTGCTCATCACTCCTGCTGCGGAGTATGGGTCCCGGGTCGGCGCCGTGCCAACGCTGTCGCGCTGGCACGGCTTGCCCGGGACGACAGCCAATCTGTTGCACGGTCTCTCATGAGCGCCAGACATTGAATATGCTGCAGTAGTGTCGCTACACGTCGTGTCCGAGTGATGCTGGTCGTGTCCCACCCGGCTGAGCAGTCAGCACGTCTGTGTCTGCAAGCAATGCTCGCGCCCTTCGACATCGGTGCGAAAGGACTCGACGAAGCCGCCCTGACGCTGGGTGACGAACACGGTCTTGCCGTCGCTGCCGCCGAAGGCGAGGTTGGTCGGCTCCTTGGCTCGCAGCGTGATCTCCCTGATGGCGCGGCCGTCGGGCGTCAGCACGGCGATGCTGCCCTTCAGGATGCGTGCGACGAACAGCCGGCCGCTGGCATCGGTACGCAGGCCGTCGATCGTGTTGGGCTCGAACCTTCTGATCAGTCTGGGCGTGGCGAGCGCGTCGCCATCGACCGCATAGGACCAGATCTCGCCGCTGTTGGATTCGCCGACATAGAGCGTGCGGCCGTCAGGGCTCAGATCGATGCCGTTGGCGGTGCCCATCGCCCGCGGTGCCGCCATCGCCTCGCCCTGCAGCGCGCCGTTGGGCCCCCTCGCGATCCGCCAGATGCGGCCGCTGCGCGCCTTCCAGTTCGGATCGCTCGCATAGATCGTGCCGTCGCGCGACAGCGTGATGTCGTTGGGCTGGCTCATGTCGTCGGCATGGAAGACGAGATGCGGCGCGGTCTCGCCCGGTGCGATGGCAAAGATGTTGTGCTTCTTGTAGTCGGCGATGAACATCGTGCCGGCGGCGTCGATGCGGATCGCATTGCCGACGCTGCCGTCGGGCAGTTCGGTGAATTTCTCTGACGTGGTCGCCTCAGGTGCGAGCCGGCCGATCGTGCCGGGCTTGCCGAGATTGACGACGAAGAGATTGCCGTCGCGATCGACGGCGGGCCCCTCGATGCCGAAGGTGTATTCGCCGGAAGGTGTGAGCTGCGCGCTCTCGAACAGTTTCGAGGTGGCCAGGGCAGGGACGGTCGCGAGGGCGAGCGTGACGAGCATCGCCCAACACGAGATGCGTAGGGTGGGCAAAGGCGCGATACGCCACTGCGCGCGCCACAACGCGCTCTCGTGCGCGCCGTGCCCACCATCACGGAGACAGGTGCCCGCGGCCGGCGGGCACGGCGCGCGCGAGATTGCGTTTTGGCGGAGGAAGCGTCGCCCTGCGCCTTTGCCCACCCTACGATTCATCGCGGCGTCGTCAGAGCGGCACCAGAAACTGCTGTTGGATGTAATAGCCATCATCGTCCGTGCAGGCGCCGTTGAGATAGGTGTCGGCCGGCCGGAAGAAACGGCTGAAGCCGGGCTTATTGACGGCAGACCTCTCGGTCACCACGACGATCTTGCCGAACGGAATGTCGCCGCATTCGCGGCCATCAGCGGCGAAGAACTTGCGGTGCGGCGGTCCGCCGGGCTTGACGCGCATCCGCGTGCCGGGAACCATGCGCGCGACGAGGTCGTCGGCAACATCAAGCAGCTTCGCATAGCCTGGTTCCGTCTTGATCAGATCTGCACCGGGCGGCATCTGCCGCTCGGCGCCCAGTCCGCGCAGCCGCTGACGCAGCCGGCCGGACTCGGGATCGCCGGGATAGATCCAGCCGTCCTGGGCCAACATGAAGCGCAGCACCGCGAGGTCCTTGTCTCGGTCGGATTGTCCGGCCTTGAGGCCGAAATCCGAATGGCAGCCGCTGCAATGTCTCTCGACGAGCGTCTTGCGCACCGTCGCCAGCCGCGCGCGGCTGGCGCCATTGCCCATCACCAAGGCGGCCAGCCGGTCGATCAGCTGATCGCTTCTGACATCGCAGGGCAGCGGCTCGGGCGCGGCCTCGCCGGTGCGGTCGATGCGGATCACGGTCTGGTTCTTGTCCTCGACCAGCCAGAGCGCGCCGTCGTCGGCCACGGTCATGCCGACCGGTGCGCCCTGCGGCCGGATGCCGTTGACGCGATGCCAGCCAACGATGATCTCGTCGAACGCGGCCGCGAGCGCCGGACCGGCCGCGGTCTGGAAGGCGCGCGTCGGCTCGGCGGCACAGCTCACGTGATAGCGCACCGGCGCCGGGCTCAGCTTGGGAAAGCCGTGCTCGTCGACTTCATAGGCGAGCAGGCGGCTGCCGGTCGGGCGATAGCCGTGCAGGCCGACCAGCAGCCTGCCTTTCAGCTCCTCGAAACGATCGCCCGTGTAGTAGAGCATGCCGAGCGGTGCACCATGCGGCGGCAGCAGCGACCACGGCTGCTGATAGTGCGAGGCTGTCGTGCAGAAGCTCTTGAGCGTTCCGGATTGCAGCACGCGCCTGAACTCCGGGCTCGGCGTGGCGAGGTCGTAGCAATAGGGCCAGCCATAGTGGCGCCCTTGCTCGATCGCGTTGATCTCCTCGTTCGGTGCGAACACGTCCTGCAGGTCGCGCGCGTTCTCGCCCTGCAGGAAGGCGGTGCCGGGATCGGGAAAGCGCGGATGCAATGCCAGCGCCATCGAGTTGCGCAGGCCGCGCGCGTAGACCTGGTGCGGCGGCGAGGGATCGCCGGGCTTCAGCGCCGCAAAGACGCCGCCGGCCGGTGGCGTGAACAGCCAGATCGCGGCCAGCGCAGAAGTGCCTTCGCCCGCGGCGCAGGGCTGCGTGGTCGGCGCCGGCGACAGGCAGTTGTCGCTGGGCGCGCCGATATTGACGAACAGCCGTCCGGTACGGTCGAAGGCGAATGCCTTCAGCGGATGCGCACTTTCCGACAGGCGGGTGCCGTCGGGCAGCGTGAGGCGGCGTCCCGGCAGGTCGCGGATGATGGTCTCGATCGTTGCTCTCGGATCGGCCGCGAGCGGATCGAAGCGGAAGATCGACGTGTCGGTGGAGGCGTAGATGCGGCCGCCAGGGCCGGCCGCAAGTCCGAACGGATAGGATAGCCGCGTGATCACTTCGCGGAGGCGCTGGCCGGCCGGCGCCGCGGGATCGAGGATCAGCAGCCGGCCGTCATCATGGCCCCAGCCGCCCATGTCCGCGATCACGAACTGCCGATGGCCGGGGATCTGCACGATGCCGCGGGGAAATCTCAGGCCGTCGTCGCGGCTGGCGACGAGGCCGGCGCAGAAGCCGGCCTTCATGTCGATCCGCAGCCGTGGAAAGGCGAGGGGCGCTTCGCCGCAGCTCTTCGCGCCGAGCGCGTAGCCGCTCTTGAGCGTCACGTCGTCGGCGCGGCCGTCGCCCGCGCCGAGCAGCAGGGTCGCGACGACTGCCAGAATGCGCCACGACCAGCTCATGCGATCCGCTCAGTGCAGCAGGTTGTATTGGATGATGTAGGCCGCGGCGCCCGCGAAGTAGCCGAGCAGGGCGATGCCGCTGATGCGGCGCACGTACCAGAAGAAGTGGATGTTCTCGAGCCCCATCGCGGCGACGCCGGCCGCCGAGCCGATGATCAGGATCGAGCCACCGGTGCCGGCGCAATAGGCGACGAACTCCCAGAGGAAACTGTCCGGCGGAAACTGGCTCAGGCTGTACATGCCCATCGACGCCGCGACCAAGGGCACGTTGTCGATCACGGCGCTGGCGAGCCCCAGCACGATCACGATCAGGTCGAGCCGGCCGACGCTGCGGTCGAGCCATTGCGCCAGCGCCTCCAGGATGTGGGTGTGCTCGAGCGCGGCCACCGCCAGCAGGATGCCGATGAAGAACACGATCGAGGGCATGTCGATCCGAGTCAGCGCATGCACCAGGGTCAGGCGCTGCTTCTGCTCGAAGGCCTTCTCGCGATGGACGATCTCGCCGACCATCCACAACAGGCCGAGGCCGAACAGGATGCCCATGAACGGCGGCAGGTGCGTCACCGCCTTGAACACCGGCACGGCGACCAGGATGCCGAGGCCCATGAAGAACATCAAATTGCGCTCGAACGGCAGGATCGGGCTGATCGAGGCGAGGCCTGTGCTCGCCGGCGGCACGAGCTGCTTGCCGCGCAGGGTGAAGCTGATGACGGCAAGCGGGACCAGCAGGTTCAGGAGCGAGGGGATGAAGACCGACTTCATGATCGCGAGCGGCGTGATCTGACCGCCGATCCACAGCATGGTGGTGGTGACGTCGCCGATCGCCGACCAGGCGCCGCCGGCATTGGCGGCGATGACGATGATCGATGCGAAGACCAGGCGGTCCTCGTCGCGGCCGGACAGCTTCTTCATCAGCGACACCATCACGATCGCGGTGGTGAGGTTGTCGAGCATGGCGCTGAGGAAGAAGGTGACGAAGCCGACCAGCCAGACCAGCGTGACCTGGTTGCGGGTGCCGATCAGCGAGGTCACGACCTCGAAGCCGTTATGGGCGTCGATCACCTCGACGATGGTCATCGCGCCGATCAGGAAGAAGATGATCTGGGCGGTCGAGGCCACGGACTCGTTGAGCTCGGCCGCGACCGCCGGAGCCGTGCCGCCCATGACGGCATAGACGGTCCACATCAGGCCGGCGCCGACCAGGGCGGTGGCCGCCTTGTTGATCCGGAACGGGTGCTCCAGCGCCACCACGGCATAGGCGAGCGTGAAGACGGCGACGATGGCAGCGGTCATGAGTGAGGCATTCCGGGCTTGATCGGCGGAGGGGCGGGATGGAACTGCCCAAGATATGACCGATCGGCGTCCGGCCAGCAAGCCGTGAGCGCTGTTCAGACCGGCGAACGCCGGATTACACCAGGGCCGACACGATCGCGTCGGCGTGGTTGCGGATGGCGCGGATCTCCGCCGCGCTGCGGCGCTCGAGATTGACGTACTGGTTGCGCATGCGACCATTATTGGCGAAGCGGCGGCGGTGCTTGGCGAGGAAGCTCCAATACAGCGTCGTGAACGGGCAGGCGCTGTCGCCGGTCGCCTGCTTCGGATCGTAGCGGCAATTGCGGCAATGGTCGCTCATGCGGTCGATGTAGTGGCCCGACGCCGCATAGGGCTTGGTGCCGACCACGCCGCCATCGCCGTGCTGGCTCATCCCGAGTGTGTTGGGCAGCGACACCCAGTCGATGGCGTCGTGGAACATCGACATGTGCCAGAGGTGCACGTCGTAGGGCCGGACGCCGAGCAGCATCGCGAACAGGCCGAGCACCATCAGCCGCTCGATGTGATGCGCATAGGCATGGTCAATGGTGTGGCCGATCGCCTGCGCCAGGCAGCGCATCTCGGTCTCGCCGGTCCAGTAGAAGCGCGGCATCGGCAGGCTGGCGTCGAGCGCGTTCTCATCGGCGTAGTGAGGCATGCGCTGCCAATAGATGCCGCGCACGAATTCCCGCCAGCCGATGATCTGGCGGACGAAGCCTTCGAGTGCGTTCAGCGGCGCGTTGCGGCTTTCGAGCGCGGCCGCGACCACCTCGCGCGGGTTCAGCATGTGCAGGTTCAGCGCGCCCGACAGCCGCGAGTGATACAGGAACGGCTCGTCGCTCAGCATCGCGTCCTGATAGGTGCCGAACAAAGACAGGCGCCAGGTGACGAAGTCCGACAGCTCCGTCAGCGCGTCGACGCGCGACACCGGCAGGTCGAAGCGGTCGAGCTTGCCGGGACTGTTGGAGAAGCGCGCCGCGACCAGCTTGAGCACGTCGCGCGTGATCGCGTCGGGAGCATAGGATCGGGGCACGGGAATAGGCGGGCGGCTCCTGCCGAACCGCTTGCGGTTCTCGGCGTCGAAATTCCAGCTGCCGCCGACCGGGCGGCCGCTGTCGTCGATCAGGATGCCGGTCTTGCGCCGCATCGCGCGGTAGAACGTTTCCATGATCGGGCGGGGATGGCGCTCGGTGAAGGCGTCGAACTCGTCCGCCGTGCACAGGAAGTGGCGGTCGGCGCGGATGTCGATCCGCTGCAGCAGCTTGCGCAAGCCCTCGCGCACGCGAAAGTCGCCGGGCTCCAGCACGATCGTCGCCGCCGGCTGCAGCGCGGCCTGATGCCGCGCAATCTCGCTGTCGAGCGTGCCGGTGTTGGCGGGATCATCGAGCCGGACATAGTGGACGGTACGGCCGCGGCCCTCGAGATCGGCGCGGAAGTGGCGCATCGCCGCGAAGAAATAGGCGATGCGCATCTTGTGCTGCGGCACGTAGCTCGCCTCGTCGGTGACCTCCATCTGCAGCACGGCATCCTGCTCCGGGTCGAAGCCGTCGAAGGCCGCCGAGTCCGCATCGAGCTGGTCGCCCAGCACGACGACGAGATGTCTGACGGGACGTGTCCTGATCATGATACGTTGGTCATCGCGCCATGCCGACGATCAGGCCGCCACGGTAACCGCGTGGGCCTGGCCGAGACAATCCTTGCGCACCGTGAGCAGGCTGCGATGCAGCCAGGTCTTGATGGTGCCGACCGGCACGCCGAACCGTTCCGACAGCCGCGTCCGGCTTTCGCCCTCGAGATAGGCGAGCGCCAGCAGCCGTCGGCGCTCCTCCGGCAGCCGCTCGAGCGCCTCGCGGGCGATCGGTTCCGCCAGCGCGTAGTCGAACTCGTCGTCGGCGGCGCTGTCAGCGGGATCAGGGATCGCGAGCGCCTCATCGAGCTCCGAGGTCGGCACGCCGGTGGCGCGCAGCGCATCGATCGCGGTGTTGCGCATGATGGTGCACATCCAGGTGATGGGCGAGGCGCGCGCCGGGTCGAAGCTCGCGGCATGCCGCCAGATCTTCAGGTAGCCATCTTGCAGGATGTCGTCGAGGTCGGCCGAGGAGGGCAGCAAGGCGCGCACGGTCTTCCGCATCTTCAAGATCGTTGCAGCATGCAGCTCGGCAAAGGCTTGCTCGTCGTTGCGTCCGGCACGGGCCAGCAAGCCGCCGAGATGCGCGACGTACCCCTTATCCGCGCTTGCTGATCGCATCTGTCTCCTCCATGCGCTTCCTGAGCGGAAACGGGTCAGAGTCCGATGCGGATCACCCGAATGCTTGCGGTCATGGTTGCGAGGAGCGAAACGACGAAGCGATCCAGGCCCTCCGCGTCGCTCCGGATTGCTTCGCGGCGCTCGAATGACGGCGGAGCAATTCAGAGCCGGACGAATGGGCTGATCAGCCGGCCGAGCAGGCCGTGCATGCGCAGGTCGCCGGTCATGGCGACGAGGCAGAGGCAGGGGCCCTCGTCACCGACCACCGGACGATGGTCGACCTCGTCGTCGCCATAGTCGAAGTCGCCGGGTCCGTAATAGCCGCCGAGATGGCTGAAGCTGCCCTTCAGCACGCAGGTCAGCTCGTTGCCGGAATGCGTATGCTCCAGCATCCGCGCCCCAGGCTCCGAGCGCAGCAGGAAGGCGCGCGATTTGCCGGTGCCCGGCAGCAGGATCGGGCGCATGCTGATGCCGGGCGCCACACGCCGGCGCTTGCCGATCTTGCAGCGCTTGACCATCTCGGGGAGGTCGGCGAGCTCGGGATCGTGCTCGGCGACCTCGCTCACCTGCGGCGCCGCCTGCGGGCGTCGATCGATGCGTGCCATCACGGCATCGAACGCATCCGCGCCCGTCGCGATCGGCTCGGCCGCATCCAGCGAGGCGCCGGCGAGCTGCTCGATGGCGCGGACGAAGCGCTGGCATCGGCCGCAATCGGCGACATGGACACCGACGACCAGCCGCTCGGCCTCGTCGAGCGCACCAGTGGCGAAGTCGGCCAGCAGGTCTTCCGGCGGGTGGTGGCTGATCGTCATGTCGCGTCGTCCAACAGGTCTCTCAGGCGATTCATCGCCAATCTGATTCGTGACTTTACCGTACCCAGCGGCAGGCCGAGCACCGCCGCGATTTCCGAATGCGGTCGTTCTTCAACGAACGACAGGCGGATCACGGTGGATTGCTCCACCGACAATCTTTCGATCGCGGCCGCCACCCGTGTGGCATCTTCGACACGCGAGACGATCTGGTCGGCTGCGGGCGTCGGATCGGCTTCCTCGTCCCGCCCCACTTCTCTGCTCAGCCGGCTGTCGCGGGCGGCCTTGCGCGCGGCGTCGATCCGCTGGTTGCGCGCGATCGTGAAGATCCAGGCGGCCGCGCCGGCCGTCGACGGATCGAATTGACCCGCCTTGGTCCACACCGCCACCATGGTGGATTGGGCGATTTCCTCAGCGTCGTCGGCGTTGCAGCCGGTCTTGATGAGGAAACCTTTGATGCGGGGCGCAAAATGCGCAAACAGGGCCTTGAATGCCTCGCGATCGCCGCGCGCGGCGACGCGTCCGATCAATTCAGCCCAGTCCACAGTCGCCTTCGGCCCTCTGCTCACATTCACCCTGGTACGGGCACTGAAGGCCCGTGCAAATCGATGCCGGGACGATGCCACGTTCCATTGCGCTAATCCAGTCGCTCTCAGTCGCGTGGTCATGGTCCCCGGCACGCTGCTTGACCCTGGATAACGTGGACCATGGACGGCTGGATCACAGTGGGCGGAGGATTTTCCGGCCCCTTCAATCCTTCAGGTCGGAATTGACCATCGCCAGGAACTCCTGGCGGCTCATCGGGTCGGTGCGGAAGCAGCCGAGCATGCGGCTGGTGGTGAGATCGACGCCGTGCTTCTTGACGCCGCGCGAGCTGATGCAGTGATGGGCTGCCTTGATCACGACCGCCACGCCCTGCGGCTGCAGCACCTCGTCGATGATGTTGGCGATCTCGGCGGTCATGCGCTCCTGGATCTGCAGCCGGCTGGCATAGGCCTCGACGACCCGGGCGAGCTTGGAAATCCCGACCACGCGGTTGCGCGGCACGTAGCCGACCCAGGCGCGGCCGATGATGGGCGCCATGTGGTGCTCGCAATGGCTCTGGAACGGGATGTTCCGCAACAGCACCATCTCGTCGTAGCCGGCCGTCTCCTCGAACGTCTTGCGCAGATACTCCTCGGGGTTCTGCTCATAGCCGGAAAAATAGCTCTTGTAGGCCCGCGCCACGCGGGCCGGGGTCTCGGAGAGACCCTCGCGTGACGGATCCTCGCCGATCCAGGTCAGGATGGTGCGGATGGCGTCCTCGACGTCATCCTGGGTGACCGCGACCGGGTCGCAGGCGAACGGAAGTTTCTTGGCTGTCTGGCGCACGACGGCTCTCCAAAAACCAAGAAACGGTTCCGGTGTCGGAACGGATCACGTCTTGCGGGGGGCGATTTCCGCAACCGAGGGCTCGCCCCGGTCAGCTCGCCTTGCGCAGCCGCATCTCCGCGGACGGACCCGAGCGCAGGTTCTGAAAGAACTTCTCGACCTCGTTGGCGAGCGTCTGCGCGGTCGCGTTGAGGTCGCCGGACGCCGACAGGACGGAGGCGGCGGCCGTCGAGGTCTCACTGATGGCGTCGCGGAGCGAGCCGATGTTCATGACCAGCGTCTGGTTGCCCTGGGCGGTCGACTGCGCGTTGGTCGAGATCTCCCGCGTCGCCTGGTCCTGCTGCTGGATGGCATTGGAGATGTTCGAGGTGATCTCGTTGATGCCGCGGACCGCCTGGCCGATCTCGCGGACCGCGTCGACCGCGGTCTTGGTCGAGGCCTGGATCAGGCCGACGTTCTGGCTGATCTCCTCGGTCGCCTTGGCCGTCTGCCCGGCCAGCGCCTTGACCTCGTGAGCGACGACGGCAAAGCCGCGGCCGGCCTCGCCGGCGCGGGCGGCCTCGATGGTCGCATTCAGAGCGAGGAGGTTGGTCTGCTCGGCGATGGTCTGGATCAGGGTCAATACGCCGTCGATGCGCTGGGTGGCGGCGGCAAGGCCCTCGATCTCCGTGACCGACTTCTCGGTGCGTTGGCCGGTCTGCTCGACGGCGCCGGCCGACTGCCGGATCTGCCGGCCGATCTCCTCGACGGACGTCGACAACTCCTCGGCGGCGCTCGCGACGGCGGAAACGTTGGTCGAGGCCTGCGACGTCGCGCCGGCTGCGGTGACCGCGCGCTCGTTGGCGTCCGCCGTCAGCCGTGTGATCGCCTCGGCGGTGGCGCGCATCGCGGCGGCGTTCTCGGTGACGGTCCGCATCACGCTGCCGATTGCGGTGCGAAATTCCTCGACCGCGGTTTCGATGTGGCGGGCCCGGGCTTCGCGGATTTCGGAGTCCTGCGAGACCTGGACATTGAGGTCGCGGTTGTGGGCCATCGCCTGCTGGAACACGCCGATGGCGCGGGCCAGCTCGCCGACCTCGTCGGCGCGCCCGGCATACGGCACTTCGACGTTCTCGGCGCCGGTGGCGACCTGGCGGATCGTCTCGGTGATCTGAGACAGCGGCCGAGCGATCGAGCGAGCGATGATCACCACGCCGGCTGCGACCAGAACCAACATCAAGCCGCCAAGGCCTGTCAGCATGAGCGAGAGCTTGTTGTTCAGCGCCGCTTTCTCGGCGATCTTTCCTCCGCGCTCGACATAGACTTTGGACAGCGCTTCGAGGTCCGTGTTGAGCGCCTTGCGCACGGAGCGATTGGCGTCGTTGTCGCCCCACTCGCGTCCCGCAGCCGGGCTGATTTCATTGGCGCGGCGGACCAGTTCGGCGCGGAATTCGACGAATTGCTCGATCCGCTTCTTGAACGTTGCGAATTGCTGGGCGTCGTCGGCCTGTACGATCGCCTGCCACTTGTCGACGACCTTCAGAATCTCGGCGTTGAATTTGAGCAAGCCGTTGCCGTATTGCTTCACGACGGCCGGATCTGTCGACATGTAGACGCCACGCGACTCCATCACGACGGCATAGACGAGGCCGTTGACCAGCTGAACGTTGTGAGCGGCGAGATTGGCCGTCTCGATGGCTTTGATGAGCTCCGTGGCCCGCCGCGAGTTGTAGTCGGACAGCCAGGTGATTGCGGCGGTCAATAGCGCAAACAACGCGAAGATTGCATAGAGCTTGACTGCGATGGATCGGCGCGTGGCCGTCTTCGTTGACGTCGGGCGTGAGGTCATGAGGTGAGACACCGCGAGTTTTTGCTGCGACGGAGGAGGCGCTTGATTGTTAATAGTTATGCAAAACCTTCATGGAGAAAGCGTTAAGTGGACACCGTCAGTATTATACAACCACAGCGTACTTTGCTTGGCGTTTCAATCGATTAGTTGGTGCTCCGCAGCAGGGGCGCGCGCCGGGGCGTCCGGTTGACTACGGAGGGCATGCGCCCTTTCGAGGCCCCTCGTTCCCTTGCAAATGCATTGCAAACCAGTGACCGCGCGCACGCGCGCTCAGCAATTGGTCGCCGATCGGAGACAGGCGGGAGCGGTCGTCGCGCTCGACCGATCGATGATCCATCTGATTGGAACCTTGGATCGCCCGTCGCATTCCGCCACCCGTATTGCGATACATTGGATCAGGTCGCCTCATCAGGTCGCGTCTGATCATGCCTGGCAGCGTGAGCATCGGGCACGCGGCGGGGACGTCGCGCCTTGCGACAGGAGCGGAAAACTCGATCGCACCTCAACTTTTCCGGAAGGGGTGGCGAAGCCTTGTCTTCGGCCGTAAGGTAACCAGTTAGCGGGTTGTCGCGAGGGGCAGTCGATGAGATTCGAGGGCATCGAAACGGTACGTCGCATTCTCTGTGTGTTTCCGCGCTACACCTCGTCGTTCGGAACCTTCGAGCATGCCTATCCGCTCACCGACGGCATCCAGGCCTTCATGCCGCCGCAGGGGCTGCTGCTGATCGCGGCCTATCTTCCAAGCTCCTGGCAGGTGCGCTTCATCGACGAGAACATCCGCCCGGCGCGGGACGAGGATTTCTCCTGGGCCGAAGCGGTGTTCGTCAGCGGCATGCACATCCAGCGTCAGCAGATGAACGACATCTGCCAGCGGGCGCACGCGTTCGACCTGCCGGTCGCGCTCGGCGGCCCTTCGGTCAGCGCCTGCCCGGACTACTATCCGAGCTTCGACTATCTGCATGTCGGCGAGCTTGGCGATGCGACCGACGAGCTGATCGCGCGGCTGGCGCGGGATCCGTCACGGCCTGCGCGGCAGGTCGTGCTGCGGACCAGCGAGCGGGTGGCGATGACCGATTTCCCGGTGCCGGCCTATGAGCTCGCCGAGGTGAAGAAGTACTTTCTCGGCAGTATCCAGTATTCCAGCGGCTGTCCCTATCAATGCGAGTTCTGCGACATCCCCGGCCTCTATGGGCGCAACCCGCGCATCAAGTCGCCGCAGCAGATCATCGCCGAGCTCGACAAGCTCAGGGAATGCGGCGTCACCGGCTCGGTCTATTTCGTCGACGACAATTTCATCGGCAACCGCAAAGCCGCGACGGAGCTGCTGCCGCATCTGATCGAATGGCAGAAGCGCACCGGCTATGTGATGCGGCTCGCCTGCGAGGCCACGCTCAACATCGCCAAGCGGCCCGAGATCCTGGAGAAGATGCGCGAGGCCTATTTCATCACCATCTTCTGCGGCATCGAGACGCCCGATCCGGATGCGCTGACGGCCATGCAGAAGGATCACAACATGATGGTGCCGATCCTGGAGGGGATCAGGACCATCAACAGCTACGGCATGGAGGTCGTCTCCGGTATCATCATGGGGCTGGACACCGACACGCCGCAGACCGCGGACGCGCTGCTGCAGTTCGTCGAGGAGAGCCGGATCCCGCTGCTCACGATCAATCTGCTGCAGGCGCTCCCGAAGACGCCCCTGTGGGATCGCCTCGAGCGCGAGGGCAGGCTGGTCCACGACGACGGTCGCGACTCCAACGTGAAATTCCTGATGCCCTATGACGAGGTGGTCACGGCGTGGCGGCGCTGCATGGAGGTGGCCTATGAGCCGGAGCGGCTGTTCGCGCGCTACAAGCACCAATGCGACACCACCTACGCCAACCGCATCGAGGTGCCGGTCAGCGACGAGATGAAGAGCTGGCCGAACGTCAGGCGCGGCCTGGTCATGATGGGCAAGATCTTCTGGAAGGTGGGCGTGCTCGGCGACTACAAGCGGCCGTTCTGGCGCTTTGCCTGGAGCCAGCTCAAGCGCGGCGAGATCGAGAATTTCATCGCCGTGACGCTGATCGCGCATCACCTCATCATGTTTGCGCGCGCCGCCTCGCGCGGGCATCAGAACGCGTCGAACTACTCGATCCGGCTGCGCGAGGCCGCCCTTCCTGCGGGGTGATGGCCTCGCCGGGGCAGGGCAGCGGGGCGCTCGCCGGCGCCGCGGCCTGCTCCGGCAAGGACGGCTCAGTCGGATACCGGTCCTTGAGTCGTTCAGGTTTCGAGCCCCGCGTCCGTCGGGGCCGTCCACCTCTTTTCAAGCACGGCAGAATCGTGGCGTGATCGGAAGCCGTCGCGGCTCGCCGTCTTGTGTGGCCGCGCATGGTTGCGGCCGGGGAGTGAACCCTGCTAGACCGCCTCGACGAATTTTCACGTGTTTTCAAGGATTAGCTTCGGCTGCGGGCCACAATGCGGTCATCTCTGCTTCGCTGAGCGGCCTTATTTCTGCCCTATGCGCTCAGGCCTTCCGAATTGGGCCGCGCCCCAACCACTGGACACCGCATGCTGGAAGTCAGGCACGACAACGAAGTCCATGTCGAGAAGGTCGAGCACCGGCCGGCCGACAGCATCGCCTTTGGCATCGAGCGGCTCGGCCTCCTCGCGGTCAAGGCGCCGATCTTCTCCTGCGTCGTCCTGCTCGTTCTCATTGTGGCGGCGGTGTTCGGCATCAAGCGCATCCAGATCGACGATTCGCTCAGCCAGCTGTTTCGCTCCGACAGCAAGGAATTCCACCAGTACGAGGAGGTGACGAAGAAGTTCCCGGCCGAGGAATTCGACGTCCTCGTCGTGGTCGAGGGCAAGACCCTGCTGGCCCGCCAAAACCTCGAGAAGCTTCGTGACTTCGTGACCGACCTGCAACTGGTCGAGGGCACCCGGGGCCTGGTGTCGCTGTTCTCGGCCCGTCAGGCGCCGGCGCCCGGCAAGCTGCCGGCCGCGCTGTTTCCGTCGGATCTGCCGGAGGGCGAGGCCTACGACAAGTTCATCGAAACGGTGAAGTCCAACGAGATCATCCGTGGCAAGCTGTTGTCGGAGGACGGCACGCTGGCCCTGATCGTGCTGTCGCTCGAGCCCAAGGTGGTCGCCTCGAACGATCTCGGGAAGGTGGTGGGCGACATCCGGAAGCTGATGGCGGAGGACCTCGGCGACACCGGCCTGAATGTCCAGCTTTCCGGCGTGCCGGTCATGCAGCTCGAGATCCGCAACGCGGTGGAGCGTGACGGGCTAACCTACAACATTCTCGGCATTCTCGCCGGCTGCGTCATCGCCATCATCTTCTTCCGCAAGGTCTCGTTCATGATCGCGGCGGCGTTTCCGCCGCTGATCGCGATCATGCTCGCGCTCGGCGCGCTCGGGTGGGCCAATTTCAATCTCAACATGTTCCTGAACGTGATGACGCCGCTCATCATGGTCATCAGCTTCTCCGATTCGATGCAGCTCACCTTCGCCGCTCGCGACCGCCTGATCGCGGGGCAGGACAAGGTGACGGCGTTCAAGAACGCCGTGCTGGTCGTCGGCCCGGCTTGCGTCCTGACCCACGCCACCGCCGGCATTTCCTTCATCGCCCTGCAGTTCTCCGACAGCGACCTGATCCGCAAGTTCGGCGAGGCGGGGCTCGCCGCCACCATCATCGCGCTGGTCGCGGTGCTGTCGCTGGTGCCGGTGTTCGGCGTGCTGCTGGTGCGCAACGAGAAGACGTTCGCGGTCAAATTCCAGGGCGCCGACGCCGGCGTCCAGGCGCTGCGCAATTTCTGCTACTGGATCGCGGTGCGCATGGTCGGCCGTCCCGGCCTGTTCAGCCTGATCGCGGTGCTGTTCGTCGGCTCGCTCGCGGTGGTGTATTCGACCCTGGAGCCGCGCTATCGCCTCGCCGACCAGGTGCCGGACAAGCAGCAGGCGGTTGCGGCGAGCAACCGGCTCGATGCCAAGCTGACCGGCGCCAATCCGGTCAACGTGCTCATCCAGTTTCCGAAGGGCGCCTCGCTGTATGCCCCGGAGACCCTGCAGACCATCGCCGACGTCCATGCCACGGTCGAGAAGACCGCGGGCGTCGGCAACGTCTGGTCGGTCGAGACGCTCCGGCGCTGGCTGGCCGAGAAGGCCGGCTCGTCGGATACCGCGACCCTGCAGGAATACGTCAATCTGATCCCCGAGCACCTCGTGCGCCGCTTCATCGACAAGGAGCAGGATGCGGTGGTGGTCGCCGGCCGTGTGCCGGATGTCGACTCCAGCCAGCTGCTGCCGGTGGTCGACAAGCTCGACCACGAGCTCGATGCGGTGAGAAAGAAGCATCCCGGCTATGAAATCGCCGTCACCGGTCTCGCCGCCATCGCCGCGCGCAACTCGGCCGGCATGATTGAAAAGCTCAACCATGGGCTGACGATCGAGTTCGCGCTGGTGGCGATGTTCATCGGGCTGGCCTTCCGGTCCTGGGTCGTCATGCTCGCCTGCATCCTGCCCGGCATCTTCCCTGTCGTGATGTCGGGCACCGTGCTGTGGGCCATGGGGGAGGGGCTGCAATTCGCCAGCGTGGTGGCGCTCACGGTCTCCTTCGGCCTTGGCCTGTCGGCCACCATCCACTTCCTGAACCGGCTGCGGATGGAGAGCGCGCCCGGCGTCAGTGCCGCGGTCGCAGTGGAGCGGGCCACCGTGTTGGTCGGACCGGCGCTGATCCTCACCACCGTGGTGCTGGCCTGCGGCCTGGTCGTCACCGTGTTCTCGGATCTGCCGTCGCTGCGGCTGTTCGGTTGGCTCAGCGCGTTCTCGATGGTGGCGGCGCTGTTTGCCGACCTCTTCATCCTCCGCCCGACCGCGATGTTCCTGATCAACCTGTCGCAGAAGCTGAAGCGCAAGCCGCTCTAGCCCAGGCTGTTGCGTAAACCAGGGCCGTTATACCCGCGAAAGCGGGTGATCCAGTACGCCGTGGCCTATCGGTTCAACTACGACAGCCTCTGGAACACTGGGCGCCCGGTCCTGTCTGCGCCTTCGGCTTCGACGCGGCTAAACACCTCGGGGGCGTGCCGAAGCGTGAGCGAAGGCGGCAAGCCGGGCGACGACGACGGTGGGTCTCATTCGTATCCGACGGCTGCGGAAGCACCGCAAAACAAAACGGCCCTGACATTGTCAGGGCCGTTTGCGCATTCGACTGCCCGTGAGCGCGCGACGCGCTCCGGTCCAAAGATCAGGTCTTCGACATCGTGATGTTGACGCCGCGAATCTCGCCCTTGGAGGAGATCTGCACGACCTGCTTGTTGCCGCTGGTCCGCAGGGTGATGCTGGCGGCGAAGCCGGCGGCCTGCACGAACACGTCGATCTGGCCGTTGCCGGCGGTGCCCTGCAGCTCGCCGTTCACGTTGCGGCTGGATTCGCTCCAGTTGCCGGAGATGCGGTCGCCCTGGCTGGTGACGTCACTGGACAGGAGGAACTTGTAGCTGTCGCTGGCGCATTGCAGGCTCTGCTTCAGATTGGCGCCGGCCACCTTGTAGCTGGCCTTGCAGCGGATGCGCTCGGTGGTGCCGTCCGACAGCGCGACCGTGCCGTTGCCCGACCACGAGCCGTCGAAGCCGGCGAACGGGCCCGACTGAGCCTGAACTGCGGTCGCCGCCACGAACAGTGCCGCTCCGAGACCGGCGGCCTTGACGACGTGCCCAGAGAAAGGTGAGCCGAACAGTTTCATATCGAGTTTCCCATCCAAAATGACACCGCTGTGTCGGCGTATGCCGCCGCTTCGAACACTTGGTGTTCTCGCCGAAGGTTAGGTTCAAATGACGGCCGGTCGGGCGCTGCGACCGGATGCCATGATGCCCGCCGATACCGTGCGACCGGTCGGCGCCGAATGGTCGTCCTCGCAAGACGGCTGCACGCAAGCCGCCTCGACGGCGCCCGCATCTAACGGTCCGCGCGGCATGCTTGCAACAGCCAAATGCGAAAAACGTGTTCCGAGAATAACGCCCTAGTATCAACGCCTTGTTTGTGCCAAAGCTGTGATCTCCGAGCTTGATCCGCTCGGGATCATAGGGCGCAAATTTGGCCGCATTTGGCAGCGTACCTCCGGCGCTGGGGGGCTTGCGGTCCTTGCCAAACCAAACAGGTGTTTCCCGGGCAGCATCGGCGATCCGGGAGGTCTCCTCTGCTGTCAAAATGAAGGAACACGATGCGTAAGATTTTCCTGGCACTTTCCCTGCTGTCGTCGGTGTCCGTTTCCACCGGTGCGTTCGCGCAAGGCCGCGGCGGCACGCCCGAAGAGCAGGCGGCCTGCACGCGTGACGTTCAGAAGTTCTGCCGTGCCGTCATCGATCAGGGTGACTTCACGATTCTGGCGTGCCTCAAGGAGAACCGCCCCAAGATCAGCTCGGCCTGCGATCAGGTGCTGAAGACCCACAACCAGTAAGCGGTTGCCGTTCGGAACGGTTGTTTCCGAACTCTCTTGGTTAACGACCGCCGGCCCGCCCCCTCGGGGCAGGACGGCGGTTCGCTTCTATGGGCTGCCCGACATCGATTGCATTGGTTTTGGCGGGATCTTCGCCTATATGGGGGCGAGCAATCCGTTCGCATGAGCGAAGCGGCGGGCATTGTTTTCGGTAGCGCCCCTTCAACCTGATAGCTGTTTCGTCCATGACCACCGCGAGCGATTTGCGATCCGGCAAGACACACCGGGACGAGAACTTTCCGGTGGCGTCGTGGATCATCCGTCCTGAGCATCGGGCGCTGATCCTCGCCTTCTACAATTTCGTGCGCACCGCCGACGACATCGCCGACCATCCGAGCCTGCCGGGCGACGAGAAGCTGCGGCTGCTCGACCTGCTCGAGGCTGAGCTGACGGGAACGGGCGAGACCCAGGACATCGCCGTCAGCCTGCGCCGGGCGCTCGCCGGGCGCGGCATGTCGCCCCGGCACGCGCTCGATCTGCTGGTTGCCTTCCGGATGGACGTGACCAAGCTGCGCTACGAGAACTGGGACGAGGTCATCCACTACTGCCGCTATTCGGCGATGCCGGTCGGCCGCTTCATGCTCGATGTGCACGGCGAGTCCACCGCGACCTGGCCGGCCTCGGACGCGATCTGCGCCGGCCTTCAGATCAACAACCACCTGCAGGACTGCGGCAAGGACTACAAGGCGCTCAACCGCGTCTATCTGCCGCGCGACGCGCTGGCCGAAGCCGGCGCCACGGTCGAGATGCTCGGCGCAGCCAAATCGTCGCCGCAGCTCTTGAGCTGCCTGCAGAAGCTCGCCGTCCGCAATGCGGCGCTGCTCGAGGAGGGCAGGGACCTCAACAGCGGCGTCAAGGATTTCCGCTTCGGACTGGAGATCGCCGTGATCCAGGCCTTCGCCGACCGCATCGTGGCGTTGCTGAAGGTGCGCGATCCGCTGAGCGAGCGCGTGCACCTGTCGCCCATCGGCATGCTCGGTCTCACCTTCACCTCGGTGATGGGCGAGATCGGCCGCCGCGTGGCCGGGCGTCATCCCCAGACCAAATCGGCAGCCGGCGCATGACCCTCGAGGCGACCGCGGATAACGTCGATCACGGCACGGCGGCCTCCGGCAGCTCGTTCTATGCCGCCATGCGCATCCTGCCGCGCGCCCAGCGCGATGCGATGTTCCAGGTCTACAGCTTCTGCCGCGAGGTCGACGACATCGCCGATTCAGACGGCCCGCGGCCCGAGCGGCTGGCAGCGCTGCAGAAATGGCGCGACGACATCGACGCGCTGTACCAGGGCAACCCGCCGCCGCGGCTGCGCGACTATGTCGCGTCGGTGAAGACCTTCGGACTGAAGCGCGAGGACTTCCTCGCCATCATCGACGGCATGGAGATGGACGTGCCGGCGGAGATCCGCGCGCCCGATCTCGCCACGCTCGACCTTTATTGCGACCGCGTGGCGAGCGCGGTCGGCCGCCTCTCGGTGCGCATCTTCGGCATGCCCGAGGAGGACGGCATCCTGCTCGCGCACCATCTCGGCCGCGCGCTGCAGCTCACCAACATCCTGCGCGACATCGACGAGGATGCCGGCATCGGCCGGCTCTACCTGCCGCGCGAGGCGCTGCTGTTCGCCGGCATCACCAGCGACGATCCGGTCAAGGTGATGCAGGAGCGGGCGCTGCCCAAGGTCTGCAACTCGGTAGCGGTCAGGGCCAAGACGCATTTCGAGAAGGCCGACGAGATCATGCGGCGAAATCGTCGGCGCGCCGTGCGGGCGCCGCGGATCATGTCGAAATATTATCGCGCCGTGTTCGACCTCCTGCTCGAACGCGGCTTCGCGCTGCCGCGCGAGCCCGTCCGCGTGAGCAAGCTCACGAAGATCGGCATCATCCTCCGTTACGCAATCATCTGATGCAGAAGACAGCTCACATCATCGGCGCCGGCGTGTCCGGCCTTTCCGCCGGCGTGCGGCTCGCCAACGCGGGCTACATCGTGCACGTCCACGAGGCCACGCAGCAGCTCGGCGGCCGCTGCCGGTCCTATTACGACGCCGCGACCGACCTAGTGATCGACAACGGCAACCATCTGCTGCTGTCGGCCAATCATCACGTGCTGTCCTATGCCCGTGCGATCGGCTCGGAAGCGGGGCTGGTCGGGCCGGAGAAGGCGCAGTTCGCATTCGTCGACATCCGGAGCGGCCAGCGCTGGCTGCTCGATCTCGGCAACGGCCGGCTGCCGCTGTGGGTGTTCGACGAGGGCCGCCGCGTGCCGGATACCAAGCTCGGCGACTATCTCGCATTGTCGCCGCTGATTTGGGCCGGCACGTCCAAGACCATCGGCAGCACGATTCCCTGCAAGGGCGCGCTGTACGACCGGCTGGTGCAGCCGCTGCTGCTCGCGGCGCTGAACTGCGATCCGCCGGAGGGCTCGGCGGGGCTCGCCGGCGCCATCGTCCGCGAGACGCTGTTGGCCGGCGGTCAGGCCTGCCGGCCGCTGATCGCGCGCGACGGGTTGTCGGGCGTGCTGATCGATCCGGCCGTGAAATTCCTGGAAGGCAAGGGCGGCAGCGTCCGGATCGGCCGCGAGCTGCGCGGCCTCGACAATGCAGGCGGTCGCGTCACCGGGCTCAGGTTCGGCGGTGATGAAACCGTCGCGCTCGGTCCCTCCGACGTCGTGGTGCTCGCCGTGCCGCCGCGGCCGGCGATGGCGCTGCTGCCGGGACTCACGGGGCCGACGAAATATCGTGCCATCGTCAATGCCCATTTCCGCATCACGCCGCCGCGCGATGCACCAGCTCTGCTCGGAGTGGTCGGCGGCCTGGTCGAGTGGCTGTTCGCCTTCCCGCAGCGGCTCTCGGTCACCATCAGCAATGGCGATCGCCTGGTCGACATGCCGCGCGAGGAACTCGCCGCCGCGATCTGGGCCGACGTCTGCAAGGCCGCCGGGATCTCGGGCGAGCTGCCGCCGTGGCAGATCGTGCGCGAGCGTCGCGCCACCTTCGAGGCGACGCCGGAGCAGAACGCGCTCCGGCCCGGAGTGAAGACGGCGTTCGGCAATCTCGCTCTGGCGGGGGACTGGACCGATACCGGCCTGCCGGCAACCATCGAAGGCTCGGTGCGCTCCGGCGACCGCGCCGCGAATCTCCTGCTCGGGCACGGCTGACGGGCGCAGGGCTGCCGAATCTGGACGCGCCGTCAGGCCGCCTGCGCCGCGAGTCTCACATTTTCGTGGCGTAGTTCTTGCTTAAAGTTCCACGCACGGAGGCGCTGACGCGATCTGTTCCAGGGCGGAACAGGGGTCGGCGGGGCCAAATGGCAACACCCGGCAAAAAACGCATCGGGTGCGGGTGCAGTGCGGCGCAAACGGGGTTTCCTCGTGGAAATTTTCTGCGTAATCCTCGGTTTGTTAAGGTCTTTCCGCTCTGGCGCCGCCGCGGCTGAGGCTTTGGAACAAGAGACGGAGACGTCGGATCACGCGACGTCCGAGAAGGTGTCAGGGGTCGGATTGTGAAGTTGGGGATGGGGGACGACACGTCCGCGGATCGCCCGATTGATCCGCGGCCGGTCTTGGTCGTGACGGGCTTGGTGCAGGAGGCCCGGATTGCTGCCGGGCCCGGCATGATGGTGATCTGCAGCTCGAGCGACCCCAGACAGTTGCGCTCGCTGCTCACCGTGTTCGACCCGACCTCGATCCGCGGCGTCGTCAGCTTCGGCGTGGCCGGTGGCCTCGATCCGACCCTCAAGGCCGGCGACATCGTCGTCGCCACCGAGGTGACCGCCGGCGATGCCCGCTGGCTGTCGGGCCTGTCGCTGCGCGAGGAGCACATCGCCCGCGCCGCCCTGAAGAAGCGCCGCGTCGTGCGCGGCGTGCTCGCCGGGGCCGAAGAGGTGGTGGTGGCGCAGGCCCGCAAGGCGGCGCTGCGCATGAAGACCGGCGCGGCCGCGGTCGACATGGAGAGCCACATCGCTGCCGCCTATGCCGCCGAGTACGGGCTGCCGTTCGCGGCGCTGCGGGTGATCTCCGATCCCGCCCATCGCACCCTCCCGTCGCTCGCCAAGGACGCCATCAAGCCCAACGGCGACATCGACCTGCCGATGATCCTGCGCGGCGTCGCCCGCAATCCGGCCGTGCTGCGTGGTCTGGTGTCGACGGGCATCGAGTTCAATCGCGCCCTGCGCTCGCTGCGCGGCGCCCGCGACCTGCTGCTGAGCGGCCTGCTGGCGGCCGAGCATTTCCTCGAGACCGAGACGCTGGCCGCCGCCGAAGCGTAAGGCGCCGGCTGGCGAATGATCGTCGGCTTTATCGGCTAAGGCTCCGATAATCCCGCTTGCTCCGTCGCTGCGAGCGCAGCGAAGCAATCCAGAGTGGTGTGCGGAGCCCTGGATTGCTTCGCTGCGCTCGCAATGACGTGTGGAAAGAGCTTCGCTCAGAGGCGCAATCCCTGCACCGAAACGGAGCGGCGCCTACGAGCCCATAGCACCTCAACGAAAAACGGCCGCCGGTGCCCGGCGGCCGTTTCGTTGTGGACTGATCTCAGCGGCCTCAGGCCGCGGTCGAGGCCTTCTGCTGGGCTTCGACGGCCTCGTCCTTGCGGATCTCGGAGAGGCGCTTCTGCACCTCCGACGAGAACACGTATTGCGCCGGGCGCTGCTTGGAGAGGTCGATCTCCGGCGCCATCGGGCCTTCGGTCTTGATGCCGCGCAGCGACACGAACATCGCCTTGATCGGGTTGGTCAGCGCCGCATTGGCGGCGGTCGCCTCATAGCCGCAATGCGCCATGCAGTCGGCGCACTTCTCGTACTTGCCGGTGCCGTAGGAATCCCAGTCGGTGGTCTCCATCAGCTCCTTGAAGGTCTTGGTGTAGCCTTCGCCGAGCAGATAGCAGGGCTTCTGCCAGCCGAAGATGTTGCGCGCAGGCATGCCCCAGGGCGTGCACTCGAATTCCTGGTTGCCGGCGAGGAAGTCGAGGAACAGGCCGGAATGCATGAAATTCCACTTCTTGCCCTTGCCGAGCTTGAAGACGTCGCGGAACAGCTGCTTGGTCTTGGTGCGGTTGAGGAAGTGCTCCTGGTCCGGCGCGCGCTCATAGGCATAGCCGGGCGACATGGTGACGCCGACACCGAGCTCGGTGGTGAAGTCCAGGAACTTGGCGATCTCCTCGGCCGGGTGGCCGTCGAACACGGTGGCGTTGACGTTGACGGTGAAGCCGCGCTCCTTGGCGGCCTTGATCGCGGAGACGGCGCGGTCGAACACGCCCTTCTGCGACACCGCCTTGTCGTGATGCTCGCGCAGGCCGTCGAGATGCACCGAGAAGAACAGGTAGGGCGACGGCTCGAACAGGTCGAGCTTCTTCTCCAGGAGCAGCGCGTTGGTGCAGAGCGAGACGAACTTCTTGCGCGCGACGAGGCCGCGCACGATCTCGCCGATCTCCTTGTGGATCAGCGGCTCGCCGCCGGGGATCGCGACCATCGGCGCGCCGCATTCGTCGGCGGCGTCCCAGCACTCCTGCGCGCTCATGCGGCGGTTGAGGATCGCGTCGGGATAGTCGATCTTGCCACAGCCCGCGCAGGCCAGGTTGCAGCGGAACAGCGGCTCCAGCATCAGCACGAGCGGATAGCGTTTCCGGCCGAGAAGCTTCTGCTTCATCAGATAGGCCCCGATACGCAGTTCCTTATGGAAGGGGATTGCCATTACGTCTCTTCTTTCTGGACCAAACGAGGACCGATCAGCCCGCGACCAGCTCGGCCGGCAGGCGGAATTCGATGTTTTCTTCCCGCCCCGGGACCACCGCGACCTCGACCGGTCCGATGCGCCGCAGGGCTTCGATGACGTCGTCGACGAGCACTTCGGGAGCCGAGGCGCCGGCGGTGATGCCGACGGCCTTGGCCCCCTTCAGCCAAACCGGATCGAGCTCGCTGCCATCAGCGATCAGATAGCTTGCGACCCCGGCCTCGGTGCCGATCTCGCGCAGTCTGTTCGAGTTGGAGCTGTTGGCGGCGCCCACCACCAGGATGACGTCCACCAGCTTGCTCAAGTCCCTTACCGCAGATTGGCGGTTCTGTGTCGCATAGCAGATATCCCGGATATCGGGACCTTGAAGGTCTGTAAAGCGGGCTTGAAGGGCTAAAATGATGTCCCGGGTGTCGTCCACGCTGAGCGTGGTCTGGGTAATATAGGCCAAGGGGGTGTCGAGCGGCAGAGGCAGGGCGGCCACATCGGCCACGTTCTGCACGAGGTAGACCGGGCCGGGAACCTGGCCCATGGTTCCCTCCACCTCCGGATGGCCGGCATGACCGATCAGTACCAGGGTACGTCCCTTGGACATGTAGCGCTTGCCCTGGTTGTGAACCTTCGTCACCAGCGGGCAGGTGGCATTGAGCACCGGCAGCCCGCGGGCGGCCGCTTCCTCCTCGACCGTCCGGGCGACGCCGTGGGCGCTGAACACGGTGACGGCGCGCGGGGGGACCTCGGAGAGGTCCTCGACGAAGATGGCGCCCTTGGCCTTCAGGCTCTCGACCACATGCTTGTTGTGGACGATCTCATGACGCACGTAGACCGGCGGGCCATACTTCTCCAGCGCGCGCTCCACGATCTCGATCGCACGCACGACTCCAGCACAAAAACCGCGCGGCTGCGCGAGATACACCTGCATGGGACGTCCAGCCACGTTGCCTCACTTTCGACCCGGCACCTCCGTGCGTGCGACAGGGTTGCAATAATCGCACCAGCGAGTGCCCCAATGGCCCGCCACACGGATGGAAACGCAGGGCTTTGTGTCAAAAATCGAGCGAAGAGAAAAGCCGGTCTGCAAGTCGCTCGCATGTGATGCGTCGCACGCAGCCCCCGAGAGGTTGCAGGTAATTTAGTAATTATAAATTAGATCAATCAATTGAGTTGGTTATGCTCTCACTCGTTCGTCACTTTACCGCCGAGAACAGCCGCTATATCAGCCGGCCCGACGGTTCCGTGCATCGTTCAACTTGATCCGCCGTCGAGGGACCATCCTCGTCTTCAAGGTTGGGCCAGGCCGGGTCGGGGCGCGCTCAGGATGTGTGCGTCCGGGGCTCGCCCTGATCGGGGAACTCCGCCATGAAGCGGACGTTTCCGCCCAGCTCTCTAAACATTAGAAAGTCACGAAGTGCTGACCACGTTTGTCGTCTCGATCGTCAAGGCCTGCACCCGGTTTGCCTGGCCGACATTGATTGCGGCCCTGCTGCTCTCCGTCGGCGCGGGCTTCTATACGGCGCGTCATTTCTCGATCAATACCGACATCAACAAGCTGATTTCGCCTGATCTCGACTGGCGCAAGCGCGACCAGCAATATGAGCAGGCGTTCGATCGCGATCGCATGATCCTGGGCGTGGTCGAGGCGGCGACACCAGAGCTGACCGGCGTGGCGGCTGATGCGCTTGCCAAGAAGCTCAAGGGCGACACCGCGAACTTCTCATCGGTCGAGCTGCTCGGCGGCGGCGAGTTCTTCGCCAGGAACGGCCTGCTGTTCCTGCCGACCGAGGAGGTCAAGCAGCTCACGGACCAGTTCACGGCGGCGGCGCCGCTGGTCGAGATCATGGCCGGGGACCCCTCGATCCGCGGCCTGACCGGTGCGCTGGAGACCGGCCTTGCCGGCGTCAAGCGCGGCCAGGTCAAGCTCGACAATGCCGCGCGGCCGTTCGACTACATCTCTCAGACGGTCGAGACCGTGCTCGACAAGGGCGATGCGACCTTCTCCTGGCGCCAGCTGATCTCCGACAAGCCGCTCGAAGACAGCGACAAGCGCGCCTTCATCCAGTTCAAGCCGATCCTCGACTACCAGGCCCTGGAGCCCGGCAAGGCGGCGACGGATGCGATCCGTCAGGCGGCGGCCGAGCTCGATTTCCCGCACCGCTTTCACGCCCGCGTGCGGCTGACCGGGCCGGTGCCGATCGCCAACGAGGAATACGCCACCGTGCAGGAAGGCGCCGTCGTCAACGGCATCGGCACCGTGGTCGTCGTGCTGATCATCCTGTGGCTGGCGCTGCATTCGGCCAAGATCATCTCGGCCGTGTTCATCAACCTGTTCATCGGCCTCGCGCTCACCACGGCCGTCGGCCTGATGATGGTCGGCTCGCTCAATCTGCTGTCGGTCGCGTTCGCCGTGCTGTTCATCGGCCTCGGCGTCGATTTCGGCATCCAGTTCAGCGTGCGCTATCGCTCCGAGCGGTTCAAGAACGACAATCTTCCGGAGGCACTGGCGGAAGCCGCGCGCCGCTCCGCGGTGCCGCTGTCGCTCGCGGCGATGGCGACGGCTGCCGGTTTCCTGTGCTTCCTGCCGACCGACTACAAGGGCATCTCCGAGCTCGGCGCCATCGCCGGCGCCGGCATGATCATCGCGTTCCTGTCGTCGATCACGGTGCTGCCGGCATTGCTGAGGATCCTCAATCCGCCCGGCGAGAAGGAGCCGGTCGGCTACGCCTTCCTGGCGCCGGTCGATCATTTCCTCGAGAAGCACCGCGTGCCGATCATCGTCGGCACGCTCGGCCTGGTCGTCGCCGGCCTGCCGCTGCTCTATTACATGAAGTTCGACTTCAACCCGATGAACCTGCGCAATCCGCGCGCCGAGTCGATCGCGACCTATCTCGACCTGCGAAAGGATCCGAACACGGGCGCCAATGCGATCGACGTGCTGACGCGCTCCGAGACCGAGGCCAAGGCGATCGAGGCCAAGCTGGCGAAGTTGCCCGAGGTGGCGCGCGTGATGTCGCTCGACAGCTTCGTCCCCGAGGACCAGCCGGCCAAATTGAAGCTGATCGCGCAGGGCGCGAAGGTGCTGGGGCCTGCACTCAACCCCGATCAGGTCGATGCGGCGCCGAGCGACAAGGAGAATGTCGACGCCCTGAACTCGACCGTCGACAATCTCCGGCGCACCGCGGGCGAGAGCAACGGGCCGGGCGCGGTCGCGTCGCGGCGGCTCGCCGACGCGCTTGCCAGGCTCGCGGGCGCCAGCGAAACGGTTCGCAACAAGGCGCAGGCGGTGTTCGTCGAGCCGTGGAAGATCACGCTGACGCAGCTCAGCGCCACTCTCCAGGCGCAGCCGGTCAGCCTCGCGAACCTGCCGCCGGAACTGGTGTCGCAGTGGAAGAGCAAGGACGGACTGATTCGGGTCGAGGCGCAGCCCAAGGGCGATCCGAACGACAACGACAATCTCAGGCGATTCGCCAACGCCGTCCTGACGGCCGAGCCCAACGCGATCGGCGGTCCGGTCTCGATCCTGAAGTCCGGTGACACGATCGTGAAGGCATTCATCCACGCCGGCATCTACTCGCTGGTCGTGATCAGCCTCCTGCTGTGGGTGACCTTGAAGCGCTTCAGCGACGTGCTCATGACGATCGTGCCGCTGCTGGTTGCGGGCGCCGTGACGCTGGAGATCTGCGTGCTGATCAAGCTGCCGCTGAACTTCGCCAACATCGTCGCCCTGCCGCTCCTGCTAGGCATTGGCGTCGCGTTCAAGATCTACTACGTGGTGGCGTGGCGCGGCGGCCGCACAAATTTGCTCCAGACCAGCCTGACCCGGGCGATCTTCTTCAGCGCACTGACGACGGCGACCGCATTCGGCAGCCTGTGGCTGTCGAGCCATCCCGGCACGTCCAGCATGGGCAAGCTGCTGGCGCTGTCGCTGGTCACCACGCTCGCCGCCGTGCTGCTGTTCCAGCCGGCGCTGATGGGCAAGCCTCGCGAGATCAAGGAGCAAGAGGGCTCGTGATCACGGAATAGAAAAAGCGGCCGATCTCTCGGCCGCTTTTTTTTGTTCGCGTGACGGACGCCCGTTAGTTAGCGGGGGCGCGCGATCTCGGGCAGCAGGCAGATATCGCCGACCTGGTCCGCGGGCTTGTGTCCCGGCTTGGCCGATGCGGTTGCGCCACTGCCGACGCCGGTGGTCGTCTTGGCCGCCGGAGCAGGGGCCGGCGCGATTGGTTTCTGTGTACCTTTGGCCATGCTGTTCACAGGGCTCGACGGAATCGGCGGAGCAACCCGCGTCCAGGTCTCGCCGCCGCACAGGAAGCCGAGCACGCAGCCCTTGATCTCCAGGTGATCGGGGTCGACCGGCGTGATGGTGGAGCTGTAGAGCTGCCCATCCTTGGCGTTGTAGACTTGGCCTTCCCACGCGTCTGCGCCGGGCTTCTTCTTCATGTCGATCAGGATCGGCATGCCGAGCGTCGGCCGGCTCTGGCGGGCCGGATCGGGGTTGTTGCTGTCGCGTCCGCCCGGGGTCTTCTCCCAGGCCACGACGCCCCACATGCTGCCATTACATTGTGCGACTCGGATGTTCGCGACGCCGTCGGCAACCCGCCAGTCGCCGGTGGGGTCGGCCGCGAGCGCGGAAGAAATTCCTGCTGCGAACACGACTGCGGAGTATGCTAGTGTCGTCGACATGAGATATCTAAGGCGATGCAACATTGGCAGAAACCCGTGCTTGCTTTGATGGTGCGAATGAGGGCAAAACGCCGCATTGCGCGTTTTCAGTTGACGTCACGTCCATCAACCGAAGTATGTAGCCGATGCTAAAACCCAATCTAGACGTTTCCGAGATGTTTGTGGAGCGGCAAGCGCAGCGCAGCACGATGCACTCTCGGCATCTGAACGAGCAGCTTGTCCGCGTTCTCAAAACGATTGGATATGATGTTGGGTTCCAGAAGGGACAAGGGCAATATCTCTACGATCGTGATGGGGCCCGTTATCTTGACCTGCTCAGCGGTTTTGGCGTCTTTGCAATCGGCCGCAATCATCCGACACTGCGCGCCGCGCTGAAAAGCGTCCTCGACACCGACCTGCCGAATCTCGTTCAGCTCGACGTCTCGACCTTGGCGGGCGTTCTTGCCGAGCGGCTGCTGGAATATGTCCCGTATCTGGACAAGGTGTTCTTCGCCAATTCCGGCGCCGAGACCGTGGAAGCCGCGATCAAATTCGCGCGTGGCGCGACCGGCCGGCCCGGCATCGTCTATTGCGGGCACTCCTATCACGGTCTCACCTATGGCGCGCTGTCGCTGACCGATGATTCGAACTTCCGCAACGGCTTCGAGCCGCTGCTGCCGGGCTGCACGGCGATCCCCTTCAACGATCTCGCCGCGCTCGAGCAGGCGCTGTCGTCGCGCGAGATCGCAGCCTTCATCGTCGAGCCGATCCAGGGCAAGGGCGTCAACATGCCCTCCGACGAGTTCCTGCCGGGTGCCGCTGCGCTCTGCAAGAAATACGGCACCATCTTCATCGCCGACGAGATCCAGACCGGCATGGGACGCACCGGCCGGTTCCTCGCGGTGGAACACTGGAATGTCGAGCCCGACATGGTGCTGCTGTCGAAGGCGCTGTCCGGCGGCCATGTCCCGGTCGGCGCGCTGCTGACGCGCAAGCAGATCTTCGACAAGATCTTCAACCGCATGGACCGCGCCGTCGTGCACGGCTCGACCTTCGCCAAGAACGATCTCGCGATGGCCGCCGGCATTGCCACGCTCGAGGTGATGAAGGCCGAGAAGCTGGTCGAGGCCGCCGCCAAGCGCGGCGCCGAGCTGCGGCTGGCGCTGACGCGGATGGTGCCGGGCTACGAGCTGCTCAAGGAAGTCCGCGGCAAGGGGCTGATGATCGGCGTCGAGTTCGGTCCGCCGAAATCGCTGCGCCTCAAGGCGTCGTGGACCATGCTGGAGAGCGCCAACAAGGGCCTGTTCTGCCAGCTCATCACGGTGCCGCTGTTCAAGGATCACAAGATCCTGACCCAGGTCGCCGGTCACGGCCTGCACACGATCAAGCTGCTGCCGCCGCTGACCATCACCGAGGAGGACTGCGCCTGGATCGAGCGCGCCTTCGACGACGTCATCGCGCAGAGCCACAAGGTCCCCGGCGCGATCTGGTCGCTCGGCAAGACCCTGGTCGACAACGCCATCCGCAAATCGGCGTGAGCTGACGAACATGTAGGGTGGGCAAAGGCGCGACGCGCCGTGCCCACCATCTCGATCCTCGCAGGACCTTTGGTGGGGCACGCTACGCTTTGCCCGCCCTACGAAGGGCTTGTCATGGCGAGCGAAGCAATCCAGCCTTCCTTCGCGCCTCGGGATTGCGTCGCTTCGCCCGCAATGACGGAGCGCGCGAGAGCGACTCAGCTGCTCCCACCCATCTTCCGCTCGAACCGCTCGCCGAACTCCTCGAGCTCGTCGCCGCCGATATCGCTGATCGCCCAATAGCTGAGGCCGCGGTCGCGCCAACTCCTGATATTGAAGCCCTGGATCGTGTCCATCCGTGCGGCGCGGCGCTCGGTGGACGAGGTCTGCGCCACGAACAGATTGATGACGTGCTGGCGGCGGCGATAGACCACCGCGCCGATCGGGCGGGCATCGACATAATCGAGCCGCCCGCCGATCAGGGTGAATCCCTCAGCGGTGAGGTCGATCACCGGCGGCGCCACGTCGAGCCTGCCGTTGAACCAGGGCTTGACGGTGTGCTGGTCGGTCGAGATCACGTCGGTCAGGTGGCCCGCCTGCAGCGAGCGCAGATGCGCCGAGACGATCTCGGCCTCGATCCGCTGCTGGTCGTCATTGCGCAGCACGATGGCGACGAGACCGGTGGCGGCCAGCGCCGACACGGCCGAGCCCATCGCAAAGCCCTTCAGCAGCGAGCGGCGGCTCGGCCGGACGGCAAACGGAGTAACGACGGCCGCCTCAGCCGCCGGCAGGGCGGCTTCGATGCGCTGGCGCAAGGCGACGGGCGCCGCGTAGCCGAGGTCGGCGCCGGCCAGCACCTGCTTCATCTCCCGGATTCCAGCGAGCTCCGCAGCGCAGCGCGGGCAGGTCGCGACATGGGCTTCGACCTCGAGAGCGTGGCCGGCGTCGAGCTCGCCATCGGCCAGCGCGTGGATCAGGATCTCGGCTTCATCGCAGGTCATGGCTAGAGCTCCTCCTGCGCGAGCCAGGCGGCGCGCAGCATCGCGCGGGCGCGGGCGAGACGCGACATCACGGTGCCGACCGGCACGTCGGCGGCCTCCGCGATCTCGCGATAGGACAGATTGTTGACCTCGCGCAGCACGAACGTCTCGCGGAACGGCTCGGCCAGCGTGTCGATCATTCGCCGGATCGCCGAGGCATCGCGCTCGCGCAGCACGGCGCCTTCCGGCGTCTCGGTGCTCTCCTGCCACAGCGGCGGCTGCTCGGCCGCTTCGGGCGCATCGTCGAGCGCCTTGACCGGCGCGCCGGCGCGGCGCGCGAATTCGGCGTGGCAGACATTGCGCAGGATCGCGAACAGCCACGGCTTCATCGCCGGACCACGGTAGGTGTCGAAATGCTTCAGCGCGCGCAGGTAGCATTCCTGCACCGCGTCCTCCGCGTCGGCGGCGTTGCGCAGCAGATAGCGCGCCAGCGTGTAGACATCGTCGAGATGCGGCAGTGCCGCCTCGCGGAAGCGTCGCGCCCTCTCGGGATCGTCACTGGCTGTCGTCACCGGCGTGGTCTCCGGCCCGGTTCGCGGTCGCACGGCGCGGCCGGCGCTACGCCGCCGACCGGTCCATGCGACGATGCTCATGCCCTGGTTCGCGATGCTACTCAACCTTGACCAGCCCCGTCATGTGCGGATGCAGCGAACAGAAATATTTGTAGTCGCCGGCGGCTGCGAAGGTGAAGGAGAAGCTGTCGTCGGTATCGAGCGTTTTCGACCGGTATTTCCCGGCCGACACCACCGTGTGCGGGATGTCGTCGTGGTTGGTCCAGGTGACGGTGTCGCCGACCTTCACCGTCACCGCGGCCGGGGTGAAGGTGAAGTTGTCGATCGTGACCTTGATGGTCTCGGCGCGCAGCGGCGTGGCGAGAAGCAGCGCGGCGGCGAGGCAGGCGCCGCGAACAACGGACTGGCTCATCGTGTCTGTCCCTCAGCCGGCCAGCGGCGTGTCGATGATGGCGAGCCGCTCGGATCCGACCTTGAAGTCGATGCTGGCGATACCGAGCAGGCTGCGCAGCCTTGCGTCCTCGACCTTCATCGGGCCGGGCGAGGGCGCCGTGCCCGGCGCCGGCTGCGGAAAGGCGGTCGAGCGCGCGGTGTGGAAGGTGACGTTACCCTCGACCTTCTGCATCACCTGATGAATATGGCCGTTCAGCACCGTCACCGAGCCGAACCCCTTCAGGCTGTCCAGCGCGCGGCCGCCATCCTCGGTGCCCCAGCCCCATTCCGGATATACGGTCCACAACGGGATGTGCGCGAACACGACGACCGGGGTCGATTTGGAGCGGCCCTTGAGATCCTGCTCCAGCCAGGCGAGCTGCTCGGCGCCGAGATTGCCGAGCCCGCCGGCCTTGAGATCGACCACGTTGACCAGCCCGATGAAGTGTACGCCATTGGCGTCGAACGAATACCAGCCGGAGCCGCGCGTGCCCTTGCCGTAGCGCTCCTTGTAGAGCTTGACGTCCTCGTCGAGGAAGTCGTGCTCGCCGGGCACGTAGTGCACGTCGAGCCGCGTCTGCGAGATGATGCGATCGGCGTCGTCGAACTCGGCCGCCTTCGACAGATGCGAGATGTCGCCGGTGTGGATCATGAAGGACGGCTTCACCGGCATCGCCTTGATGCGGTTGACGGCCTCCTCGAGCGTGCCGAGCGCGTTGGGATTGGCCGGCTTGTCGAAGCCGACATGGCTGTCGCTGATCTGCAGGAAGGTCAGGCCGGAGGCGGGCTGCTCGGCCGCCCGCGCGGCGTCGACCAGGCCGAGCGAACGCGGCACGCCGCCCGACAGCGTCCAGAGCACGCCGGTGCCTGCCCACGTCATGCACTCCAGCACCTTGCGACGGCTGACGCCGTTCTCGTCGTGATCACCAAGGCTCATCGTCATCTCCCGTTGCCCGTCATCGGGCTTGCGGGTGAGAAGAGCGATGGCGGCCCGGTTTTATTCCCGGCTTCTCGCGATCGAAACGCGATGACGTGTTCGTGATCATGCCGGCCATGGCCGGCGGCTCACCTGCTCGCGCAGGATGTCGGAGCAGGGCCGCGCGAAATATACAAGCGGCGTGCGCCGCCGAAGGGCGGCTGATGGAATGGATGCGACGTCGATGCATGAGCGCGTGATCCCCAACCTGCAACGAACCGAGCTGTCTGCCGATCGGATCGTGCCGCTCGATCGCGCCAGGACGTTCATCACGCTCTCGGTCGTGCTCTATCACTCCGCCATCAACTACACCCATTTCGGCCAGGGCGGCGACCGCATGCACTGGCTCGGCTTCGACCTCGTCGCGCTGTTCAACGACAGCTACTTCATGTCGTGCATGTTCTTCATCTCCGGCCTGTTCGTGCCGGCAAGCCTGGCGGGCCGGGGCGCGTCGGACTATGTCGGGCGCCGCGCGCTGCGGCTCGGCGTGCCCTACATCGTGTCGATCCTCGTGATCATGCCGATCGCCTATTACCGATACTACGTGGCCGAGGATCAGTTCGCCGCGGTGTGGTGGCGCATGATCAGCGAAGGGCCGTGGCCGTCCGGCTCGGCCTGGTTTCTCGGCGTGCTGCTGGGGTTTGATATACTGGCTGCGCTCGTCTGCGTCCTGGCGCCGCAGGCGATCGGCGCAGTCGGGCGCTGGGCCGGGACGTTGCTGCACTATCCGCTCACTGGCTTCCTGATCTTCCTCGTGATCGCCAACCTGGCCTATCTGCCGCCGCATCTCGGCTTCGGTGACGGTTTCTGGTTCATGCCCGGACATTTTCCGCTGCCGCTGCAGGCGAGCCGGGTGCTGCTCTATCCGGCCTTCTTCGTCGGCGGCGTCGCGATCGGTGCCGCCGGGCTGCGAGCGGGCCCGTTCGCGGCCGACGGCGCGCTGGTGCGGCGCTGGTGGATCTGGTTCGGTCTTTCCTATGGCTGCTATGGCGCGATCCTGTTGCTGGCCTACGCCCATCACAACTGGATCGCCGACTTCGACTCGCCGCCGCTATGGTGGCGTGCGGCCTATGGCAGCGCCGTGGCAAGCTTCTGTGCTGCGATGGCGTTCGGCGTGCCGACCTTCTTCCTGCGCTGGGCGAAGGCGCCGCTGGCGCTGATGGATCGCCTGCAGCCGTCGGCCTACGGCATCTATCTGCTGCACTTCCTGCCGCTGCTGTGGCTGCAATATCTGGTCTACGACCCGGCGTGGCCGGCGGGAGTGAAGTTCGCGATCGTGCTGGCGGGCACGCTGTCGGTGAGCTGGCTGGCGACTGTGCTGTTGCGCCGAATCCCGTTGGTGGCGCGGATCGTCTGATCCGTTGCGCGCGGCGGTGGCTGCCGTCGAACTCGTTACGGTGACACTTGGCGTCAATAAGACGAGGCGCGGTGCGGGTGAATGCGCCCTCTCCTCTTGTGGGCCCCTTGTGGGAGAGGGCATGTAGGACAGTGCAGCAAGCTCGGTTGGGTGAGGGGTATGCCTCAACGAGCGTCGCTCGCCGAGATATACCCTCACCCAACCGCGCGCGTGGATAGGCCGAAGATGCCTTCTCTCACAAGGGGAGAGGGCGCTGTATCGTACAGCGCCCTGTGTCAACGCCATCGATGCCGATGGTGAGAATTGCGCGCGCGAGTTCGGCGCAAAACGAGCGGGATCGCATGCGCGCGCTTCACCGCCCATCCTCCAGGATCATCATCGCCGCCTTCTCTGCGATCATCGCGGTCGGCGTGTTGGTGTTGCCCGAGGTGATGGTCGGCATGATCGAGGCGTCGGCGATGCGCAGGCGGTCGATGCCGCGGAAGCGCAGCCGCTCGTCGACCACGGCCATCGGATCATCGGGGGAGCCCATCTTCGCCGTGCCTACGGGGTGGAAGATGGTGGTGCCGATGTCGCCGGCGGCCTTGGCGAGCGCCGCGTCGTCATCGCCGACCGATGGGCCGGGCAGATATTCTTCCGGCCTGTAGGCGGCGAGCGCATTCTGTTTCATCAGCCGGCGGGTGACGCGGATGGCGTCGGCCGCGACCTGGCGGTCGTCCTCGGTCGCCAGATAGTTCGGCGCGATCGATGGCGCTTCATCGATTGCTGCGGAGCGGATGCGGACGCTGCCGCGCGAGGTCGGACGCAAATTGCAGGCGCTGACCGTGATCGCGGGAAAGCGATGCAGGGGATCGCCGAACTTGTCGAGCGACAGCGGCTGCACGTGGAATTGGATGTTGGCGCGGTCGCGCGTCGCATCCGAGCGCGTGAAGATGCCGAGCTGCGACGGCGCCATGGTCAGCGGCCCGCGGCGCCGGAACGCGTAGTCGAGACCCATCAGGCCGCGGCGGACCAGCGAGTAGTAGGTCTCGTTCAGCGTCTTCACGCCCGTGACCTTGTAGATCGCGCGCTGCTGCAGATGGTCCTGCAGGTTGCGTCCCACGCCCGGTCTGTCGAGGACGAGGTCGATGCCGAGCGCGCCGAGCCACTCGGCCGGGCCGATGCCCGAGCGCTGCAGCACCTGCACCGAGCCGATCGAGCCGGCGCTGAGGATAACCTCGCCCCTGGTGCGGGCCTCGATGGTCTCGCCGTTCTGCCGGAAGCGCACGCCGGCGGCGCGGCCGTTCTCGATGATCAGGCGATCCACCATCACCTGCGTTTCCAGCCGCAGGTTCGGCCGGCTCAGCGCCGGCTTGAGGAAGCCCCGCGCGGAGGACCAGCGCCGGCCGCGCTTCTGGTTGACGTGGAAATAGCTGATGCCCTCATTGTCGCCGGTGTTGAAGTCGGGGATGCGGCGCAGGCCCATCTGCTCGGCGGCGTCGCCGACCGCGTCGAGCACCGCCCAGGACAGCCGGGGCGCCTCGATCCGCCAGCCGCCGCCGACGCCATGGTGTTCGCTTTCGCCGAGAAAATGATCCTCCAGCTTCCGGAACACCGGCAGCACGTCGGCATAGCTCCAGCCGGCGAGGCCGAGCTGGCGCCAATGGTCGTAGTCGGCGGCCTGGCCGCGCATCGAGATCATGGCGTTGATCGCCGAGCAGCCGCCGATCACCTTGCCGCGGGGGTAGGCCAGCGAGCGGCCATTGAGGCCCGGCTCGGCCTCGGTGCGAAACATCCAGTCGGAGCGCGGATTGCCGATCGCGAAGAGGTAGCCGACCGGAATATGGAACCAGATCCAGTTGTCGTTGCCGCCTGCCTCGAGAATCAGGACGCGGGCCTTGGGATCGGCCGACAGCCGGTTGGCGAGGATGCAGCCGGCGGTGCCGGCGCCCACCACGATATAGTCGTAATCCCCCTCGAGCTGTCTCGGCATCGGCATTCCCTTCCCATCGTTGCGAGCTTTTAGTCAGCCCGGACCGGCCCGGACAAGCGCCACGTTCATGGCTGGTTGACCGAGCCATGAGACGGGCGCAGCCCTTATCTTGGGCGGTGCGACTTTTGCATGCTAAACAGGCGCAAAGTCCCACCGGAGTTACGAGATTCCCCATGCCCATCGTCAACCGCGTCGCCGATCTGCAGCCCGATATCCAGGCCTGGAGGCGGGATATCCATTCGCATCCGGAGCTGCTCTACGACGTGCATCGGACGGCGGCCTTCGTCGCGGATCGGCTGCGCGAGTTCGGCTGTGACGAGGTCGTGACCGGCCTCGGCCAAACCGGCGTGGTCGGGGTCATCAAGGGCCGCAAGCCCGGCCATGGCGAGGTGAAGGTGCTCGGACTGCGCGCCGACATGGACGCGCTGCCGATCGTGGAGGCGACCGGACTGCCCTATGCCTCGAAGACCCCGGGCATGATGCATGCCTGCGGCCATGACGGCCATACGGCGATGCTGCTCGGCGCCGCGCGCTATCTGGCGGAGACCCGCAACTTCGCCGGCGAGGTCGCGGTGATCTTCCAGCCGGCCGAGGAGGGCGGCGGCGGCGCGGACGCGATGATCAAGGACGGGCTGATCGACCGCTTCAAGATCGACCAGGTCTACGGCATGCACAACGGGCCCGGCCTGCCGGTCGGCGCCTTCGCCATCCGCCAGGGGGCGCTGATGGCGTCGACCGACGCGATCGACATCACCATCGAGGGTCATGGCGGTCATGCCGCCAAGCCGCACAATTGCATCGACTCGCTCCTGGTCGGCGCCCAGCTCGTCACCGCGCTGCAGCAGATCGTGTCGCGCAGCGTCGATCCGCTGGAGGCCGCGGTGCTGTCGATCTGCGAGTTCCACGCCGGCAATGCCCGCAACGTGATTCCGCAGAGCGCGGTGCTGCGCGGCACCGTGCGGACGCTGACGCCGAAGGTGCGTGAGCTGATGGAGAAGCGGGTGCGCGAGGTCGTGACCGGCGTCGCCCAGATGACCGGCGCCAGGATCGACCTGAACTATGCGCGCGGCTATCCCGTTGTGATCAATCACGCCGAGCAGACCGAGATCGCGATCCGCGCCGCCAAGGAGGTCGCGGGCGACGCCAACGTCCACGAAATGCCGCCGATGATGGGCGGCGAGGACTTCGCCTACATGCTCGAGGCGCGTCCGGGCGCCTTCATCTTCGTCGGCAATGGCGACAGCGCCGGCCTGCATCACCCCGCGTACAATTTCAACGACGAGGCGATCGTCTACGGCACCTCGTTCTTCATCAAGGTGGTGGAGAACACGCTGGCGGCGTGAGGCCGGCGATCAGGCGACAGAGTGGATCGGCAGGCTCGCGCATGAGCGCGGGCCTTTTGCTTGGGCTATGCACGTTGGGTTCCAGACCTTGGACGGACCTGCTGCGTGTGCGCTGCGGTGAAGCGAGGTGCGACGATATGCCTTGCGATGATATTTGCAGGCGCAAGGCACGCGTCATGCGCAGGCGTTGCAGGCATATGAGGCGATCGCAGCGTGTCCTCCATGCAAGCAATCAACAGGTGTATCGACCCGACTACTCTATTGTGCCTCAAATAGCTTCATGTTAGTTTTTTCCGACTTCGGCGACTGGCTGAGTGTGGACGGCCTGAGCGAAGTGGTTAGCACAGCTACATCGTTGCAAGATCTGTCTGTGTTCCAAGACGAATGTTCCAAGATCTGTGAGTTCAGGGCGCGAGGTCACAGGACTTGTACCGGGACGTTGCTATTTCCTTTCTGAATGAATGGCGGTTCTCAACCGACTGGGAGTTTTAGGAATGGCTGATCGCGATCCGGCGGAAATGCGCAAGAAGGTCGATCTTGCGTTGAAATCCGTAGTAGATTCAGAGATTGCACGTGCCTCTCTGAAGATCGACATCATGGCGGAAGGCGTTCCATTCTCGCGCGGAGCGATCTTCAGCAAGACCAACCCGTTTTCGCGCGGCATCGTCTTCAGCCGCCTCGCGGCGATGGAGCGTCCGGACGAGATGGAACGCGAAATCGCCAACGATCCTGCGGTCCTGGGGGCTCTTGCTGAGCGCCTCACGCAGGTGCGGGCTGTGAAGGACCTCAAGGGGCAGTTCAACGTGTCCCAGGCGCCGGCCGCGTCGACGAAATCGACCAGGTGATCGGATCGATCGTTCGGCTTAGACCCAAGCGAAGCGGGCCTGCCGTGTCGGATCTTGCCGATGTGACCGGTCTTGGCCCGCCCGCCACCTCGCCATTGCGTATGACGGGACTCGGTCGCCGTCGTGCGCATGAGGTTTCCTGATAGCTGCTCTTGATACCGGAATCGGTTGCGGTCCTGCCTCACGGCGGGAAAGCTCGCGGCTGGCTTCGTTGGCGTATTTCCGGAGGCATGCTCGATCATGAGTGACGCGTGGACCTGGCGACCGTCGAAATCTGCCTGGCATGAGAAATTCAACGACAAGATCCTGAGATGGCAGCCGGAGGAGCGCCTCGGCCTCGATGGCGAGCCGCTCAAGGCGTCGCTCATCGAAGCCAATGCGCGCGAAGCGGATTGGCTTCGCCATCCCTGCATGAACTCCATCACCTATGAGGGGCACGACAAGAGTCCGCAGCGCGATCTGCAGGTCGCGATCTGGACGGCCGCGAATGCGCCGACGGCGTCCACGTCGCTGACGGCGCCGGAGCCGCTGACCTTATGGTCTCCAGTCGGAGGCTATCGGATTGAGGCCGGCACGTATGACTTGAACGAACTGGCCGGGCTGCTTCCGATGAAGGAGTGGCCCTACGACATATCGGTCGATGTGGGGTGCCACTCGCTGGGATTTCCGATCCCCGATACCTGGGCCGAGCACGCCGATCTCTCGGCCGACGAGCAGGCCCGGATGATGCGCGAGGTGACGAACGCGCTCGAGATCCTCGTGACCGCCGCAAAGAAGTTTCCCGAGTGCGTGAAGTGGGTGTCCGATGTGACGCGCGTCCTGATTCCCTTGCGCAGCAGCGAGCGATCCTATTTCCGCAGCGGATCGCAGGCCGATGTGCCCGGCATGGTCTATGCCGATCTGTTCGGCGGGCTGATGCAGGTGATGGAGGCCATCGTCCACGAATCCGCGCATCTGCATCTGTTCATGGCGGAGGCCTCTGGACCCCTGGTGGATCCGCAGCACCAGGGCCGCTACGCATCGCCGCTGCGACCGGAGCCGCGGCCCCTGCGCGGGATCCTGCTGGCGTTTCACGCCATCGCCTACATCTGTGCCTTCTATCGCGAGGCCGAGAAGCAGGGGTTTGGCGGATCGGCCGAGTATGATGCCGAGCTTGCCAACATGCTGACCAAGCTCAAGGAGGCGCAGGTCGTATTGGGTGATGCCCGACAGTTCCTGACCGAGGATGGCCGCATCTTCGTCGATCGCACCGCCGAGATAGCCTACCAATGAAGGACGGTCCGCATCTTCACTTCGTGTTCAAGGTCGCGTCGCGTTGCAATCTGAACTGCTCCTATTGCTACGTCTACAACAAGGGCGACAGCACCTGGAAAGAGCGCCCCGCGATCATGGACGATGAGGTCGTCGAGATCGCGATCGACCGCATCCGCCGCCATTGCCTGGCCACAGGCCAGACCTATCTGACGATCACCTTTCATGGCGGCGAGCCGTGCCTGGTGAAGCATGAGCGGTTCAGCTCCTGGTGCCAGAAGATCAAGGACGGGCTGGCGGGCGTCGCGCGGGTGCAGCTCTGCATGCAGACCAACGGCACGCTGCTCGACGATGGCTGGGCCGAGATCATCAAGAGGTTCGACATCGATCTCGGGATCAGCATCGACGGAACGCCGGACGTGCATGATGCCCTGCGTGTCGATCATGCCGGGCGGGGCTCCTATCACGACGTCGAACAGGGCCTTTCGGTGCTGCGCCGCGCCGGGATTCCGCTGCGCTTCCTGTCGGTGATCCAGCTCGGGGCCAGCGGCGCCGCGGTGCATCGCCATCTGACGAGCCTGGGCCCGGCCTCCATCGACTATCTGCTGCCGGATTTCACCCATGACACCATCGCGGCGGTTCGCGACCGCTATGGGCCGACGCCCTGTGCCGATTTCCTGATCCCGATCTTCGAGGATTGGTGGCGGGAGGGCACGCTGGATCTCCGGATCAAGATTTTCTGGAATATCGCCTGGCTGGTTCAGGGCGGGGAGAGCCGCATCGACATGCTCGGCAACCAGCCGCTGACCTTCCTGTTCGTCAACACCGATGGCGAGATCGAAGGGCTGGATGTGCTGCGGGTCTGCTACGACGGTGCCGCGCGCACCGGCCTGAATGTGCGGACCTCCGACTTCATGGACGTCCAGCACGCCGGCGCGTTTCACCGCGCGGCGGTGTTCGAGGGCCTGCCGCTGCCCGACGGCTGCCGCGCCTGCCGCGAGCGCGACACCTGTGCCGGCGGCTATCTTCCGCATCGCTATGCGTCGCAGACCGGCTTCAACAATCCGACGGTGTGGTGCGCCGATCTCCTGAAACTGTTCGATCATGTCCGTGAACGGCTGGGGACGTCGGTGGAAGAAACGAAGCTCCGCCGGGCCCATTTCATCGACATGGCGCTGCAGCGGGCGGTGGGGCTGCAGCAGGAGTTGCCGGCCATCGGCTGAGGCGGGACCTCGATCGCCGTCTCATGAGCGATCGCGCCGGGGCCTGCGGTCGGGCGGCACGGTGGAGAGTGGAATGCGGAAGCGGAAGGAGTGCGCACGATGACGATCACCCGGATGCCCGATATTCTGCGCTGGGACGATTACGACGCGGTGTGCGACGGCGTGCTTGCCAGCTATGGCGATCGGCTCGCGCAGAAGCTGGGCGAGGCCGTGGGCGAGATCTGCCGCGACGATCCCGCGGGCGGGGACGAGCTGCGCAGCATGATGGATCGCGTCGCGGACGATGGCTTCATGCGGGTTCTCGATGCTCCCGAGACCTCGTTCCGTCTGTTGTCGGCGCCGGGCCGGCACGCCGAGGACAAGGGACGATTTCTGCGCGATGCGTTCGTGGCCGAGGCGTTGCGCCAGGAGCTCGACGTCGCCGCCGACCGGGACGTGTGGACCGCGCTCGGCGACCGCGGCTATCTGCGTGACGGCGCCTGCATCTGGCCCCAGGTCGAGGGCATGCCGGTGACCGATTACGGCAGCCCGCATGCGCTCAGGGTGGACCTGTCCGGCCAGGACCGGCCGGTCCCGCCGCCGCGCCCGCCGTTCTCGGACAGCGAAATCGACCGGCTGCACGATCTGCTGCGCCGGTCGCGGGCGGCGCTCGAACGGACCGAGGCGGGGCTTCCCCGCTTCGTCGCCCGCTTCAACATCGCCCTCATCCTGCAGAAGGATCCGGAGAGCCCGGCCAGCTTCTCGTCGGGATCGAACGGCTATTACATCGGCCGAACCTTCCTCGCCAATCCGCACCTTCCCGAGATCGACGAATCCCACGTCGCCGATGCGCTGGTCCATGAGGGCATCCACGCGCTGCTCTACATGCAGGAGCAGGAACAGCCCTGGTTTCTCGATTCGACGGCGAAGGGGTCGCTGCCGCGCATCACCTCGCCCTGGAGCGGCAGCCGGCTGCCGTTTCCGTCGTTCCTGCAGGCCTGTTTCGTCTGGTACGGCCTGCTGCATTTCTGGAGCCGGGCGATGCAGTCCGGCGCGTTCGAGCAGGGCGTCGCAATCAAGCGCATCCAGCTCTGCCTGCGCGGCTTCTGCAAGCAGCCGCTGCTCGACAGCATCGCGGGGTTCACGTCGGTGGTCGACGCCGATGTGCAGAAGACCATCGAGGAGATGCAGAACGTCGTCGTCGGCGCTTTCGCCGATGTCCGCCATGCAGGCTGATGCGACGACGACGTCGGTGACGGTTGAGTGCGGAGGCTGCGGATGGGGAGTGGAACGGCACTGCATCGGGATCGTCTGGCGCGTCCGGTCCAGAAGAGCTTTCGATCGGGAACGCAGCGGTCGGTGCCGCCGTCGCAGACTGTGGAGCGGGTGCGTCCTTACCTCGCCGAGATGGGGATCACGCGGGTGGCCGACGTCACCGGCCTCGACCGGGTCGGCATTCCCGTCACCATGGTCTGCCGGCCGAACTCGCGCTCGGTCTCGGTGTCGCAGGGCAAGGGGTTGACCCTGGACGCCGCGAAGGCGTCGGGCCTGATGGAATCGATCGAGCTGTTTCACGCCGAGACGATCACGCTGCCGTTGAAGCTTGCGACCTATGCCGAGCTGATCCGCGACCATGACGTGGTCGACGTCGCCGACCTGCCGCTGATCGCCGGCGGCCGCTTCCATCCGGATCTGCAGATGCTGTGGATCGAAGGCCGCGATCTGATTGCGGATGCCGATGTCTGGGTGCCGTTCGAGATGGTGAACCTCTCGACATCGCGCCCCGAAATGCCGGCCGGCAGCTTCATCTCGTCGTCGAACGGCTTGGCGTCCGGCAACCACCTGATCGAGGCGCTGCTGCACGGCATCTGCGAGGTCGTGGAGCGCGATGCGACCACGCTCTGGCACCTGCGCAGTCCGGACGAGCAGCAGGGCCGGCGCATCGCGCTCGACACGGTTCAGGACGAAGGCAACAGGCGGCTGCTGGAGATGTGCGAGCGTGCGGGCCTCGAGGTGGTGGCGTGGGACATCAGCTCCGATGTCGGGCTCGCCGCCTGCCAGTGCCTGATCTTCGATCGTGACGAGGAGCTGGGGCGGGATCTCTATGCTGCGTTGGGCATGGGCGCGCATCTATCGCCGGAGATCGCCTTCCTGCGCGCGCTGACCGAAGCGGCGCAGAGCCGGCTGACGCTGATCGCGGGGGCGCGCGACGACGTGTTTCGCGAGGAATATGACGAGACGGCGCTGGCCGCGCAGTTTCTCGGCGAGCAGCGGGCGTTGCTGCGAACCAGCCCGCCGACGCGAAGCCTGCGCGAAACGCCGTCGCTGGCCTCGGAGACGTTCAACGACGACCTCGCCGTGGTTCTCGATCGGCTGCAATCCGCCGGTGTCCGACAGGTGATCGCGGTCGATCTCACCAAGAGCAGGTTCGAGATCCCCGTGGCGAGGGTCGTCATTCCAGGGCTAGAGACCTTCGACAAGAATCCGGACTACAGCCCGGGGCGGAGGGCGCGGGCCTTCGCCGATGATCAGCTCTCGCGGCGCCAGCCATCGGGGCATCCGCTATGACATGCATCGTGTTCACCGGGCCGACGCTGCATCCGCGCGACGCCGCGCTCGAATTGGAGGCGGAGTATCTCCCGCCGGTGCAGCAGGGCGACGTCTATCGCGCCGCGCTGGCCAAGCCTGCGGCGATCGGGATCATCGACGGCTATTTCGAGCAGGTGCCGTCGGTGTGGCACAAGGAGATCCTGTGGGCGATGGCCAACGGCATCCACGTGTTCGGCAGCGCCAGCATGGGCGCGCTGCGCGCGGCCGAGCTGCACGCGTTCGGCATGGAGGGCGTCGGCAAGGTATTCGCGGCGTATCGCGACGGCGTGTTCGAGGCCGACGACGAGGTCGCCCTGATTCACGGGCCGGCGGAGCTCGGCTTTCCCGCGCTGTCCGAGCCGCTGGTCAACATCCGCTTCACCCTGCAGAAGGCGGTCGCCGCTGGCGTGATCTCGGAGGCGTCCCGTCAGATCCTGGAGGCGCTCGGCAAGGCAAGCTTCTATCCCGAGCGCAGCTACCCGGCGCTGCTGCAGGGCGCGCGGTCCGATGGCCGCCTAACGTCGCAGGAGATCGACGCGCTGGAGGTCTGGCTGCCGGATCACCGCATCGACCAGAAGCGTGACGACGCGCTGGAGATGCTGCGGACGATGCGGCGCCGGTTCGCCGGCGACGTGGTGCCCAAGGCGGTCGATTACGCCTTCGAGCACACGCAGTTGTGGGACGGCCTGATCCAGGACGCACAGCGCTCGGCGGCCGCAGAACGCGAGTCCGGCATCCCGGACGGGACGCCGCAACTGATGGACGAGCTGCGGCTGCTGGCCGCGCGCGGCGGCGACCTGTCCGACAAGGCGATCGCGCGATTTCTCGCCGCATCGGAGGCCAAGCGCCGCGGCGTCAGGGTCGATGCCCAGGCGCTGAGCGCGGAGATCATCCGGTTTCGGCAAAGCAGGGCTCTGATGGACCCGGCCGAGCTCGAGGCATGGATCGCGCGCAACGGCCTGACCCGGTCGGAGTTTCTGGAGCTGATGCTGGACGAGGCGCGCATACGCTCGTTCAGGAAGGGGCTCAACGGCTCGGCCCTGAATGCGCTGGCCGACTGGGCGCGGATCGACGGCCATTTCGAGGATCTGCTGGCGCGCGCACGCGACAAATGCGAGGTGCTGAAGTTGGCGGAGATCGATGGCGGCTGTCCGGCCGATTTCGGCATCAGCGAGGACGAGCTGATGGCGAGATATCTGCCTGCAGTGCCCGATGACGGAGGCCAGGACGAGGCGGAGTTGGCGGGATCGCTCGGGTTTGCGGATCGCGCCGCGCTGATCCAGGCCCTGCTGCGCGAGCACGTCTACACGTCGCGCAAATCCTGACGGACGGCTGCCACGTCGCGCGCCACGCCCGATGGGAGGGAGGCGGTCACGCCGCGTGGGCGCGCCTGAGCGCGGCGGCGGCGATCTTCAGGTCTTGCACGAACAGCTCGTATTCCCGCGCCTTGGCGTCGGCGTCGGGCAGCCGCAAGAGATAGGACGGGTGCACCGTGATCATCGCCTTCGGACCCTCGGGCAGGTCGACGACATGGCCGCGATTCTTGGTGACCTGGGTGATCTTGCCGAACACCGACTGCGCAGCGGTGGCGCCCAGCGCCACGACCAGAGCGGGCCGGACGGCGGCGAGCTCGCGCTCGTACCATTGGCGGCAGGCCTTGATCTCCGGCGTGTTCGGCTTCTGGTGCAGCCGGATCTTGCCGCGCGGCACGAACTTGAAGTGCTTCACCGCATTGGTGACGTAGACCTTGCTGCGATCGATGCCGGCCTCGGCGAGCGCGCGGTCGAGCATCTGGCCGGCCGGGCCGACGAAGGGATGGCCGGCGAGGTCCTCCTTGTCGCCGGGCTGCTCGCCGACCAGCATCAGCGGCGCATGCTCAGGACCTTCGCCGAACACGGTCTGTGTGGCGTCCTTCCACAGCGGACAGGCACGGCAGGACGCGGCTTCTTCACGCAAGGTCTCAAGATCGGCGGCGACAACATCACGTGAGGTCTCAGCAGCAGCATGCGCGTGGGCTTTCGGCTTGCGGGTCATCGCGGTCTCCTCGACGCGCTTCTGTGGCTTGTGCGGTTCGGTGCCAGATTCGGCGATCATCTCGGTGGTGCGCCGGGTGGCAGCCGCGATCAGCGGCTGGATCAGCTTGGCCTCGGGCAGGTTCTGCCAATATTTCTTCGGCATCTCCTTTTCCATTGCCTTCACTTTGAGCCGTGCCGGATTGAAAATGCTGGCATAATAGCGCAGCCACACCTCTTCGAGGCGGTCTTCCGACGGCGCTTCGGCCTTGCTCACACCCGGCGTGAACGAGACGTGGCTGCCGTCCCAATGCGCGCAGATTTCCGGGGTGAGGATCGACCAGGGCATGTCGGCGAAGCGCCGGGCGAAGAACGGCGCGGCGCGCTCGACGATGTGATGCTCCGGCTCGAACCAGGCGACGTAGCGTGACTCGCGCTCGCGGCCGACCTCGCGGAAACGGACGAAGGCGTGCATCTTGTGGACGTCGCGGCGCACCGCGCGCGCCAGCGCATTGGCCTGCGCGACGTCGGGATCGGTCGCGATGTCCATGAGATCGTGGTTGGTCCGCAGACGCCACAGCAGCCGGTAGAGCAGGGTGAAGCGGCTGGGGTCGCCGTGCAGGATCGCGCTTTCAGCCAGGTCCATGAAGCTCGTCGGCACCGAAAACGCGCCCTTGGGCACCTCGGGCAGCTGGGTGTCAGCATGGTCGTCGAACAGATCGGGCGCCGCGCCCTTGACGCGCCAGGTGACATCCGCCGGCCTGACGTCGTTCATCGCCAGCGCCCGCGCCGCCCGGCGCCAGCCGTCGAAATCGGTGTCGCTGTCGAGGGTTACGACGTGCATTTGTCTCCTCACGTCATTGCGAGGACGAAGCAATCCAGAGTCGTCGTGTCGCCCCTGGATCGCGCGTCGCTGCGCTCGCGATGACGGCTTCCGTCAAAATCCAAATCCCAGCTGCTGCGGTTTCGGCCGCAGCCGGGCTCTGAGGCTGGCACCGTCGAGCAAAGACGGAGACGGCCGGTGGTCGGAGAGAACGATGAACGGCAGCGCCTTGTTCCGGACGACGTTGAGCCGGGCGAGATCCGCAAGGCGGATCGTGGTGGTGCGCCGGGTCGCGAGGATGCGCTGCACGGTGCGGGTGCCGAAGCCGGGTACGCGCAGCAGCTCCTCGTGGCTTGCGGTGTTGATGTCGAGCGGGAAGCGGTCGCGGTGGCGCAGCGCCCAGGCAAGCTTGGGGTCGATGTCGAGCGGCAGCATGCCCTCGTTCTCCTCGACGATCTCGTCGGCGTCGAAGCCGTAGAACCGCATCAGCCAGTCGGCCTGGTACAGCCGGTGCTCGCGCACCAGAGGCGGGGCCTGCAGCGGCAGCGCGCGGCTGGCATCGGGGATCGGGCTGAAGGCGGAGTAATACACGCGCTTGAGCTTGTAGGCGCCGTAGAGATTGGCCGAGGTCGACAGGATGACGCGGTCGTTGGCCGCGTCGGCGCCGACGATCATCTGCGTGCTCTGGCCGGCCGGCGCAAAGCGCGGCGGCTTCGCCCGGCGCACCGTCTTCTTGGCTTCCGCCGTTTCGTCGAGCTTCAGCCTGAGACGGCCCATGGTGCGGCGGATCGCGCGCTGGTCCTTCTCCGGCGCGAGCTGCGTCAGGCTCTCTTCCAGCGGCGTCTCGATGTTGATGCTGAGCCGGTCGGCGTAGCGGCCGGCTTCCGCGATCAGCGCCTCGTCGGCTTCGGGAATCGTCTTCAGATGGATGTAGCCGCGGAAGCGATGCTCCTCGCGCAGCTTGCGCGCGACGCTCACGACCTGCTCCATCGTGTAGTCCGGGCTGCGGATGATGCCCGACGACAGGAATAGCCCCTCGATGTAGTTGCGGCGATAGAAGTCGATGGTGAGCTTCACCACCTCGTCGACCGTGAAGCGGGCGCGCGGCACGTTGGAGGAGGCGCGGTTGACGCAATACAGGCAGTCGTAGTTGCAGGCATTGGTCAGCAGAACCTTGAGCAGCGAGATGCAGCGTCCGTCCGGCGCATAGGAATGGCAGATGCCCATGCCGGGCGCGGTCGAGCCGAGACCCTTGCCGTCGCGGGAATCCCGCATCTCAGTACCGCTGGAGGCGCAGGATGCGTCGTACTTGGCGGCATCGGCCAGGATCTCCAGCTTGCGGAGCAGCTCCATACCTTTGAATCCCTTTGATTCCATTCGTTGAATCGTATCCGGGGCAATCCCGATTGACTCTCTCGAAGGCGTTAGCTTTATATTAGAACGTATCATGAACAAAGAGGGTCGTCGCGGGTTCAACTGCCTGCTTCACTTGAGAACGGCAGCGCCCGCACGATGGATTGAAGAGGAGCGGCGACGGATGACCGGCGCACGCATGGATACGCTCGCGCGTCTGCGCGGCCGCATTGCCCGTCTCGAGGCGGGAGATGGCGCACATGATTTGCGCCGGGTCGCGCTCGGCCATGACGCGGCCGATGCGGTGCTGCAGGGTGGGCTCGCCACCGGCGCGCTGCATGAGGTGTTCGCCGAAACCGGCCGCCAGGCGGCGGCCGCGACCGGTTTTCTGTGCGGGCTTGCCGCGCGTGTCGCCGCGCGCCGGCCGCTGATCTGGATCCGGCAGGATTTCGCCGAGCGCGAGATGGGCGCGCTGTCGATGAGCGGGCTTGCCGAGCTCGGCCTCGATCCGTGCCGACTCGTGATCGTGCGCGCGCCCGATCTCGATCACGCCCTGCGCACCGCCGCCGACGCGCTCGCCTGCGATGCGCTGGGCGGTGTGATGCTGGAGGTGTGGGGCGAGACGCAAAAGCTCGATCTCGTCGCCAGCCGCAAGCTGACCCTGGCGGCGCAGGAGTCCGGCGTGACAGCGCTCATGTTGCGCATCGCGGCTGCGCCCGAGCCGTCGACCGCGGAGACGCGCTGGGTGGTGCGCACCGCGCCATCGCCTGCCGTGGCGCCGTGGATGGCGTGGGGCGCACCGCGCCTCGATGCCGAGCTCATTCGCAACCGTCACGGCCAGACCGGACGATGGATCATGGAGTGGACCCCCGATGCATGCCGTTTCAACGAACCGGCGGCGGATCCTCAGCCTGTGGCTGCCGCGCCTGCCCATCGATCGCATCAAGCGCAGCCGCGCCGCCGATCCGCATGATGGCCTTCCGCAGGCCGTCGTCCTCAAGGATGCCAATATGCTGCTGATCCATTCGTTGGACGAGGCGGCGGCGCGTCACGGCGTCAGCCTCGGCCAGCCCTTGGCCAATGCCCGCGCGGTCTGTCCCGATCTCGTCGTGCACGAGGCGGATTTGGCGGCTGATGCAAAGATGCTGGAGGGCATCGCCGACTGGTGCGACCGCTTCACGCCGCTGGTGGCGCTCGATCCCCCGCATGGGCTTTTGCTCGACATCACCGGCTGCGTGCATCTGTTCGGCGGCGAAGCCAGACTGATGCGGTCGGTCTGCGACGCGCTGACCGCGCACGGCCTCATTGTGTCGGCGGCGATCGCCTCCAACGCCGTCTGCGCGCGGACGCTGAACCGGCAGGTGCACGGCCGCATCGTGCCTGATGGCGAGGAGGCGACTGCGGTGGCGCCGCTGCCGGTGGCCGCGCTGGGCGGCAGCGAGGCGATCACGCTCGGCCTGCGCCGCGCCGGCTTGAAGACGATCGGCGACGTCGCGTCGCGCGGCCGCAACGAGATCACCGCGCGGTTCGGCGCCGCTTTCACCCGTGTGCTGGCGCAGGCGCTGGGCGAGGCCGATGCGCCGATCAGCCCGCGAAAGGTCCCTCCGGACTACATCGTCGACAAGCGCTTCGCCGAGCCGGTCGCGACCGACACCGTGATCGCGGCGAGCCTCTCCAGTCTGGCCGCGATGCTGGTGGCGGCGATGGCGCAGCAGGGCAAGGGCGCGCGGCGGCTGGAGGCCTGCTTCTTCCGCACCGATGGGCTGGTGCGCGTCATCGCGGTCGACACCGGCCAGCCGGTCACCGAGGCCGCCGTCATCGACCGGCTGTTTCGCGAACGGCTCGAGGCGCTGAATGATCCGCTCGATCCCGGCTTCGGCTTCGACATGATGCGGCTGTCGGCCAGCCGCAGCGAGATCGTGGTGCAGCAGCAGCGCGATCTCGACGCGCATGTTCATGACAATGATGAGCTCTCGGCCCTGATCGACCGCATCGCCGCGCGCATCGGCGGCAAGCGTGTGGTCGTGCATCTGCCGGTGGATACGCATATTCCGGAGCGCGTAGCGCTGCCGCTGCCAGCGCAGCACCATCTGGCGGCCACCAGCACGGCCGCTTGGCCCGAGCGAAGCAACGGCGAGCCGCCGTTGCGACCTCTGCGGCTGTTCGCGCGCCCCGAGGCGATCCAGGTGATCGCCGGCGTACCGGACGGCCCGCCCGCGCGCTTCGTCTGGCGCCGCGCGGCGCATGCCGTCGTGCGCGCCGAAGGCCCGGAGCGCATCGCGATGGAATGGTGGCGGCCGGACGGGCAGGGCCTCACGCGTGACTATTTCCGCGTCGAGGACGAGCACGGCCTGCGCTTCTGGCTCTACCGCGACGGTCTGTATGACCGCGAGCTCGAGCAGCCGGAGAACGGTTTGCCGATGCAGCCCGCCTGGTACATGCACGGGCTGTTCGCATGAGGGCGGGAGCGATCACACACATCTCGCGGCAAACTCGCTACTTCCCCTTTGGAGAGCAAGTTAACGCACTTGTCTGGAAATTGGATCCGAGCACTTGCAGCGCGGACGGTGCGCTCCCTCTCCCCGTTCTTCACGGGGAGAGGGGTGGGGTGAGGGGCAGCCGCACGGGAAGTGTTCGTGGTGAGACCTGTACCCCCTCACCCGGATTGCATCTGACGATGCAATCCGACCTCTCAGCGCGAGCGCAGCTCGTCGCGCCCCCGCAAGCGGGGCGAGGTGAGGGCCGAGCAAGCCGCAAGATGCGCGCTTACATCATCCCTTTAAGGGTCAGGCATCGTGCCGCCGCCCAGCCTCGGCGATCACCCCATGACCCCTAACCCCTATGCCGAGATCGGCATCACCACCAATTTTTCCTTCCTGCACGGCGGCTCGCATCCGCAGGACTATGTGCATCAGGCCGCCGAGTATCGCCTCACCGCCATCGGCATCGCCGACCACAACACGCTCGCCGGCATCGTCCGCGCCTATAGCGAGCTGAGTAGTGACCGGCTGAGCTGCAAGCCGAAGCTGCTCTACGGCGCACGGCTGGTGTTCACCTGCGGCACGCCGGACATCCTGGTCTATCCGCGCGACCGCGCCGCCTACGGCCGGCTGTGCCAGCTGCTCACCCACGGCAAGCGCGGCAGCGATCTCGACAAGGTCGCCAAGGGCGACTGCCGCCTGAGTTTCGAGGATCTGTTCGAGTTCATCGAAGGCCAGCTCGTGGTGCTGATGCCGCCGCATCGCTTCGACGAGGCTGTGCTCGGCAAAATCCTGGCACGGCTGAAAGACAGCCCCGCCGAAGGCGTGTGGCTGGCCGGCAGCCTGCTGTATCGTGGCGACGACCGCCGCCGGCTGGCGCGGCTCGCGCGCCTTGCGGCTTCCAGCAAAGTGCCGCTGATCGCCACCAACGACGTCCTCTATCATCATCCGCAGCAGCGCATGCTGCAGGATGTGCTCACCTGCATCCGCGAGAAAGCTTCGATCGAGACCATCGGCCGAAGGCTCCAGGCCAATGCCGAGCGCCATCTCAAGCCGGGCCACGAAATGGCGCGGCTGTTCCGTGACCACCCCGACGCTGTGACCGAGACCATCCGTTTCACCGACCGCATCGTCTTCTCGCTCGACCAGCTCAAATACCAATATCCGGACGAGCCGGTGCCTCCCGGCAAGACCGCGCAGGGGCATCTGCAGGATTTGACCTGGGCCGGCGCCAAGACCTGTTTCGGCGACCATCTCGATGACAAGCTGCGCGCTGTTCTCGACAAGGAGCTGGCGCTGATCGCCGAGCTCAACTACGCGCATTACTTCCTCACCGTCCACGACATCGTCCGCTATGCCCGCAGCCAGGGCATCCTGTGCCAGGGCCGCGGCTCCGCGGCGAATTCGGCTGTCTGCTACGTGCTCGGCATCACCTCGGTCGATCCAACCAAGATCGATCTGCTGTTCGAGCGCTTCATCTCCAAGGAGCGGCTGGAGCCGCCGGATATCGACGTCGATTTCGAGCATTCGCGGCGCGAGGAGGTGATGCAATATGTCTATCGCCGCTACGGCCGCCACCGCGCCGCGATCATCGCCACCGTCATCCATTATCGCCCGCGCAGCGCCATCCGCGACGTCGGCAAGGCGCTCGGCCTGACCGAAGACGTCACCTCCGTGCTCGCCGACACCGTGTGGGGCAGTTGGGGCGACGGCCTGTCGGACATGCAGGTGCGCCAGGCCGGGCTCGATCCCGCCAACCCGATGATCCGTCGCGCGGTGGAGCTGGCGGGGGAGCTGATCACCTTTCCGCGCCATCTGTCTCAGCATGTCGGCGGCTACGTGCTGACGCAGGATCGGCTCGACAGCTACGTGCCGATCGGCAATGCCGCGATGGACGACCGCACCTTCATCGAATGGGACAAGGACGACGTCGACGCGCTCAGCATGATGAAGGTCGACGTGCTCGCGCTGGGCATGCTGACCTGCATCCGCAAGAGCTTTGCGCTGATCGAGCAGCATAAGCATATTCATCACGATCTGGCGTCGGTGCCGCGGGAGGATTCCAGAGTCTACGACATGCTGTGCAAGGGCGAGTCGCTCGGCGTGTTCCAGGTCGAGAGCCGGGCGCAGATGAACATGCTGCCGCGGCTGAAGCCGCGCACCTTCTACGACCTCGTGATCGAGGTTGCGATCGTCCGGCCCGGGCCGATCCAGGGCGATATGGTGCATCCGTATCTGCGACGTCGGAACAATCAGGAAAAGGTGACCTATCCGTCGCCGTCGCCCGATCACGGCCCGGCGGACGAACTCTACAAGGTGCTGCACAAGACGCTCGGCGTGCCCTTGTTCCAGGAGCAGGCGATGCGGATCGCGATCGAGGCGGCAAAGTTCTCGCCGGAGGAGGCGAACGGCCTGCGCCGCGCGATGGCGACGTTCCGCAACGTCGGCACCATCGGCTCCTATGAGGAGAAGATGGTCACGAGCATGATCGCGCGCGGCTACGATCCGGCCTTCGCCAAGAGCTGCTTCGACCAGATCAAGGGCTTTGGCTCCTATGGCTTCCCGGAAAGCCACGCCGCGAGTTTCGCCCAGCTCGTCTACGTCTCGTCCTGGCTGAAATGCTTCCATCCCGACGCGTTCTGCTGCGCGCTGCTGAACTCGCAGCCGATGGGATTCTATGCCCCGGCGCAGATCGTCGGCGACGCCCACAAGAACGGCGTCGAGATCCGCAACATCGACGTGTCCCACAGCTTCGCCGACAACACGCTGGAGAACACGAACGACGAATACTGCGCCGTCCGCCTCGGCTTCCGCCAGATCGACGGCTTCCGCTGGATCGACCGCGACGAGGAACGGATCAGGAAATTGTCGGAGAAGATGCGGAGAGAGACGCTGGCTGATTCTACACCTTTATTGCCAGCTGTCTCCTCGGTGTCATTCCGGGCCTGCGCCCAAGAGGGCGCATCCCGGAATGACGGTGGGGATACAGCGGGTGACTCACAAAGACTTGATGCGTTTCGAGGGCTCGACGCTATCGCTTCGCCTTGGAATGGCAACGAGCAACAAATTCACTTGTCACTCCCAAACGACGACCGCGAAGACGACTGGGCCGACCGCATCATCAAGGCCCGCGCCCGCGGACCCTTCACCTCGCTCGAAGACTTCGCCCGCGACACTGCGCTGCCCAAGCGCGCGCTGCTGCTGCTGGCCGATGCCGATGCGTTCCGATCGCTCGGGCTCGACCGTCGCGCCGCGCTCTGGGCCGTGCGCCGGCTGCCCGACGACGTGCCGCTGCCGCTGTTCGAGGCCGCCATCGCCCGCGAGCAGCCGGACGAGGGCGCCAGGCCGCTGCCCGAGATGCCGCTGCCGGAGCACGTCGTCGCGGACTATCAGACCATCCGCCTGTCGTTGAAAGGCCACCCGATGGAGTTCCTGCGCCAGCGCTTCGCTGCCGAAGGCGTGCTGGCCTGCCGCGACGTCAACCACGCCAACGATCGGCGCCGCGTCCGCTGTGCTGGCGTCGTGCTGGTGCGGCAGCGGCCCGGCAGCGCCAAAGGCGTCGTGTTCATGACCCTGGAGGACGAAACCGGCATCGCCAACATCGTGGTTTGGCCGAAGGTGATGGAGACCTTCCGCAAGGAAGTGATGGGTGCGCGCCTCGTGCTGGTCGAAGGCCGCATCCAGAGCAGCCCCGAGAAAGTCGTTCATCTCGTCGCCATCAGCCTGGTCGACCGCAGCGCCGACCTCGCCTTGCTGTCAGACGACCGCCTCGGCGCCGTCCCGCATGGCGCCACGCCCGCCGAGCCGCTCAACGACGACCGCCGCGACCACCCCGACACTCCCTCCCAGCGCGTCAGCCACCCCCGCAACGTCCGCATCCTGCCGCGCTCAAGGGATTTTCATTGAGGTACGGAGAGGTGTTGCCACATGGCTCGCCTAACATGTTGGGCGCGGTGTTTCGTGCGATGCTTCGCATCGCCCGAAGTAACTTCCTCCACCAAGTGCAATGACGATCCGCATCAACGATTGGAATTATCATCGCGGTGTTTGCACGTTGAAAGATCGTGCGCAGTGCAAGTGAATGCGCCCTCTCCCCTTGTGGGAGAGGGCATGTAGGAAGGTGCGGCAAGTTCGGTTGGGTGAGGGGTCTGTCTCATTGGCGCTAACTTACCAAATTAACGCTTGGTATTCTCGTTTTCTTGGCGGCTCTTGGAGATGGCGTTGAATGTTCCGCGCAGCGGCCTGCAACGTTTGCACGTCGGGTTTGGGGATGACGGCGTCGACGAGG
>NZ_JBNPTK010000021.1:0-114891 GCF_051167615.1 Bradyrhizobium sp. HKCCYLS3013
ATGTTCGCCCCCGCCAGCATGGCGCGGCTGGCCGGCCATGTCGCGACCCTGCTCGGTGCGATGGCGAGGGCCGACGGTGCGGCACGGCTCAGCAGCCTCGCAATGCTCGGCGCCGACGAACGGCGCCAGCTACAAACGTGGAACGCGACGGCAGCGCCCCGCGCCGCCGACGAGACCATTCTCGATCTGCTCGATGCCGCCGCGCGCGACCATGCCGAACGCCCCGCGATCATCCATGCCGGCGGCGAGATCTCCTATGCCGATCTGCACCGCCGCGCCGATCATCTCGCGGGACACCTCGCTGCCCGCATTCCGGCGACCAACGCGCTGATCGGCATTGCGCTCAACCGCGGGCCGGAGCTGATCGTCGCGATCCTCGCCGTGCTCAAGGCGGGACACGCCTATGTGCCGCTCGACCCCGCCTATCCGGCCGAGCGGCTGCGCGTGATGGCCGCGGACGCCCGGCTACAGCTGGTGCTGACCGACGGCAGCACCGCCGCGTTGCCCGATGATCTCGTGCAGCTCCGGCTCGACGATCCCGCGCTGCTGCGACCGCCGCCGGCGCGACCGCAAATCCGTCCGCTGCCCGATGACCTCGCCTATGTCATCTTCACCTCCGGCTCCACAGGCCGACCCAAGGGCGTCGCCATCCCCCAGCGCGGCCTCGTCAATCTGGTCCACGCCCAGACGGCCGCGTTCGAGATCGAAGCCGGCGACCGCGTCCTGCAGTTCGCCTCGCCGAGCTTCGACGCGTCGGTCTCGGAGATCGCCACGGCGCTCTCGAAAGGCGCCGCGATCGTCACCGGCGACGCAGAAACGCTGCGCCCCGGACCGTCCCTGGCGACGCTCGTCCAATCCTGCGCAGTGACCCATGCGACGCTGCCGCCGACGGCGCTGCGCGTGATGGAGCCGGACGATCTCGCCGGCTGCCGCGTCCTCGTCGTCGCCGGCGAAGCATGCCCCGGCGATCTCGTCGCGCTGTGGTCGCCACATCGCCGCATGCTGAACGCCTACGGCCCGACCGAGGTCTCGGTCTGCGCCAGCATCAGCGCGCCGTTGTCGGGCGACGCGCCGCCGCCGATGGGCGCACCGATCGAGAACGCGCGCATTCACCTGCTCGACGCCCAGTTCAACGAAGTGCCGGTCGGCGTTGCAGGCGAGGTGTATGTCGCCGGCGCGGGGCTTGCGCAGGGCTATCTCAACCGCCCGGATCTGACGGCGGAGCGCTTCGTCGCCGATCCGTTCGGACCGCCGGGCACCCGGCTGTACCGCACTGGCGATCGTGCCCGCTGGCGCGCCGACGGCACGCTGGAGTTCCTGGGACGCGCCGACCACCAGGTCAAGATCCGCGGCTTCCGCATCGAGCCCGGCGAGGTCGAGAGCGCGCTGCGCCGTCACGATGGCGTCACTGCTGCCGCCGTGGTGCCGCAGGAGAATCCGCAAGGGCGGCGTCTCGTCGCCTATGTGGTCGGACGCGACGGCGTTGCGCCGTCCATCGCAGGGCTTCGCAGCCATCTCGGCACACTCTTGCCGGACTACATGGTGCCGGCGCTGTTCGTCACGCTCGATGCGCTGCCGCTCACCCCCAACGGCAAGCTCGACCGCAAGGCGCTGCCCGAGCCCGATCTCGCTGCTGCGTCCGAGGCACCCCACCGCGCGCCGCGCTCACCGTCTGAGCAGGTGCTCGCCGCGATCTGGGCCGAGCTGCTCGGCCACGACACGAACGGCATCGACGACAATTTCTTCGCGCTCGGCGGCGATTCCATCACCAGCATCCAGATGGCGACGCGCGCGCGACGCGCCGGGCTCGTGATCACGCCGCGCGACGTGTTCCAGCAGGGCACGATCGCGAAGCTCGCGAGCGTTGCAACCGCGGCCCAGCAGGTCACCGCCGACGATCGCGCGGACGGCGGCCCCATTCCGCTGACGCCGATCATGCGCTGGCTGCTCGAGCGCGGCAGGAATGTCGACCGCTTCAGCCAGAGCATGACCGTGCGGCTGCCGCGCGGCCTGACGTCGCAGCAACTGATCGCCCTGCTCGATGCCACGTTGTCGCGCCATGCCATGCTGCGGTCCCGCCTCGCATTCGATCCGATCGATGGCAGGCCGTCGCTGCACATCGCGCCCTCCGACACAGCGCTGGCGCGGCGCCGGCTGCGCCAGGTCGATGTCGCCGCGTTGACGCCGGAGCAGCGCGCGCAGCGGATCAGCCAGGAGATCGGCGCTGCCGAGGCGCGTCTCGATCCCGCAGGCGGCGTGATGCTGCAGGCGGTTCAATTCACGGCCAGCGTAGCTGATAACGACGCGCTGCTGCTCGTACTGCATCATCTCGCCGTCGACGGCGTGTCGTGGCGGATCCTGATCGAGGAGCTCGCCGCGTCGTGGCACGCTACGACGGCCGGCCAGCCGGCTCAGTTGCCTGCGCTCGGCACCAGCTTCGGGCAGTGGTCGCGGCTGCTTCAAGCGCGGTCGCGACATTCCTCCGTGCAGGCAGAGCTGCCGCATTGGCAGCGAACATTGGCGGCAAGCGCCGCTCCCCTGCGGCTGACGCCGCCCCGCCAGCCCGTTGCGAACAGCGTCAAGCATCTGACGCTGACCTTCCCGGCAGCGGTGACTGCGCGCGTGATGAGCGAGGCGCCGCGACGGCTCGGCGCGCGGGTGCTCGACATCCTGCTTGCGGCTTTCGTCACGACGCTCGCCGATGGCGATGCGGCAGCGCAGACCATCGTGATCGACCTCGAAGGCCACGGCCGCAACGAATTCGACCCTGCCATCGACCTGTCGCGCACCGTGGGCTGGTTCACGAGCCTCTATCCCGTTCGCTTCGACCTTCCCGCCGGAGATTCCACGACCACCGCCGGCGACGCCGAACGCCTGCTCGGCGCGCTGCACGCCGTGCAGTCCGGTCTCGCCGACGTCCCTGACGACGGGCTCGGCTTCGGCCTGCTGCGCTACCTGAACGAGGACGCGGCGCGGACGCTCGACCGCCTGCCGACGCCGCAGGCGGGCTTCAACTATCTCGGCCGTTTCTCGACCGATCATGTTGCGGATTGGAGCATCATCCCGACGGCACTGCCCGGCGACCTCGTCGAGCAGGCCGAGTTGCGTCCGGCCCATGCGATCGAATTGAACACGGTGGTGATCGGCCAGGGCGCCGACGCCCGCCTCAGCGCCACCTGGTCCAGCGACCGAAGCCTCGTCGATGACGACGTCGTGCAGGTGCTCGCGACGCGCTGGTTCGCCCTGCTCGAGCGCCTTGCCGAACTGACGCCGGCCGCGCCGCATCCGGCCGCAAAGCCGTCGGTCCGTCAGCTCCGGCTGTCGCCATTGCAGCGCGGCCTGCTCTACGAGAACCTGTCCGATCCCGTCCGTGCCGACGTCTATGTCGTCCAGCTCGAAGTGGAGTTTGCAGGTGAGCTCGATCGCGACCGGCTGCGCGGCGCGATCGCCGCGCTGATCGCGCGGCACGACAATCTGCGCGCGGCGTTCCGGGCCGACGACAGCAGCGGCTTCACCCAGAGCGTCGTGCCCGCGGTCGATCTGCCCTGGCGTCAACTGACGGTCGACGCTGATATGAACTTGCAGGCGGCTCTCGATCAAGTCCGCCACGACGACCTGACGCGCCGCTTTGACCTGGCGGCTCCGCCCTTGCTGCGCAGCAGCCTGGTCAGCGCCGGCGCGACCAACGTCCTGATCCTGACGCTGCATCACATCCTGATCGACGGCTGGTCGATGCCGATCGTATTGCGCGACCTGATGCAGCTCTATCACGGGAAGGCCGAGCTGCCGCCGGCGGTGCCGTTCAGCCGCTATCTCGACTGGCTCGACCGTCAGGATCGCGCCACGGCGCTGACAGCCTGGCGCGCGGCCTTCGACGGCTGGAGCGGCCCGCTGCTGGTCGCGCCGAACCTGTCGGGCCATGGCAACGCAACGCAGACCGACGTCGCGCTCGACGAGCACGAGACCCAGCGGCTGGTCGCGGCCGCGCGCTCGCTCGGGATCACGCTGGCCACCTTGATGCAGGGCGCCTGGGCGCTGTGGCTCGCGGCGCGCGCCCATCGCGACGACGTCGTGTTCGGCATCACCGTCGCCGGGCGTGACGCCGCGCTCGACGGCGCCGACCAGATCGTCGGCCTGCTTGCCAACACCGTCCCGTTGCGCGCACGCGTGTCGCCCGCGCGCATGATCAAGGCATTCCTCGGCGAGTTGCAGGACCGCCAGGCCGCGCTGATCGCCCATCAGCATCTCAGCCTCGGCGAGATTCAGCAGATGCTCGGCACCGACGCGCTGTTCGACACGCTGCTGGCGTTCGAGAACTATCCGCTCTCGGCTGATGCCATCGACAATGCCGAAGCGTTGCGCATCACCCGGGTGCAGGGGCGCGACGCCAACCACTATCCGCTGAGCCTTGCGGTGCTGCCCGGACCGCGGCTGACGCTGCGGCTTCACGTCCGGCCCGGTCTGTTCGACGGCGCGTCCGCGACCGAGCTGATTGCGGAGCTGCGCCGGCTGCTCATGGCTCTCGCTGACGATGGCGACATGCCGATCGGCCGCGTGCTGGGAGCCCACGCGAGCCGCGATCCGCGGATTGCGGCCTGGAATATGACCGCGCAGCCGGAGCCGGCGGGCCACCTCCTGGATGGCTTCCTGCGGCAGACCCGCGTCGCGCCGTCCGCGCCCGGCCTGATCTGGCGCAACGAGACGTTCGACTATGCGCGGCTGGATGCGATGTCCGGCCGGCTCGCCGGCCAGCTTGCGGCGCGCGGCGTCGGCGCCGACGATCTCGTCGCGCTGCATCTGCCGCGCTCCCCCGCGCTGCTGATCGCAATTCTCGCGGTGCTGCGGATCGGCGCCGCCTACCTGCCGATCGATCCTTCGTTGCCACGCGATCGCATCGGCTACATGCTGGATGACGCCCGGCCCGCGCTTGCCATCACTGCCGACGCGTCGGCGGATCTGCCAGCCCCGGTGCCAGTCCTCGCGATCGATCTCGGCGCTGCGGCTGCCGCGCCCGCCTTGCATCAGGCGAATCCGCTCCAGGCCGCCTACCTGCTCTACACATCCGGCACGACCGGCCGGCCCAAGGGCGTGACCGTCACCTATCGCGGCTTGGGCAACCTGCTGGCGGCCGTACAGTCGGAGCTCAAGCTCACGCCCGACGATCGCTTCGCCGCCACCACGACGGCGGCGTTCGACATCTCGATCGTGGAATTGCTGCTGCCGCTCGTCACCGGCGGCTGCGTCGTGCTGGCGGCTGAGGACGAGGCCACCGCTCCCGACCGGCTGGCGGCGCTGATCGCCGCGGCCGGCGTCACCGCGATGCAGGCGACGCCGACGGTCTGGAACATGCTGACCACCGCAGCGCCCGGCGCACTCGCCGGGCTGAGGGTCGTGAGTGCCGGCGAAGCGCTGACCGAGGCGACATTGCGCCGTCTCGCCACCTGCCGCGTTGCCAGCGTTCATAACTACTACGGCCCGACCGAGACCACGATCTATTCGACCATGATGCGGTTCTCGGCCGACGACGGCGGGCGGCCGCCGATCGGCACGCCGATCGCCAACACCGTCATCCGCATCCTCGACGACTGGCTGGCGGACGTCCCGGCCGGCGTCGAAGGCGAGATCTACATCGGCGGCGTCGGGCTCGCGCGCGGCTATTGCAACCGGCCCGGTCTCACGGCCGAACGCTTCATCGCCGATCCCGGCGGCCCGCCCGGCGCGCGGCTCTATCGCACCGGCGACCGCGGCCGCTGGCGCGACGATGGCGTGCTCGAATGCTTCGGCCGCGTCGATCACCAGATCAAGATCCGCGGCCTTCGGATCGAGCCCGGCGAGATCGAGCACGCGTTGCAGCGTCATCCGGAGATCGCCGACGCCTGCGTGATGGTGCGCGAAGCCCGCGGCAATCCGCAGCTCGTCGCCTATGTGGTGCCGCGCCAGGACGACTGCCCTTCGCTCGACGCGTTGCGCAGCCATCTCACCTCGTTCCTGCCGGACTACATGGTGCCGTCGCGCATCATCGATCTGCCGGCGTTGCCGCGCAGCCGCAGCGGCAAGGTCGACCGCGCCGCGCTGCCCTGGTCCGAAGCGGAAGCGGCCGAGCGCGCGCGCCGTGCGCCGGACACCGTCACCGAGAAACGCCTCGCGGAGATCTGGGCGTCAGTCCTCGATCAGGATCACATCGGCATCGACGAGGATTTCTTTGCGCTCGGCGGCGATTCCATCCTCGCCATCCAGGTGGTGATGCGCGCGCGCCAGGCCGGCCTCGTCTTCAGTGCGCGCGACATCTTCCGGCAGCCGACGGTCGAGCGCCTGGCGGCCCATGTGCAACATCAGGCCGCAGCGGCGCCGGCGGTCCGCACGCCGGATATTTCGTGGCCAGAGACGGAAGAGCTGCAGCTCACACCGTTGCAGCTCGGCCTGCTGCGCCACAGCCTTGATGACGACGCGGCCGGCGCCTATCGCATGCAGACCGCGATGATCATCACGGGCAGCCTCGATGAAGCGGTCCTCCACGCCGCCTGGAAGGCGGTCGTGGCCCGCCATGCCGTGCTGCGGACGACGATCGGCGAGCGTGACGGCCGCTACGTCATGGTTATCAGGCCCGATGCCGAGGCACCATGGCAGACGCGCGATCTCAGCACTGACGACGATCCCGAGCAGACGCTGCGCGATCTCCTGGCGCATGACATGACGACGCCGTTCCGGTTCGACGGCACGCCGCTGCTGCGGCTGATGCTGCTGCGCCTCGCGCCGGATCGCCACGCCCTGGTGATCAGCAATCATCACGTGCTGCTCGATGGCTGGTCATTGTCGCTCGTGCTCGAAGACCTGTTCGTTGCGCGCGCGGCCCTTGCCGCCGGCCGTATCGAGGCGCTGCCGCCGCGCGCGCCGTTTGCCGCGTTCGTCCATTGGCTCGCCCAACGGGATCGCGAGGAGAGCGCAAGCTTCTGGCGCCAACACCTTGCCGACGCGGCGACGATGGCGCGCATCTCGCTGCCGACGCCGGCCCGAGGCAGCGGCCAGCGCGCCTTGAAGCGGATGCTCGGCGAGGACAGGTCGACCGCGTTGCGCCATGCGGCACGGCGGCACCATGTCAGCGCCAACACGCTGCTCCAGGGCGCCTGGGCGATGATGCTGTCGCGCCTGTGCTCGTCCGAGGATCTGGTGTTCGGGACCACGATCGCCTTGCGCCCGCCGGAAGTGGAGGGCATCGCGCGGATGGCGGGGCTGCTGATCAACACGGTCCCGGCGCGGATCAGGCTCACGGAGCAGGCGAGCGCCGGCGAGTGGCTGGCGCGGCTTCATGCCGAGCAGGCGGAACGGATGAGCTACGCATATGCTGGCCTCGGCGACATCATGCGCTGGACCGAGCGCGCGGAGGGCGAGCTGTTCGAGACCCTGATGGTGTTCGAGAACCAGCCGGCCACGTCGATGGACGGGATGCTCGACGATCTCTCCATTCGCGCGCTGCCCGTGGAACAGCATACGCATTATCCCCTGGCCGTCGCCGTCATGCCGGGCGACTCCTATGAGCTCGCGTTCAGCTACGACGCCGGCCGGTTCGCGGCGGAGGATATCGCGCGACTGGCCGACGACTTCATCGCCGTCATCGAGCGCCTGGCCGCGGCGGACCGCGATCTGCCGCTGCATCGCCTGCTCGGTGCCGACGCCAGGGATCTGCAGCAGATCGCGGCCTGGAACGCGACCACGCCGATGGTCCTTGCCGAGGAGACGCTGACCGAGCTGCTCGACGAAACCGCCCGGGACCATGCCGACGAGCCGGCGCTGATCGGCGATTTCGGCCACCTGACCTATCGCGAGCTGCACGACGCCGCCGATCGCCTGGCCGGCCGGCTGCGCGATGACGGCGCGCGCCCGGGTGAGTTCATCGGCATCGCCTGCGAACGCCGGGCCGGCTTCGTGACCGCCGCGCTGGCAGCTCTCAAGGCCGGACTCGCTTACGTGCCGCTGGATCCGTCCTATCCGCCCGACCGCCTCGGCTTCATCATCACTGACAGCCGCGTGCAGCGCGTGCTGACCGATGGCGCGGCGGCCTGGCTCCCTCCGGCAGTCCGCCGCATCGGCATCGACGAACAGGACGTGCCTGCTGCGACCGGCAATAAGCCGCGCCAGCCGCGGCCCGCGATCTCGGCCGACGACCTTGCCTACGTGATCTACACGTCCGGCTCGACCGGACGGCCGAAGGGCGTCATGGTTCCGCATCGCGGCGCCGCTAACCTGATTCGCGCCCAGCGCGCCGCGTTTGGCGCAGGGCCTGGCGATCGCGTGCTGCAATTTGCCTCGCCCAATTTCGACGCCTCGGTGTGGGAGATCTGCATGGCGCTCGGCAGCGGCGCCGCACTCGTCGTTGGCACGCCCGATGACCTGTTGCCGGGTGACGCTCTCGTCGACTTCGCCCGGCGGCACGGCGTCAGCCACGCCACCCTGCCGCAGAGCGCGCTCGGCGTCATGGCACCGCGCGATCTCGACGGTTGCCGCGTGCTGGTGGTTGCCGGCGAGGCCTGCCCGGCCGAGACGGCACGGCTGTGGGCTCCCGGCCGGACCTTCATCAACGGCTACGGCCCGACCGAAACGACAGTGTGCGCCTCGCTCAGCGCTCCGCTTGCCGGCGACCGCACGCCGCCGATCGGCCGCCCGATCCTCGGCCTGCGCTGCCACGTGCTCGACGACAGGCTCACTCCGCTGCCGATCGGTGCCGCGGGCGAACTCTACGTCGCCGGCCGCGGCCTTGCGCGCGGCTATCTCGATCGACCGGGCCTGACCGCCGAACGCTTCATCGCCGACCCGTTCGGCCGACCGGGCGAGCGGCTGTATCGGACCGGCGACCGCGCTCGCTGGCTTCCCGACGGCACCCTCGAATTCCTCGGCCGCAGCGACGCTCAGATCAAGCTGCGCGGCTTCCGCATCGAGCCGGGCGAGATCGAGGCGGTGTTGCGCCGGCACGCGACGGTGGAGGCTGCGGCCGTCGGTCTCGAGGCCAGCCGCGGCGATCAGCGTCTGGTGTGCTGGTGGTCAGCGAAAAGCGGTGCCGACGCTGCGCCGTCCGAACTTCGCCGCCATCTCGCCGAGCACCTGCCGTCCTACATGCTGCCGGCACAGTTCATCCGGCTCGACAGCCTGCCGCTCAACCCGGCCGGAAAGATCGACCGGCGTGCGCTGGCGACGATGCACGGATCGGATGTCTCATCCGATGGTCGCACCATCGCGCCCCGCGACGACATCGAGTTCCGGCTGCAGGCGATCTGGCAGGAGCTGCTGCAGACGCCGTCGATCGACGTCACCACGAGCTTCTTCGAGCTGGGCGGCGACTCGCTGATCCTGATCCAACTGATCGCGCGCTGCCGCAATGAGTTCGGCCTCAAGCTGCGAGCCGGCGACATTGCCGCCGACCCGACCATCGAAGGCATGGCGCGGCTGTTGCGCGGCACGGTCCCGGCGCAACCGGCGAAGGCGCTGGTGACGCTGCGCGGCAACGGCGCCGCGCCGCCGCTGTTCTGCATCCATCCGGCGACCGGAACGGTGTTCTGCTATCTCGACATCGTCTCGCGCCTGTCGGTGCCACGCCCGGTCTATGGACTGCAGGATGTCACCGGCCGCAACGCGGGGCCGGCGAGCCTCGTCGACCAGGCGCAGAGCTATCTGCGGGAGATCCGCAGCGTTCAGCCGCACGGCCCCTATCATCTCATGGGCTGGTCCTTCGGTGGCGTGGCGGCCTTCGAAATCGCCCGCCAACTCGCGGCGGAGGGAGAGACGGTGGCGTCGCTGCTGCTGCTCGACGCGCCGGTCAAGCCCGCGGGCGGATGGGAGGTCAGCAAGGCGGAGATCATCGCCGACCTCACGGGCGAGGCCTCCGACGATGCGACGCTCGACTATGCGAGAGCCGCCGCGGTGCTGAGCCGCAGCGGCGAGTTTCCGCCGGACATCACCGCCGCCCAGGTGGAGGAGATCGTCGAGGCTTATGTCCGCTGCGGAAAGCTGCTCGGCACCTATCAGCCCACGCCCACCATGGGACACGCCACCTTCTTCCACGCGCGCGTGCGCGGCAATCCGGCTGCGCCTGCGGGCTGGCGCGAGCTGATCGGCGGAGAGTTCGAGCTGATCGAGCTCGATTGCGATCATGATGGTCTGATGCGCGGCCTTCATGCCGAGCGCGTGGCCCGGCGGGTGGATCAGTCATGACCGAGCATCGTTCCTCACCACTGTCGCATGTGACGATCGAGGCGCCGATCCTCCAACGCCTGCAGCGCGCCGTGGCCGAGCAGCGCATTCCCGCACCGAGCCCAACCTACGATGAGGCGCGGGCCTGGTTCGCCATCGACACCGGGGCGGATCAGTCGGGCATCGTGGTTCGCGCGGCCCGCGAAACCGATCTCGCCGGCCTTGTCGCACTGGATACGGCCTGCTGGCCGGAGCCGCTGCGCAGCCGGCCGGAACGCCTCCTGCGGCGCATCCACCAGGCTTCTGGCGATCATATCGTGGTGCTGCGGCAGGAGCGCATCATCGGTGCGATCTACACGCAGCGGATCGCAGATGCGCGGGCGTTGCGCGATCTGCCCGCGGAACAGTTCGAGACGCTGCACGCGCCCGACGGCACGGTTGCGCAACTGCTCGGAGTCTGCGTCGATCCTGATCACGCCCAGACCGGCCTCGGCGAGGCGCTGGTGCAGTTGGCGCTGCGGCTCGCCCGCGCCGCCGGCGCGACGACGATCGTCGGCGTGACGCTGTGCCGGGACTTCGCCGCCTCTGACGACGACATCATCGCCGCCTATGTCGCCCGCCGCGATGCCAACGGGCTGCCGGTCGACGCGATTCTGCGTTTCCATGCCGCACGCGGCGCTCGCATCGTCGACGTGCTGCCCGGCGCCTTCCCCGGCTACGCCGCAGGCGGCGAGGCCGGCGTGCTGATCGAATACGACGCGGACCGCCTGGATGCGATCACCACGAGCAGCGCCGGCCAGCCCATCGTCAGCGCGCGCGATCTGCCCGAGATCGTCGCCGCTACCTTGCGCGATGTGCTGGGGCCGGCGCGCGCGAAAGATTTCGCGCCTGGACGCACCTTGCATGCGATGGGGCTGGACTCGCTCGACCTGCACAGCCTGAGGGCCGGGCTGAACCGCGCGCTCGGCACCGCGATCGATGCCACCTTCTTCTTCCGTCATCCGACGCCGGAGCAGATCGTCAACGGCCTGATCGCGCCATCCTCTGCGCCGAAACGTGCGGCCGCCCCGCGCGGCAGCGCCTCATCATCGACCGCTCGCCAACAGCAGACAGGCCAGACCGCGGCGCCGGTGGCGATCATCGGGATGGCGTGCCGCTTCCCGGGCAACGTAACCAGCCCGGAGGAGTTCTGGACGCTGCTCAGCGAAGGCCGCGATGGCATCACCGATGTCCCGGCCACGCGCTGGAATGCGGACGTTCTCTGCAATCCCGCCGGCGGTCCCGGACGCATCACGACGAGGCGCGGTGGGTTCATCGCCGATGTCGATCAGTTCGATCCCGGATTCTTCGGGCTGTCGCCGCGCGAGGCGGCGGCGATGGATCCGCAGCAGCGCCTGCTGCTCGAATGCAGCTGGGAGGCGCTGGAGCATGGCGGCATCGATCCCACCGCCCTCGCCGGTTCGGACACGCAGGTCCTGATTGGCCTGTTCGGACACGACTATGAGCGCATCGCCGGCGCCGCCGGACGGCTCGACGGCCACTACGGCACAGGCAACGCCGGATCGATCGCCTCGGGGCGCATCGCCTATACGCTGGGGCTGCAGGGCGCGGCGCTGTCGGTCGACACCGCCTGCTCTGCCGGCCTCGTTGCCGTGCATCTCGCGGTCAAGGCGCTGCGCGCCGGCGATTGCCGGATGGCACTGGCAGGCGCCGTCAACCTGATCCTCGGCCCCGAGCTCAGCATCGCCTTCTCGCAGGCCAGCATGCTGGCACCCGACGGACGCTGCAAGCCGTTCTCCGCCGAGGCTAACGGCTATGTGCGCAGCGAGGGCTGCGCCGTGCTCGCGCTCAAGCGGCTCGACGACGCGCTGGTCGATGGCGACCCCGTGCTCGCTGTGATCGAAGGCAGCGCCGTCAACAATGACGGCCCGAGCAACGGCCTCACCGCGCCGAACGGCCTGGCGCAGCAGGCTGTCATCCGCCGCGCGCTCGACGATGCCGGCATCGCCGCGTCCGACATCGACTATGTCGAAGCGCATGGCACCGGCACGCCGCTCGGCGACCCCATCGAGTTCAACGCGCTGGCCGCCGTGCATGGCGGCCGCGAGCATCCGCTGCTGATCGGCTCGGTGAAGAGCAATATCGGCCACACCGAGGCGGCCGCGGGCCTCGCCGGGTTGATGAAGGCGGTGCTTGCGCTTTGCCATGGCGCCGTCCCGCCGCAACTGCATCTCGGCGCCATCAACCCGCTGCTCGAGCTCGCCGCGATTCCGGCCAGCATTCCAACGCAACTGCAAGCCTGGGAGCGGCGTGATGGCCGGCGCCGCCGCGCCGCCGTGAGCTCGTTCGGCTTCTCCGGCACCAACGCGCACGTCGTCCTCGCCGAAGCGCCGCGGCCGGACGACCGTCCCGACGATCCGCGGCAGCACCATCTGCTCGTCCTCTCGGCGCGCTCGCCCGCGGCGCTGCACGAGCTCGCGCGCCGCTACCTCGATCATTTCGCATCCGTCGTCGGCACGCAGACGCCGGGCGACATCGCCGCGACTGCGGCCGCCGGCCGCAGCGCGCAGCCGCATCGGCTCGCGATCGTCGGCAGTGGCCCGGGCGACTGGCAACGCGAGCTGAGCAGCCATCTCGCAGGAGAGCCGTATTCCGACGTGATGGCGGGCACGGCCGGCAAGGCGCCCGTGGTCGCCTTCCTGTTCACCGGACAGGGCTCGCAATATCCGGGGATGGCCGAGGAGCTCGCCGGCAGCCATCCGGGTTTTGCTGCCGCATTGCACGAATGCGCTGAGCTGTTTGCGCCGTTCCTCGACAGGCCGCTGCTGGAGATCATGAACCCCGCCCCCGGCGAGCCGGACATGATCGCGCAGATGCGCTACGCGCAGCCCGCGCTGTTCGCGCTCGAATATGCCCTCGCGCGGCTGTGGATCGACTCCGGCATCACGCCGGCCGTGGTGATGGGTCACAGCCTCGGCGAAGTGACGGCGGCGTGCATCGCCGGGGCGCTCGACCTTGCCGAGGCCGTCGAGCTCGTCGCGATGCGCGGACGGCTGATGCAGGCGACGCCTGACGGCGCGATGGGCGTCGTGTTGGCCGACGCCGCCTTCGTCGAGCGCCGCGTGGCCGGCCAGGAGGTCGTGATCGCGGCCTACAACAGCCCGCAGAATTGCGTGATCTCGGGCGCGCCGGCCGCGGTCGAAGCCGCGCTCGCCGATTTCGCCCGCGAGGGCATCGAGGTCCACCGGCTGCATGTCTCGCGCGCGGGTCACTCGCCGCTGATGGACAGCATGCTGGCGCCGTTCGGCGACACCTGCCGCAAGCTGCATCCGCGGCGGCCGCGGATCAGCATCGTCTCCAACGTCACCGGACGATCGATCGATGACGAGCTGATGGACCCCTTGTACTGGGTGCGCCATGTGCGCCAGCCGGTCCGCTTCCGCGACGGCATCGCGACGGCCGCTGCGCTCGGCGCCAATGTGTTCATCGAGATCGGGCCGCGGCCGGTGCTCACCGGTGTCGCCCGCGATTGCCTTGCCGACAATGCGGTCGCGCTGCTGCCGAGCCTGGTGCCGACGGAGTCCGCGTGGCAGACCCTGTCGCGGGCGGCAGGCGAGCTGTTTGTGCGGGGCGCTGAGATCAATTGGCGCAGCCTCGATTGCCGGCCGCCGCGGCGCGTCGCACTGCCGACCACGCCGTTCGAGCGCAAGCGCTACTGGATCGACCCGAGCTCGGACGCAGAACCGCAATCATCCCCACGCGTCGAAGTGCCGACACCCGATCCGGCCACCCTGATCGGTCCGATGATCCCGCTCGCGCTGGACGGAGCGGTTCATGCCACCAGGCTCGGCGGCGGCCGGTGGCCGGCCCTGGAGACGCACCGCATCGGCGAGAGCGCGACGCTGTCGGCGGCGGCGATGCTCGCGATGATGGTCGAGGCGCATGGCAGCGGCCCCGGCGGAGCCTGCCCGATCAGCCTCGCGCCGCTGCGCCTGTCGTCGCTGGTCTTTCATCGGCCGCTGCATCTGCCGGATCACGGCGTCGACGTGCAGACCGTGCTGCTGCCGCAGGGCGCCGGGACGAGCCGCGTGCGGATCGCAAGCCGTAACGCTGCAGCGAGCTGGACGGTTCATGCCGAAGCCGAGATCGGCGACGTCGTCGTGGACGGGCTTGGCACGGCGACGGCAGAGCTCGACGCGCTCCGGCATGAACTAACAGACGACACGATCGATCGACTCGCCGAATGGCTGCGTGCCCAAGGCTGCGAGCCGGGCATCTCGATCGCGAGTCTCGCGGCTCTTACGACCGGCCGAGGCGAGGCGCTCGGGCAGATCGGCGCCGCCGACGTGCCGCCAGCGCTCGCCGGTGCGATACGGCTGGACGCGGCGCTGCTGGTCGCACAGGCCGCGCTGCCGGTTGCCATCCCTTGCGGCATTCCGGCCGGATGCGAGCGCATCGACCTGCTCGGGGACATAGGGACCATCGCCTGGTCGCACGCGCGGCTGCGCAGCGTCACGGCCGACGGCAGGGCCGCCGTGGTCGACCTCGATGCCTCCACGGCCGATGGCGCACCGGTGCTGCGCATCAGCGGCCTGACCTTCGTCCGTGCCGTCTCGGCGCGTCCGGCCGAGACGCCCGCGCACAATTTGCACGTGGTCGAATGGATCGACGCGCCGCCGCGCAAGCTCCCGCCCCGCGCGTCGATCGTACGGCCGTGGCTGCTGCTGGCCGATCACGCCGCGCAGACTCTACTGCTCGCAACATCGCTCGGCCGCCGCGGCGTCCGCTGCATCGTCGCGACCGACGATGTCGATGGCTGCCGCCATCTCGACGACGGCGTCGAGGCCGTGATCGATGTGCGGGCGTCGTCCGCCGAATTCACGGCCGAAAGCACGCCGGCCGAGCGGCTGACGACGATGGGACCACGCCTGCTCGCATTGTTGCAGCGGCTGACCCGGCTCGCGCGACCGCCGAGGCGGCTGTTCTCGCTCAGCCGAAGCGCCATGGCGGCCAGCGCAGAGGACCGGGTCGACGTCGCGCTCGCCGCTTTGCAGGGCCTCCCTCTCGTGCTCGGCCGTGAGCAGACCTGGCTCGGCATGAGGCTGGTCGACATCGACGCCTCGGCCCTGAGCGACGCCGCCTTTGCCGACTGGCTGATCGGCGACCTCACCGACAGCGCACCGGCGGAGTGGCGCATGGCATGGCGCAACGGTCGCGCGCGCGTGCCACGGCTGCGCGCGTCCGGAGCATCGGCAGCGACGCCGCCGCTGGGTCTTGCCGGGCGAACCCAGCTGATCGCCGGCGGCGGCGCGCTCGGCGCCGCACTCGCCCGCTGGCTCGCCACCAGCGGCGCCACCCACATCGTGATCGCGAGCCGCTCGGCCGAGACGGCAGCGCGCGCGCTTGCCGATGAGCTGCGGGCGCAGAACGTCACGGTGATGCTGCGCTCGACCGACCTCGGCCGGCGTGACGAGGTCGCCGCATTGCTCGATGCATGCAGCCGCGAAATGCCGCCGCTCGGCGGCGTCTTCCACACCGCCGGCAGCCATGATGACGGCGTGATCGAGACCCAGAGCTGGGATCGCATCGGCGCGGTGCTTGCGCCCAAGCTCGACGGCGCCTGGCATCTGCACGAGCTGACCCGCAGCCAGCCGCTCGATCATTTCGTGCTGTTCTCCTCGGCGTTCGGGCTGCTGGGCGCTCCCGGCCTCGCCGGCTATGTCGCCGCCAATGCCGGACTGGACGCGCTCGCGCAGCATCGGCGCGCGGCGGGGCTGCCGGCGCTCAGCATCAATTGGGGACCGTGGTCCGGCCTCGGCATGGTCGGCGCCGGCGAGCGGGCGACGCGGCGTGAATGGACCCGGCAGGGCCTGCGCGAGATGCCGGGTGAAATCTGTCTCGCGGCGCTCGGCGAACTCATCAGGACCGATCTGCCGCAGGCCGCGGTGCTGGACGTCGACTGGGCGCAGTTCGCCAGCGCCTGCGCCGGCGCGCCGCCTGCCCTGGTCGATGCGTTCGTGGCGCCGCAGCCCAAGGCGGCCGCGACGGCCGGCGCCGTGCCGTTGCGCGTGGTCCGGCCGGAGCCTTCGGCGGACGATCGGTTGCGGATGGAGCTTGCGCGCCTGCCCGCACGCCGCCGCCGTGCTGCGCTCGCCGACCATCTTGCCGGCCTAGTCGCCGCGGTGCTCGGCTTCGCCGGTGCTGCCGAGATCGATCGCACGCGCGGCTTCTTCGCGCTCGGCATGGACTCGCTCGCCACGCTGGACCTGCGCAACCGCATCCGCGCCAGCCTTGGCCACCGCATCGAGCAGACCACGCTGTTCAGGCACGGCTCCGTGGACCAGCTCGCAACCTTCCTCGACGCCGAGCTGTTCGATCGGCCGTCAGAGCTGACCGGAGTGCGGGCATGACGCGACGACGTGCCCCCATTGCCATCATCGGCGCCGGCTGCCGCCTGCCGGGAGGCATTGCCGACCTCGACACCTATTGGGATCTGCTCCGCTCCGGCCGCGACGCCATCGGCGAGCTGCCGGCGGGCCGCTGGGACAATGACGCCCTGTTCGATCCCGATCGCCGCGCGCCCGGCCGCACCTATGTGCGGCGCGGCGCCTTTCTCGACGATGTCGACGGCTTCGATCCAGAATTCTTCAACATCAATCCGCGTGAGGCGGCCTCGCTGGACCCGCAGCAGCGGCTGCTGCTGGAGGTCGCATGGGAGGCGATCGAGAATGCCGGCGTGCCCATCGGCACGCTGCGGGGCAGCCGCACCGGCGTGTTCGTCGGCATCGGCCAGCCGCAATATGGACCGCGCGAGCTCTACGGCGCCGATCCCGCGTGCATCGGTCCCTATTCCGGCACGGGCGCCCTGCTCTGCTTCGCGTCGGGACGGCTGTCGCACGAGCTCGGGCTGAACGGACCGAGCCTGTCGCTCGACACCGCCTGCTCCTCCTCGCTGGTGGCGCTGCATCTGGCCTGCCAGAGCCTGGAGAACCGCGAGTGCGACCTCGCACTGGTCGCCGGTGTGCATCTGCATCTGACGCCCCAGGTCACGCTGTTCCTGTCGCGCACCGGCGTGCTCGCGCCGGATGGCCGCAGCAAGGTGTTCTCTGCCGACGCCGACGGCTTCGGCCGCGGCGAGGGCTGCGTCGTGCTCGTGCTGCGCCGGCTGGAGGACGCTGCCGCAGACGACGTGCTCGGCGTGGTGCGCGGCGCCGCGGTCAATCACGACGGACCGGCCAGCGGGCTCACGGTGCCCAACGCAATCGCGCAGGAGCAGGTCATCCGTGATGCCCTGACGGCGGCGGATGTACCACCGGAGGCGGTCGGCTATGTCGAGACCCACGGCACCGGCACGCGGCTCGGCGACCCGATCGAGCTTGAGTCGCTCGCCGCCGTGTTCAACACGCCGCAGCGCACGACGGAGCTTCCGCTCGGATCGGTCAAGAGCAGCATCGGCCATCTCGAAGCCGCGGCCGGCCTTGCCGGGGTCGTGAAGACGCTGCTGATCCTGAAGCATCAGCAGCTGCCGCCGCAGCCGGGTGTCGGCACGCCGAACCCCGACATTCCCTGGCACGCCCTGCCATTCACGCTGCCATCGCGTCTCGAGGACGCGCGCGATGAGTTGCGCTTTGCCGGCATCAGCTCATTCGGCATGAGCGGCACCAATGCGCATGTCGTCGTGGAGCGTTCAGATCCCAGGTCGGAAGCGGAGCCCGTCTCAGTTGCGCATGCGTCGACGCTGCTGTTGTCGGCGCAAGGACCGCAAGGGCTGACGCTGCTGGCCGGTGCGATGCGCGACCGGCTCCAGGGCGTCAACCAGAATGAATTCGCCGGCATTTGTTCGAGTATGCTTCGGCACAGGACGCCATTGCGGCACCGGCTCGCCATCGTCACTGATCAGCCTGACCAGGCGCGAGCCGCGCTCGATGCAGCCGTCTCGGGCAGTCGGCATCCGGCGCTGCTGATCGGCGAGGCCAGCCGCCGCAGCGGAGGCGCGGTCGCGTTCCTCTTCACCGGCCAGGGCGCGCAGCGCCCGGCAATGGCGCGCGCGCTGCACGCCTCCGAGCCGGTGTTCCGCGACAGCATCGAACGCTCGATCGCGCTGACCGCGCGCGAGTTCGACGTGCCGCTGCGTGATCTCCTGCTCGGCGACGTCGATCCCGGACAACTGCGCCGCACCGGATGGGCGCAGCCGGCGCTGTTTGCATTTGGACTTGCATTGGCCGAGCTGTGGCGCGCCTGGGGCGTGGTACCGGATGTCGTGCTCGGCCATAGCCTGGGCGAGTATACTGCGGCCTGCGTCGCCGGCGCCTTCAGCCCTGAAGACGGTTTGCGCCTGGTGTGCCGGCGCGCGGCCCTGATGCAGTCGCTGCCCGAGGGCGGCGCCATGGCGGCGGTGCGCGCCGATGCCGGGCGGCTCGGCGCGCTGGTGCAGCGCTATGGCGGCGAGGTCGAGATCACGGCGACGAATGCGCCGCGCAGCGTGACCATCGCGGGGCCGACGCGGGCGATCGAGGATGTCATCGCGCGCTGCGGCCGCGACGGCGTGGCCGCGCAGCGCCTCGACGTCTCCCACGCCTTCCATTCGCAGGCGATGGAGCCGATCCTTCCGGCGCTGCGGCAAGCAGTGTCCGAGGTCCGGTTCATGACGCCGGCCGTCGAGCTGATCAGCAATCTCACCGGCGCCGCCGTGAACGCCGACGACATCGCTGATCCCGAGCGCTGGTGCCGGCACACGCGCGAGCGCGTGCGTTTCGAGGACAGCCTGCGGCAGCTCGCGGAGCGCGACGTCACGGCCGTCATCGAGATCGGCCCGCAGCCGGCCCTGATCGGACTCGGCCGCCAGACCCTGCCCGATGCGGACATCTTGTGGCTGCCGAGCGTTGCGCCCTCCGGCGCCGATGCCTGGCAGATGCGCCATTCGCTGGCCACGCTCGCGGTCGACGGATCGGCGGCCGATGTCGTAGCCAGCCAACCGCCGGCGCCGCGCGTGCCGCTGCCCAATACGCCGTTCAACCGGCGGCCGATCCGCCTGGCGCCGGCCGCCGCGGCGGCCACGCCGGCACAGCGCAACACGCGGGTGATCGGCCGCAGGCTTGCGCTGCCGCAGTCGCATGGCGAGGCGCGGTTCGAGACCGAGCTCGCCGGGCGCGATCCGTTCCTCATCGAGCATCGCGTGTTCGGCGAGGTGATCGTGCCGGCCGCCTGGCATCTCGCCACGATCTTCACCGGCCTGCGGACACTGTCCGCGGCCGGTCCGCTGACGGTGCGCGACGTGACCCTGGTGCAGGCCGCGCATCTGTCGCCGCAGGGCATCGTCATGCAGCTCATGCTTACCCCGCAGCCCGGCGGCCATCGCATCCGCCTCATCAGCCGGCGCGCCGATTCCGATCCGTTCGACGACGAGGCCTGGACCACCCACGTCACCGGTCGCGCCGATCTGCCTCTCAGCGCTCCCCGCGATTGGGAGCGGCACGGCGGCGCGCCAGCTCGATCCGGCGCGCTCGATGGTAGAGCATTCTACGACGACCTCGTGGCACAGGGCTTCGACCTCGGACCGTCGTTTCAATGGGCCGATGCGATCCACTGCGATGGCCGCGAGCTGACAGCCGAGCTGCGGCGTCCCGCGCATCTGGTCGATGTCACGGATGCCATCATTCATCCCGGGCTGCTGGACAGCGCGTTCCAACTGCTCAGCCGCTTCTGGGACCGCCGCGACACCGACATCGCGCATCTGCCCTTCCGCATCGACCAGCTCCGCCTCTGGCCACACCGCATCGAGGCATCGCTTGCATGCGTCGCCTGGCGCGAAGACGGTCCGAACGCTCAGGGAAATTCTCCGGCGGCGAACGTGCAATTGATGATGGGCGACACGCCGCTGCTCGAAGCCAGTGGCTTCGTGTTCCGCGCCGCCAGCCGGCGCGTGCTGACCGGCGATACCGCGGCCGCATCCGGCAGAGCACCAATCAAGGCTGCGTCCCCGACATCAGCGATGATCTCCGTTGCGGGGCGCCATGCCACCGACCGCAGCCGCGCCGCGATCGAGCGGCATCTGCGCGAGCTGCTCGGCCATGTTCTTGGACTGGCCGATGCCGATACGATCGCGCCGCGGACGCGGCTGTTCGATCTCGGCCTGGACTCTCTTGCCGCCCTGGAGCTGCGCGAAGATCTCGGCGAGCGGCTGGGGGCGCCGCTGCATGCCACCCTGCTGTTCGACTATCCGACCATCGAGGCGCTGCTCGACCATCTCGGCGGCCTGTTTGTGGATCCCGCTGCACAGTCCGCACCTGCCATGCCTCAACCGGTCGCGACGGCCGAGATCGACGATCTGTCCGAGGAAGAGGCCGAGCTGTTGCTGCGTCAGGAACTGGAGCGACTGCAATGACGTCATCTCGCCATGATCAGCCGGTGATCGCGACCTATGATGCCGCCGATCTGCCCGCACGCCGGGACGAATTGCTCGAGCGCCGCCAGCCGGCGGTCATCTCCGGCCTGTTCAAGGGACAATTGCTCGGCGAGCTGACCGACGCGCAGAAGGTGCGCGAGGCGCTCGGCGACCTCCAGGTCATGATCGGCGTCAACTACATCGATGCGCATCTCGCCAACATCCGCAACTTCGTGCAGGGCAGCAGCGCCCCGATCGCAATCGACAAGAAGCCGGGCCTGCTGCGCGACTATCTCGATCTGATCGAGCGCGAGCCCACGACGCGCGCGCTCACCAGCGAGCAGCCGACGCCCGAGAGAATCCTGGACGATTGCAATCTCGGTGCGGTCGGAATCGAGAAAGTGCATGGCGGCTACGGCAATCCGCTCGCGCAGCGCAGCGCGAGCGAGGCGCATTCGCTGATGTTCGTCGCCAATGCCGGCAACGCCTCCGATCTCCACACCGACTGGGACGGCCGCGACGTCCTGCTGCATCAGGTGTTCGGCCGCAAGCGCATCGTGCTGTTTCCGCCGAAATCCGGCTTCAAGCTGTTTCCCATCGACATCTTCTCGACCGTCGCGGTCAACGCGATGGACGATGCCGAGCGTGCGGCGCTGATCGCCTATGCCGGCGGCGTCGAGGTCGTGGTCGAGGCCGGCGAGACCATCCTGATGCCGGCGTTCTGGTGGCATCACGTCGGCTATGTCGATGCCGCGATGTCGGTGAGCTTCCGTTTCGGCGGCGTAACCGATCCCGACGCGGTCGCCCTGATCGGCAGCGTGCACCGCGATTGCCACATCCAGAACATCGTCGCCGGCACGTTGGATCCACGCCGTGCGGAGGCGAGCAAGGCCGCCGCGCGGCGGCTGCGCGCGGCTGCGGCCGAACCGGCGCCGAGCGCACGCGAGAAGTACCGTGCGATGCGCATACTCGCCGCCGAATGCTATCGCAGCACGCTGCTTCCGGGCGAGCAGGCACCGGCCGAGCCGGTGATCACCGCCGAGGACTTCCTCGACGGCGCGCTGTGCGCCTTCTACCGGCGCCCGCCCAAGGGCCCGGCTTGGCGCCAGCGCATCTGGCAGAAGCGCGAGGCGTTCAACGAGGCCGTCCGCCGCTTCGGCCGGCGGCTGGCCTATCAGGCCTGACGTAGCGATGGTCATGAGCAGTCCAGAGCCCAAGGACCCGTCCCTCATCAAGCAGGCGCTGCTGACGATCCGCCGCCTCGAGGCGGAGATCGCGCGCCTCAAGACGCCGGCGCCGATCGCGATTGTCGGCATGGCCTGCCGCCTGCCCGGCGCCGGTACGCCCGCGGAGCTGTGGGACAGTCTCGCCAATGGACGTGACGCAGTGACCGAGACGCCACGGGATCGCTGGGACAACGCCCGCCTCGTCGATCCGGATCCCGCCACGCCGGGGCACATGACCGCGCGCCACGGCGCGTTCTGCGCAGGCGTCGATCGCTTCGATGCCGACTTCTTCAACATCGCGCCGCGCGAAGCCCACGCCATGGATCCGCAGCAGCGTGTCCTGCTCGAAGTGAGCTGGGAGGCGCTGGAGCGCGCCAACCAGGATCCGACCGCGCTCTACGGCAGCGCCGCCGGCGTGTTCGTGGGTCTCGGCACTTTCGACTACGCAACGCTGCAGGCGGCGCCCGAGGATCGCGACCGCGTCGGGCCCTATCATGTCAGCGGCACGGTGCTCAGCGTGGCCGCCGGCCGCCTGTCCTATGCCCTCGGCCTCACCGGTCCGAGCATGACCATCGACACCGCCTGCTCGTCGTCGCTGGTCGCGATCCACCAGGCCTGCCGCAGCCTGCAGCAGAACGAATGCAGCCTCGCGCTCGCCGGCGGCGTCGGACTGATCCTCAGCCCAATCCCGAGCATCGCCTTCTCCAAGGCGCACATGCTGTCGCCGCGCGGGCGCTGCCGCACCTTCGACGCCGGCGCCGACGGCTATGTCCGTGGCGAGGGCTGCGGCGTCGTGGTGCTGAAGCGTCTCGCCGATGCCGAGGCCGACGGCGACACCATCCTCGGCATCATCAGAGGCAGCGCCGTCAACCAGGACGGCGCCAGCGGCGGCCTGACCGTGCCGAGCGGAGCGGCGCAGGAAGCCGTCATGCGCGAAGCGCTCAGCCGCGCCGGCCTCGCTGCGTCGGACGTCGCCTATGTCGAGGCTCATGGCACCGGCACCCCGCTCGGTGATCCCATCGAGCTGCGGGCGATCGGCCGTGTCTATGCCACCGAGCGCAACGAGCCGCTGCTTGTTGGATCGCTGAAGACCAATTTCGGGCATCTGGAAGCCGCGGCCGGCGTTGCCGGGCTGATGAAGACCCTTCTCAGTCTGCGGAACGGCATCGTGCCGCCGCATCTGCACTTCGAGACACCCAATCCGAACATCGACTGGGATCACTACCGGCTTGCAGTGCCGCGCAAGCCGACGCCCTTGCCGCCGGGCCGACGCGTCGCCGCCGTCAGCGCCTTCGGCTTCTCCGGCACCAACGCCCATCTCGTCATCGAGGTGCCCGTGCCCGCGGATGTGCCGGCCATTCCGGCGCCTTGCGGCGACGAGCTGCTGGTGATCTCGGCAAAGTCCGCCGCGGCGCTGCGCGAGCAGGCCGAGCAGCACGCGGGTCTGCTGGACGCATTGCCGGCGGCCGAGCTCCGCGATTATTGTGCGACAGCCGCGACCTGCCGCGGCGCGTTCGGGCATCGCCTCACGGCGATCGCATCCGAGCCCAGCGAGTTCGCGCGGCAGCTACGCGCCTTTGCACGCGGTGACGCCACCTCGCAGGCCGCTTCCGCGGTCGCTCGCAGCGTGAGTGGCGACGGCGAACGAACAACCGACCGCCACGCCGCCGCTGCGGCGTTTCTCGCGGGCCGCAGCGTCGACTGGTCGATGCTCTGGCCACGGCAGAGCTGGCGCAAGCGCGATGTCGCCACCACGGCGTTCCAGCGGCAGCGTTATTGGTTCGACCTCGCAAGCGGCACGCCCCGCTCTCCGATCGGCGCTCTCGTCCGCTCGGCCGCGCTCGACGCGACCTTGTTTCATTTCCGGCTTGGCCCTTCGCTGCAGCCGCTGCTTGACGATCACGAGGTGCAGGGCGCGATCGTTGTCGCCGGCGCCGTATGGATTGCGGCCGCCCGCGAGGCGGCCATGCGCCTCGGCGTCAGCGACCTCAGCGACATCAGGCTGCCACAGCCCCTCACGCTGCCGCGTGGCGCTGACGTGGAGGTGGAAATCGCCGTCACTGATGGCGATGCCGATGGCGGCCAGCTCAAACTGATGGGCCGTGCCGCTAATGAGTCGGCATGGCGGCGGTGCCTGACAGCGCGCTTGCAGGACGTCAGCGGGGCTGCACCCGCGAGCGATCTCGCTGCGCTCCGCGGCGCTTGCCCCGACGCGCTCGATGTCGTCGCGCTCTATGCGCGCGCCCGCCGGTTCGGGATCGCGCTCGGCCCGCGCTTTCGCCATCTGCAGCAGGTCTGGCGCGGCCGAGACCAGGCCCTGGCGCGCTGCGCGCCACTCGATCATCTCACCGCGGATGAAGCAGGTCCGCTGCATCCTGGCTTGATCGATGCGGGCTTTCAATTGCTGCTCGCGGCGCTCGGCGACGACTACAATGCGCCGATCGTCCCGGTGCGTTGCGCCGGCCTGCGATGGACGGCTGGTCCGGACCAGGCGACCGGCTGGTGGCACATGCGCCTGACGCGCCGCGATGCCGACAGCGTCACCGCCGACCTGCGCCTGCTCTCGGACACGGGCGATACGCGGCTCGTGATCGAAGGCTTCGAAGCGCGCGCCATGCCGGCCGACTGGCTGGCCCACGCGGATGCCGCGCCCGACGCCTGGTTCATCGCCGAGCATTGGCGCGCGCAGCGGCTGCACCGGCCCGCCGTCCGCAAGATCGCGGCATCGGTTGCCGCGACAGGCGAACGTCTCGCGACAACGCCGGCCTACGTCGCCTATCGCGACGGCCAACGGCTGCTCGATGAGGTCAGCCTTTGCTATGCCGCCGGCGCGCTCCATGCGCTCGGCTGGCGCCGTCACCTCGCGCTCGACGGCTCGGTGGAGACGATCGCGGTGCGCTTCGGCATTGCTTTGAACCAGCGCGCCCTGCTCGCGCGCATGCTGTCGATGTTGGCGGAGGCCGGCCTCATCGCCACGATATCCACCGGCTTTGTCGATCGGCCCGACCGGCCGCTGCCGCCGCGCGCGCCCGCCAATTTGCCCGACATCTCGATCGCCGCCGAGTGGCGGCTGCTGTCGCGTTGCGGACCCCGGCTGCACGAGGTGCTCACCGGCAAGCTCGATCCGCTCGAATTGCTGTCACCCGCCGGCGATCCGCGCCAGCTCGCTGAGCTCTATTCTGAGCCGTTGCCGACGCGCTGTATGAACACGCTGCTGAAGCAGGCGCTGGCGTCCTGGGCCGAACAGGCAGCCCCCGGTCAGATCCAGGTCCTGGAGATCGGTGCCGGGACCGGAGCGACCACGGCCGCCGTGCTCGATGCGCTGCCCAGAGATGCCACACGCTACGTGTTCACCGACATCGGCACCGTGTTCCTGACCGATGCACGCGACCGCTTCGGCGAGCAGATCGAGACGAAGCGTCTTGATATCGAAGCGGAGCCAGCGAGCCAGGGTCTCACGCTGCGAAGCTTCGACATCGTGGTCGCCGCCAACGTGCTGCATGCGACGCGAGACCTTGCCGTCACGCTCGCCCACGCGCGCCAGTTGCTGGCGCCTGGCGGTCTGCTGGTGCTCGTCGAAGCGGTGACGCCGCAGCGCTGGCTCGATCTGACCTTCGGCATGACCGACGGCTGGTGGCGCTTCGATGACGACCGGCGCAAGACCGGCCATGCTTTGCTCGACATCGCCGGCTGGGGCCGGATGCTCACACGACACGGCTTCGACGAGATCTCACCGCTGCTTGGCGCAGAGCCGTTCGGTCAGACCGTCATCCTCGCGCGCGCCGGCCATGTCGTTGCCGAAAGCGAATGGCTTCTCGTGGCCGACGAGGGAGGTGAGGCGGCACGGCTGGCGCAGGTGCTGGCCGAAGCCGGCGCGCAATGCAGCCTGCTGCAACCACCCGAGCTGCATCGCCGTGCGGCCGAAGCGACGGGCCGCGTTCACGTTGTCGACTGCACGGCGCTGGATGCGGCCGGCGCTCCCGACGTCGCAGTCGAAACCATGCGCGCGGCGATCCTCGACACGACGGCGCGCAGTCTCGCCACCTTGCAGCTTGCTGCAAGCCTGTCCTCGCCCGCGCGCGTCAGCATCCTGACCCGCGGTGCGATCGCTGCATCACCGGGCGACCAGGTCGATGGTCTGGTCGCAGCCTCGCTGCCGGGGCTGATGAAAGTGGCAGCGCTCGAGCTGCCGAATCTGGCCGCACGACTGATCGATATCGACGCCAGCACGACCAGCGCCGATCTGCTGGCCGCGCTCGATTGCGACGAGGGCGAAACGCTTCAGGCGGTCCGCAACGGGCGCCGTTTCGTGCCGCGGATTGCGCCAGCCCCGCCGAAGCGGACCGAGGGTTCGCCCGCCACACTTTCGTTCGACGGCATCCAACTGATCACCGGCGGCTATGGCGGTCTTGGCCTGGCGCTCGCGGAAGCGCTGATCGCGAAGGGCGCGCGCAACATCGCGCTGCTTGGTCGCCGCCCGCCCGATGAGACCATTGCGCGGCGTCTCGCAGGCTGGAGCGCCGCGGGAATCCAGATCCATGCGCTGGTGGCCGACGTCGCGAGCGAGCATGCAATGCAGTCGGTGCTCTCTTCATTGCCCGCCGACGTCCCCATCCGCGGCGTGTTTCACGCGGCCGGCGTGCTCGACGATGCGCTGTTGACTGAACAGTCGCCGGGGCGGCTGGCCCTGGCGTTCGATCCCAAAGTGGCCGGCGCGTTGGTGCTGCATCGGCTGTTTGCGCAGCATGACCTCGGCTGCTTCGTACTGTTCTCCTCCGCCGCATCGCTGCTCGGCTCGGCCGGACAGGCCAGCCATGCGGCCGCCAATGCCTGGCTCGATGCGCTGGCCGCCCATCGGCGTGCGCGTGGGCTTGCCGCAATCAGCATCAACTGGGGCGCCTGGTCGGAGACCGGCGTCGTGGCCGAACACGACCATCAAGGCAATCTGCAGCGCCTCGGCATCGGCGGGATCCGCACCGCGCAAGGTCTCGACGCGCTCTGGCGCATCCTGAAAGCCAATCCGGCGCAGATCGGCGTGGTGCCGCTCGACGTCGATCGCTTCCTGGAGCGCCGCCCGGCGGCGCCTCAACTCGCGGAGCTGCGCGCCGGCCGCGAGCGGCACGTTCCAGCAAAGGCTCGGACGGAGATCGCGGAGCCACGTCCTTCGGATGAGACGCTGCTTGCCAGGGTCCTGGCCGATCTCGCCCGGTCGCTCGGGCGTGATGCAGGCGATGGCATCGATCCCGACCGGCGCTTCGCGGAGCTTGGCCTGGACTCCCTGAGCGGCCTCGACCTGCGCAACCGCCTGCAGGGCCGCACCGGCATCCGCCTGCCGGCCACCGTGATCTTCGACCATCCGACACCGCGGCTGCTCGCATCGCATCTCGAAACGATGCGGGCGGATGCGCCTTCCGCCGAACCCGTTCCGGCAGGCGACACGCCAATCCTGTCCGACGGCGAGCTCGATGCCCTGTCGGAGGACGAACTCGATGCGCTGATCGACATGCTCGCTGCGGAGGGCACCGGCCGTGACTGAGAACAATGCCATCAGACTGAGCACGTCGCGGACCGGGACCGGGATGCCGGATCAGCCTTGCGGACCACAGCTCCATCTGTCCACCCGTGCCGTTCAAGCAACCGCAGAGCGGCAGACTCCGCAGCCCGCGATCCAGCCGGCCTCGACGGTGTTCTTCGACACTGTCGAGACTCTGCACGAAGCCGAGGCCAATCCGTTCGACGTGTTCTTCTATGGCGGCATGGGCACGCCCGCCGTCAGCAGGATCGAGACGGCGGTCGCCCAGCTCGAGCTCGGCGAACGCGCCATCCTGGTGTCGAGCGGCAGCGCCGCGGTGACCGCGGCCCTGATCGCCTTCGCCCGCGCCGGCCAGCATCTCCTCGTCGCCGACACCGTCGCGTCGAGCACCCGCCGGTTCTGCGAGACCGTGCTGCGCGGCCTTGGCGTCGAGATCGAGTTCTACGATCCGGCCGCCGGCGCCGACATCGCCCGGCTGCTGCGGCCGGGGACCTGCGCGGTCTATATGGAATCGCCGGGCTCGCTGTCGCTGGAGATGCAGGACGTACCCGCCATCGCGGCTGCGGCGCGATCGCACGGCGTCATCACCATTCTCGACAACAGCTGGGGCGCGTTCGGCGCGTTCCGGCCGTTCGAGCACGGTGTCGACGTGGTCGTGGTGTCGCTCGGCAAGCAGGCGGCGGGCCATGCCGACCTGATGCTCGGCGCCCTCGTCACCTCGCACCGCCATGCCGCGCGGCTGAAGGACATCGCCGTACAGCTCGGGCACGTACCCGGCGCGCTGGAATCGTATCTGGCGCTGCGCGGCCTGCGCAGCCTGCCATTGCGCGGCGAGCGCCAGCTGCGCACCACGATCGAGCTCGGCCGCTGGTTCGCCGCACGCGCGGACGTGCGCCGCGTGCTGTGCCCGGCACTGCCTGGCGCGCCGGGGCACGAGCTGTGGCGGCGCGACTGCAGGAGCGCAGCCGGACTGCTGACGATCGCCTTCGCCGCCGAGGCCCGCGACGACGTCATCGCCGCCATCAACCGCCTCGCTCTGAGCCGGCTCGGCTTCGGCTGGGGCGGCGCCGAGAGCCTCGTGCTGCCGATCCTGGAGCCGCCGCCGCGGCAGTTCGCCAAACAGCCGGCGGATGAATTCTGGGTGCGGCTCTCGACCGGCCTCGAGGAGGCTGCCGATCTGATCGCCGACTGGTCGCGCGCACTCGATGGAGACGCGTAGCGGTCACGCGCCGAGGTCGGCAAGGCTGCCGCCCTGCTCGAAATGATCGAGGAAGATGCCGCCGAGCACGCGCGTGGTGGTCATCGCCGTCAGCGAGAACACCGCGATCCCGTACAGGTTGGCGCCGGGCACCACACGACTCAGCGCCGCCGTGGTCAGGCCGCCCGCCACCACAGGCGCCGCAGCCGCCATCAGGCTGGCAACGATCGGGCGCGCCTGATCGTATTGGAACGGCACGCTGTACTCCTCGGCGAGCTTCTTCAGCATATGCAGCACGATCAGCCCGACCCCGACGGGGCCGGCGAAGGGAATCGGGATCAGCCCACCCGCGGCGGCATAGGCGGCATAGCGCTCGACGATCAGCTGGCCGCGCTGCCGGTGCGGCGGCACGACCGCCGACGACACGCCGGACACCAGCGCCGGCGCGATCACCTCGTCGACCGGGTCCGAACCGGCATCCGCAGGCGCCGCCTTGGCCTTCACGCTCTTGCCCTCGGCGACCTGCGCGTCGTCGCCATCAGCAGCGCCGGTGCCGCGCATCTCCCCCATGGTCCGGCCGACCGCCTTCGGCAGCTTGCGGCTCATGCCGCGGCCTCGTGGAGGAACAGACGATCGATCTCGTCGGCGATCGCCGCGATGTCCTGCGCCGCGCGCCCGCCCTCGTCGATCAGATCCGGCGTGGCGCCATACAGCGCGGCTTCCGGATAGGCGACGCGGTTCTGCATCTCGCTGTCGAGCAGCGGGAAGCCGGCCTTCATGATCTCCGCACGGATGTGCTTGGCGATCACGGACTCCCGCGTCGTCTGCGTCAGCAGGCAGCGGAACAGCGGCCGCCAGCCCTTGATGCCGTTGACCAGGATCGCAAGCGTGTCGAGCATGGCATCGACATCCAGCGGCGACGGCTTCACCGGAACGATCACGAGATCGGCCGCGGCCAAGGCGCCGAGCGTCGAGGGCGTGCGGAACCCCGGCGTGTCGATGATCACCAGCGCCGATTTTGCGAGCTCCTTGGCGGTGCGCCAAACGCCTTCGGTGGCATCCTCGACGACGCGCAGGCCGGCGAGCGCACGCTCCCGCTCGGCGAGCCGCACCACCGATCGCTGCGGATCGGCATCAACCAGCACCACCCTGCGCCCGGCGAGGTGCCAATGCACCGCCAGGCAGGTCGCGACCGTACTCTTGCCGCTCCCACCCTTCAGCGTGGCCAGCGTGATGATCCGATTAGTCATATCAGCTCACCCCGGGAGCCCATGCGCGTATCAGGATAGGAGCATAATGCGATGCAAGTCGATTCTGCCATAACTCCTCGGCTTGTCCAACGCGCCCCCTGCCGCTGTCCCCCGCCCCATGCATCGCCTGGCCGAAATGCGCGCCAGCGGGCAGCTTTCGCTTGACGGCGGCGGGCTGCGACGGGACTTATCCAGTCCCTCTGTCCGTCGAAGAAGTGCGTTGCCATGGCCGCCGATCCGCTCTCGATCCTCAAGACCGTGTTCGGCTATGACAGTTTCCGCGGACGGCAGCGCGACATCGTCGAGCACGTGATCGCCGGCCATAACGCCTTCGTGCTGATGCCGACCGGCGGCGGCAAGTCGTTGTGCTACCAGATTCCGGCGCTGGCGCGTCCCGGCCTCGGGCTGATCATCTCGCCGCTGATCGCGCTGATGGAGGACCAGGTCGCGGCGCTCCGGCAGGCCGGCGTGAAGGCCGCGGCGCTCAACTCGCGGCTCTGGGGCGCGGAGAAGGATCTGCTGTGGCAGGACATCGAGCGCGGCGAGCTCGACCTGCTCTACATGGCGCCGGAGACGCTGCTCAAGCCCGAGAACCTCGAGCGCCTCGAAACCGCGCAATTGTCGCTGATCGCGATCGACGAGGCGCATTGCGTTTCGCAATGGGGCCATGACTTCCGGCCCGAATACCGCGCCCTCGACTGCCTCGCCGGGCTGTTCCCCACCATACCGCGCATCGCGCTCACCGCCACGGCCGATGCGCCGACCCGCGCCGAGATCGTCGAGCATCTCGCCATCGGCGACGGCAACAGCTTCATCGCCGGCTTCGACCGGCCGAACATCCGCTATGGCGCGGCCGAGAAGGTCAACAGCATGCAGCAGATGCTGGCCTTCCTCAAATCGCGCGAGGGCGAGAGCGGTATCGTCTATTGTCTGTCGAAGCGCAAGACCGAGGAGGTCGCGGCCTCGCTCAGCGATCACGGCTTCCCGGCGCTGCCCTATCATGCCGGCATGGAGATGAAGGCGCGGGAGAAGAATCAGCGCCGCTTCCAGCTCGAGCAGGGCCTGATCATGGTTGCCACCATCGCCTTCGGCATGGGCATCGACAAGCCCGACGTGCGCTTCGTTGTTCATGCCGACCTGCCCTCCAGCATCGAGGCCTACTATCAGGAGACCGGCCGCGCCGGGCGCGACGGGCTGCCCTCCGAGACACTGATGCTGTACGGCGCCGAGGACATCGCGCTGCGCCGCCGCTTCATCGACGAGTCCGACGCGCCCGATGCGCGCAAGCGCACCGAGCGCCGCAAGCTCGACGCGCTGCTCGGCTTCGCCGAGACCTGCCAGTGCCGCCGCCAGGTGCTGCTGCGCTATTTCGGCGACGATTGCGCGCCCTGCGGCAATTGCGACATCTGCCTCGACCCGCCGGAGACCTTCGACGGCACCATCGCCGCGCAGAAGCTGTTGTCCTGCATCCACCGCACCGGAGAGCGCTTCGGCCAGGCCCACGTCATCGCGGTGCTGCTCGGCGAGAGCGACGAGCGCATCGAGCGGCTCGGCCATGACAAGCTCTCGACCTTCGGCATCGGCAAGGAGCACGACCGCAACGCCTGGCGCTCGATCGTGCGCCAGCTCGTCGCGCACGGCCTGATCAGCGTCGACGTCGCCGGCCATGGCGGCCTGTCGATCTCGCCCGAAGGCCGCCAGTTCCTGCGCGACAGGCCGCAGCTCAGCCTGCGCGTGCTGAAGAAGGCGAAGCGCGACCGCAAGGTCCGGGAGCGCCAGACCGCGACGGCGTTTCCCGACATCGACCGCGAGCTGTTCGACAAGCTGCGCGTGCGGCGGATGGAGCTCGCCAAGGCGCAGAACGTCCCGCCCTACGTCATCTTCCACGACAAGACGCTGGCCGAGATGGCGGCCCGCCATCCACGCTCCGTCGCGGAGCTCGCCAGCATCCCCGGCGCCGGCACGGTCAAGCTCGCGCGCTACGGCGAGGCCTTCGTGGCGGTCATCAACGCGCATGATGCGGGCGATTGAGACCGGCGGCACGTTCGCTGGGCGCGCGCAAGGTTCCTCTTTACCAAGTTCACGGCGGCATTCGAGGTTGCGCAGGGATGGTCATGGTCAGATGCGCCGCTGCATCGACGCGGGTTGGAGATCCTGCTCGCAGCGACAGCTCTTCTGCGCCCTCTCCCGCAAGATCTGCGAAACCATCCGCTCCGTCCCGGTCAGGCCAGTCAGGATCGTCGCACCGACCGCCATGCCTGATCTCAATCCGGTGGGCATCGCCGCCCTCGGCAGGCGGATCCTCAGCGCGATCCGGTCTTCGTTGTCCGGCGAGCCGGACGCTGCGCCGATCAGTTCGGCATCCGCAACATGTCCATACAGCCGGATGGAAGGCAGGCCCGGCACGTCGATCGTGACCGCCTGTCCGATCGCGACATAGGTGATCTCGGAGACCGCGAGGGCAGCGATGATATCGGGCTCGCCCGGCGTGACCACGGCCATCAACGACCGATCTGCCCTCACGACGTCCCCGACATGGAGACCGCCTGCGGCCACGACGCCGGCGACGGGAGCGATGACGTCGTTCAGCGCGACCGTCGCGGCGCGCTCGTCCCGGTGCTCGATCCGTGCCAGAACCTGTCCCGCAACGATCTCCTGATTGTCGGTCACGAGCAGGTCCCTGACCCGGCCGGACACCGCCGACCTGACCGGGACTTCGTTCATCCTGACATAGGCATCATCGGTGTGGACGAGATACTGGCCGACGGTCACATATTCGACCATCCATGGCAGCGCGACGAGCATTCCGATCATCAGGCCGAGCCCGGCGAGCGGCCACAGCGCACGTCCAGCGGCCCCCCTGGGTGTGGCGCGCGGGTCCGCCGGCGAACGCTCCTTATGCACAATGCCCGGCCGGGATCCGCCCGGCGCTTGCTGTCCGTCCACCGTTCGCTCCTCACGACCACGGCATCGGGCGCGTTTGCTGCCTCGGCGCCGTCCTCGTGACGTGAGGGTCGCGCCCACCGGATGCTCGTGACGCCGATGTGGCGGCTCGCAGGCCGGTTGATAATGGCGCCTGGACCGAATTGGGTCTTCAATTTCTCGAAACAATGCCCGCATCGACGGCACCGCGACGCCACCTCACAGCTCGACACGAGACGGCTCTGACGACCGCGGCGGAAGCGACCGGTGCAATCCATGATTTCCGACAGGCGTGTCGCCTTCCCTAATCGTCCGAGTGAGGCAGCATGCGAAGCAGCGTCCGGTCCCGGAAGATCCAGTGATGGATCAGCGCGGCGGCCGCATGCATTGCGGCCACGATGACAAGGGAGTGGGCGAGAATTTCATGCACTTCCTTGACGTTGTGAGCAAACGCGCGATCCTTGGGCCAGGGCGACGCGATCTCGGCGATGCCAAACAGCGGCAAGGACTCACCGCGCGCAAACTGCAACACGATGCCAATGACGGGCACGGCAAAGAGCAGCGCATAGAGAACATAGTGCGCGAAACGCGCGGCCGGATCCTGCCACTTTCCCATCCATGTGGCGAATTCGGTCGCTTCCGGCGGCGGAGATGGATCGGCCAGCCGCCAAGCCAGGCGCACCACCAGAAGCATGAGGATCGCGATCCCGGCCGTCACATGGACGAGCAGGCCGGACTCGCGCGGCGCGCCCTTGGGCAGCACGTCACCGAACACCCCAAGCGCCCAGGCGACGGCCACGAGAACGACCGTCAGCCAATGCAGCGTCTGCGGAATCGCGCCGTAGTCCCTCGTCGAGTTGAAGAGCTGCATCTCAGACCTCTGTTAATAAAAGATGCTCCTGGCGCGACCGTCCCTCGTTGATGTGGATCAAGCCCTTGCAGGTCTGGGTGCTCAGACCGGCAGGACGAGTGCCAGCTCTGCATCGGCCATGACATAGCGGACGTAGCGGTAGTCGCGGATGAAGCTGATCTTGCCGTCGCGCCAGCTCAGCCACATGAAGTAGCTGGGCTGCGGATCGCCCGGGCGTTCGAACACGGCGATCACTTCCCGGCCCTCCAGCCGGGCCGGCGCCAGCCAGACGCCGTCCATCCCGGCATAGATGCTGAAGAACATCCCGACATCGGTCGAGCCGACACGGACGGGATGAGTGGACTGGTGCAGTTTGACGTCGTGCGCCAGCAGCGCACGCAGGCCGTCCCAATCACGCCGGTTGAACAGGCTGACATAGCGTGTCACCGCATCGGAGGCGGGTCTCGCCGCCGGCCGTGCCTCGGCCACAGCGTTGATCTCGGAGAGCCGCGCCCGGGCGCGGGCGAGATGCGCCTTCACCGAGTCCACCGTCAGGCCGAGCAGCGCCGCGATGTCGGCGAGCGGCTCGTCGAGCACGTCCTTCAGAACGAGGACGCTGCGCTGAGTGATCGGAAGCTCCGCGAAGCGCGACACCGCGGTCCGCACCGCCTCCTCGCGCATCATCATCTCCATGGCATCGGGCACGGTGTCGTCGGCGACGCCGTCGGCCGCCTCCATCGGTTCGGCAGCCCGGATCACACGGCTGCGCAGCAAGTCGAGCGCCCGGTTGTGCGCGACCCGGAACAGCCAGGCGCGCAGCATCGCGACGTCGCGCATCTCGTTCACCGCGACGAGCGCTTTTGTCAGTGTGTCCTGCACGACGTCCTCGCCGTCGATCACCGAGCCCATCAGGCGCGCGCAATAGCGATGCAGCTCCGGCCGCAGCTGCTCCGCCAGGGCCACGAGCTCGGCGCTGCGCACGCCGGGCGAAGCATGTCCGCCGTCACTCAAGCTGCCGCTCCTTCCATCACCGTCACGCCGTCGTCGCCGTTCAGACCGAACACCACACCATCGGCGAAGCGCTGGTCCTCCAGCACGGAGACGACGCGATCGCCGAACGCGCGCGGCAGCATCGGCGCGCCGAAACGGGCGACGAACGCTTCCGGCGTAATGCCCATCGCGCCCGCATAGGCGCCCGCGGCCGTATCCCCCACTCCCGTGCCGAGGATCATCATGCGCGGCACGATCGCCTGGAAGCGGATGCCGAGCCTGTCGTCCTGCGACACGCCGTTGGCGTATTTCGCCATGAACCAGAGCATGCGCTTGGCGCCGCCATAGCCGCCTGACATCTGTGAACCGCCCACCGCCGCGCCGCTCGATCCGACCAGGACGCGGCTTCCTGGTTTCAGGGGGAGCTTGAGCGCCGCCTGGATCCAGTACAAGCCCGCCTTGACGTCCGTGTCCCAGGCAACCGAGAAATCCCTCCAGGTCAGCCGATCCAGCCGGTCCATGTGCGGCGTCGTTCCGGCGTTCAAGATCAGGATGTCGGGGCGGATATCGCCGACGATGCGATGCGCGGCGGCCTCGTCGGTGACGTCGGCCGCGATCGTGGCCACGCCGAGGCGGGCGGCGACGGCATTCAACGCGCCGGTTCCACGCGCGACGACGGTCACCTTGGCACCGCGATCGACGAGGGCCTCCACGACTCCCAGGCCGAGGCCGCGGCTTCCGCCGGTGACGACGATCGTCTTGTCTTTCAGGCTCATGATGATGCTCCAATGTCGAGATGACATGAAGACGATCGAGGCATCGGAAAAGAGTCAGGCGGCGAAACCAATGCGAGCCCTCTTGCGCAACCGGCCGCCCGGCTGGATGCTCCGGGTACATCGTTCATCATGGGAATCGCTTCATGTCCGTCGACACCGCCGCCGCCACCGATCGTCTGATGCGTTTTCTCGCCGTGCAGGGCGTGACTGGACAGGAAAAGGCGATCGGGCGCGAGATCATGGCGGCGCTGAAGCAGGCGGGGGTCCCGGCCAAGGCGATGCGGCTCGATGATGCCAACACCCGGATTCCGCTGCCGACCGAGACCGGCAACCTGATCGTCGAGCTGCCCGGCCGCGGCACGATGCACAACCAGCCGCGCGTCATGTTCATGACCCACATGGACACCGTGCCGCTGTGCGCCGGCGCGCAGCCGAAGATCTCCGGCCGCAAGATCGTCAATCAGGCCAGGACCGCGCTCGGCGGCGACAATCGCTGCGGCTGCGGCATTCTCGTCACCCTCGCGGCCGAGCTGATCCGCGAGAGGCTCGATCATCCGCCGATCACCCTGCTGTTCTGCGTGCGCGAGGAGAGCGGGCTCTATGGCGCGCGGCACGTCAACACCGACGACCTCGGCGGGCCCGAGATGGCGTTCAACTTCGACGGCAGCTCCGCCTCCGCCGTCACGATCGGGGCTGTCGGTGCCGACCGCTGGGAGGTCGAGATCTTCGGACGCGCCTCGCATGCCGGCGTCGCGCCTGAGCGCGGCATCAGCGCCACCATGATCCTGGCGCTCGCGCTCGCCGACGTCAAAGCCGGCGGCTGGTTCGGCAAGGTGGTGAAGGGCAAGGGCAAGGCCGCGAGGCTTGGCACCAGCAATGTCGGCCCGGTCACCGGCGGCGAAGGCCGCCCCGCGGGCGACGCCACCAACGTCGTGACCGACTACGTCCACGTCCGCGGCGAATGCCGCAGCCACGATGCCAAATTCATCCGCGAGATCACCAAGGCCTACAAGACGGCTTTCGAGAAGGCGGCCAAGCAGGTCACCAACAGCGAGGGCAAGTCCGGCCGCGTCAAGTTCAAGGCCGAGACCGACTATCATCCGTTCCGGATGAAGGAGACCCTGCCCGTCGTCAAGCGCGCCACCGCGGCCGTCGCCGACATCGGCGCCACGCCGACCTTGCGCGCCGGCAATGGCGGCCTCGACGCCAACTGGATGGTCCGCCACGGCATCCCGACCGTGACCTTCGGCACCGGCCAGAACGAGCCGCACACGACAGACGAATGGATCAACCTCGACGAATACGACCGCGCCTGCGCGCTGGCGCTGCGGCTCGCGACGATGGGCTGACACGACGCCGATGCAGGAAGCCTGCGCAACGCCGGCGCGGGACATCGTCACCACCACTTCCCTCCTTCGGGCGATCGATCTGCAGACAAGGCCGAGCGATCTCGCGGCGGCGTACGCCCGAGTTTTGCATGGAGCTGACCTCTCCTACGAAGAAGAGGCGCAGGGAAGACCGGGTATCGGCTGATACCCGCGGTCCGCGTGCAACAAGAAGCACGCGGCAGAACCACAGGTTCAGCCCAATATCCGGCCTTCCCTGCGCGACGGTTTGACAGCTTATACGAGCTCTCCCCGGGGAACGGCTGTCTTGCCCCCGTCGCCTGCGGATCATCACCGCCGGCTTGGCATCAGCACCGCGATGCCAGGACCACACGATTTCGCCGTCGCGTCGCTCCGTTCGTCGGCTCGGCTGTGACACCAGGCTGCGGAGCAACACGCCCATCGCATCTTCCGGCTCGACGCTCGTGACGATCGCGAAACGTCCCTCTTCAGCGAGCCGGGATGTCCGGAAATGTGGAGGTGATTTGCCCGACGTGACAAGGGAGAAGTCCGCGACAAACTGGCACGACGGCCAGTTGGCGCATGGAGGGCATGCGAGGATTGCCCGTCGTGCACATCGGCCGGATCCGCGCGCGTGCCGGCTGGCACACTGCGCTTGCGCCTGGCGCGACCAGACGATTCCGTTCGGCCCATGTCAGACGGCGGTAAGCTTGATGACGTTCACATCACGTGGCGCAGGTCGCATAGGCAGCTTTTGGAGCGAGGAGAGCCTTTGACTCATGACATCGGCGAGAGCCGCGTGACACTCGAGATCGCGGACAACCGGAATCTGCAGGGCTTCAAGAAAGAATTGCGGGAGGCCTTCTCGGCCGCCGTGATGGACGAGGTCGGCTCGGTCCCGGACCAATCGATCCCCTCCGACGACGACATCGAACAGTCAGTCAACGCGGCGGGCGCCGTGACATATCAAATCCTGTTGGACGGCACACCCGTCGGCGGCGCCGTCCTGACCATCGATCCAATCTCGCATCACAATTCGCTCGATCTGTTCTACATCTCGATCCGGCAGCATGGCCGCGGCATCGGGCAAAGGGCCTGGCACGCGATCGAGGCGCGCTATCCGGACACCAAGGTGTGGCAGACGTTCACGCCCTATTTCGAGAAGCGCAACATTCATTTCTATGTCAACAAATGCGGCTTCAAGATCGTCGAGTACTACAACGCCTACAACCCGCTGCCGCACCAGCCGCCGCTGCAAGGCATGCCTGACGACGGCGACTTCTTCCGCTTCGAAAAGCTCATGCAGGACGGTCGGTGAGCGGATGGAGCACGTTGGCGCTGAGCGATCGATCAGTTGTCTTGCGCACGGTATTTCGGCCGTCAACGCATGCTTTGCGTGGGGGCCGCCGGTGTTGCGGCGACCCGTCGCTTCATCCTCACGGCGCAGGCAAGCGGGCCGGTGCCCCGGCAAGCCCATCGCACGTGTCGCGCAAGCTCATCTAAACGCGCATCTGTTCATGGACGAGCGCTCGTGGTCGGGTCGTCAGCTCTTTCGCTCGAGCGTCGAGACGACTTCGTAGAGGCCAGGGTCGGCCTGGCCGAAAGCGTTGTTGCCCTGGATCAGGCCGCGCGCCATGAGGCGCTCGATGACGCGCGCTGCGGCGTCTTGATCCGCGCTTTGCGCGTAGTTCACCACGCGCGTCCCATCCAGGCTGCGATGCAGGCTCGCGGATATCCACCCGTCCACCTCTCGAGCCGCTTCGGCGGCCCTTGCGAGATGGTCGATCAGTGGCTGCTGCTGACGCCGGAGACGTAACGCCGAGGTTCCAGGAAGTCAATCCGCCGACAGGCCCACCTCCACGGCGATTCGACGACGCGCACAAGTTCGGTCGGCGACCCGGAACTCCAAAGGGCAGCAGCGGTTCTAATGCGGTGGACCCTGACATTCACTTTGGGAGCGCCGCTGGCACCTGAAGCGAAGTCGGATCCAGCACGGCAACTGATCATCCGTCTACCGGCATGCCCCGCTTCTGACAGTCGTCAACAGTTCTCGGCAGAGCCGGACACCTCAAGACATCCGCCGATCACGGCGCACTTCACTGGAGGCCTGACATGTCGACCAAGAAATCTCTGCTCGGCCGCACGGCCGCAATCGCTTCATTGACTGCACTCGCGATCGGCGCCTTGACCCCGACCAGCGCCGACGCTCGGAATGGGCGCTGGCACGGCGGTGGTGGCGCTGCCGTCGGCGCGGCGCTGGCGGCCGGAGCCATCGGCACCGGTCTTGCGATCGCCGCAAGCCGCGACGCCTATGATTACTACGATGGTCCGGTCTATGGCGGCCCGGCCTATTACGAGGCTCCCGCCTACTATGGCGTGAACCCGCACGCCTATGGCTACTACCGCAAGGGCGAATACCCCTATCAGGTCTATGGCGGCGACAGCCCGAACGCGGTCTGCGCGCAGGGCACGACCTGGAATTGCCGCTGAGGCCGCTTCTGATTGAAACCTCGGCGCGGCACCGGGCGAGGTCTCGTGGCGCTCGCCCGGCGCTGGACTCCCTTTTCTGCCGTCGTGACCAGTCCCGTAGCCGCCATGAGCGCAGCGACATGCAAGACCGACCTCTCGCCGGGTCGCTTCCCCTGACGCCCATTGAGCCGCGGCGGGCGCGACGCGTCGAACGCGAAGCGGATGACCGATCGCGACCTACTGGCATGCACACCCCTGCCCAGATGCGGCGCGCCAGCCCGCATCGTGATCGCTATGCGCCATCCAGCGGGATGACGCCCTTGCTGAAGATGAAGCAGCCGTAGAACCGGCGCTCGCCGGTCGCGATCACGCAGTAGGCGCTCTTGGCCATTTCATAGAATGCGTAGCGCTCGACGCCGACCAGCGGCCACGGCCTGCCTTCGGCGCTGTTGGTCACCGCCTGGACCTCCTGCTGCACCGGCGTCACCTCCTCCGGCTTGCCGACGACCTCCATCCGGATGGCGGCATCGTCGATGAAGGTGTCGAGCGGAAGCACCGACAGCACCGCCTGGACGGCCCTGGCCGCACTCACATTGTCGATGCGCAGCAACTCGCCGAAGACGGTCTGCCGCGCGATCGCATCCGCCGGAAAGTTGGTGTCGCAGATCACGAGACGGTCGCCATGCCCCATCGCTCTGAGCGCGTAGAGCACGTCGGCATTGAGCAGCGGATCGATCCCCTTGAGCATGTGGTCTCCCTGTCAGTTTTCATGGACGGACCATGTCGGCAGTTGCGACCGCAGCCATCGCATTGCGGGCTACGCTCGCCCCTCGCCGACCAGCCGAAGATCGATGCTGCCAATCAGGTCCGCGCGCAGCGTTTCAGCGGCAGCCATCGCCGCCATGGTCTGTCGCAAGGTGCTCACGTTCGATCCGAGCGAAACGATGCCGCCGAGCACCGCGGCAATCGCCCCGAGGACGACGACCGCATTGGACCCGAGCAGGCCCAGTACCGCCCCGAGCAGCAATGCGGCGCCGCCGGATATGACGATCTTCGAGGCCAGGATGATCTTTCGACACCGCTCGGCCATTTCGGCAAGCTGTTCGATCCGCCGCTCGATGAGGGAGATTTGATCGCTCGGGTCGTCCTCATCCATCAGACCAACTGTTCTCCACGGTGTTTGCTTTGGGCTAATTCCGTCCCGCCCACCAACGTACGGCCATTGACTGGACATTCCAAGAGATGGTTTGCAGCCGTGAGGAATCGACCTTGATGAAGTTCGCGATCATCCGACATGGTACGGTGTTGGATCACGCCAACACATGACATTTGGCTTTGCCACGGCGCGACCAAGGCGAGGAGGCTCTCGAGGCTAGGCCGGCACGGGAACCCCGGCCTTCTTCTCCAGCGCGGCCACCCGGTCGCGAAGGCTGCGGATCTCCGCGACCAGGTCGAGGACGTCCGGCGCGGGCTGATGCCCGATCATCCCGACATGGGTCGTGGTCACACGAATGGTCGACGAGTTGATCTCCATGCTGGTGTGGGAGCTCGCAACTGGACCCGGTTGCAGTGCAGGCGTTGCGGGGACTGCGATCGTAACGCCACCGGCCACAATTCCGTCTGGAGCGGCAACGGTTTTCTCGAACCGCGCGGCGCCTTTAACGGTCATGTCTTCGAGTTTCGCAGCACCGTGAATCGAAACGCCCCCCGCGTAATGCTTGCCATCGTTGAGAACAAGCTCGTCTGCCTGGGAGTGCGAGAGCGCCGCGCGCGCCGCCGGGGGCACTTTCGGGCTCTGGAGCTGCACCGTCTCGACGTTGCATACCATCATCGCTCGCCCCAGCCAGGCCGGAGCCAGCAAGAGACGCCCCGCGTGGGCCTCCGCGCCGTCAAAATCGATTCTGAGCATGCCGGGATAGCCCTGCGCGTCGACGGGAATCCTGACGTTGCCGCTCTGCAGCACAGTCGTTGATCCTTCCAGGATGACCGACGTGTCGGTGAGTTTGATGTCGCTCGTCATGTTCGCCGCCTCCCGTTGAAGATGTAACTTAAAATATCGTCAACTCGGCCGCCGCGGGTTGATTCACGTCAACGCTCCATCGGCTGGCGCCTGCGACCGTTAGCTATCAAGTAGGATGTTCTGGCGCGTGACAGGCCGCGCTCAGAACATGCGAACTGGCGGGGTCTTGAAATGCCCAATGATCTGCACACCGTCCTGAGCGGCATTCACGGATTGAAGGTCGACGCAGTCGAGAGGTCGGTTCCGGCCTGCGCGGACCATGCCTTTGCCTGGGCAGGCAAGCTGCTCGCCGCCCCCCATCCTCGCGCCCGCGCCGATTTCGGCTCGGCTCATCAGCGGGCCTGGCTCGATGCCATGAGCAATCTAAGCGCATGGAAGACGCGGCAGATCGATGTGAACCTGCCGGCATCGGAGAAGCTGCTGATTGTCGGATGGTACTTCCCGGAGCTCGCGAGCCTGCTCGGCACTGCGAAAGAAAAGCATGTGGTCGTTCTGGTATCGAATGATGCTCCCTGGCTCTCCGAGCTGAAGGACGCGGGCACCACACTGAACTTCCGGGCCGAAGGCGGTGCGTCGGCGCTCGCCGCGTACATGCGCGAAGGCCGCAACGTGTTCGCGATGATGGACAACATTCATCCGGGCACCGAGTTCATCCGCAGCCCATTCTTCGGGCGCCCCGCCAAGACCCCGGCCGCCATTCTGAGGCTTGCGATCCGCAACGGCTACACGCTGGCGCTGATAGCGCCCAGGGACAACCGTGTGGAGGTGGTGGCGACACTGCCCACCGCCGGCAAGCAGCCGGAGGATCTCGCTGCCTGGGTGAACCAGAAGATCGAACAGGAGGTCAGACGGGCGCCGGAACGCTGGCTGTCCTGGCCGACGCTCGCCTACCGCTTCCAGGCAAGCTGATTCACCAGTCAGGAGGACGCGCGCATGCCCACCACGTCGTTCAATCAGCTCGCGCAGCAGGCCGACGCACTTCACCCGCCGCAATCGCTGCACAGCCTCTTGTCCAGGCTGCGCTACCCCGGAGCGGCACCGGGAACGACCCTGCCGACGGCTTCGTTCGCCGACGCAGCTTGGCGCCTGTCGGGCCCCTCCACGACACGAATTTCATTCTTGCACTACAACATCTGGTGCCTGCGCGCGAAGATCGGACTGAAGGAGATCGTCGCCGCTGCCGGGGGAGTGGGCCACTTCGCGGCTTGTCTCGGGGTCTCGTCGGCCGAGTTCATCGGCAAGGCACTGGAGATGGTCGGGGCCGACATCGGAGATGTCTGCGACCGCATCTTCCCACCGATCGTGGAAGTCTGCGGCGTTTCCGTCAACCCGCTGAACGATGCCTGCAAGCTGGTGGGCGACTGCCTCTCGCTCGGCGGATACATCATCGAACATCTCAGTTCCGACCTCGACTGGCTGATAAGCCTCTTCTCGATCCCGGAGGAGGTCGTATTCGAGCTGCTGATGCAGATGGTCGCGCCGGTACTTGGCGTGTTCGAAGTGAGCGCCATGGAGAAGCCGGTTATCCCCGAGCGCGCCGACGAAATCGGCCGGAGGGTGTTCGCCTACGACCTCGTATCGCTGGTCGAGGCTTGGGACCAGGATACGAGGGATAAGATCCTGGCACATGGCACCGCGCAGCATGTCGAGGGACCGACCGGCTCCCTCGCCTACAAGCAGCTGCAGAGTGGGATTCTCGTACTCAGCCCGACGCGGACGATCGAGAATGGCGGCGGGCATGTCTATGCCGCGGACGGCGTGTCGCGAGTCATGCCCGGCGGATGCGAGATGAGCTACATGTTCGATTCCGACAAATGGGCGAACAAGGGGGTGCAGCTCACGCGTATCCCGGTTGGCTTTGGTGCGATCGAGCTATATTCGACGCACGTTTATGCCGGCGACGGCGGCCTTCTGTCGCCCGGCCCGACCGACGCGGAGAAGATCGACGTCAGGCGCAGGCAGATTGACGAGTTGATTGCCTTCATCAAGGCGACGCACCTTCCATCCAACGTGGCCATTGTCGCCGGAGATTTCAACATCGGCGCGGACACCGACGAATACCACAATCTGGTCGCGGCGATGGAGCAGGCCGGCTTTTATGACCTGTGGACCGTCCCGTTCGATACGATGAAAAGCGATGGTTTGACCGACCGTCACGGCGAGGGCGACGAGCCGATCTACAACGACTTCAATACCAACTGTAAGGTCTATCGCGCCAGCGAGGCATATCGGCAAGCCTACGATCCGGCCCTTGCCACGCCAACGATGTCGGACGATGTCGATTACTACTGCGACGACATGCAGCCGGACGACGCGAATCCCACCGGATCCAGGATCGACTACCTGTTCATGGAACGTGCGACTGCATTTCACGGCTTCATTCTCGACGTCTCGCGTGTGCGCCGGCGCGCTTTCAAGTCACGCATTCGCTGGGTCGTCACCCCCGGCCCGCAGGACTATCTCTCGGACCACATCGGATTGGAGACGACTTTGTTCGCCAGCCCAAGGCACTGACCCAAGATGCGTTTCGGCGGAAGCGCATCATGATCTCATCCCTTTGTTGGAGCATGATCTCCGCGGAAAACATATTTTTGATTTTCCGAATTACACTCCAGCTGGAGCCGAGCAGGCTCGCGTGCGCCGAGCTGATATCGCGCGATTGCACGGCCCGCTTGTCTCAGGGCAGCTCGGCAGCACGGTGGCACGCAACGTAATGATGTGATCCGATCGCATCCAGAACGGGGAGACGCTGCGAGCATTCGTCGATCGCCATCGGGCAGCGCTGCGCGAAACGGCAGCCGGGCGGCGGATCGACCGGGCTCGGCGGATCGCCCTTGACGAGATAGCGGCGCTTCAGGTCCTCACGCATCGGGCCGGGCGGCGCGGCGGCCGCAATCAGCGACCACGTATAGGGATGACGGGGCGCGGCGAAGATGTCGGCCGCCGGCGCCTGCTCGACGATCTTGCCGAGATACATCACCGCGACCTCATCGCAGAATTTCTGAATCACGCCGAGATCGTGCGAGATGAAGATGTAAGTGAGATCACGCTCGCGCTGCAGCCGCTTCAACAGATTGAGGATCTGCGCCTGGATCGCCACGTCGAGCGCGGACACCGCCTCGTCGCAGACGATCAGGTCGGGCTCTGGCGCCATCGCCCGAGCGATGCACAAACGCTGGCGCTGGCCGCCGGAAAATTGATGCGGAAACAGGTCGGCGGCTTGCGGCGGCAATCCAACCTCGGCCAGCAGCCTGCGCACCCGCTCGTCGCGCTCGCTGCGCGTCCCGATTCCGAGCAGGTCGAGGGGCTCGCGGATCTGATCGCCCGCGCGGCGGCGCGGATTGAGCGCCGAGAACGGGTCCTGGAACACGATCTGCAGATGCCGCCGCACCTCGCGCAGCGGCTGGCCGGTGAGGCCCGCAATGTCGCGGTTGCCGAACACGATCTGGCCGGATGTCGCCGGCACCAGCCGCATCACGGCCTGCGCGGTGGTCGACTTGCCCGAGCCGCTCTCGCCGACGATGCCGAAGGTGGTGCCGCGGCGAACGCGAAAGCTGACGCCGTCGACCGCGTGCACGAAGGACGGCTTGCCATGGCGGCGGCCGGCCGGAAAATGCACGACGAGGTCGTTGACGTCGAGCAGCACCTCTTGGGCGCCTGTCCCGCGGATGGCTTCCGCCATGCTCATGCCGCGATCTCCGTCCTGCGCCAACACGACACGGCGTGCCCCGGGGCAATCGGCTCGAGCGCAGGTTGCAGCTTCGCACGGCAGATGTCGCGGGCCTGCGCGCATCTTGCGAGAAAGGCGCAATCGGCACCGCGCGCGCCGAGTGGCGGCACCATGCCGGGGATCTCGCCGAGATCGACCCAGGGCCGCGGCGGCTCGCCAAGGGCGAGGTGCGGAACACAGTTCAGCAGACCCCGCGTATAGGGATGGCGCGGCGCTGTCGCGATCGCGTCCGCGGCCCCCGCCTCGATGCAGCGTCCGGCATAGAGCACCAGCATCTCGTCCGCGAGCTCGGCGACCGCGCCGAGATCGTGGGTGATCAGCAGGATCGCCGTGCCGGTGCTGCGCTGCAGCTCGGCCAGCAGGTCGAAGATCTGCGCCTGCACGGTGACGTCGAGCGCGGTGGTCGGCTCATCGGCGATCAAGAGCTTCGGCCGCCCGGCCAGCGCCATTGCGATCATCACGCGCTGGCGCATGCCTCCCGAGAGCTGGTGAGGATAGGCATCGATCCGCTGCCCGGCCGCGGGAATCTGCACGGCGCGGAGCAGCTCGATGGCGCGCGAGCGCGCCGCCGCGCGATCGAGCCCCTGGTGCCAGCGCAGCACCTCTCCGATCTGATCACCCACGGTGAACAGCGGGTTGAGTGCGGTCATCGGCTCCTGGAAGATCATCGACATGGCGCTGCCGCGCAAGCTCCGCATCTCCTTCGGCGACAGGGCCAGCAGGTCCCTGCCCTCCAGCACGATGCGGCCCGACGTAATGACGAAATCCTCCGGCAGCAGCCGCATAAGCGCCAGCGCCGTCATGCTCTTGCCACAGCCGGATTCGCCGACCAGCGCCAGGGTCTGCCCCGGCGCGACCGTGAACGACAGGTTCTCGATCACCGGGACGAGGCGGCCGGCCCCGTTGCGCATGCTGACGTTGAGATCATCCACTTCGAGCAGCGCACTCATCACGACCTCCGCCGCAGACGCGGATTGATCGCGTCGTTGAGACCGTCGCCGACCAGGCTGATCGCGAGCACCGCAAGGAAGATCGCCGCTCCCGGGAACATCACCGCCCACCAGGCATCGAGAATGTAGTTGCGGTTCTGGCCCAGCATCAGTCCCCAGCTCATGACGTTCGGGTCGCCCAGACCGAGGAAGCTCAGGCCGCCCTCGAACAGGATCGCGACGCCGATCGCCAGCGTCGCCGACACGATCACCGCGGGCAGCGCATTGGGCAGCAGCACGCGCAGGATCAGGTTCGCGTTGGAGGCGCCCGCCGCGCGCGACGCCTTGACGAAATCGAGATCGCGCAGCCGCATGAACTCCGCCCGCGTCAGCCGCGCCACAGAGGTCCAGCTCACGCCGCCGATCGCAAGCGTGATCGTGGTCAGCTTCGGCCCGAACAGTGTTACCAGCACCATCGCGAACAGCAATGGCGGCAGGATCTGGAAGAACTCGGTGATCTTGACCATGGTGGCATCGATGGCGCCGCCGAAAAAGCCGCCGACCGCGCCGATCACGAGTCCGATTGCGATCGTGATGAGCGCCGCGACGGCGCCGACGGCGAGCGTCGCGCGCCCACCATGGATGAGGCCGGCCAGGACGTCGCGTCCGAGATAGTCGGTGCCGAACCAGGCATCAGCATCCGGCGGCATGAACGGGGCGCCGACGAGATCGAGCGGATCGACCGGATACAGCGATGGCCCGACCACGGCCACCAGAATGATCAGGATCAGCATGCAGGCGCCGGCGACGCCCGACGGGCTCTTCATGAACTGCCGCAGCGCCAGGCGGCCCGGCGACGCGGCGGTTCGCGCGGGCAGATCGGCCGGCGACGTCGACACCTGCGAGGTGCTCTCGATCACCGTCATCGCCGTCCTGTCCGAATTCGCGGGTCAACGAGGCGGTAGACCACGTCAGTCAGAATGTTGGCGGTCATCACCATCAGCGCAGAGAAGAACAGCACCGCCATCAGGGTCGGATAGTCGCGACGCAGGATGGAATCGAACACCAGCCGGCCCATGCCGGGCCAGCTGAACACGGTCTCGACCAGCACGGCGCCGGCGAACAGATTGCCGAACTGATGGCCGGCGACGGTGACGATCGGGATCAGCGTATTGCGCAACGCGTGTTTGCCGACCACCAGCCATTCCGGGAGCCCCTTGGCACGGGCGGTTCTGACATAGTCGGCCGACAGCGCCTCGATCATGTTCACCCGCGCCAGCCGGCTGTATTGCGCGATGAACACGAGCGCGAGCGTCAGCGAAGGCAACACCAGATGGCGGCCGACATCGAGCGCGTAGGCGAAGCCCTGCTTGGGATTCACCACGTCGGTCATTCCGACCACGGGGAGGATCGGCCATACCGAGCCGAACAGCAGCAGCAACATCAGCCCGGTCCAGAAGATCGGCGCGGCATAGCCCGCCAGCGAGACCACGGTGACGGCGTGGCTGAAGGGGCCGTTCGGCCGCCGCGCGCTGACCACCCCGAGCAATGTGCCGATCGCGAGCGCACCGGAAAGGGCGCACAGGGTCAGATAGAGCGTCGCCGGCAGCCGCTGCAGGATCAGGCCGAGCACGGGCTGGTTGAAGTAGTAGGAGTAGCCGAAATCGCCGACGGCGACGTTCGCGAGATAGATGGACAGCTGCTGCAACAGGCTCTGGTCGAGGCCGTATTTGGCCCGCAGTGCCGCGACGACCTCCGCCGATGCGCCGCCCATCTCGCCGGCGATCACCTGGACGGGATCGCCGGGAGCAAGATGGATCAGGCAGAAGTTGAGCACCAGCACGGCGATCAGCAGCGCGACAGCATTGATGATCTGCCGGGCCAGATGGGTGGCGAATGCCATGGTGCAGCAAGTCTCCTCGTGGCTCTCACGAAACCGGGGATAGCTCCGCCTCAGGTCTTCGGCGGCGTTTCCCAGTAGAGCTCGTCGAGCGGCGACATCATGCCCCAGATCGAGTTCGGGAGATTGCCCAGCCCCTTGGCGAAGGCATTGTAGTACGGGCTGACGTTGATGAAGTAGATCGGCACATCCGAGACGACGATCTTCTGGAACTCCGAGTACAGCGCCTTGCGCTTCTCGGGCGAGGTTTCGACCGCCGCCGCCTGCAACAGCTCGTCCACCTTGGGATTGGAGTATTGCTGCGTGTTCGACCAGATGACGCCCTTGCGGATGTTCGACGTCAGATAGGTGCGGTTGACGCCGATCACCGGGTCACCCCAGTTGTAGACGGTGTCCATGGTGAGGTCGAAATCGAAGTTCGAGACGCGCTGCGCCCAGGTCGGGAAATCCGGCGCGGCGCGCACCTCGAGATTGATGCCGACCCGCTTGAGCTGCGAGCGCAGGTACTCGGCGACGTTGCGCTGCTGCTCGTCGGCGCCCGGAATGTAGTCGATGGCCAGCGAGAAGCGCGAGCCGTCCGCCCCCTTGGCGTAGCCGGCAGCATCCAGCAGCGCGGCCGATTTGGCGTAGTCGACCTTGTAGGGTTCGACGGCGGCTTCGGCGAGCGGCGAATCCGGTGCGATTGGCCCCAGCGACGGCGTGGCCTTGCCGCCCATCAGCTTGGAGACGATGAAGTCGCGATTGGCCGCATAGGCGATGGCCTGGCGCACGCGGACATCATCGAGCGGCTTCTTTTTGGTATTGAAGGCAAGCCAGTTGAGCGGGCCGACGCCCGCCATGCCCTTGTCGGTCACGACCAGGTTCGGCGCCTTCTGCAGACGATCGATGTCGCGCGCGCCGGCGATGAAGGGCAACGCGCTGAAATCACCGCGCTCCATCGAGACGACGGCCGCATTCTGATCCGAGACCAGCCTCACCACGATCTTGTCGAGCTTGGGCCGGCCAGGGATGAAGAACTTGTCGAATTTCTCCAGCGTGTAGTATTCGCCCTGCTTGTACTCGGTCAGCTTGAACGGGCCGGACCCGATCGGCTTCAGATTGGCCGGATGCGTCTTGAGGTCCTGGCCGTCGCCATAGATGTGCTTGGGCAGGATCGGCATCAGCGCCGGCGACATCGCCAGGAGCAGCGACGGGCTCGGGTTTTTCAGACGGAGGATGGCGGTCGCGGGATCAGGCGTCTCGACCTTGTCGACCGCCGCCAGCATCGTCTGGAACGGATGGTTGGCCTTGATGGCCATGATCGAAAACGCGACGTCCTCGGACGTCACGGGGTGGCCGTCGTGGAAGACGGCGTCCTTCACCAAGTGAAGCGTGACTGAAAGCCCGTCAGCCGCGACCTCCCAGGACTGCGCCAGATAAGGTTGCGGATTCCACTTGTCGTCATAGCGCAGCGGGCTCGCGAAGATCTGGGCGGTCGGCATGGCCGTCGCCATGCCCGACTGCACGGCGCCGTTGAAATGCCGCGGCACCTGCGTGGTCGCGACCACCAAGGTGTTGCCGCCGGATGACTGCGCCTGCGCCGCGGGGGATGCGGCCGTGGCCGCGACGAGACCGAGAGCTCCGAGCACAAAATGTCGTCTGATCAACATGGCTATCCCGCTTCCTGATTCACGACCGGGTGGATGATGAGAAACTGGCGTGGTGGTCCAATGGGCTCTGATGTCATTGCGTCACGCTGCGGTAGACAAAGCACGGTCGAGGATCGCGTCGAGCTCCTGATCCGATGGCAGATCCGCGGTCCCCACGCCGGCGAGCGTGATCGTCTCCGACGCGGTCGCCGGACCATCCTCGGCCGGCGTCAGCGACCAGTTGCGCGACACCAGTTGGAACACCTGCGCGCGGCCGTCGCCGTCGACCCGGCAAATTCCCTTCAGCCGCAGCAATTCGCGCGGCAGGGCGCGCACCGCGGCGGCCAGCCTGTCGCGATTGAAACGTCCGGCCCGCTGATAGGTCCAGCGACGGAAGTCGTTCTCGTGGTCGACCGTCTCCGCGACCAGATCGGCGCGGAAACGCGCCGCCCGCCCCCGCCCGAAGACCGCCTGATGCACAGGCGTCAGGGTCGACAATTGTTCGATCGGCACATTCGGCCGGATGGCGCCGATGGCGGCGCACGCCGCCTTGCGCTGGCTCTCGCTGGCCAGATCGCATCTGCTCAGCAGCACCACGTCGCATTTGGCGAACTGATTGCGGATGGTCTCGCCGATGTGCCGGTCCTCGCACTGCACCGTGATGCGGGTTGCATCGGCCAGCACGACGACGCCGTCGAGCTGCAGCGACGGCTCGACCAGCGCGATCTCCGCGATGCGCCAGGGATCGCCGACGCCGCTGGCCTCGATCACCACGCGATCGAAGCGCCCGATATCGTCGAGCAGCCGCGCCAGCGTATCGAGAAAGCCCGTCCCGATGCTGCAGCAGACGCAGCCATTGGTGAGCGACATCGTCGTGCCGTCGTGGCTGCGGATCAGCGCGGCATCAACATTGATCTCGCCGAAATCGTTCACCAGCACGGCGCAGCGCTCGGTGCTAGCCGACAGCAGACGGTTGAGCAGCGTCGTCTTTCCGGCGCCGAGAAAGCCGCCGATCACGGTGAACGGAATGGGCGCGGATGCCGTCATGCGCGCGGCGCTTCCTTGACGATGCCGCCGACGACAGTGCCCCAGACCGCAACGTCCTTCAATGTCTCCGGCGTGACCGTCAATGGATCCTGCTCCAGGACCGCGAAGTCCGCGTACTTGCCGGTCTCGATACTGCCGATGAGATGATCGAGCTTGAGCGTGTAGGCTGCGCCGATCGTGATGGCGTTCAGCGCCTGCTCCACGCTCAGCGCCTCGGTCTCGGCACCGAGCTTGCGGCCCGACGAGGAGACGCGGTTCACGGCGCACCACGCGGTGAACAGCGGCGACAGCGGTGTGACCGGCGCATCTGAGTGGATCGAGTAGGGAACGCCGATCCGCTGTGCCGTGCCTGTCGCATCGAGGCGGTTCGCCCGCTCTGGTCCCATCGTCAGCTCGTAGTGGGAATCGCCCCAGTAGAAGACGTGATTGGCAAACAGGTTGACGCAAAGACCGAGCGCCTTCATGCGGCGGAACTGCGCGGCGTCGGCCATCTGGCAGTGCTGCAGCGTGTGGCGATGATCCAGCCGCGGGTGAGCGGTCTGCGCCTTTTCCACGGCGTCCAGCGCAAGCTCGGTCGCCTCGTCGCCATTGGTGTGGATGTGAAGCTGGATGCCGGCCTTGTGGTAGAGCTCGACCAGGCGCGGCAGCTCCTCCGGCGCGATGTACCAGAGGCCGTTCGGCGCGCCGTTGTGATATCCAGGCCACCGTAGGCGGGCCGTGAAGCCCTGGATCGACCCGTCGACGACCAGCTTGACAATGCCGTAATGCAGCTTGTCGTTGCCGGACTCGCGCAGCGCCGCGATCTTTTCGATGGCCTTGTCCGGAGGATGCGTGGCCGAGGCCAGCGCCGGTACCAGGCGCACACCGAACTCCGCCTGCTGCGTCGCGGAGCGATAAAGGTCCAACGTGTTGTCGGTGAGATCGTTGTGCAGATCGGTGATCGTGGTGACGCCCTGCACGCAGGCCGATGACGCGTAGCGCTGCACGTCGGACATGGTCAGCAGCTCCGACAGCGGATTGCCCACCAAGCGGAACGCCCGCAGCCGGGCTGCGATACCCTGCAGTTCGCCGCTGGCCAGACCGCCGGCTCCGGCGACGACACCGGAGATGTCGGTGGCATGCAGAAGCTGCGTGCGCTCCAGCACCAGCGTGTTGACCACACTGATATGGAAGCTGGCGTGGATCACCATGATCGGCCGCGTCGTCGAGACCCGGTCCAGTGCTTCGCGCGTCAGCTTCTCACCACCGATATGCAGCGGATCGAAACCCCATGCGAACAGCGTTGCGTTCGGATCAGCCATGCCGGCTTCGGCCTCGCGGAGGCGTGCCACGATCGCATCGATGTTGGGAACGCCGGCGACCGCCCTGCCCTCCGGCGAGCGCCGTTCGAAGGCCCCGACATAGGGCAGCGACCACATCATGCCTTCCATGATGTGGCTGTGGCCCTCGACGAACCCAGGTAACAGCACCTTGTCGCGGAAGCGCGTGTCGATCCGACCATCAGGAGCGAATTGCGCGATCTCCGCTTCACTGCCAACGGCAACGATCCGCCCCTCCCGCACCGCAACGTGCGTCGCAAACGGGCGTGACGGATTCATCGTCACGATCCTGCGGGCCGCGTAGACGACGGTATCTGAGCTCACCGCGAACTCCCTCAACTTCCCAAGCCGTTGTCGAAACCTGCGGTGTCGGATGGGTCCAGGCCAGCGCCAGATGCCATGCACAAATGGAGCCAGCCCATGCGAGCCACGCCCGCAATCATTCCGCTATGGCGCGGTTTTTGCTTTAGTTTGAGCGCCTCACGGCTTTCAGGACCAAATACCTCGATGGCAAAATTCGCGCCCCTGCGGCGATCCCAAGCGACCGGACCGGCTGTTCCGATCCATGACGTGCTGTTCTGGATCTCGCTGTTCGACGGCCTGGACCGCGGCGGCACCTTCCTGCAGCTTCAGATCCGGCAGATGATCGTGACCGCGATCGAGGACGGCCGTCTGCCGCTCGGCGTCCGCATGCCGTCGAGCCGCGATCTCGCAGCCCTGCTGAAGGTATCGCGCAACACCATCGTCATCGCCTATGAGCAGCTGGTCGACCAGAACTTCCTGGTGTCGCGCGAGCGCAGCGGCTACTTCGTGGCCGGCCTGCCCAAGCACATCGGCGAAGCCCGGCAGCCTGCGACGGAGGTCTACAGCCGGCGCTGGACCGAGCGGTTCGCGCTGCAGCCGTCGGCGCTTCGCAATATCGTCAAGCCGCTCGACTGGCAGACCTATCCGTATCCCTTCATCTTCGGGCAGTTCGACCCGAGCCTGTTTCCGACCAACGACTGGCGCGAGAGCGCGCGCGCGGCGCTCAGCGTCCCCGAGATCAACAACTGGGCGCGCGACATGATCGACGGCGACGATCCGGCGCTGATCGAACAATTGCAGCGGCAGGTGCTGCCGCGCCGCGGCATTCGCGCCCGTGCCGACGAGATCATGCTCACGATCGGAGCACAGCACGCCCTCTATTTGATTGCGAAGCTGTTCCTGCAGCCCGACACCCCGATCGGCATCGAAGATCCCGGCTATCCCGACGCACGCAACATCTTCGGCATGATGACGTCGCAGGTTGTGCCGCTTCAGCTGGACGATCAGGGCCTGGTCCCTGACGGGGCGTTCGCGCGCTGCGCGCTGGCCTATGTCACGGCGAGCCACCAATGCCCGACCACGACCGCGATGTCGCGGGCGCGGCGCGAGGAGATTCTCCAGGTCGCTCGCGAGCGCGACATCGTCCTGATCGAGGATGATTATGAAAGCGATCTGATGCCGGAGGGCAGCAGCCTGCCGCCGCTGATGAGCCTGGACCGCGACCAGAGCGTGCTCTACGTCGGCAGCCTGTCGAAGGCCTTGGCCCCCGGCCTGCGGCTCGGCTACGTCGTGGCGCCTGCGCCCGTCATCCGCGAGTTGCGCGCGTTGCGCCGGCTGATGCTGCGCCATCCGCCGCTGAACAACCAGCGCGTCGCGGCCTTGTTCATCGGTCTCGGGCACTACCGCTCCCATCTGCAGCAGGTCGGCCGCGTGCTGCTCGAACGCGCCACCCTGCTCGACGCGCTGTTGCCGCAGGCGCTGCCGGGCTGCACCTGGTCGCGCGGCCCGGGCAGCACCAGCTACTGGATCACCTGCCCTGCGGGAACGGATACGATCAAGCTGTCAGAGGTCGCACGCGCCGAAGGCGTGGTCATCGAGCCCGGCGACGTGTTCTCGATCAACCCGGAGGCGACGCGCAACTGCTTCCGTCTCGGCTTCTCCTCGATCCGCACGGACCGGATCGCGCCGGGAATTGCCAAGCTGGGCCAGATCTTCACGCGGTACATGTCGTCGCAAACGACCTGAGCGGCTACAGCAGGTCGCTCAGCCCCTTGAGCGCACTACCGAGTGCGACCACCGCGAGACTTGCGATCGACACCCGACGATGCAGCGTGTCGCTGCCGCGATGAAAGCCGAGATCGCCGAGCCAGGTGCCGACCAGCATCACAGGAATGCCGAGCGCGGTCAGGACCGCAATGTGCAGGTCCAGGAGATCGAACCAGGCGAGGCTGGCGGTCGCAACGATAGAGGAGACCAGGAAGAACACCATCATCGACGCGCGGGCGGCAACCCGGTCGAATGCGCCCGCGTTGTAATAGACGATCACAGGTGGCCCGGGCATGCCTGCAAGGCCGTTGAACAGACCGGCGGCGAGGCCGACCAGCGCCGTGATCCAGCGCGCTGGCGCCGCCGTCAGCCGAAACCCCGCATTGAGCAGCACGACCGCGCCGATGGTGATCAGCGCGATGACAACGCGTGCCACTGAGGCGGATACCAGACTCAGGACCAGCACACCGGTCGGTGAGCCGATCAGGCCTCCGAGAGTCAGCCAGCGCAGAGACGACCAGTCGCAGACCCGCGAGGCGCGCGGCAGATCGCCGAGCCCGATCAGAAGCTGCAGACAGACTGCAACCGGCACCGATTGCGTCGGCGGCATGAACAGGCCGAGCAGCGGCACGGCCGTCAGCGCAAAACCGAAGCCCGTGAAGCCGCGCACGAGCGCCGCGGCAAAGATCGACAGCGCCGCAGCGAGCACCAGGGCCGGGCTCGGCAGCGATGTGGCGGCGATGTCATGGACCGCGACGGCCAGTTCCTGCAGGGCCATCGTCAGCGTGGGGCGTGAGAGCACAAAGGCGGCATCATCCGGCCAGTCAGCAACTCCGCCATGGTGATGAAAGGGCCAGCCGGCGCCCCACCATCGGGCCAGTTCTGGCCGCAGAGGTCGCGCGCTCTGGTTCTAGGGCCTCCAGCCGATCGCGTGGCACATGCGAGCCAAGCTCCAGCCGCGGCGCGATGCGCAAGGACATGACATGGCCGATCTCGAAACCGTCCGCAGCGAACTGCTCGATAATCTGTTCGCCGCCTTCAACCGGCACGATGGCGCAGGCGTGATGGCCTGCATGACCGACGACATCGTGTTCGACGCGGCCGCAGGGCCCGACAGCTGCGGCCGTCGCATCAGCGGCGCAGCCGACGTACGCGCCGCGTTCGAAGCGACCTGGGGCGGCATGCCCGACGTCAGCTGGGAGTGCACGCGCCATACGGTGTTCGGCGATCGGGCCCTGTCCGAATGGATCTTCCGTGGAACTGCACCGGACGGCCGGCGCATCGAGGTGCAGGGCTGCGACCTGTTCGGCTTCCGCGGCGACAAAATCTGTACGAAGAGCGCCTTCCGCAAGGACCGCCCGCCGCAGCCGGCCACGAGCGCGAGTGCCGCGCGATGAACATGCATGCTTTGCCCACGGCTGCGTATGATCCCCATTACGACCCGCTGGTCGCCGACGGCCCGGGTCGCAACCGCGACTACGCTCCGACCTACTGGATCGCAACGGCTGGCACCCCTCCGGAGAGCGACGGTCCGATCACGACCGACACGACGGCCGATGTCGCCATCATCGGGTCGGGCTATACCGGCCTTGCCTGCGCGATCTTCCTGGCGCGCGAGCACGGCATCAAGGCGGTCGTGCTCGAAGCCAACCGCGTCGCCTGGGGTTGCAGCACGCGCAACGGCGGCCAGGCCCAGAATGCCTCGGGCCGCCTGACGCGCTCGCAATGGATCGAGCGCTGGGGGCTCGACGTCGCCCAGCGCATGCATGCCGAGGTGTCCGAAGGGTTCGAGGCCTTCGAGGAGCTGGTGCGATCGAGCCCTGTCGATGTCGAGCCGCAGCGCGGTGGGCACCTCTACGTCGCTCACCGCCAGCGCAATCTCGACAAGATCGCGGCGGAGTCGAAGGTGCTGAATGACGTGTTCGGCTACGCCTCGCGCGTCATCTCGCGCGAGGAATTGGCAAGCGACTTCGTCAATGAGGCCGAGGCCGTCGGCGCGGTGCACGAGCCGCTCGGAACCGGCGTGCATCCGGCCAAGCTCGCCTTCGGCTATTTGCAGATGGCGCGCGCGCTCGGCGTGCGGGTTCATACCGCAAGCCCCGTGACACGCATCGAGCAGTCCAACGGCAGATTCGTTCTGCATACGCCCGGCGGCGCCGTCAGCGTGAACGGCGTCGGCATCGCCACGGGGGCCTATACGTCGCTCGGGCTGACGCCGGAATTGTCGGGCCGCTGCATGCCGATCCTGTCGAATTCATTGGTGACGCGGCCACTCTCCGCGGCCGAGCTTGCTGCGACCGGCTTCAAGTCGCGGCAGGTGATCACGGACACGCGCACCTTGCGCTTCTACTACCGGTTGCTGCCGGACGACCGGGTTCAGATCGGCAGCCGAAGCGCCATCACCGGCGCCGATGCCACGCATGACCGGCACCTCCAGCTCCTGATCGACGGCCTGCACCGCAAGTTTCCCGCACTCACGGGCATCGAGATCGATTACTCCTGGTGGGGCTGGGTCGATGTCAGCCACGACATGATGCCGCGCATCGTGCGTCCCGATCCCAAGGCGAAGCTCGTCTATGCGCTCGGCTATGGCGGCAACGGCGTATCCTATTCGGCGCAGGCTGGCCGCCGCATGGCGCAGATGCTGGCGGGCCAATCGTTCAAGGGACAGGACCTGCCGATCTTCACCTCGCCGCTGCCGACGCATCCCTTCGCGCCGTTCCGACGCATCGGCCAGCGCCTGCTCTATCGCTGGTATCACCTGCGCGACGAAGCAAGTTGAGCCTCTCAAGCTTGATGCAACATCGATCAAGCGAGCTTGCGAGCAGAATTGACAGCTTTCATGGCACAGAGGCCTGCCTGATCTCCACGCGGATTGGTGTCGGATCGAAACCGTTGCAGGGATTGTTGACCTGCGGACAATTCGAGATCACGAACAACACGTCCATCTCCGCAGTGACGTCGACGTAGTTGCCGGCCGCCGAGGGGCCGTCCAGCACGGTGAAATTGCCGTTTGGGTCGATCGGCACGTTCATGAAGAAGTTCAGGTTGGAGACGATGTCGCGCTTGGTCAGGCCGTAGCGCGACAGCTCCAGGATGAAGTTCTCCCGACAGGCGTGCAGGTAGCGGGTCGCCTCGCCGAAGCGCACGGCATTGCTCTCGCACGAACAGCAGCCCGCCGAGGTGTCATGGCGGCCGCAGGTGTCGGCAGTGATCCGCGCCATCACCCGGCCGCGGTTGGAGATCAGCCGCGTCCCGAGCTCGAGATAGGCCGAGCCCTGGACACGCAACGTGTCCTGCGCGCTGTAGCGCTCGGCGGTGTCGTCGGCGGCATACATCAGCGCGTCCACCGCCTGCTCGCCCTCGCTGTCGATGATACGCAGCGTCTGGCCCTTGTTCAGCACCCGTGACCAGGGCTGCTCGGCGGGAATGTCGAAGACATAGACGATGCGGTCCGGATCGGTCGGCGACATGAGCGCTCCTCAGGCGAACAGCTGATCGGTGAAGGCGTAGGCGCGCGACGCTTCCGCTGATGCCGTGCGGCAGACGTCATCGGCCGCGGGCGGCGGCAGCCGATGCTGGATCAGGGTGATCGGCGCGCTCGCCACCGGCCGTGCCGGATCGAGCGGATGGGCGCAGTTGGAGACCGCGACGATCAGGTTCATCTCGGCGCGCAGATCGACGAAATCACCGGGTCGCTTGCGCGCGGCGTGCCAGACGAACCGCCCGGTCACGTCCGTCGTCACGGGCGCAAAGAAGGTCACGCAGGGCGGGATGTCGCGCACGCCCAGTCCGATCTTGGCAGCGGCGGAGATGAAGTTCGCCTGCGTGTTGCGCGTCACCTCGCCATAGGCCGCGAGCGTCGAGTCCGCGGTCGAGCCGCCGACCAGAAGATCGTGCGCACCTGAGGTATCCTCGATCACCGACAGCAGCACCCGTCCCATGTCCGACAGGATCATCCGGCCCTTCGACAGCGCTGCGCTCCATTGCACCTTCACCGTGTCGGCACAGTTGATCCGTTCGCTCGGATCCTCGGCGCGCCATGCCAGCAACGATACGCTCGAGCGCCCCTGATCATCGATGATGCGCAACCCCTCGCCGCGCGACAGCCGCACCGTCGTGTGCCAGCCGGGCGGCACCTGCTCGGTCTGGATGATCGCGTCCGGCGCAATCGGCGCACCGTCGAGCGCCGTCGGTGCAGGCAATTGCTTGAGCTCCTGCCCCGCCGCGCGAAGTTCCTCGTAACGGCGGCGGTTGGCGGCGGCGCGCTCCGCCTTGTTCCCTGCGCTCATGCTGATGTCACCGTGAAATGCGCCTCGACCGGCTGCCCCGCCTTGCCGTTGATCGGCAGGATGTCCTGCGGACAGGCCGAGAACGCGATCACCAGGTCCATCTCCGCGCGCAAGCGCACATGGCCGCCGGGAACGGGGCGCGGCGGCGCGGCAAAGCCGAGCGTGCCCTCGGCATCCCACGGAATGTTCATGAACAGGTTGAGCGGGCTCGGCACCTCCGGCGGCGTCAAGCCAAGCTCCGCCATGCCGGCAAACAGATTGTCGGTGCAATTGTCGTGGTGGCCCTCGTGTCCGAGGAACGCGTAGCGATGGCGGTCGCAGGCCGCGATCAGCGTGTCGTGGATGCCGCCCGAGGTGTCCTCGACCAAGGTCAGGATCGGCCGGCGCATATTGGTCCGGAGCACGTCGCCCGGCCGCGGCACCAGATGCAGCGAATGTGCCCGCGTGTGCTCGTTCGACATGAACTCAGACAGGTCGGCGCGGTTGAAGGCCCAGGTGTCGACCACCTGCTCGCCATGGGTGTTGATCACGGTGACCACCTGGCCTGCCCTGACGAAGGCCGCCTTGCCGCGCCGTGCCGGAATCTCGATCGGATCCATTGACCTCTCCCTCAGGGCTTGTAGGCGACCATGTCGATCTCGACGATGCCGCCGCGCGCCAGGTCGCAGACACCGATCGTGGTCCGGCCCGGCCGGTGCGCATCGTCGAAATGGCTCGAAAAGATTGCGTTCATCGGCGCGTAGTCGCGCTTGAAGTCGGTCAGGTAGATGCGGGCAAACACGACGTTCGCGAAGCTCATGCCGCAGCCCTTCAGCACGCGCGCGAGATTGTCCATCACCTTGCGGGTCTGCGCCTCGATACCGTCGGGCAGCGGCAGCGCGTCGTCGTCGGGATCGGTCGCCAGCTGGCCGGTGACGAACAGGAACGGGCCTGCCTGCACCGCATGGCTGTAGGGCGTGACCGGCTTCGGCGCATCGGGGAGCAGATGATAGATCGGATCCATGGCGTGTCTCTCCTCGTGTCGTTTCTGGTTCATCCGGCGGCATAGCGCTGGATGAACTGGCGCGCGCGCTCGGTATCCGGGTTGACGAAGAAGCGCTCCGGCGGCCCGGTCTCGACGACGCGGCCGCGATCCATAAACAGAATGCGGGTCGCAGCGTCGCGCGCAAAGCCCATCTCGTGGGTCACGATCACCATCGTCCGCCCCTCACGCGCGAGCTCGCGCATGACCACCAGCACCTCGCCGACCAGCTCCGGATCGAGCGCACTGGTCGGCTCGTCGAACAAGAGAACATCCGGCTTCATCGCCAGCGCCCGCGCAATTCCGACGCGCTGCTTCTGGCCGCCGGACAGCCGCGCCGGGAACACATCGCATTTGTCGGAGAGCCCGACCTTGGCGAGCAGCGCCATCGCCTCCTCGCGCACCTCGGCCACGGGGCGCTTCTGCACCTGCACCGGCGCCTCCATGAGATTCTGAAGGACGGTCAAATGCGGCCACAGCGCGAAATGCTGAAACACCATGCCGATCCGCGTGCGAACTCGCGACAGCTCGCGATCGGACATCACGACACCGCCATTGTTGATGCCGATGCGGTCGCCATTGAGATAGATCTGTCCGGCGTCGGGCCGCTCCAGCCAGTTGATGCAACGAAGCAGGGTCGACTTGCCGGAACCGGACGGGCCGAGCACGCAGACCGTCTCGCCACGCGTCACCGTGAAGCTGATGTCGGAGAGCACCTCCAATTCGCCAAAGCGCTTGGAGATGCCGGCGACGTCGAGCACGGCCATGTCGTCGGTCATCCCAGGTTCCTTTCAGCGCCGCGCCGCCGCCAGCCGGTCGATGCCGCTGACGGCGGCTTCGATCACCAGGCAGAGGCCCCAATAGAGGACCACGGCGGTGATGAAGGCGGCGAACGGCACGTAGTGGCGCGACTGGATCGAGCTTGCGGCATGCGTCAGCTCGGGCAACGCAATGATGGTGAGAAAGGCGCTGTCCTTGACGATCTGGATCATCTGGTTGCCGATGACGGGCCCTGCCGCGAGCAGCAGCGGCGGCAGGATGATGCGGCGGAACAATCGCGCCCCGGAGAAGCCGAAGGCGACACCGGCCTCAAGCGGCTCGCGCGGCTGTGCCGCCCAGGCGCCACGCAGGATCTCAGCAAGGTAAGCGGCGTGATAGACCGTCAGCGCCACCAGCCCGGAGCTCCAGTTGTCGAGCCGGATGCCGAACGAGGGCAAGCCATAGTAGACGATATAAGCGAACAGCAGGAACGGCACGCAGCGCATGCCGTCGACGAACACGCGCACGGTGAGCGCCAGCCAGCGCCGCTGCGACATCAGCGCCGGCGTCAGCACGAACGCGATCACGAGGCCTGCGATGGCCGACAGCACCGACAGGATCGTGGTATTGCCGAGCCCGCTCAGCAGCAGATCCCGCTCGCTCCAGACGATGGCGAAATCCCGGATCATGCCGCCTCGCTTGCGCGCTGGCGCTTCTCGATGAAGCGCTGCAGGGAGACGAGCGCGAACACGATCGGCGCATACATCGCGATGGCCACCAGGAACGGCGGCAGCGGCTCATAGGTCTCGGCGCCGATCCGCACCGCCGCGCGCGTGATGTCGACCACGCCCACGACCGCGAGCACGGGCGTTACCTTGATCAGCAGCGACATCTCGTTGACCAGGCCAGGAAGACTGACCCGCACGATCTGCGGCAGCACGATGCGGCGGAAGCGCAGGCTCGCATGCATGCCCACGGACTGCGCCGCCTCGTACTGCTCCTTGGGAAAATTCATCAGGGCGGCGCGCCAGACCTCGCAGTTGAACGCCGAGGTATTCATCACCAGCGCCAGGATCGCCGCCGACACCGGCCCGATTGCGATCCCGATATTGGGCAGCGCGAAGAACAACAGCAGCAGCAGGGTGACGAGCGGCGTCGCGCGCAGGACCGAGACGTAGACGGCCACGATCCGTGCGATCACCGGCACGTCGGCCCAGCGCAACAGCGCGAGACCCAATCCGATGGGAAGCCCGATCAGGATGCCGACGAAGGACAGCGTCACCGTGACCACGGCGCCCTGCAGGATGGCCAGGACGTCGGCCGTGCTCATGACCATCCATCCGCAGCGCCGCGCGGGGGCCGGCGCCCTGCACCGGCCGACCGCGCCCGCTGGAGGACCACGCGACCGTCAAGCGGACGGGCGCGCAGCGATCGCCACCCGCACATGAATTGCCCTCGCCGCGCCGTCAGAATTCCGGCTCGAACGTGACCGGCAGATCAGGGAAGGCTTCGCCGAACCACTTCTTCTGCAACTCGGCGAAGCGCCCGTTTTCCTTCTCCTTGGCGATGAAGCCGTTCAGGAATTCCACCAGCTCAGTATTGCCTTTCGCGACCGCCCAGGCCGGATACGACTTGCCGGAGACAGGCTGGCCGACCGCGAACACGTTCGGCTTCTCGGCGACCAGCGCCTTGATGTTGATGATTGTGTTGACGACGTAATCGACGCGGCCGAGCGCGAGATCCTGATAGGCTTCCGGATAGGAGGTGTATTCGACCACCTTGCCGAGCTTGCCGCCCTCCTTCTCCAGCATGTCCTTCAGCTCAGGCAAACGACCGAGCAGCGCGCTGCCGGCCTGAACGCCGACCGTCTTGCCGCTGAGATCCTTGATCGCGTTGATGCTCTTGTCGTCCTTGCGCTTGACGTAATAATGCGTCGCGTCGGCAATCGGACTGGTGAAGTCGAGCGACTTCTTGCGCTCCTTGGTGATGATCGCCGCGGTGATGGCGACGTCGTATTTGCCGGTGGAGACGCCGGCCAGGATGCCGGTCCAGGGCAGGATCTGCTGCTTGATCTCGAACGGCGCATATTTGCGCAGATCCTCGATCAATTCGTTGTCGAAGCCGGTCGGCTTGCCGTCCTTGACGAACTCGAAGGGCCGGAAGTCGTCCTCCGTGGCAACGATGAGGCCCCGCTTCTTGATCTCGTCCATGCTGCCGGCCTTGGCGGTGAACGCGGCCGGCAGCGTCAGCGCGGCCGCCAGCAGGGCCAGCGCGACGCGCCGCGACGGCGCCGACAGGCGGAGAAACGAAGGCTTGGTCATCTCACATCTCCTCATATGAAACTGATCAGTCGAAGCTGAAGCCGTGCGCGCGCAGATAGGGTGGGAAGGCCGCGCCCTCCGCCTTGGCGGCCTGACGCGCCTTGTCCTCCGACCAGCCGTAGAAGTCGGCCTCGCCGAACTCGGCATTGCCGCGCTGCTGGTCTTTCGGGATCGCGTGCCGGGCATGCCGCCGCCGGTCGTAATCGTCCAGCGCCGCGGGCAGCGCATCGTCGCCGTAGCGGTCGACATGCGTGGTGATGCTGCGCGGCAACCGCAGGCTGACATGGCCCTCCACAGCGGGATAACCGAGACACAACCCGGCGACCGGAAACACCATGTCGGGTAGTTCCAGCACCTTGCCGACCGTGTCGATCTCGTTGCGGATGACGCTGATCGGACAGGTTCCGAGACCGGCCGATTCCGCGCACAGGATCATGGTCTGCAGCGCCAGCGCTGCATCGACCGAGGCATTGAAGAAGCCTTCCAAGGTTCCGTTCTTGACGGGCTTGCCGCGCAGCTCGCCGATGCGCTGCAGCCGCCGGGCATCGCCCAGAAACACGAAGAACGCCGGCGACACTCCGATCCAGGGCATGCTCGGAAACAGTCTGCCGATCGCCGCCCGCTTCTCCGCGTCACGCACGCGCATGATCGAGGCCTGCTGGAAATCCGACTTGGCCGAGGCGCTCAGCGCGCAGGCGACGAGCAGATCGAGCAGCCCCTCTTCCGGCATCCGGTCGCTATAGCGGCGCACCGTCTTGCGGGACAGCACGCCGTGCAGAAATGCACTGGGCTCGGCGTCGCCGCCGTCGGGCCCGCCATCTCCGAAGCGTGTTGCGATCGCATCAGCATGTTCGGACATCACGACGCCTCTCCCGCGTCGCGCGCAACACACCGCGGCGCACGGACGCCATTGACCGGAGCAATGATCGGCGGATCGCGCCGCGGCAGACATCGCATCGCTCACTCCACACGCCGCGACATCGGTGTCGCCGCCCGGATTCATGTCGCTGCGACTTCCGCGCAGCTATCATTCGAAGCGTCAGCAAGGGACATGCCAAACGTCGGAGCGCCTTGCGCATCGGCGTTGGCGCACCGGGTCCCGCGACGACGTCCGGGGAAATAGAGCTACCAAATAGCTCGTTTGCGGACAAAACGCCGCGGTGCGGAAATGCGGAGCATGCTTCGTAGTTGCGGCGGCTGGCACCCTTACGGGGTACCGCGCTCCGGCGAGGCGCTGCTTTTCGGGCAGCACCATGCCCATTATCTAATCGGAGCTCATCGCCATCGGTTGCCGTCAGTCGGGCGACCTCGTCGCATTGAGCCTTTGCTCCTGTGCCTTGACGATCGTCTGCATCATGGCAATGAACCGCTTCTGATCGACCCTGGTCAGATCCGCAACCGTCGCGAGATGCGCCGCCCGTGCCGGCCGCTCGATCTTGCGCAGCAATGCCGCGCCAGACGGGGTCAAACGACAGGTCCGCGACCGTCGGTCGTGCTGTCCGACGCTGCGATCGACGAAACCCCGCGCCTGCAGCCGCTTCAGCGCGCCTGTCGTGGTGGTCCGGTCGAGGGCGATGTCCTGGGCCAGCGCCGTCTGATCGGCCGCTCCCCGTTTCGCCAGCGCCGTCAACAGGCTGTACTGCAACGGCGTGATCTCATAGGCGGCGCATTTCTCCTGGAACAGCGCGACGTGGATCTGGTGCAGCCGCCGGATCAGGTAGCCCGGACGCTCCTCGAGCGGCCAAGACGATCTATCGGCTTTAGGCTTGTTCCTTCCGGCCATCGAACGGCTCCCGCATAAGCGCTGATCACGTTGCATCAATTTGAAGCTGTCTATGGCACGGATCTTGATGTAATGCGAAGCATGCTTCGTAACTAAGTCGGCGCATCATTTGCGTTGGCTCGTCGAAGAAGGCTTTGACCGGGACGACCACGCGCCCCGGAAAGGAGACCTTGCATGTCCGTGAGCGCCTCGTTCGACCTCCTGCTGCGCGGTGGCCGCGTCATTGACCCCGCTTCCGGCATCGATGGCTTGAGAGACGTCGCCATCCGCAACGGCCGCATCGCGGCCGTCCAATCCGACATTCTGCCGACCAGCGCCAAGGACGTCATCGATGTCAGCGGCCAGCTCGTGCTTCCGGGACTGATCGACACCCACGCCCATGTCTATCAGTACGTCACCGGCCGCTTCGGCATGAACGCGGACATGGTCGGCGTGCAGTCGGGCGTCACCAGCCTGATCGACCAGGGCGGCCCGTCCTGCATGACCCTGCCCGGCTTCCGTCACTTCGTCGCAGATCAGGCGCAATCGCGCGTCTATGCCTTCCTGTCGGCCTATCTGGTCGGCGGCCTCGAGGGCCACTACTATCCCGATCTCTACCGGCCGGATTGCGTCGACATCGATGCGACGGTGAAATCGGCGGTCGCCAACCGTGACCTCGTTCGCGGCATCAAGGCGCATGCCGAGATCGGCGGCTTCGCGCGCTGGGGCATCCGTGTCATCGAGATGGCGGCCGAGATCGGCCGCCGCGCCGAGCTTCCCGTTTACGTCCATTTCGGCCAACTGTGGGGACTGCCCGCAAGCGGCACCAATGGCGAGGATGTCGACACCATCCTGGAGCGCGTGATCCCGCTGCTGCGTCCGGGCGACGTGCTGGCGCATCCGTTCACGCGGCATCCCGGCGGCTTCGTCAACACCAAGGGCGAGGTGCATCCGGTGATCCAGGCCGCGCTCGATCGCGGGCTCAAGGTCGACGTCGGCCATGGCAGCCATTTCTCCTACCGCCTGGCACGCAAGGCGATCGACGCCGGCATCGTGCCGCATACGCTCGGCGCCGACATCCACGGCTACAACACCCATGTGCCGGCGCCCGCGGGGACGCCGGACGAGCATGCCGACGACGAGAACCATCCATTCGCGGGCCAGGCCAAGTTCAGCCTCGTGCAGGCGATGAGCTCGATGGTCGCGCTCGGTCTGACCTTGGAGCAGGTCGTGCCGATGGTGACGTCGAACCCCGCCGCCATGCTCGGCCTGTCCGATCAGATCGGCGCGCTGCGCCCCGGGATGGCGGCCGATGTCAGCGTGCTCCGCGAGCAGCAGGGCCGTTTCGTGCTGCGCGACAACGAGAAGACCGAGGTGATCGCCGAGAAGCTGCTGCAGCCGGTGTTCTGCCTGCGTGCCGGCGTCCGCCACGATGCGACGGCCCCGATCCTGCCTGCAGCGGTCGCGGCCTGACGTGACGGGCGCGGCCCCGCCCGTCTCGGATGCCCGCGCGCCGCGTGGCGTCGGCGCGCGCCTGCCGCGCAAGGAAGACGACCGTTTTCTGCGCGGCCGCGGTCAGTATGTCGCCGACATCAGGCTGCCGGGACTAAAGGACGTCGCCTTCGTGCGCAGCCCGATCGCGCATGCCAGGATCAAGGCGATCCACGTTCCCGCTGAATACCGCGACGTCGTGTTCACGGCCGATGACCTCACTGGCATCAACCCGATCCGCGCGGTCTCCGGCCTGCCCGGCTTCAAGATCTCCGAGCAGCCGGTGCTGGCGACCGGCAAGGTGCGCCATGTCGGCGAGCTCGTGGCGATGTGCGTCGCCCGCAGCCGCGCCGAAGCGGAGGACATCGCCGCGGCGGTCGAGCTCGACCTGGAACCGCTGCCGGCGGTGCACGACATGCGCATGGCGCGCGAGGCTGGCAGCGCGCTGGTGCACGAGCACTGGGGCGACAACGTCTTCCTGGAAACCAACTTCGAGGTCGACATATCAGCCGCGCTTGACGCGCCGATCAAGGTGACGCGCGAGATCACGACCGCACGCCAGTGCATGGCGCCGCTGGAGGGCCGCGGTGTCGTCGCGACCTTCGATCACCGGCTCGATCAGCTGACGCTGCACACCGGCTCGCAGATGCCGCACATCGTGCGCAACGGTCTGTCCGACTGCCTCGGCATCGAACAGGGCCGCATCCGCATCATCGCGCCTGACATCGGCGGCGGCTTCGGCCACAAGGGCATCCTGCTGCCCGAGGAGGTCTGCCTCAGCTGGCTCGCCATGCACAGGGGCTGGACGGTGCGCTGGCTCGAGGACCGGCGCGAGCATCTGAGCGCCAGCGCGAATTGCCGCGAGCACGCCTATCGCATCACCGTCTACGCCGATCGCGACGGCCGGCTGCGCGGCATCGACTGCGTGGCCACGGTCGATTCCGGCGCCTATTCATCCTATCCGTTCTCGGCCTGCCTCGAAGCGGCGCAGATCGCGAGCATCCTGCCGGGGCCGTATCGGATGCCGGCCTATCGCTGCCGGACCTACTCGGTCGCGACCAACAAATGCCCGATCCTGCCGTATCGCGGCGTCGCCCGCACCGGCGTCTGCTTCGCCCTCGAGCTGCTGCTCGACGCCGTCGCGACCGAGGCCGGGCTCGAACCCGGCGAGGTCCGGCTGCGCAATCTGGTGCAGCCGCAGGACATGCCGTTCGACAACATCACCAACAAGCATTTCGACAGCGGCGACTATCCCGGCGCGCTGCAGCGGGCGCTGACGGCGATCGATGTCCCCGCCGTGCGCGCACGACAGCAGCGCGGCGAGCCGGACGGCCGGCTGATCGGCACCGGCGTGTCGATCTATTGCGAGCAGGCCGCGCATGGCACCTCGGTCTATGCCGGGTGGGGCATCCCGATGGTGCCCGGCCATGAGCAGGCCACCGCGCGGCTGACGCCCGACGGCGGACTCGAGCTGCGTGTCGGCGTCCACTCCCACGGCCAGGGACTGGAGACGACGCTCGCCCAGGTCGCGCACGAGATCCTCGGCGTCGATCCCCACAAGATCCGCGTCGTGCTCGGCGACACCGCGATGACGCCCTACTCCACCGGCACCTGGGGCTCACGGTCGATGGTGATGGCCGGCGGCGCCGTGGGCACGGCCTGCGCGCAACTCGTCGCGCGCGCCACGCGCATCGGCGCCAAGCTGCTGCAGCTCGCGCCCGAGGCGGTCACGTGGCGCGAGGGCCAGGCCTGCGGGCCGAACGGCAGCGTCAGCCTCGCCGAGATCGCTCACACCTGGTACCGCCGGCCGCAGGACCTGCCCAACGACGTCGATCCGGCGGGCCTTGAGGCGACCGGCGGCTACAAGCCGGTGCGTGACAGCGGCACCTTCTCCTACGCGGCGCATGCCGTGACGGTCGCCGTCGATCCGGATCTCGGCGAGGTCGAGCTGCTCGACTACGTCGTCGTCGAGGACGGCGGCGTCCTCGTCAATCCGATGATCGTCGACGGCCAGATTCTCGGCGGCCTCGCCCAGGGCATCGGCACCGCGCTGTACGAGGAGATGCCGTTCGACGATGCCGCGCAGCCGCTGGCGACAACCTTGGCCGATTACCTGCTGCCGGGTCCGACCGAAGTCCCGGAGCCGCGCCTGTTCCACATGGAGACGCCGTCGCCCTACACGATGTTCGGCGTCAAGGGAATCGGCGAAGGCGGCGCGATCGCGCCGCCGGCGGCAATCGCCAACGCCGTCAACGACGCGCTGCGGCCGCTTGGTGCTGAAATGATGCAGTCGCCGCTGTCGCCGCGCCGGATCGTCGCGGCGGTGCTGGCAGCGAAACAGGCGAGCTCGCCGTGAAGGCCGCCTCCTTCAACTACGCGCGTCCCCAGAGCGTCAGCGACGCGGTCGGCCTGCTCGCGAAGGCCGAGGACGGCACACGGATCATGGCCGGCGGACAGTCGCTCGGTCCAATGCTCAATCTGCGTCTCGTGCAGCCGCCGCTCATCATCGACATCGCCGGCCTTGCCGAGCTTCGTTCGGTCGAGCGCGATGGCGATGCGCTCGTGATCGGCGCCTGCGTCACCCATGCCGACATCGAGGACGGCCGCCTCCCCGACGTGACCCATGGCATCTTGCCGCGGATCGCCCGTGGCATCGCCTATCGCGCCGTGCGCAATCGCGGCACCATCGGCGGCTCGCTAGGTCATGCCGACCCGGCCGCCGACTGGGTGACGACGCTCACGGCCCTCGGCGCCAGCGTGCAACTGACAGGCGCGGCGGGACGGCGTGACCTCGCCGTGACGGAGTTCATCCAGGGCGTGCTGCAGACGGCGCTGCGTCCCGGCGAGCTGGTCACCGCGATCCGCCTGCCCTCGCTGTCACCCACGGCACGCTTCGGCTACGCCAAGGCCTGTCGCAAGCCTGGAGAATTCGCCCATGCAATGGCCGCCGTGCTGATCGAGCCCGACACCGCCCGCAGCCGCATCGTCATCGGCGCCATCGACACGACACCGATCATCATCGACGATTCATCCCTGTTCGGCGGCGCGACCAGCCATCTCACCCCGCAGTTCGATCGCGCCCTCGCCGACCGCCGGCTCATCCAGGCCGGCGTGGCCGATCCGGCCGCCCGGCACATCCATGTCAGCGTGCTCGCGCGGGCGATCGCGGAGGCGGCCGCGTGAACAAGATCCAGCTCACCGTCAACGGCAGTGCGATCGAGCCAACGGTCGAACCTCGCACCCATCTCGCCGACGTCCTCCGTGATCAGCTTGACCTGACCGGGACGCATCTCGGCTGCGAGCACGGTGTCTGTGGCGCCTGCACGCTGTTGCTCGACGGCGCTCCGGCCCGTTCCTGCATCACGCTCGCCGTGGCCTGCGCTGGCGCTGCCGTGACGACGATCGAAGGCCTGGACGAGGATGAGATCGCCGCCGAGCTGCGCGTGGCTTTCACGCGCGAGCATGCCCTGCAATGCGGCTACTGCACGCCCGGCATGATCATGTCGGCGCGCGACCTCGTGCTGCGCCTCGATCACGCGGACGAACACGCCATCCGTGTCGGCCTGAGCGGCAATCTGTGCCGCTGCACCGGTTACGCCGGGATCGTACGGGCGGTCGGCGCTGTGATCGCGGCACGACGGCAGCGAGGCATCGCGGCCGTGATCGGCGCAGGTCGGACATCGCTCGGCCCGCTGGGATCGCAGCCCGGCGCCATCGCTGCCGCGGCCTCGCCAGCGCGGCCAGCGGCGACGGGCATCAAGCGCTCCGGCGACGTGGCCCTCGGTTCGCTCGATCCTTCCGAGGTCATGCCCGCCAAGAGCTTCGATGCGTCGTTCACGGTGAACGCCGCGCCAGAGCAGGTCTTTGCGCTGTTCGGTCAGCCCAAGACCCTCGCCGCATGCTTTCCCGGCGCCACCATCACGGATCTCCCTGCGCCCGATCGCATCGAAGGCGCGATCAGTGTCGCCATCGGCCCGCTCTCGGCCGTGTTCCGCGGTTCTGCGCGCATCGACCGCAACGCGGCGGACTTGTCAGGCCGGCTCATCGGCACCGGACGTGACCGGCTGAGCCGCACCTCGACCTCCGGACAGATCAGCTGGCGCATGCTTCCGATCGACGACGGACGAGCCACCCGCGTCGAGCTCGCGATCGGCTACAGCCTCTCCGGCCCGCTGGCGCAGATCGCGCGTGATGGGTTGGTGCGCGATCTGGCGTCGCGCATCACCACGACCTTCGCGCAAAACTGCGAGCGGCATCTCAACGGCACCGCGGGCCCGGCGGAGACACCGGAGCCGCAGCGCCTCAACGCGCTTGCCCTGCTGCTCGACGTCGTACGCAAACGCCTCACCGGCTTGGCCCATCGCCTGCGCGGGCCATGAGACCGCCGCGCACCGGCGAACCGGCTCTCGCTCACGGCCGGCTGTGACATCGGCGCTGAAAACCCGCGCGCGCCTCGTCCCGGCACCTGTCTCCACGTTTCAAACAACGGGCATGCCCCGGCTTTCTCGCGGCGAGATTCGCCCGAGCTTTGCCATCAATCGACCTCTTCGTCCGAAGAAGAGGCGCAGGGAAGACCGGGTATCGGCTGATACCCGCGGTCCGCGTGCAGCAAAAAGCACGCGGCAGAACCACAGGTTCAGCCCAATATCCGGCCTTCCCTGCGCGACGGTTTGACGGGTTATAGGCGCTCTCCCCGGGGACCGGCTTTTTGCCCCCGTCGCCAGCGGATCATCATCACCGCCGGCTTGGCATCAGCACCGGGATGCCAGGACCACACCACTTCGCCGTCGCCTCACTCCGTTCGTCGGCGCAGGCTTTGACACCCGGCTGCAGAGCAACGCGCCCATCGCATCTTCCGGCTCGACGCTCGTGACGATCGCGAAACGTCCCTCTTCAGCGAGCCGGGATGCGCGGAAATGTGCAGGTGATTTGCCCGACGGCGCAAGGGAGACGTGCGCGACAAACTGGCACGACGGGCAGTTGGCGCATGCGGGGCATGCAAGGATTGCCCGTCGGGCAGATGCTCAGTTGGACGACGACGGACTGTCCGCGCATGGCTCTCGCCGTCGCCACGTCTCGACCAACTTTCTCGATGGTAGCGAAGGGACAACGAGTTTGGCGCAATGTCGTCACAACCCTGTACAGTAGCTAAGAAGCTATTGACTCGGCGGCAAGAACCTTGCGATTCGCACGAACGCAGCCTCAAACCGCGCAAGGGTTTCTTGAATTGGCTTGCCTTCTCCTTTAAGCAACTCTGGGTGCTGCAGAAGGTAAAGAGCTGGATCAAAGTGACTGTACTCAGCAATCTCAGCCGGGAGCAGCTTGAAGTAGGCTTCGGCCTTTTTTACTAGCCTAGCCGTACTAGTATCCGCTGCCTCCAACTTTTCAACCGTTAGCTCATGAACGCCTCTTAGCGCGTATGTTTTGTTGACAAGATCGACAAAGAAAGCTGGGTCGAAAAAGTCTTCGATATCCGCCTCATCTTTCCCCGCAACTTCGGTAGCAAGAATTATACGGTCATTGTTGAGGAGGGCCGCCTTGTAAAGATCTTCTAACTTTCGCTTCTGCCCGCGCTCATAGTCGGTTAGCACGGCCACATTGAGCTTATTGCCGTAGAACAGTCGCACGAACGGCAATACTTTATCGATGCCACCCGACGGGCACACAGCCCAGGATGGAGAAAGGTGCGACCTCCCCGCCTCCTTAAGCGCCGACGAAGCTGCCTGAAGAAAAAGAATATCACTCGGCCCTTCGACTAACAATGTATTGGTGCCGATAACAAGAGTTTGCGTGACTTCAAATCCCATTGCCCCAAAAATAGGAAAATTGGTTTGAGGATCGGTCGTGAGCACGTCAGACCGAATCTTAGTACCGATCAACACTTTCCGACCGCGCCTATCGATCTCAACAACATCCTCAACAGTGCGAACTGAAACGAGATCGTTAGCAGGCACCATAAAAGGTGAATGCGTCGACCAGATTACCTGATGCTTAGGCGCAATCTGCTCGTAGAAAAATCGCAGAAGATCCTTTTGCGCAGTCCCGTGAAGCGTAAGGCCAGGCTCATCCAGCAATAGGATCACATTGCCGTTAGTCTTTCGAATTTGAGCGAACTTGACCAAGAAGGAGAAGAACCAGATGAAGCCCGCCGACCGCTCAGAAAAGGGCACTGTCACGCCATGAAGCGCGTTTTCGACGCGAGCACGCGCGACCGGTCCGGAGTTAAACGGAGCCGGATCACCGCTCTTTCCCTCCGAGAATACTACCTTTATCTTCAATTCATCATTTTGCGTCCAATACTCAAAAATTTGATCTGTGATACGGAGCGCAGCCGCTTCACACTTCGCATTTAGCTCCTCAAAATGAGTGGTAGCTACCAAGTCCTCCAACGTAGTTCCAGCATACTCAAGAAAATCGAGAAATACGCGATCTCCGCTCGACAGCAGCGCCCCATTTTGCTTCTCTTGATTCAACTGGTTGACCGAGAGAGCGCCACTCATTCGATCGTAATGCGAGAAGTACATAAACTTGGGCATTCGCGCCGAAAGAATATCGATTGCGCGCAGCACTGCCCGATGCTTACGCCACTTCCCGATGACCGCAATCATGCTTTCTTGGCTAGGGGTCCGACTTGTTATGCCAGCCAGAGCTTCGTAAACCTTTGCCGTGGTCTTTGCGGCACTGATCGGAGCCGCATCTTCTTCAGTCAGTCCTGCCAGCTTGGAGAGATGCCCAATAACCTTTTCTTCATCGACATCGATCTCCCACGTGGTTGTTTCAGATTCATAAGTTTTGGAAACGCAGACACAGGAGCTTTTTAGCGCCCCTTGTCCAAGCTCAGCCTCCAAAGCTTTGATGTCGAAAGCGTCAAGCTCCCAATACGTTCGCATGACTTCAGCACCCCGTCTGGATGTCGCTCAGCATAATCGGCTAGATGCCGACGGGGGTAGTTTTCGATCTTACCATAGTCCTTGAAATTGGGATCGACCGAGCGAATGCCTTCGATGGCCTTAAGGAAGGCCGACTTTCCAGCCTCATTCTTGCCGACTAAGCAAGTAGTTTGCGCGATCTCGACTTCATTAGAATCAATGATGTTTCGATAGTTGGTCGCTCGCGCTTTGATGAGCCTCATTGAACGCCCTCCTAAATCAATATCCAGAATGTTGCTCGGTACAAAAACAAACCTGAAACGAACGAGCGTCTACTTCAAGTGGTATCTGTGAATGATAATCGTCGGTGCGAGGCACTCCAATCGCTGCACTCTTTACTGAAAGCGGCCCTGCACCGCGACTAGTGGCTAAAAAAGAGGTTAGACGATCGACAAACTCCATCTCAAGATGGTAGGTGGCTTTCGCTGAAAAGCACCATCGAAGTTGACGTTTCCCCTACTCCCACTCGATCGTCCCCGGCGGCTTACTGGTCACGTCATACACCACCCTATTTACGCCCTTCACCTCGTTGATGATGCGCGTCGCCGTGTTGCCGAGGAACTTCATGTCGAACGGATAGAAGTCCGCGGTCATGCCGTCCGTCGACGTGACGGCGCGGAGGCCGACGACGTAGTCGTAGGTGCGGCCGTCGCCCATGACGCCGACGGTCTTGACGGGGAGCAGCACGGCAAAGGCCTGCCAGATGGTGTCGTAGAGGCCGGCCTTGCGGATCTCGTCGATGTAGATGGCGTCGGCCTTGCGCAGGATGTCGAGCTTGTCGACCGTGATCTCGCCGGGGCAGCGGATGGCGAGGCCCGGGCCCGGGAACGGGTGGCGGCCGACGAAGACGTCGGGCAAGCCGAGCTCGCGGCCGAGCACGCGGACCTCGTCCTTGAACAGCTCGCGCAACGGCTCGACCAGCTTCATGTTCATGCGCGCCGGCAGGCCGCCGACATTGTGGTGCGACTTGATCGTCACCGAGGGGCCGCCGGTGAAGGAGACGCTCTCGATCACGTCGGGATAGAGCGTGCCCTGCGCCAGGAAATCGGCGCCGCCGATCTTCTTGGCCTCCGCCTCGAACACGTCGATGAAGAGTCGTCCGATGGTCTTGCGCTTCTGCTCGGGGTCGGTGACGCCGGCGAGCTCGCCGAGGAAGAGTTGTGAGGCGTCCACATGCACCAGCGGGATGTTGTAGTGGTGCCGGAAGAGATCGACGACGGTCTCGGCCTCGTTGAGCCGGAGCAGGCCGTGATCAACGAACACGCAGGTGAGCTGGTCGCCGATCGCCTCGTGGATCAGCACCGCGGCCACCGCAGAGTCGACGCCGCCGGAGAGGCCGCAGATCACCTTGCCCTTGCCGACCTGCGCGCGGATCTTCTTGATCTCCTCCTCGCGGAAGGCGTGCATGGTCCAGTCGCCGCCGAGGCCGGCGATGTTGCGGACGAAGTTGCGGATCAGTTTTGCGCCGTCGGGCGTGTGCACCACTTCGGGGTGGAACATCAGGCCGTAGTACTTGCGCGTCTCGTCCTGGATCACGGCGAAGGGCGCGTTCGGCGAGACGCCGGCGACCGAGAAGCCCGGCGGCATCTGCGTGATGCGGTCGCCATGGCTCATCCACACCTGGTGCTGCTCGCCCTTCTGCCAGACGCCGTCGAACAGCAGGCTGTTCGTCTTCACCTCGACGTCGGCGCGGCCGAACTCGCGGTGGTGGCCGCCCTCGACGGTGCCGCCGAGCTGGGCGGCCATCGTCATCTGGCCGTAGCAGATGCCCATCACCGGGACGCCTGAATCGAAGATCAGCTGCGGGGCGCGCGGGGAGCCCTCTTCGTGGACGGATTCGGGGCCGCCGGAGAGGATCACGGCCTTCGGGTTCATCTGCCGGAAGGCGGCCTCCGCCTTCTGGAACGGCACGATCTCGCAATACACGCCGTCCTCGCGCACCCGGCGCGCGATCAGCTGCGTGACCTGGCTGCCGAAATCGACGATCAGGATCTTGTCATGGAGCGCGGCCACCGAGGTGTCGGCGGCGGCGGTGGTCGGGGTGTTGTTGGCTGGGGCTGTCATGGCAAGGAATTACGCCGCTGCGGGGGGACTCGCAACCCTTGGCAGCGGGCGATTCACCGGCGCGTGCCGCGCCCACCGCTGTCGTCCCGGCCAAGCGGGCTGGGGCAATGCGCAGCATTGCGCCGGGCCGCGCCGAGCCGGGATCCATAACCACAGGATGCGGGGCTCGGGCAGGCTGGCCGCTCCATCTCGCACCTCATAACGGCCGCGGCGTATGGGTCCCGGGTCGGCGCACCACGCGCTGCGCGCGCGGGGCTTGCCCGGGACGACACTTGTTTTGTGGCCCCGGCCTTCGTCCCGGCCAATCGGGCCGGGCAATGCGCAAGCATTGCGCCGGACCGCGCCGAGCCGGGACCCATAACCACAGGATGCGGGGCTCGGGCACGCTGGCCGCTCCATCTCGCGCCTCATAACGGCCGCGGAGTATGGGTCCCGGGTCGGCGCCCCACGCGCTGCGCGCGCGGGGCTTGCCCGGGACGACAGCGGAGGGTGTTCGCGGCAGCTAGGCCTTCTTCAGCACCGACACGAAGAACCCGTCCGTGCCGGTGCGGCGGGGGGTCATCAGCCAGCCTTCGGGGGTCTGCAGGGCGGCTTCGGCGAAGGCTTCGGCCTTGTCCCAGAGAACGGTAGCGGTTTGCTCCGGCGGCTGGACCGCGAATTCCGGGTGCCGCGCCACGAACGCCCGCACCTGCTCGCCGTTCTCCGGCTGCAGCACCGAGCAGGTGATGTAGGCGATGCGGCCGCCGGGTTTGACCAGGCGGGCGGCGCGGTCGAGCACTTCGGCCTGGTCCTTGAGGCGGATCTCCAGGGCGCCGGGGCGCATGCGCCATTTGGCGTCGGGGTTGCGGCGCCAGGTGCCGGTGCCCGTGCAGGGGGCGTCGATCACCACCAGATCAGCGGAGGCGCTGATGTCGGCGAGCGGGTCGGCGTCGCCCTTCGGGGTGCGGATCTCGGCGTTGTGGACGCCGGCGCGCGACAGCCGCTCGTGGATCGGCGCGAGCTGGCGCTTGTCGGCGTCGGTGGCGATCAGGCGGCCCTTGCCCTGCATCATCGCGGCCAGCGCCAAGGTCTTGCCGCCGGCGCCGGCGCAGAGGTCGATGACCTGCTCGCCGGGCTTGGCGGCGGTGAACAGGGCCGCGAGCTGCGAGCCCTCGTCCTGGACCTCGATCGCGCCCTTGATGAAATCCTCCTCGGCGTGGATTCCGGGATTGCGCGCGTCGGCCCCGAGCGTGATGCGCAGGCCGAGCGGCGACCACGGCGTCGGCACGGCGCCGAGATGCTTGAGCGACGCCTGAACCTTCTCGCGCTTCGCTCTCAGCGTGTTGACGCGCAGGTCGAGCGGCGCGCGGCTGGCCATCGCCATGGCCTCGGCGACGCGGTCGTCGCCGAACACGGCGGCGAGATACGGGTCGAGCCAGTCGGGATAGTCGCCGGCGACCGGCGGCGGCGCGCCCTCGGTGGTGCGCGCGGCCAGCGCCTTCTCCTCGGCGGCAGTGAGCGACGGCGGCGCGAAGCGGCTGCCGTCGCACATCGCGGCGATGGTCGGCACATCAAGGCCGCGCTCGAGCTTGAGCATGCCGAGCACCCGCGCCCGCGCGGTGTCGTCCTCCATGACATAGGCGCTGGAGGCGCGGCGGCGCAGCACGTCCCAGACCAGGCCGGCAATGGCGGCTCGGTCGCCGGAGCCGGCGAAGCGGTGGCTGGTGCCCCAATCCTTCAAGGCCTTCGCCGCCGGCGCCCGCTGGGACTCGATGGATTCGATGATGTCGATGGCGGCGGACAGCCGGGCGGCGGGGGTCATTCAGTATCCAGTCTCAGATCAGGAGAAGCATCTTCAGGGCGAAATACAGCCACATCGCCAGCAGCACCAGCGCCGAGGCGGTCCAGGCCAGCCCGCGCTTGTCTGCCCCACTGATAAAGCCGGCATTGACGAAGCGGGTGACGACGAACACCCAGGACAGCAGCACGATCACCAGATCGGCATGGCGCAGCGGCAGCGCCAGCGCGATCAGGGCATAGAACAAGGTCGGCAGGCCGAATTCATCGGCGGCATCCGTGGCTTGCGCCTTCCTCTTATTCCAGAACAGCAGCGCGAAGGTCAGTGCAACCTCGACGAAAACGGGCAGCAGCACCATGGGCAGCGACATCGACAATCCCCCCTTGGGAAAAGTGAAGGCCCGGCATGATGCCGGGCCCTCGTGGATGAACCGGTTCCCTCAGGACTCCCGATAAGGGGCTGTGGTTCCCGTGATTTTACGGTCGCGCTGAAGAATCACATCAAGTGTGGCTTCAGGCCTTGTCCGGCCCGACCCGTACCAGCTGCTTGCCGAAATTGGCGCCCTTGAGCAGGCCCATGAACGCCGCGGGCGCGTTCTCCAGGCCCTCGGTGACGTGCTCCTTGTACTTGACCTTGCCGTCGCGAACCCAGGCCGACATGTCCTTGAGGAAGTCGCCGTGGCGGGAGGCGAAGTCGGAGACGATGAAGCCGCGGATCAGGAGCCGCTTGGTCAGCACGTTGCGCATCAGCGCGCCGGCCCATTTCGGCGCCACCGACTGGGTGTCGTTGTAATGGGCGATCAGGCCGCAGACCGGCATGCGCGCGAAGGCGTTGAACAGCGGGAACACTGCCTCGAACACCGCCCCGCCGACATTCTCGAAATAGACGTCGATGCCCTTCGGGCAGGCTTCCTTGAGCTTCGCCGCCAGATCGGGATCGCGATGGTCGAGGCAGTCGTCGAAGCCGAACTCGGATTTCACGTAGTCGCACTTGTCCTTGCCGCCGGCGATGCCGATGGCGCGGGCGCCCTTGATCCTGGCGATCTGTCCGACCGCCGAGCCGACCGCGCCGGAGGCGGCGGCGACCACCACGGTCTCGCCCGGCTTGGGCTGGCCGATGTCGAGCAGGCCGGTGTAGGCGGTCATGCCGGGCATGCCGAGCACGCCGACGGCGGTCGAGATCGGCGCGAGGCTCGGGTCGATCTTCGCAAGACCCTTGCCGTCGGAGACCGCATGCGTCTGCCAGCCGGCGCGCGCCAGCACGATGTCGCCGGCCTTGAAGCCGGGATTGTTGGAGGCCGCCACCTCGCACACGGTCCCCGCCTCCATCACGCCGCCGACCGGCACCGGCTGGGCGTAAGACGGCCCGTCGCTCATGCGCCCGCGCATGTAGGGATCGAGCGACAGCCAGATCGTGCGCAACAGCACCTCGCCGGCGCCGGGAGTCGGGATGGCGTGCTCCTCGAGGCGGAAATCAGACGGCTTGGGCTCGCCGACGGGACGGGACGCGAGCACGATGCGCTTGGCTTGGGACATGGTGTTTCCTCTTGTTTGTTGATGTGGCGTTCGGTGCCGACCCCACGGGAGCCGTCATTGCGAGCGAAGCGAAGCAATCCAGGGCCGCGCGCGCAACCCCTGGATTGCTTCCGCCGTCGCCCTTCGGGCTATGGCGGACAAGTCGTCGCTTCGCTCCTCGCAATGACGGAGAGAGCGGTGGTTGTTTACACCCCGCCCGGATAGTTCGGGCTCTCGCGGGTGATCGTCACGTCGTGGACGTGGCTTTCGCGCAGGCCCGCGCCGGTGATGCGGACGAACTCGGCCTTGCCGTGGAATTCGGCGAGATCCTTGGCGCCGACATAGCCCATCGCCGCGCGCAGGCCGCCGGCGAGCTGGTGCATGACGTTGCCGACCGGGCCCTTGTACGGCACCTGGCCCTCGATGCCTTCCGGCACGAGCTTCAAGGTGTCCTTGATGTCCTGCTGGAAGTAGCGGTCGGCCGAGCCGCGCGCCATCGCACCGACCGAGCCCATGCCGCGATAGGCCTTGTAGGAGCGGCCCTGCCACAGGAACACCTCGCCGGGCGTCTCGTCGGTGCCGGCCAAGAGCGAGCCGACCATGGCGACGTCGGCGCCGGCGGCGAGCGCCTTGGCGAGATCGCCGGAGAACTTGATGCCGCCGTCGGCGATCACCGGCACGTCGGCCTTCTTGGCGGCTTCCACCGCATCCATGATCGCGGTCAGCTGCGGCACGCCGACGCCCGCCACGATGCGGGTGGTGCAGATCGAGCCCGGGCCGATGCCGACCTTGACGGCGTCGGCGCCGGCATCGATCAGCGCCTGCGCGCCGTCGCGGGTGGCGATGTTGCCGGCGATTACCTGCACCGCGTTGGAGATGCGCTTGATGCGGTTGACGGCTTCCAGCACGCGCGAGGAATGGCCGTGCGCGGTGTCGACCACGACGAGGTCGACGCCGGCCTCGATCAGCTTCTCGGTGCGCTCGAAGCCGCCCTCGCCCACCGTCGTCGCCGCGGCGACGCGCAAGCGGCCCTGCGCGTCCTTGCACGCGAGCGGATGCGCGACCGCCTTCTCCATGTCCTTCACGGTGATCAGGCCGACGCAGCGGTACTGGTCGTCGACGACGAGCAGCTTCTCGATGCGGTGCTTGTGCAGGATCTTCTTGGCCTCGTCCTGGCCGACGCCCTCGCGCACGGTGACGAGGTTCTCATGCGTCATCAGATCGGAGATCTTCTGCCGCGGATCGGTGGCGAAGCGGACGTCGCGATTGGTCAGGATGCCGACCAGCTTGCCGGGGATGCCCTTGCCGCCGCCGGTGACGACCGGAATGCCGGAGAAGCCGTAGTCCTTCATCAGCGCCAGCGCGTCGGCCAGCGTCGCCTCCGGCGAGATCGTCAGCGGGTTGACCACCATGCCGGATTCGAACTTCTTGACCTGGCGCACCTGGGCGGCCTGGCCCTCGGGATCGAAATTGCGGTGGATCACCCCGACACCGCCGGCCTGCGCCATCGCAATCGCCATGCGCGCCTCGGTGACGGTATCCATGGCGGACGCCATGATCGGAATGTTGAGCGGGATCTCGCGCGTCACGCGCGAACGGATGTCGACCTCGGAGGGCAGCACATCGGACAGGCCCGGCTTCAAGAGCACGTCGTCGAAGGTGAAGGCTTCGCGAAGTGTCTGGACGGTCGCCATCGTCAACTCCTTGTCTGCGGCCAAAACGGCCGCGATGCGGTTACGGATGAGCGGCGCCGCCGTCGAGACCATGCCTCGCCGTCGAATCGGTGCCCATCGGTGGGGTTGACGCGGGTCGATAGCATGGGCCTGTGACGAATCAAAGGGCCGATCCGCCATCCTCCCGCGATTGCGAAGAACGGCCCAGACCGACCCCTGATACGCAACAAAAAGTCGTCAAAGCCCCGATTCCGGGGCAGAAGTTCCGCGCGCCTCTAGCGCCAGGCGCCAGGCGGCGGCCCGTAGCGGCGGATGGCGTCGACCACCTCGCGGTGCCGCCGGTCCTCGCGCCGCATGCGGACGGCGATCAGCGCGTGCGCCGACGGCACCAGCAGCAGCACGTGGAAGAACAGGCCAAGGACGAGGCAGATCAGGCAGAGCAGCAGATTGAAGATGGCCGCGAACGGCTGCCCGTTGAGCAGCAGGCCCAGCGGCGGCACCAGGGCGGCGAGCAGATAGATCATCGGCACATCTCCAATAACGATGACGCGGCAGCGTCACGCTGCATCTAGGGGGCCATGCCAGCAGCGCAATGGCCTCGTTCGTCGCAGGGTGCTACAGCCGCGGCGCCGGCCTTCCCCGTCCCTCCCGAGATTCGATGAACAAACAACGCGTCATTCCGCTGATCGTCGCCACCGCCCTGTTCATGGAGAACATGGACTCCACGGTGATCGCGACCTCGCTGCCGGCGATCGCCAGGGATATCGGCACCAGCCCGCTGACGCTGAAGCTCGCCATCACGTCTTATCTGCTGTCGCTGGCGGTGTTCATCCCGGCGAGCGGCTGGACCGCCGACCGGTTTGGCGCGCGGCGGGTGTTCTCCAGCGCGGTCGCCGTGTTCATGATCGGCTCGATCGGCTGTGCGCTCGCCAACTCCGTCGAGAACTTCGTGTTCGCGCGCATCCTGCAGGGCATGGGCGGCGCGATGATGACGCCGGTCGGACGTCTTGTCCTCTTGCGCTCCGTCGACAAGAGCGCGCTGGTCGGCGCGATGGCCTGGGTCACGATCCCCGCGCTGATCGGTCCTGTCATCGGACCGCCGGTCGGCGGCTTCATCACCACCTATTTCTCCTGGCACTGGATCTTCCTGATCAACATCCCGATCGGCATCGTCGGCATCATCATGGCGCTGCGCTTCATCGATCCGATCAAGAGCGACAATCCCGAGCCGTTCGACCTCACTGGCATGGTGCTGGCCGGCATCGGCCTCGCCGGTCTCGCCTTCGGCCTCTCGGTCGCCGGTCTCAACCTGCTGCCGTGGTCGGTGGTCGCGAGTCTCGTTGCGATCGGCGCGATCTCGATGACGCTCTACGTCCGCCACTCCTGGCGCACCAACTCGCCGGTGCTCGATTTCTCGCTGCTGCGGCTGCCGACCCTGCGCGCCTCGATCGTCGGCGGCTTCATGTTTCGCCTGGGCATCGGCGCCCTGCCCTTCCTGCTGCCGCTCTTGATGCAGCTCGGCTTCGGCCTGTCGCCGTTCCAGTCCGGCCTCGTCACCTTCGGCTCCTCTGCCGGCGCAATGGGCATGAAGGCGCTGGCCGCGCGGCTCATCCGCGCCTTCGGCTTCCGCCATCTGATGACGGTCAATGCCGTCGTCAGCTCGGTCTTCCTTGCCGCCTGCGCGCTGTTCACGCCGGCGACGCCGCTGCTGCTGATCCTGATCATTCTCGTCGTCGGCGGCTTCTTCCGCTCGCTGCAGTTCACCGCGATCAACACCGTCGCCTATGCCGAGGTCGAGACCGCCCAGATGAGCCGCGCCACGACGCTCACCAGCGTCAACCAGCAGCTCGCGATCTCCGCCGGCGTCGCGGTCGGCGCGTTCTCGGTGGAGACCACGATGTGGATGCACGGCGCGAGCCAGCTCACCGCGGCGTCCTTCGCGCCCGCCTTCATCGTCGTCGCCATCACCTCGGCGCTGTCGTCGATCCTGTTCTGGCAGATGCCGGATGACGCCGGCAGCGAGATCTCGGGCCGCAAGGTCGCGGCGATCGCCAGTCGCAAGGGCGCCGAGAAGGGCGCGGAGAAGGCCGCCAGGAAGTCGGCGAGCGAGACCACGCAGGATGCGCGGGATCAGCGGCTGGGGTAGCGGACGGTTCTCCGGTCAAGGTCTCCGCGCGCCGGACCTCCAGAATTCGGCCAGGCGATCGGCCCACATCCGCGCGTGCTGCTCGGTGCCGGCGTGGCTCATGTGGCAGCGGTCGTGGCGCAGCGGAAGGCCGATCTGGTCGGTGTCCGGCCCCGGATAGACGCCGATCGCAGGGTTCGGCACGGCGGCCTGTGCCGACCGGATGATCTCGTCGGGAACGCTGCCGCAGAGCGTCGCCGCGGCAACGAAGATCGGCGCGGTCACGTCGGCCGCGCGCAGCCCGGCAACGATCTCGAGATCGTTCCGCAAGTAGGACAGCCGTCCCGCCTCCTTCATCTTCGCGGTGACCTGCAATTGCGTGCCGTCCTCCGCACCATTGGTCGAGAAGGCGAAGGCGTTGGACTCGCCCTGATGCCAGAGCACCGCGCTCGGCTCGAGACCCGCGTCGCGCAGGCCGGCGATGGTCGCGAGCAGCACCTCGAAATACTTGCCGCCGCGGGCGCGCCACTCCTCGAGATAAGTCCCGCCGATCGCAACGGGTGCGATCACGACCGTCTTCGCCAGTCCGCGATCGATCAATTCGTCGCCCAGCCGGGTGGCGACGTTCTCGCCCTCGCCCGGCGTTCCCAGCAAGGGATTGCGCGCCACGTAGCAGCGGCCGTCGAAGCGGTCGAAATTGTAGAACCGGTTGTGAGGCTGATAGAGCCGGCCACTCTGATCGGGCGCGCCGGTGTTGGAGATGTTCGACTGGCCCGCGGTCAGAAGCACCACCAGCCCCTCGCGCGGAATCGCGTCGCAGGCAATCGGCGTCGCCCTGGCTCGCGCAGCCTCGTTGTCCGGCACGAGACAGCGCGAGGCGCTGCCGCCCGCGATGAAATCCGCATCAGAACCGTACAGCGCACGGGCCAGGTTGCGTCCCTGCAGCAGGTTCTGGACCTCCGGATCTCCGCTGGCGCCATCGATACGACGGTCGATGTCGGCAAAGGCGGCGCGCCGCGAGCGCACCTGCTCCAACAGTGCCAGGAAGCCTGGGGCGGTCGAGATGGGTCCGACGGCGCAGGGAACGCAATTGCCGTCGCGCGATTTGGCCGAGGTGGTCGGCTGGCAGACGTCGCGGGCCGGCAGCACCTCCGCGGCTCCTGCCGTCGCAGTCAACGAGACGACCAACCACGCGGCGAAAAGTGTGGCCATGATTACGCGTCGGATCATGCTCGGATCACTTCTTTCGTCGCCTCGGTTGACGGCCGCCTTGGGCGCCGGGCCTCTGACTTTCCAAGCCATGCGGCTGTCCCAGCCATGCGCGCCGGCACGGTCTCGTTCGAACGTGCGTCGGGAGCCGGGGTTTTCCATTATAGTCCGACTTCATGAAAGAGAGCCGAATCGACCCGCAGCCGCTTGCGGCGATGGCGATGAACTGTTGGCCGTCCGCGCTTCTCCTGGCAGCGACGGCGCTCGCCGTGCCGGCACTCGGCGGCATCGTCAGGCCGGCTTTCGTGCTCGGCTGCGCGGTCGCCGGCTGGTTCGCGTGGCGTCGCAGCCCCGCAGCCCACGTGCAGTCGGCGATCCTGATGTTCGCCTTCGCTCCCTTCGTGCGCCGCCTGGTCGACATCTCCGCGGGATTCGATTCATCCGGCATCATGCTGAGCGGCCCGCTGCTGTTCATCATCGCACCAGTTCCAAGTCTGGTGCTCTCGCCCTCGGACAAGGACAGGCCGGGCAATCCATGGCTCGTGGCGCCCCTCATCGTCCTCGCCTGCATCGTTTATGGCGGCGCGCTGTCGATATTCCAAAACGACTGGTTCAACGCCGCCAATGGCGGAATGAAATGGGCCGCGCCCGTGCTCTATGCGATCGCCCTGCAGCAGCGGTCGCGATCCGACGGCGCCCTGCTCGATGCAATCACGCGCGTCTTCCTGCTGGTGCTGCCGGTCACCGGCCTCTACGGCATCTGGCAATATGTCGATCCGCAAGGCTGGGATCGGTTCTGGATGGTGAATGCCAGCATCACCTCGGCCGGCTATCCGCTGCCCTACATGGTCCGCGTGTTCAGCACGATGAACGGCCCCGCCAGCTACGCGACCTTCACGGCCACCGGCCTGCTGCTGGTGGGCTTCCTGCGCCCGGGATGGCTGTCGATGGCGGCGATGGCGCCCGCAGCACTCGGCCTGTTGCTGTCGCTCTATCGTACCAGCTGGATCACGCTCGCGGTGGGCGTGCTGTTCTGCATGCTGCTCCCCGCGACGCGGCGTCGCGCCGTATCGATCACGGTCGGACTGGTCGGCGCGGTGATCGTCACAGTCATGTTCACGCCGTTCGCGGAGGTCATCACCTCCCGTCTGGAATCGCTCGGCAGCGTGTCGCAGGACAGCAGCGGCAGCGAGCGGCTGGATGAGTTCGTCACGCTGTGGAATGCGCCGAACAGCATGGTCCTGGGATCGGGCTTCACCATCACCGACGTCGGCGTCGCCGGCGCGATGCCGATCGACGGGCAGATCATCGCAAGCTGGGTGACGATGGGCATTCCGGTCGGACTGATCTGCCTCGCGGCCTATGTCTGGGTCGGGCTCGCCGCCACCGGAGCCGCGTGGCGGATGCCGACGCGCGAGGGCGCCGTGCTCGGGGCGCTCGCCATCAGTGCGCTCTTGGTTCAGCTGCCGCTGACCAGCATCTCCTCCGGCGAGGTTTCGGCGCTGTTCTGGATGCTCGTCGCGATGGCCTGTCCGCTCGACCAGACGGCCGGCGCAGCACGGCGCACCGTCGCCGCGCGGCAGCATCAGGCCGGCGCCTGATCGGACGTTGCAACGCGCGGCGTGATCGCCGCGGTCTGCGGCTTGCGGGAGGCCGGCGATGCGAGCCCAAAGACGGCCAGCAGATTGAGCCGCCGCAGGATGGCATGCGCGATCAAAGGAAGCACCACGCCGGCCGCCGTTCCGGCCAGCAGGTAGACCCATGGCAATGGCGGGATGTGCAGCTTCAGCATGATGATCCGCACGCCCGAGCCGGCAAGGATGTGCAGCACATAGATCGTCATCGACGCGACGCCCGCGGCCGCAAGCCAGCGATGGCGCGTTGGCGCGAGCAGCTTGCAGAGCCCGACCGTGCCGGCGATCCCGAGCACACAGGCCGGCAGGGAGGCGAGCCCGTTGGCGTCCATGCCGGACAGCTGGCCGCCCAGCGCCACTGCGGCCGCAAACGCAATCCCGATCACGACCGGAGAGGACCAGCCGAACGGCCGCCATTCCGCCACCACGCGGGTGCCGTAGACGCCCGCAACGTAGAACGGCAGATGATGCAGGGTGAGTGCGAGGTCAGGCCGGATCGGCAGCGCGAGGAACACACCAAGCCCGGCCAGCGCGAGCGGGATCAAAACCGTCCGCGACGGAACCAGCACCGCGAACACATGGCAGATCATCAGCGCGTAGAGGAACCAGAACTGTGCGATCGGACGATACCATATCGCGGCGAGATCTCCGGGATGGATCGGGATGTTGGCATCCCGCGCCAGCAGCATCGTGATCCCGCCTTGGATCAACGACCACAGCACGTAGGGATAGGCGATGGTCCAGAGCTTGGAGGTGAGGAAGGAACGCGCGCCGCGCCGCAAGCTGTGCTGCACGTTCAAGCCGGCCAGGAAGAAGAACAGCGGCATGTGGAACGTATAGAGCGTGTAGTCCATCCAGCGCGCGACGGCTCCATCCGGGAAGATGCCCGGGCGCACGAGACCGCCAAGCACATGACCGTACACCACCAGGATGACGCCAAGGCCACGCGCGAAATCGATCCACGCCGTGCGCGCGGTGTCAGCCGTTGCCCTCTGCGTTCCAGCGTCCATGCCCGACATGTCCTGCTTCTGTCGCGCAGCCCGCGTCCAGTCCGCGATGCTGCGAAGTCAGCGCGCCCCAAGTCATATCGCAGCCGGCTTTGCAACGCCGTCGGCGCCTGCAAGGACATCGGGGGTATTCTCGCGTTAGTCTTAACCAACCGATAAGCCTCTGCCGGATGGCTGCACCTCCGCCGGGGATCGCGACCGAAGCCAGGCACGAGGTGGAGACGCTCGCCATCCCGCCCGGCCGGTGGGTACGCTGCCGCCTGCGGCGGCTGCTTTGCCCACCCTACCGCTGGATCCGGAACGTCAGCGACCGACGAAGCCGCGGCGCGCCAACCCTGCGAGGGCCCCGCGCAGGCGGGCGCGGCCGGTGATGACGCCGCAAGAGGAGCTGAACAGGCGGACGACCAACTGGCGCCGCTGCGCCTCGGTCGGGTGCATGCGGAGGTGCATCGTCGTCCTGGAAACATCGCTCACCGAGGCCTCGATCCATCCGAGGCCGTCGAGATGCACCGGCAGCAGCGCCCCTGGCCGCATCGTTCCGCGGCCGCGCGACCGGGCCACGCGTGCCGACGACAGAGACAGCGCCTCGATCTTGCACGGCACGACCTCGCCGTTCTGCGCCAGCCAGCCCGCCTCGTCGCTCGGAAACAGGTCCTCGCCGCGCGGCAGCTCGAAGCAGACGAGAAACGCGATGAAGGCGATCAGCATCGCGATGCCGGCCCATAACAGATTGAAGTAGTCGATCGACGAGATCTCGCTGGCTGCGTTCGGCGACACGAACGCCCAGACGATGGCCGCCGCCGAGCTCGCGGCGATCGCGCCGAAAACCGCGGCGAGCTTGCCGTGGACGCGCGGCTTGGAGCGGTCGCCGCCCTTGTCGGTCACCTTGAAGGGGCGGCCGAACGGCCGGACCAGCGCGCTGAGCAAGGTGGCAGTGACGGCAAAGCAGGTCACTGCATGGGTCGCTTCCATGAACAGCGGCAGGGTCTTGGAACGCGAGATCCAGCCCATGTAGATGATCGTCCCGAGCAGCGCCGGCACGCCGTAGCGCAGGAACGACAGATAGTCGGCCTCGAATGCCGGCAGCCCGGCGAACCAGTAGATCGGCGGCGCGATCAGAAGCAGCACCATGAACGGCTTGCAGGCCCAGTTGAGCACGCCATGCAGGAAGTGCCAGCGCTGGGTGAAGCTGTAGCCGCGGCTGTGCAGCGGTCCATCGCGCAAGAGCGCGACCTGGATCGTGCCGAGGCACCAGCGGGCGCGCTGGGTGATGTATTCGGGCACGCCTTCCGCCGAGAGGCCGAAGCTGAGCGGCTCGTTCAGCCAGACCGTGCGATGGCCGCGCTTGAGCAGCGTGTAGGTGAGGTTGAGATCCTCGGAGATCGCCGCATGCGGGAAGCCGCCGATCTCCATCAGCCGCTCGCGACGCACGACGAAGGAGGTGCCGACACAGAACGCGCAGCCCCAGGCATCCTTGGCCGGCTGGAACACGTCGAAGAAGAAGCGCTGGTCGTCGACCCAATGGCCTGATGACAGCAGATTGTGCTGGATCGGATCGGGGTTGTAGTAGAACTGCGGCGTCTGCACGACGGCGATGTCGGGCTCGGACAGCAGCAGGCCGACCGTGCGCTGGAGGAAGTCACGGCGCGGGGCGAAGTCGGCATCGAGCACCAGGATCACCGGCGCGTTCGACAGCTGCGCCGTCGCCGCAAGCGCGTTGTTGAGATTGCCGGCCTTGGCGCCCTTGTTGTCGGGCCGCGTCAGATGGCGCGCGCCGACCTCGTCGCAGAACGCGCGGAGCCGATCACGCCGGGTGTCGTCGAGCACCCAGACGGTCTTGTTGGGATGGTCGAGCGCGAGCGCGGCCAGGATCGAGCGCTCGACAATCTCCATGGGCTCGTCATAGGTGCAGATGAAGACGTCCACGGCCGGCTGCTCGCCCCGTGCGGCCAGCGCGCGCTGCGCGGCGTCGGCCTGTCCCGAGCGGTCGACGCTGCGGGTCAGAATCAGGATCGACATCAGCGTGTAGGAGATCGCCACGATCTCGAGCGTGATGAACAGCCGCGGCCACAGCGCCTGCAGGGTCAGGTCGAACGCCGGCAGCGTGTCGTGCCAGCGCCATAGCGTGTAGATCAGGAGGAACGACGCTGCGGTACCGCCGAACAGCAGGCGGTCGCGCCGGCGCGTCGGATCGAGCAGGCGAGCCATCACGAGGAGCCCGAGCAGGACTCCGAGATCGGTGGTCAACACCGAGGCGTCATTGCTGGGGAGCGGAAACATCAGGGCACCCTTGCGCCGGTGAAAGGATTCCAGCCGGTCTCGGCGAGCACGGCCCAGGCAGTGGCACCGAGATGCGGACGCTTGTAATAGAAGAAGTCCTGGATGGTGGTCGCGCCCGTCGGATCGATCGACAGCCCCGTGGTGAGGCGCGCGTTGCGCGTCGCGTTCAGAAGTCCCGTTGCCGTGCGGTCGTCACGCAATCCTGCAAGCAGCCGCTGGCCGGCGGCGGCATCTCCGACCATGCGATAGGCCAGCGCCGCCTGCGCCGTGCCCTCGACCCAGACGCCGTCGCGATCGCCGTTGAAATCGAAGCCGCCCTCGACGGCGAGATGGGTTTCGGCAAAGCGCAGCGCCCTGCGCCAGTCGGGCGCATCCGTCACCGCCATCCACGGCCAGAGCTGGACGTCGAGCGCGAGCAGATTGTCGTCGGCGAGGCGGCCGTCGGGCTTGGTGCCGAGCAGGAAGTGATCGCCGCGGAACGTGCGATCGAGCAGCCGGCGCGCCGTCTGCGCGGCATCCCGATAGCGCGGCTCCGATGTGATACGAGAGAGCCAGGAGGCCACGGCGTAGACATCGGCATTGTGCTCGGTCGACATCCAGCTGAGGCGCACCTGCTGCGGATCGTAACCGTGATAACCGCCGCTGAAGCCGTCCGCGCCGTTCGTTGCGTTGGCCATGATCCAGTCCATCAGGCGCCGCGCGCCGGACAAGTAGTCCTCCTCACCGGTCGCCTGATGCAGCGTCAGCAGCGCCAACGCTGCCCAGGCAACGTTGCCGGTCGCGGTGCCGTCCTGCGCGGCGTCCTCGCCCCAGATCTTCTTGTGGTCGTCCCACCAGCCCGGCAGCAGCGCCGCGCCGGGGCCGACAGGACCGGCGCGATAGGCGTTACGCAGGCGGCCATCGCCGAAGCTGCGATCATGAGCGCCGGCATGCACCAGCGCGTTGCCGATCACGCGGCCCTCGTCGACGCGACCGCATGCGACCAGCGCGATGGCGGCCAGGGCGTTGTCATAGGTGAACGCCGTCGTCGAAAGGCCGAGCGGCAGCCCCTCCTCGTCGGCACCCGGCTCGTAGCTGCGGATGAACGCCGCGTCACGGCCGGCGAGGCCGGGCTCGACGGCCTGCATCAGTCCCGCACACAGCGACGTCTCGGCGCGCATCGGCGATGCTCCGCCGAGCAGAGCGATCACCGCCACCGTCATGGAGAGAAGCCTCATTGTGCCGAGACCGCGCGCGCTGTCGGCAACCACTGCTCGTCGATGACCGGCTGCTGCGCCGGGTGCGACCGCAAGGCAGAGTCGAGCTTGCTGACGCCGGCGCGGCGCGTCGCTTCGCCCGGCTCAGACGGGTCCAGATCGGTCAGCGACGCAACGAGGTGGCCGAGCCGGCGCCATGTCACCGACATCGACGGCACGATGCCATTGTCGCGCGTCACGGTGACCCACTGCCCCACCGTGCAGGCCGGCGTCGCCGCGGAGGTCGGCTGCGCAGCCGGCTTTTCGTCGGCAGCGTCAGGCGTGATCATGACGTAGAGCTCGCGCCGCTCGGTCTGCGGAAATGGCACGGCAAAGCGCTCGTCGACCTTGTCGCTCGTCTTCGGCAGCACGGCGCTGACGATGCCGCTATGGAAGCCGCCGCCATCGATGCGCACCTTGGTGCCCGGCTTCATCGCTTCGCCCTGGCGATAGGAGAAGATCGCGACCACGAAGCGCTTGTCACAATCGACCACCGAGGCGATCGTATCGCCGGCGCTGACGTGGCGTCCGGTGTCGGCGCCCACCGCCAGCACCTTGCCGGGACCGGGCGAGAGCACGTCCGCGGCAGCGAGCCGCGCCAGCCGCGCGCGCTCGGACTTGATCAGGCCCTCGAGATCCTCGAGCACGGCGGCCTGCTGCTTCTCCTCGATCTCCATCCGCCTTGCATCGAGATCGATGTCACGGCGCTTCTGACTGAGCATGTTCAGCGCGACCAGATCCTCGCCGACATAGACGCCGGCGTCGAGCGCCTCCAGCTGCGCCAGCTTCTGGTTCAGCTTGGCAGTCTGCGCATCGGTGTCGTGCAGCGCCGCCGCATATTGCTGCTCGGTCGGCTTCAGCATCTCGACGCTGGCGGCATCGCGCGCGACCATGCGGTTCTGGCGGTCGACGATGGCCTTCTTTTCGCTGCTCTGCGCGTTCGACTGCGCGACGCGGGCACGCAGCTCCTCGATCTGGGACTGCAACTGCGCCTTCAACTGACCGGCCTGGCTCGCGATCTCCTGATCGAGCGAGCTGACATAAGCGACATCAGACTGATGCTTGGCACGCGTGGCGTCGAGCTTCTGACGCGCGTCGCCCGCCTTTTCTTCCAGCGAGATGAGCGTGGTGCGGTCGAGCCGCGGATTGGTGATCTCTGCGAGGCGGTCGCCGGACCGAACCTCGCCACCCGGCTTGGCCGTGAGCGAATCGACCTGGCCCGCGATCGGGGACGTCAGCAGCATCACCGGCGCATCGACCACGGCGCGATCGGACTGGTCGGCCACGATCGGCGGCACCACCGCGGTCAGCATCAGCGCCGAGAGGATGCCGGCCACGCCGAGCGCCGACACCCTGAGGATCACGGGATGGCGCGGCGGACGGGTTGCGGTCTTCGGAGCGGCGGGACGTTGCGCGGGGGCTGGCTTGAAACCGTCATCGAAGCGATCGGTCATCGGGTCTCTTTCGGTTTGGGGTGACACGCCCCGAAAGACGCTTCCTCAGCTGATCCGGAGTTCCAGGCTCCGGTCTCGATGGCTCAACCCAAAACCGGATCGCGGGCACATCGTTTCACGCCGCGCCCGATCTCCGCGCTCACCTCCGGTCACGTTATGTTGCAGTGCGATGGCGCGGTTTCCGCTTGCGCGCCACACTCAATCCTCATTCGCCTTGAAGCGGCCGAGTCCCTTCAAGATGAACGGCGCGATCAGCGCAATCAGCGCAACCACCAGAAGCGTTGCAGAGATCGGCGACTGCAGCAGGGTCATGGGATCCCCGAGGCTGATCGCGAGCGCCCGCCGCAACTGGCTCTCGGCGATCGGCCCGAGGATGAGCCCGACAACGACCGGCGCAATCGGGAAATCGAACCGGCGCATCAGGAAGCCGAGCACGCCGAAGCCGGCCAGCATCGACAGTTCCACGACCGACGGCTTTGCCGCGATCGTGCCCATGGTCGCGAACACGAGGATGCCAGCATAGAGCCAGGGTGTCGGGATCGCGAGCAGCTTCACCCACAGCCCGACCAGCGGCAGGTTGAGGACGAGCAGCATCGTGTTGGCGATGAACAGGCTCGCGATCAGGCCCCAGACCAGATCGGGCCGCTCGGCAAACAGCAGCGGTCCCGGATTGAGGCCATATTGCTGGAAGCCCGCGAGCATCATCGCGGCGGTCGCCGAGGTCGGCAGGCCGAGGGTCAGCAGCGGCACCAGGGTGCCCGCGGCCGAGGCGTTGTTGGCGGCCTCAGGGCCGGCGACGCCTTCGATCGCGCCCTTGCCGAACTGGTCAGGATATTTGGTCAGCCGCCGCTCGGCCGAATAGGACAGGAAGGTGGGAATCTCGGCGCCGCCCGCCGGCAGCGCGCCGATCGGAAAGCCGAACAGCGTGCCGCGCAGCCACGGCTTCCACGACCGCTTCCAGTCCTCGCGCGTCATCCACAGCGAGCCCTTGATGGCCTCGATCTTCTCCTCGCTATGGTGACGGCGCGAGGCGACGTAGAGCGCCTCGCCGACTGCGAACAGGCCGACCGCCAACGTCGTCACCTCGACACCGTCGAGCAGTTCCGGCACGCCGAAGGCGAGCCGCGCCTGCCCCGTCAGCTTGTCGATGCCGATGAGACCGAGCGTCAGCCCGATGAACAGGCTGGTGAGGCCACGGATCGGTGAATCGCCGAAGGTCGCGGACACCGTGACGAAGGCGACGCACATCAGCGCGAAGTAGTCCTCCGGACCGAAGCGCACGGCGATGTCGACGAGGTAAGGCGACAGGAAGGCGAGACCGATGGTGGCGATGGTGCCGGCGACGAAGGAGCCGATCGCCGAGGTCGCCAGCGCCGGGCCGCCGCGGCCGGACTTGGCCATCTTGTTGCCCTCGAGCGCGGTCGCCATCGAGGCGCTCTCGCCTGGCGTGTTGATCAGGATCGCGGTGGTCGATCCGCCATACATGCCGCCATAATAGATGCCGGCGAACATGATCAGCGAACCGCCGGGATCGAGCTTGTAGGTGACCGGCAGCAGCAGGGCGACCGTGAGCGCCGGCCCGATGCCCGGCAGCACCCCGACGGCGGTGCCGAGGAACACGCCGACCAGCGCATAGAGCAGGTTCATGGGCTGGACGGCGATCGCCATCCCATGCGCGAGCGCGGCAAAGGTGTCCATCAGAGCAGTCTTTCGAGCGGACCGGCGGGAAGGCTCAGGGTGAGGAGACGGTCGAAGGCGAGATAGATCACGGTCGTCAGCACGGCGCCGATGACGAGATCGGTGACGAAGGCGCGCCGGCCGAACGCGGCCGACGTCGTCACGAACAGCGTCGTCGTCGCCAGGATGAAGCCGCCACCGAAGCCGATGATCGCGATCAAGAGCGCAAGGCCGGCGAGGATCAGCAGCACCGCGACCGGATCGGAGCTCTCGCGCGGCGGCAGCTTGCCTCTCACGGCATCGATCAGATTGGCCAGTGCAAGAATGCCGAGCCCGATCGCGATCACGACCGGCATGACCTGCGGGCCCATGCCGTACATCGTGGTCGCCGGGATCTGATTGGCGTCGTAGACCAGCACGAGCGCAACGGCCGCGAGCAGCGCCGCAATGACGATGCCGGCCTTGTCGACGCCTCCCGAGGCGGGTGTCTCGGCGCCGGCGCGCTCCGTCGTCATGACTTGACGAGGCCGACCGACTTCAACACGTCGGTGACACGGACGTTCTCCTTTTTCAGGAAGTCGGCGAACGCATCCCCCGGAAGATAGGCGTCGTCCCAGCCCTTCTGCTTCAGGATCTCCTTCCAGGCATCCGACTTCACCATCTTTTCGACGGCGTCGCTGAGCACCTTCTTCTGCTCCGGCGTGATGCCGGGCGGCGCGACCACCGAGCGCCAATTCGCGAGCACGAGGTCGATGCCCTGCTCCTTGAAGGTCGGGATGTCGACCCCGGGAATGCGCTTCTCCGAGGACACGCCGATCGCGCGCAGCTTGCCGCTCTTGATCTGCCCGTCATACTCCGACAGGCCGGAAATGCCCGCCGTGACCTTGCCGCCGAGGATCGCCGCCAGCGACTCGCCGCCGCCCGAGAACGGGATGTAGTTGACCTTCTTGGCGTCGGCGCCGACGGCGCCGGCGAACAGCGCCGCCATCACGTGATCGACGCCGCCGGCCGAGCCGCCGGCGAAGGTGACCTTGGCGATATCGGCCTTCAGCGCCGCGGCGAGGTCCTGCGCCGTCTTGATCGGCGAGTTGGCCGGCACGACGATGACCTGGATCTCCTCGGTCAGCCGCGCGATCGGCGTCACCTGCTCCAGCGTCACCGGCGACTTGTTCATGGCGAGCGCGCCGACCATCACGAAGCCGTTCACCATCAGCTGGTTGCCGTCGCCCTTGGCGCCGGTGACGAACTGCGCGATGCCGACGGTGCCGCCGGCGCCGGCGACGTTGGTCACCTGGACGCTGCGCGCCACGCCCGACGCCACGAAGGCCTGCTGCATGGCCCGCGCGGTCTGGTCCCAGCCGCCGCCGGGCGCGGCCGGCGCCATCACCTTCAGTTCCAATTGCTGGGCAGAGACCGGTGCACCGGCCAGGAACGTCAACGCAACAGCTGCGCCGAACAGGCGCGCACAGAATGACTTCAAGGACCCCTCCACGGCCGCCCCGGCGGCTCACGTTTCTCTATCCGCGTCTCAACCCCGATCATGCGGCACCAAGACGCGCACGGCTGCACGATCGACTGCGCACGGACCGGTCAGATCAGCTCTTGGATTCTCGAGACACAGCAAAAGCTTACAGGCCCAAAGGGGGCATTCAAGGCGCTACCCTGCGACAGGATGGCGCACCCCCTTTACGCGAGGCACTTTGCCGCTCAGTGACCTGGAGGGCTCAGCCGCAAGTCCAGACCATTCCCACCGGCGTCCGCGTCCAGCACGGGCCGAAGCTGCCGCCATTGTAATGGCCGCGATAGAAGCCGGGCTGGCCGAAATAATGCCACTCGCCGTTGTAGAGCATGTATTTCGGGGTGCCGTCGATGTACCAGTGGCGGCGGCTGCCGCGCGGCGGGCCGTTGCGCATCGCTTCCTTGTCCGCGTACAGCGGGAGGCTGTTGTTCGGCGGCTGCTTATAGCCCGGCAGGAAGCCATAGCCCTGCCAGCGATGAGCCTTGCGCTTGTGCGACGGAGCGGCCGTCGCAAGCGCGGGCACCAGCAGCAGAAGCATCACAAGCGAAACGATGAAACGATGCGGCATGGCGGCAGCCCGATGAAGAGGAGGTCGCGAATCTTCAGTCCGATTGCGGCACGGCAACGGCCGCAGCGTCATGAAATGTTTCAGCGATGCCGCCGGTGCTTGCCGCGCGGCGGCGGTGCCGGCGGCGCGTAGAATGGATTGAGGTCGCACATCGCCGCGCGGCCGGACGCCGTGGCGCGGCATTGCGGCAGCGACGTGTAGCTGCAGTCGATCCACTCGCCACCGCCAAACCGGCCGCCTTCATAGACCTTCATGCACACGGGATAGCGCGGATCGTAGGCCTGGGCATGAGCCGGCGCCGATATGGCCGAGCCCACCATCAAAGCGACCGCGACAGCGCTGCAGGTCAGGACACGCATTCGGGGACCTCCGGAAGGGGTCTCGTCGGCCCAAGCCGATTCCCGAGACCGTGTTGCATCTGCTCTGTATCGCCGGCGCGGGCCGCTCGCAATGACGCCATTACAACAGGTCGGCCTGCTCTCCGCCGCGGAAACCCATCGCCAGCACGTAGCGCTCCGACGAATCCTGCCGGCTCGCGGCCGGCTTGACGTGGCGGACGCTGGCGTAATCGCGCTTGAGCTGCGCCATCAAGTCGGCATCGGCGCCGCTCTGGAACGTCTTGGCGAGAAAGCTGCCGCCCGGCTTGAGCACCTCGCTGGCGAAATGCGCGGCAAGTTCGACGAGACCGACGATGCGCAGCTGGTCGGTCTTGCGATGGCCGGTGGTGTTGGCCGCCATGTCCGACATCACCACGTCGGCACGCCCGCCGAGCATGGCGCGGAGCTTTTCCGGCGCATCCTGGGCATGGAAGTCGAGCTGGGTGAAGGTGACGCCGGGGATCTCGCCCATCTCCAGCAGATCGATCGCGATCACCTTGCCCTTCCCGGCTTCGGCCCCGACCCGACGCGCCGCGATCTGGCTCCAGCCACCGGGCGCGGCGCCGAGATCGACCACCGTCATGCCGGGCTTCAGCAAATGATACTTGTCGTCGATCTCGAGCAGCTTGTAGGCCGCGCGCGAGCGGTAGCCGTCGCGCTTGGCCTTCATGACATAAGGATCGTTGAGCTGGCGCTCCAGCCAGAGTTTCGAGGACAGCTTGCGCTTGCCCCCGGTCTTGACCTGCACATGCATGCGGCCAGTGGTGTCTTTTGCCATCTTGATCTCTGAGGTCATTCCGGGACCGCCCGTCAGGGCGGGACCCGGAATCCAGAAGTTGCGGAGCGAGATTCCGGGTTCGCGCCAAACGAAAGCAGCTTCGCTGCTTTCGTCCGACCGCACCGGAATGACGTCGTCAATTCTTGCTACGCCGTCCTGAGCGCGCCGTCCTCGCGCATCATCTCGACCAGCATGCCCTCGCGCAGGCCGCGATCGGCGACGCGCAGCCGCGGCAGCGGAAACGCCAGGCGAATCGCGTCGAGAATGGCGCAGCCCGCCAGCACGAGGTCGGCGCGGTCGATGCTGATGCAGTTGTTCTCGGCGCGCTCCTGGTAGCTCATCGCCAGCAGCTTGGCGATCGTCGTCGTGATGTCGGCATCGTTGATCCAGATGCCGTCGACCCGGCGCCGATCGTAGCGCGCGAGGTTCAGATGAATGCCGCCGAGCGTCGTCACGGTGCCGGAGGTGCCGAGCAGATGCATGCCGGAGAGGTCGCCGCCATTCTCGGCCGCGAACGGCCCGACATGCTCGGCCACGGCCTCGACCATGGCGGCATAGATCTCCGGCGTCACGTCGCGACCGCCGAAGCGTTCGGCCAAGGTCACGACGCCGAGCGGGATCGACATCCAGGCCTTGATGCGCGGCTCGGCGTTGCGGTCGGCCGGATCGCGCTCGATCCTGACCAGCTCGCTGGAGCCGCCGCCGATATCGAACAGGATGGCCCCGCGCCCGCCCGGATCGAGCAGCGGCGCGCAGCCCTTGACGGCCAGCGTCGCCTCGGTCTCACGGTCGATCACCTCGAGCTCGATGCCGGTCTCGGCCACCACCCGGCTGCGGAACCCGTCGGCATTGGCGGCGGCGCGGCAGGCCTCGGTCGCGATCAGGCGCAGGCGGCTGGCCTTCTTGGATTGGATCTTGTCCCGGCAGATGCTGAGGGCGGCGATGGCCCGATCCATCGCCGCATCGCTGATACAGCCGGTGGTCGAGATGCCCTCGCCCAGCCGGACGATGCGCGAGAACGAGTCGACCACGCGGAAGCTGTCGCCCGAAGGACAGGCGATCAGGAGCCGGCAATTGTTGGTTCCGAGGTCCAGGGCCGCGTAGACGCTGCTGCCATTGCTGGCGCAGGAAGGCGTCGCGACGTCCAGACCCGGACGCAAGCCGGGCTCCAGGTTCCCGCGCGGCGTGGGACTCTCCCGCAGCCGCGTGTCATTGATCATTCAAATGTCTTTCCGCTGGCCGGACCGGCCCAGATGGAAGTTCTCTTTCGCTAGACATTATCAGTGGATAGCGCCGGCGCAACAGCCCCTCCGTCAGGCGTGATGCACCATTCCTAATCAACCGTTGTCCGGTCGCGGGCGCTGCACTATCTGGGAACAGCCCGCATTTGCGACCAATCCAGCCCGTTGGGTCCTCATCCATGCAAGATCACACCTCCCCGGCCTCCCTCGAAAACGCGATCGCGCTGCAGAAATTCGGCGTCGGGCAGCCGGTCCGGCGCAAGGAGGACGACACGCTGGTGCGCGGCCACGGCAAATATACCGACGATTTCAACCTGCCCGGCCAGGCCCATGCCTGGATCGTGCGCTCCAGCCATGCCCACGGCATCATCAAGGGCATTGATACCGCGACCGCAAAGGCGATGCCCGGCGTGCTCGGGGTGTGGACCGGCGCCGACCTCGCGGCGGCCGCCTATGGCCCGTTCACCTGCGGCCTGCCGCTGAAGGGCCGGGACGGCTCACCGCTGCTGCAGACCAATCGCCCGGCGCTGGCGACCGACAAGGTGCGCTTCGTCGGCGACCCCGTCGCCTTCGTCGTGGCGGAAACCGCCGCGCAGGCCCGCGATGCGGCCGAGGCGGTCGAGCTCGATATCGAGCCCCTGCCCGCGGTCACCAATGCCGAGGAAGCCGCCAGGCCCGGCGCGCCGCTTCTCTACGACCACATCCCGAACAACGTCGCCCTCGACTACCACTATGGCGACACCGCCAAGATCGAGGAGGCCTTCGCCAAGGCGGCGCACGTCACCAAGCTCGACATCGTCAACACCCGCGTCGCCGTGGTGTCGATGGAGCCGCGCGTTGCGCTGGCGGCCTTCGACGGCAAGACCGAGCGCTTCACCTTGCAAGTGCCGACCCAGGGCGTCTCCGGCAACAAGGCAACGCTCGCCAAGATCCTCAACGTCGCGCCGGACAAGGTCCGCATCCTCACCACCAATGTCGGCGGCTCCTTCGGGATGAAGAACGTCTCCTATCCCGAATATGTCTGCATCCTGCATGCGGCCAAGGCGCTGGGCCGTCCGGTGAAGTGGCGCGACGAGCGTACCACCGCCTTCCTGTCCGACAGCCAGGGCCGCGACCAGATCATCCATGGCGAGCTGGCGCTCGACGCCGACGGCAAGTTCCTCGCTGTCAGGCTGTCCGGCTACGGCAATCTCGGCGCCTACATCATGGGCGTGGCGCCGCTGCCGCTGTCGCTCAACACCGGCAAGAACCTCGCCAGCGTCTACAAGACGCCGCTGCTCGGCGTCGACATCAAGACGGTGCTGACCAACGTCACCCTGATGGGCGCCTATCGCGGCGCCGGCCGGCCCGAGGCGAACTACTTCATGGAGCGGCTGATCGATACCGCCGCGCGCGAGATGGGCATCGACCGCCTCACCATCCGCAAGCGCAACTTCATCAAGCCGAGCCAGATGCCGTTCCCGGCGGCGTCCGGAGTCACCTATGATTCCGGCGACTTCGCCGCGGTGTTCGAGAAGGCGCTGGAGGTCTCGGACTACGCCGGCTTTGCCAGGCGCAAGCGCGAGAGCCGCAAGAACGGCAAGCTGCGCGGCATCGCGGTCGGCTCGTATCTCGAGGTGACCGCGCCGCCGTCGGGCGAGCTCGGCAAGATCACCTTCGACGCCGATGGCGGCGTGACGCTGACCACCGGCACGCTCGATTACGGCCAGGGTCACGCGACCCCGTTCTCGCAGGTGCTGTCGGCGCAGCTCGGCGTGCCCTTCGAGAAGATCCGGCTGGAGCAGAGCGATTCCGACCTCGTTCGCTTCGGCAACGGCACCGGCGGCTCGCGCTCGATCACCGCGACCGGCCAGGCGATCGTCGAGTCCTCGCAGCTCGTCATCGCCAAGGGCAAGCAGGCGGCGGCGCATCTGCTCGAGGCCTCGGAAGCCGATATCGAGTTCGCGGGCGGCCAGTTCACCATCGCCGGCACCGACCGCAGCATCGACATCATGGAGCTGGCGCGGCGCATGCGCGAGGGCAAGATGCCCGAGGGCGTGCCGGCCTCGCTCGACGTCGACCACAATTCGACCGCGACCGAGTCGACGTTTCCGAACGGCTGCCATGTCTGCGAGGTCGAGATCGAGCCCGACACCGGCGTCGCGCAGATCGTCGCCTACACCGCGATCAACGACTTCGGCACGGTGATCAACCCGATGATCGTCGCCGGCCAGCTCCATGGCGGCGTCGCGCAGGGCATCGGCCAGGCGCTGATGGAGCACCTGCGTTACGACGAGAGCGGCCAGCCGATCACGGGATCGCTGATGGACTACGCGCTGCCGCGCGCCTCCGACGTGCCGATGATGACGGTCGACAACCATCCGGTGCCGGCGAAGTCCAACCCGTTGGGCACCAAGGGCTGCGGCGAAGCCGGCTGCGCCGGCTCGATGGCATCCGTGATCAACGCGGTGATCGACGCACTGTCCGACTACGGCGTGAAGCATCTCGATATGCCGCTGACCACCGAGAAGCTCTGGCGCGCAATCCAGGACGGCAAGGCGAGGACCGCGGCGTAGAACCGTCGTCTTCGGCGCATCGCCGTCGCTTTTGCCTGATCAAGCCCGGCCCGAACGGCCGGGCTTTCGTTTGCGCAGATGGCAGAGGATCCGTTCGCACGGCGACGTTGCCGCGCGCCGGTCTCACGCTCCCTCCATACGCGATCGCCCTGCCCGCAGCGGGGGATGCCAGTCGCGATCACCGCAGCAGGCGTGCGGAAAAATCGCTGAATTGCGGCAGAACCGATGAAGTCATCCGGTTATTTTCGCCGGGATTCGTCCCTGAGTTCCATCCCTTTCGACTATCGCGAGCGTCCCGATCTTCCTTAGGTTGCTGCAACGCCGGTTGGCATCTTCAACACACGCCGGACGCCGGTGCCACGCCAAACGACGCACGACTGCGTCACGCGGTGGATGTCGGCTCAAACGAGGGAGAATGACGAGATGGCTTTCCCGACGTCGGTCAACGACCAGATCACCGATTCCGTCACCCAGGCGAATACCAAGGTGCTCGGAGATGCGCCCGCGATTGCGATGGGCAACCTCTATCAGGCCACGGCGCAGGCGCTCGCCAATGCGGCTCACAACGCGACCAATGCGCAGCAGCAGAGCTACGTGACCACGCAGGCCGCCACCACCATGGGCGTCGCCACGCTCTACTCGCTCGACACCGCCACCACCGGCGTCGCGACGGCCGACATCCTCAACACCGGCGTCAAGGGCCTGACGAGCTGACGCGCACGTCCCGTTCGACCACCCACCTGCTGAAATGACCTCCACCTGAAAGGATCGAGCCATGGCATTTCCGACCTCAGTCAACAATCAGATCACCGATTCCGTCACCCAGGCGAACACCAAGGTGCTCGGCGACGCGCCGGCGATCGCGATGGGCAACCTGTTCCAGGCAACCGCGCAGGCGCTCGCGAACGCTGCGCACAATGCCACCAATTCGCAGCAGCAGAGCTATGTGACCGCGCAGGCGGCAACGACCATGGGCGTCGCCACGCTCTACTCGCTCGACACCGCCTCCACCGGCGTCGCCACCAAGGACATCCTGTCGTCCTGACCAGGCCCGAGCGCGGGATCGGGACACTCCCCGATCTTGGCCCTCGCCTCATGATCCCAGGGAGCTGGTGAGATGGCATTTCCCACGGCAGTCAACAGTCAGATCACGGACTCCGTGACCCAGAGCAACGTCCAGGTCCTCGGTACGGCACCTGCGATCGCAATGGGCAACCTGTATCAGGCGACGGCGCAGGCGCTGGCGAATGCCGCGCACAACGCCACCCTGGCGCAGCAACAGATGTACGTCACTGCGCAGGCAGCGACGACGGCAGGCGTCGCGCTGCTCTACTCACTCGACACGGCGTCGACCGGACTGGCGACGTCGACCATCCTGAAGAGCTAGGCACCATCCGCGCGTGATGCCCGGCTGATCGAGAGACGACCACACGCCAACAGCACTCGCAAAGGAGAGACATCATGGCATTCCCCACCGCCGTCAACAGTCAGATCACCGACTCCATCAGCCAGGTGAACACCAAGGTGCTCGGCGACGCGCCGGCCGTCGCGATGGGCAACCTGTTCATCGCCACCAGCCAGGCGCTGTCCAACGCGGCCCACAACGCGACCAACAACCAGCAGCAGTCCTACGTGACGATGCAGGCCTCGACCACGCAGGGCATCTCCACCCTGCTGACCCTCGATACCGGCACGACCGGCATCGCCACCGAAAAGGTGCTCGGCCTGGTGTAGCGGTCCGTCCACCGACGGTGCCACCCGGCTAGCCGCAGGCTTGCGTCCGGCCAAGGGAGCCGTTCGTCGTGCCAGCCGCCTCCGCATCGTTGACGGCCGTGGTCGACGGCAACGTCGTCAATGTCGGGCTCGCCCCATCGGTCGCCATGGGCATGACCTATGTGGCGATGGCCGACAGCCTCGGGCTCGCCATGGCGAACGCCGCGGCCAATCAGCAACGTGGCCAGGTCCTGGCCGGCGCGGCGCTCGCGCAGGTCCTGGCGATGATCATTGCGCAAGGGAGTTCGTGACATGAGCGATCCGGGTACGGTCAACGGCCAGATCATCGACTCGACGACCGGCGTGGTCACGCTTCTGACCGGTCAGTCTCCGTCGCAGGCCTTCGGACTGCTCGACGCCGTGATGGTCGAGACGCTCGGCATGGCCATGCACAATGCGATCGGGCGGCAGCAGGGCGCGAGCGTGATCGGCTCGGCGGCAGTGACCGCGGCGTGCGCCAAGATGCTGTCGGTGCCGCTTCCCATTGCACCGCCGCCCGCGCCGAAGCCCCCGCCGCCCGCCGTCGATCCGCTCCCCGGACCGCCGCCCAATCCGTCGCCGAGCGCAGCCGTCGCCGCCGCCTTTGCCGAAGCGGAAAGCGCGGTGACCGCGCTGAAACTGCAGGCCAGCTCGGCCTCCAGCCTGGCGCAGACCGCGCAGGCAGATCTCAACCAGATCGTCACCGACGCCGGCGGCACGACGCCCTCGACGCCGCCAAACCCGAGCAGCTCGATCGCGACCGCCTATGCGGATGCGGCGAGCGCGATCGACACGCTGAAGGCCCAGGCCGCGACCGCGAATGGCCTGGCGCAGACCGCGGAGAGCGACCTCAACAAGCTGATCACCGAGGCCGGCGGCACCCCGCCCGCTCCTCCGAAGACCTGACCAGATCCTGAGCCGAAGACCCGACGACGAGACCGCCATGATCCGGGGCGCCGCAACCAGCACCGGCCGCAGCCTTCGGATCGGTTGAGGATACGCAGATGCCCAGCAATGTCGACGCCCAGATCATCGACGTGATCAACCAGGTCCAGAAGGCGACCATGGCGCCGCAGGTCGTACTCACCAGCGGCGCCGGCAAGGCCTATCAGTCGGTGGCGCAATCGGCGGCCATCGCCATCCAGGACGCGGCCGATGCGCTGCGCAACGTCTCGACCATCGCGACCACGGCCTCCGGCGTCGCCATGGCGCAGTTGCTGGCGACCGGCGAGCCGAAATACGCCGAAGCGCTGGTGACGGCGCAGAGCATGATGAAATCGGCGACCGACGACTTTGCCCAGATCGGCGCGGCCGCTTCCACGATCCTCAAGAACTTCCCGTCGGGGTGATGTGTCATGTCGGTGACGGTCGCAAACAGGCTGATCCAAGGCCGTGGCGGCCTCTCCGAGATCGGCGCGGTGGTTCTGGCGTTCATCGACGGCGGCGTGCAGTGGCTCGAATGGGCGGTGCGGGCGCCCACGGCGAGCTACAGCTTCCCCGACGAAACCAGCATGATGGCCGAAATCCAGGACGGGCTGCACGGCTCGCCGCTGGCGCTGCTGCCCGGTCTGGGCCTGCAGGTCAGCCCGGTCAAGCTCCTGACCTTCAATCTCGGTGACCTGCGCGCGATCGCCAAGGCGGAGACCGGCGCGCAGGACGCCGCGACGGCGAGCCAGACCGAGAGCATCCTCAACGCCCACGGCATCCATGCGCAGTCGGATCTCGCAGCGGTCCCGGCCCTGCTCTCGCAGTTTGGCGTGGCCACGTCGCCGCTGTTCCAGTGTCTTGGCCTCAACGAGACGATCGCGCTGTGGGAGCTGATCGCGCTGCCGCAGCCGCAGGACGGCGAGCCCGACATCCGCAACGACGCGGCCGCCTTCGCCGTGCAGCAGGCCCGCACGCCCGAGGAGTTCTGCGACTACTACCGCATCTACATGGCGCTGACGGCCAAGCTGAAGACCGCCGCCAGCTCTGCCGAGCAACGCCTGTCCCAGGCCAATGGCGCGGTTCAGACGCTGCTGCCGATGATGTTCGGCGCGCTCGACTGTCCGCAGGTGCGGGGCCTGGTGCCCCCGCACGAGGTCGCCGCGGCCGTCAACAACTGGCTGCGGCAGGGACGGCGGCTCGGTTTCGCCCGGCTGTCGGAGGGCGTCTGCCGCATCATCGAGAGCACGACATTCACGCAGGAGACCGGCGCGGCGGCCCAGCAGGTCGTCACGCTGTATCTCGCCAATGCGCAGTCGTTCCTCTCGGCCAATCATCCGAAGACCGGCCGGATCAGCCAGGACGGACGCTCCTGCATCCTGCCGACGCAATCCGGCAATCTCTACGCCGAGCTCTACCTCGGCGCCGACGGCGACATCACCTTGCGCCAATTCAGGCGGATCGCGCCGCCCGCCGAAAAGAGTTGAGTCCGACACCCCATGAGGCAGGCATCATGAGCGAGCAGCCCCCGTCCCAGACCTCTCCGCCGGAGAACGAGCCCGACATCCTGCTCGACAATCCCTATGCCAGCCCGATGTTGCCTGAAGCATTCATCGAGCAGATCGAGGAGCAGTCGGCGGCTCAGTCGGCGCGCGATACCGAAGTCGAAGCCGAGCTGATCGAGAGCGCCACCGACGAGGTCGTGTCGATCGAGGAGCATCTGGGCGAGATGGACGAGGCTGTGATCGAGGTGGACGAGCAGGTCGCCAGTCCCCTCTCCTCGCACTCCATCCACCAGATCGAGCATCGCCTGCTGGAGGCCTCCCGCGCGATCGCCGCGGCCCAGCAGGCGTTCAACGAAGCGGTTGGTCGCACGGCGGCCTCGATGGAGCGCAAGATGGCCGCGGCGCAGGCCGCCATGCTGTCACGCCGGGCGCAGGTCGAACCGCTGCAGCCGCCGGCGGACTACGCGCCGCCCACGGTCGAGACGGCCGAGCAGGCCGTCGCGGCCTCGGTCGTCGCCACGCGCCAGGCCACCAACTTCACCGATCGTCAGCTCGCGGCGATGGCCGCCACCGGCCGCGCCATCATCGCCGAGGCCCAGCAGGCGGCCGAGCAGAGCGTCATCGCAGCCGAACGCTCGATCACCGCCGCGCTGGCGGCGAGCCAGCCACAGAAGACGGCGGCTTCCGCCTGACGCCACGCAAACCACCTCGCTGCGGCTGCGGGTGATCCGACCTGCTGTGTCAGCGATACTCCCGAAGCGGTCGTAAGAACACCGCCTCCGGCACCGCCTATCACGCGGAAGGATCCAATCCGATGTGCTGCATCATCTTCGATCTCGCCAGCACCGGTGGCCTGGACACCCTCGCCTCGCCGGGTGCCGGCCTCCCTGGCGCGCTGCCCCAAGGCATGGGAACCCAAGGCGGCCTCTACGTGATCGTCAACGTTCCCACCAACAACAGATACATCGGGAAAGCCGGCAATCTGGCGGACCGCTTCGATGGTCGAATGCTCACCGTGAACGAGTTCGGACTGAGCACCAACAATCTCAGGGGCGTCGGCGCGTTCTGGGGTGTCGCTTACGCCTTCAACACGCCGCAACCTCCGTCGCCGCCACTGCCAGTCTTCAAGGTCGAGGCCGGCATCACCTACAACGCCCAAACGAACGATGGCCGCCTCGCCAACCTCCTCTTGCCCGGCCAATTCGCTCCGGGAACTCCACAATATGCTTTCGCCAGCGCGCTGCAGATGAACACGATGGAAACCTGCAGGGTCGCCGATCCCATCTATTCCCTTAAAGATCCAACGGTCTACATCGATTCAACGACAGTCGACGTCGAACAACTACTCATTCGATTCTTCAAGATGGCGATCGGCAGCGGCGGAACTCTCACAAACAAGCAAAAAAGTCTGAATGCGTTCGTGAATTCAACCGGCAACAGCATGATCGTTGCTGTGTCGTGGGGCGCATGCCAAGCGCTCGGATTCCCGACCAGCGGCTTCACGATCATCACGATCGCCAACGGAAGCGCGCTTTGACGATCGCCGCGGGACTACCGTCCCGCCGCAGCGCGCGGGCCGTGCCGATCGACCCCGAGCGTAACGCCAACGGCAAAACGGTGAACATCAGAACTGATTCCCATTCGATTGCGCCGGGGGATGCGAGGCTTGCAGGCATACGGTGCTCACATCAAACAAAGAGAAGAGGACGATCAGGATGCCAAAAGGCGACGAACCAACGATCTTCGTGACCAAGGACGACAGGCAAGTCGTCATCGCGTCAGGAGGCGAGCAGATCAGCCCCAACAGCTACGGCTTCGAGATCGAATTCTGCAGCCACAACAGCTGGGTGTTCCAATTCACTCACGTTGAAGCAGCCGACATCGAATTGACGGTTGGAGACTCGCCGGAAGCAAAAGCCGTCTGGACGATCGAGACCGATTCGGACAACGTCTTCGAACTCACGACGGGCAAGACGTGGTTTTCGACCGTCGCGGACGCCTACCTTGCCAAAGACCGACTTGCTGAATATCTCGTCGCTTCTGTATCCGGGACATCGACGCAAAAATATGTGACTTTCCTGCAATGGAAGGCGGCGCTCGCAAGCGAGGCCTTCGATACCCTCGTCAAGAATTTCTTTGGCAAAGCGCTGAAAAAAGCCGAGGCGAAGAATCGCAGCTCCACTCAAGTTCTTGTTCAACTGAACGAAAACAACATTGACGATACGACTAATGTCGGCGCGGCCCTATGGACGTTCGCCAAGAACGAGGGAAGCCCCCAAGATCCACAACCGTGGAACGATTACCTCAACAACATCCTCCTTGGGCGCAGCCAGAAAGACCCAAAAGAAGGCTTTTCTTCGCAGGTCAACATGCCCATGACCTTGCAAGGTTATTTTTTATACCAAATGGCGTGGAAACTACCTCGTGAAAATCTGCGCTTCAGCAAGGGCGTGGTACGGCCATCCTGGATCTGGTTGAACGTCATGGCCGAAGTCTATAGCGGATACATGTCATCGCTTACAAAGATCTATAAGGACGTCGGTCAGATTGATCCGGCGAAAGTTCCAGTCGAACTGAACATGACTATTGCAGAACTCAAGAAGTCCGCGTTTGTTTTCCTTGTTACGAACAAGGTGGTATGCGGTGCAATGGGCGCTCTGAGCGAGATGAATCAGCTCAAGCTCCAGGAAATCGCATACGCCGAAAAATCGACGTTGATCTTTCGGGATCCATACCCCTTTGAGGAACAGATCAATTCATATCAAGTGGACCAATTCCCGGGCTGGTGGCGCTGGTTGCCATTTCATAGCTACCTGAAGGATTTAACGGCACTCTGGTTTAAAGCTGCGCTGCTGGATGTGATCAGCAAGGAAGACTTTGATCGCACGTTTTACGGCAAACTCGGCGAAGTTCTCTTGTCGGGAGAAACGGCTGCGATTTGGCTGGACGCACTCGCAAAGTTTCAACGCGAGTACATAGAGAAGGCCGGAAAGAAACCTTACTCACGGCTCGCGACGTACGACGTCAAATCTCTCTGTAAAGCGATCAACATGGTGGAGAAAGCGCTGGGCGCAATGCTCCTGAACGCGAGCAATCCATCCACCGATCTTGCTTTCAATCTGCCGCCGCCAAATGCGCGCCCGTTTCTTGACTATTCCAGAGCACCGAAGTGGGAAGGACGCTACGACACCATGTGGTCTTCGATCAAACTACCGGGGTCCTCGCCGTCGACCGGTGATTGGACGTACCTCGTTGAGCATCGCCGGCATTAGGCGACGGAGAATGCCTTGGGTGGAAATGCGTCTTTTTCATACCAACCCTCGGCGGCGCTTACATGTTTCCAAAGCCTCTGTGAAAGAGGACAACCGCCCCCCTCACTCCGCCGCCATGCGCCGGTACTCGCGCGGGGTGCGGCCGACCTGACGGCGGAAGTATTTCTCGAAATGGCTGAGATCGGCGAAGCCGACCTGTAGCGCCACATCGGTGATCGGCTGCCGCGCATTCGTTGCCAGCAACTCCTTGGCTTTCTCGACCCGAATGCGCGACAGCATTGCCTTGCACGAGGTCTGCAGGCTGTGACGAAACAGGAAGCTCAGATGCGACTGGCTGACATGGGCCTGGCGTGCCAGGCTGCCGAGCCGGATCGGCTCGGCATAGTGATCGACGAGATACAGAAGTGCCCGGCGCAGATTGGGATGCAGGCGCGACAGCGCCGTGATGTCCTTGTTGAGCACGTGGCGAATCCAATCATCCGCTTCCGCCCCGATTTCCGGCCTCGCGGACGCTTGCTCGCGAACGGCTTCGGCCGGCGGCTTCGCCGCCGGCAACGCCGGTGACGGTGCCGCCGACGTCACCGTCACGCGCTCGGCCCGCGCGTGGAGAGCCGGGAAATAGCGCCTGATGTCCTCGGCACGGATCCTCGCACGTCCGGTCATGACCGCGAGCCGGGCGACCACGCGCTCGACCTCGAACGCGTTCTCCGGCCACGGATAGCTGCGGCACAGATCGAGCATCTCGGCGCTGATCTTGTCTTCGGCGCGATGACCATGTCCCTCGAGCGCAGCGATGACGAGCGGCTCGATGTCGTCGCAGCGCTCGCGCAGCGGCGGCACGCTGACGGGCAGAAAGTCGAGCTCGGCCAGCAATTGGCGCGAGAAGGAGCGCTCGGCCACCATGCGCGGCAGATCGCCGCCGGCCGAGGCGATCACGCGCACGCGCGTCGTGTTCGACACGTCCAGCCATTGTCCCAGGCGAGAATGCATGTGCTGCGGCAATTCGTTCTGCAGACCGGGCGCCAGCATGTCGATGTCGCTGAAGAACAGCGTGCCGCCCTCGGCCTGCCGAAACCAGTCCTGCGGCGCCCCCCGCGGCTGCGCGCAATTGACCTGCACGAACGGCAGATCGCGGCGCGGCCCGCAGCAATGGATCGCGGCGGCCAGATACGGCGTCTCGGTCCCGAACTCGCCCTGCAACAGGCACGGCAGATCGCTGTGCGACGCCTTCTCGACGAAGATCTCGAGATTTCGGACCGCCTCGCTCACACCCACCAACAGCAGCGAGCGGCCCAGGCGCTGCCGTGCCCACTCGCAGACCTCGTGGCGCTTGATCACGAAGGCGAGCTGGCGCGCGCAATCCGCCAGCGCGTCGGACAGGTCCGGCCCGCCCCGCCGCCCCTCCCAGGCCAACGTCAAACGGCCGATCCCGACGTCGGCATAGACCAGCGGCGCCGTCACGGATGGCGTCGGTTCGAGCCGCCATTCCGGCGCACGCCGCGGCTCGCGCTCGGCGGTGGCCGCAACACCGCCGTCTCTTTCGCTGAGCCAGTCCTGCACGGTTTCCGATCCGGATCGGGACAGGACGATGCGGCCGAGATCGGCGACGGCAATCTCCACAGTCGCCGCCCGCGACAGCTCCGCCAGACGCTGTGCATAGCTTGCCAGGAAATCGACGACGTTGAGATACGGCCGGCTCATCCTGGACAGATCGCGCCAGGCCTGATCGCCGCCGTCGAGTCCCCGCTGGTCTTTCATGACCCGGCTCAGCGCACGGACGCGTTGTGTCGATGATCCAACATGGCGGGCACGTTACCGCGGCTCCGACGCCGCTTCCGACCGAAGCGGCCGGCCCGATCTGCCCACCTTGTGCATCGCTTGCCAGAATTCATGGTCCCCCATGACGCAGCCCGCGGCCACGCCGCATCTCCCATGTCCGATCATTGGCCCTTCCCCCTCACAACTACGGGCCAACCAAACCATACACAATTTTAGATTGAGTGTGAATGAATTCACAATCAGGCCATCAAATGGTCTTGATGACTGATGCGATTCGTCGCGGCTATCCGCGCTGTTCGCGTGGCTGATAGATCGCCACGTGATGGCAATGCGCGAGCGGGCGGTCGCCATTGGCGACCACCAGCGCATCGAGCTCGACGAAGCGGTGACCCTTCTTCTCGTAGTTGGCAACCACACGGCCGCGCGCGGTGATCTCGTCGGCTTCTTCGATCGCCGACAGCAGTTGCATGCGGCTGCCGACGTGAATCCAGGGGCCGAGGACGACGTTGTCGACGAGCAGCCGGTTCATCACCCGCTGCAGCATGCCGGGATGGCCGAGCCGCTCGTTGGCATAGATCGGATCGCGCTCGCGAATCTCAGAAAGATAGGCGGTGGCCGCCTGCCCTGGCCACGCGCGCGGCGCCGTGCCGAGCCAGCTGCCGACAGCGAAAGACTCCGCACTGACGAGCGGCCGCACCGCCGCGGCCGGAACATCCCGGTACTCGGCCAGCACGACATCCGGCACCGACGCGGGCAGCGAGGCGGAACCGGTGGCGCAGAGCTGCCCTCGGCTGATCACCTCAAGGGCGAGCCCGTCGGAGGTCTCGTTCGCGACGACCTCCGCGATCTCGCCGTCATAGACCGGCTTGGTGAACCGTGCCTCGATCAGCCCACGCTCCAAGAACGCCCGCCCCCAGCGTGCGACGGGCTGATGCAGCATATAGGCCAGCACCTCGACGCCGGGTACGAGACCGCCGGCGAAGCCGAATCGCCGCGCCACACTGTCGTCGTGCATCTTGTTCTCGGACTGCTTGGCCGTGTTGAACGCCTCGACCGCATACGTCGCGATTCTGCCCGACATCCTTGCCTCCCTTTCACCGTTTTCGGGCGATGGTAGCGGCCGGAAAGGCCCTGGCAAGCGGCGCGTTTGGCTCGCAATTCCCGGCGCGATGGAGTACCAACCGGACCATTCCAACCGATGGCCCGATGACGACCGAAACCGCCCCGATCCGCATCTATGTCGACGCCGACGCCTGCCCGGTGAAGGACGAGATCTACCGCGTTGCGATCCGGCATGGCCTGCCGGTGACCGTCGTCGCCGGTGGCTTCATCCGCGTGCCCGAGGATCCCCTGATCACGCGCGTGGCGGCCGGCAGCGCCATGGATGCCGCGGATGACTGGATCGCCGAGCGCACCGGCGCTGACGACATCGTCATCACGGCGGACATTCCGCTGGCCAGCCGCTGCGTCAAGGCCGGCAGCGCCGTGATCGCGCCGAACGGCAAGCCGTTCACGGCGGAGTCGATCGGCATGACGCTCGCCGTGCGCAACCTCATGACCGATCTGCGGTCATCGGGCGAGGTGACCGGCGGCCCGCGCTCGTTCACGCCGCGCGACCGCTCCACCTTCCTTTCCACCCTCGACACCACGATCCGCCGCCTGCAGCGCCAGCGCGCGGCGCGGACCCAGCAGCAGAGCTAACCTCATGGCGCCGCCTCTCATCCAACTCAAGGACATCCGCCTGACCTTCGGCGGCACGGCCCTGCTGCAGGGTGTCGAGCTGTCGGTCTCGCCAGGCGAGCGCGTCTGCCTGATCGGCCGCAACGGCTCCGGCAAGTCGACGCTGCTCAAGATCGCCGCCGGCCTGGTCGAATGCGACAGCGGCACCCGCTTCGTGCAGCCGGGCGCCACGGTGCGCTATCTGCCGCAGGAGCCGGATTTCTCCGGCCATGCCACCACGCTGTCCTATGTCGAGGCCGGACTCGGGCCGGGCGACGATCATTATCAGGCGCGCTATCTCGTCGAGCAGCTCGGCCTCACCGGCGAGGAAGATCCGGCGCATGTTTCCGGCGGCGAGGCGCGCCGCGCGGCGTTGGCGCGCGTGCTCGCGCCCAACCCCGACATCCTACTGCTGGACGAGCCGACCAACCATCTCGACCTGACGACCATCGAATGGCTGGAGAACGAGCTCGACGGCCGAAGCTCGGCGCTGGTGCTGATCAGTCACGATCGCCGTTTCCTCACCAATCTGTCGCGCGCGACCGCCTGGCTCGACCGCGGCCAGATCAAGCAGATCGACCGCGGCTTTGCGGCGTTCGAGGCGTGGCGCGACGAGGTGCTGGCGGAAGAAGAGCGCGAGCAGCACAAGCTCGACCGCAAGATCGTCAACGAAGAGCACTGGCTGCGCTACGGCGTCTCCGGCCGGCGCAAGCGCAACGTCAAGCGGCTCGCCAACCTGCATGCGCTGCGCCAGCAGCGCCGCGACTATCGCGGCACGGCGGGCGCCGCCAACCTCGCCGCGGCCGAGGCCGACAAGTCCGGCAAGCTGGTGATCGAAGCGAAGGGCGCGTCGAAGAGCTTTGGTGATCGCAAGATCGTCGACAACTTCTCCATCCGCATCCAGCGCGGCGACCGCATCGGCATCGTCGGCCCGAACGGCGCCGGCAAGACCACGCTGGTCAACCTGCTCACCGGCGGCAGCGAGCCGGACAGCGGCAGCATCCGGCTCGGCGTCAATCTGGAGACGGCGACGCTCGACCAGCACCGCGAGAGCCTCGATCCCCGGACGACGCTCGCCGAAGCGCTGACGGGCGGCCGCGGCGATCACGTCATGGTGGCCGGCAAGCCGAGGCACGTCGTCGGCTACATGGAGGACTTCCTGTTCTCGCGCGAGCAGATGCGCACGCCGCTCGAAGTGCTATCGGGGGGCGAGCGCGGCCGGCTGATGCTGGCGCGCGCGCTGGCCAAGCCATCGAACCTCTTGGTGCTGGACGAGCCGACCAACGATCTCGACCTCGAGACGCTCGACGTGCTCGAGGACATGCTCGGCGACTACGAAGGCACGGTGATCCTGATCAGCCACGACCGCGACTTCCTGGACCGCGTCGTGACCTCGGTGATCGTGCCCGAGGGCAACGGCAAATGGCAGGAATATGCCGGCGGCTACAGCGACATGCTGGCGCAGCGCGGCGCCGACCTGAAGCGCGAGCATGCCAAGGCGGCTGAGGAGAAGAAGGAGGCCAAGCCGGCTGCGACAGTGCCGGCGAGCGCGCCCAAGCGCAAGCTCTCCTTCAACGAGAAGCACGCGCTGGAGACCCTGCCGAAGACGATCGCGAAGCTGCAGGCCGAGATTGCCAAGCAGCAGGCCGTGCTCGCGGATCCTGCTCTTTACGCCAAGGACCGCAAAAAGTTCGACGCCGCCTCCCTCGCCATCGCCACCGCGCAGGCCGAGCTCACCGCCGCGGAAGACCGCTGGCTGGAGCTGGAAGTGCTGCGCGAGGAAATCGAGGGGGCTTGATGTTTACGTAGGATGGGCAAAGGCGCGCAAGCGCCGTGCCCACCACGAGCTTGCGCAACAGAAGACGGTGGGCACGCTTCGCTTTGCCCACCCGACATTCTCTCCGTCATCGCTTCGCTCCTCGCAATGACGGCAACATGGAGTGAATGACATGACCACCCCGCTCGCCGCCAGGATCGCCCGTGAGTACGGCACGCCCTGCGCCGTCATCGACATGGACAGGGTCGAGCGCAACATCGCGCGCATCCAGGCCCAGTGCGAGGCCGCGGGCGTCGCCAACCGGCCGCACATCAAGACGCACAAGAGCCCGGTGCTGGCGAAACTGCAGATCGAGGCCGGCGCGCAGGGCATCACCTGCCAGAAGATCGGCGAGGCCGAGATCATGGCGGACGCCGGCATCGCCGACATCCTGATCAGCTACAATCTGATCGGAGAGGAGAAGATGGCCCGCCTCGCCGCGCTGCAGGCCAAGGCCGACATGACCGTCGCCGCCGATAACGCGACCGTCATCGCCGGCCTGCCGCAGGCGGCAAAGCAGTCGGGCCGCACGCTGTCGGTCGTGGTCGAATGCGACACCGGCCGCAAACGCGCCGGGGTCGAGACACCGGCGGAGGCGATCCAGCTCGCGCGCCAGATCAAAGCCTCCGAGGGCCTGCGCTTCGCCGGCTTCATGCTGTATCCGACCGAGAGCGGCTGGGACGACGCGCAGCGCTTCTACGACGAGGCGCTGGCCGGCGTGCGCGCCGAGGGGCTCGAGGCGGCCATCGTCTCGACCGGCGGCTCGCCGAACCTCAAGAACCTTGGCAAGCTCAGGGGCGCGACTGAGCACCGCCCCGGCACCTACATCTACAACGACCGCATGCAGGTCGCCGCCGGCGTCGCCACCTGGGACGACTGCGCGCTGCACATCTACTCGACCGTCGTCAGTCGCGCCGCGCCCGAGCGCGGCATTCTCGATGCCGGCTCGAAGACGCTGACGACCGACACTGGCGGGCTCGACGGCCACGGCCTGATCCTGGAACACCCCGAAGCCAAGATCGCGCGCTTCGCCGAGGAGCACGGCTTCCTCGATCTGTCGCGCAGCAACACCCGCCCCCATGTCGGCGACGTCGTCCGCATCGTCCCCAATCACGTCTGCGTCGTCGTCAACATGATGGACGAGGTGGTGATGGTGCGCGGCGAGGAGATCCTGGGCACGCTGCCGGTCGCGGCGCGGGGGAAGCTGCGATAGGGGGCGCTCTCTCAGCCCGTCATTGCGAGGAGCGAAGCGACAAAGCAATCCAGAGCCGCACGTGCCGCCCTGGATTGCTTCCGCCGTCGCCCTTCGGGCTCTGGCGGACAAGTCGCTTCGCTCGCAATGACCGCGGAAACTGAGGTTGGCTCCTTCCGACCTCACGATCAGTCGAGAGACATACGCCAATCATCGAGCGAGTCGTAGATCACGGTTGTCGGCCACCGCAGGTCAGCTTCACGACAGCCAGACCACGTGAGGTGCACTACAGCCACGCGGCCGTCACTCAATGCAACGAGGACATCATCACAATCGTCACGCTTTGCGATGATGCTGCTGGGCAGATTTGCCAGCGCGTGACCTGGAGCAATTTCGCGCGCCAGCTCGGCCTCGAATGTTGTCCGCACATGATCTTCGGTGAGCGCACACCAGGGCTCAGGGAGCAGCTCGATCACGACAGCCCAGCCCCTCTCAGCCACTTCAACACGCCCTTCCCCGCAGCCGCGCCAGTCGCAAACGACGCCTGCAGCAGATAGCCGCCGGTCGGCGCCTCCCAGTTCAGCATCTCTCCAGCGGCGAACACGCCGGGCAGTCGCCGCAGCATGTAGTCGGCGTCGAGCTCATCGCGGGCGATGCCGCCGGCGCTGGAGATGGCGCGCGCGAGCCCGGCGGTGCCGGTCAGCTTGATCGGCAGGGCGTTGATCAGTGCCGCGAGACGGTCGGGCGGTAGCGACGACAACGACAGCCCTTGCGTCTTTGCTGCCTCCTGCAGCAGGCCGATCGCGACCGGCGACAACTGCAACGCTTTGCGGAGCACATTCGAGAACGACTGCTTGCCGCGTGGAGCCGATAGCTTCTTGATCAGATCAGCGGCCGCGAGATCGGGCCGCAGCACGACGTGCAGCATTGCTTCGCCCGTTCGCGCGATCGCCTCGCGCAGCTCGGCCGACAACGCATAGATTGCGCCGCCTTCGATGCCGTCGCGCGTGATCACCGCCTCGCCGCGCACGCTGCGCTCGCCGAACGCCAGCGCGATGCCCTTCAGCGGCTGGCCCTCGAAGCGGTCGCGGAAGATGTCGGACCAGCCGACGGTGAAGCCGCAATTGGCGGGCCGCAGCGGCGCGATCGCGACGCCCTTCGCGGCGAGGATCGGCACCCAGCCGCCATCCGAGCCGAGCCGCGGCCAGGAGGCGCCGCCGAGTGCCAGCACGGTCGCGTCGGCTGCGACGGTGTGCGGACCGTTCGGCGTCTCGAAGGTCAGATGCCCCCGGTCCTCCCAGCCGGTCCAGCGATGCCGTAGCGCGACGCGCACGCCCTGCGCATCGAGCCGGCGCAGCCACGCCCGCAGCAACGGCGAGGCTTTCATTGCGACAGGAAACACGCGGCCCGAGGAGCCGACGAAGGTCGGCTCGCCCAGCGCCTCGCACCAGCCGCGCAGTTGTTGCGGCGAGAAGGCTTGGATGGCCGGCGCAAGCCACGACGCAGCGTCGCGATAGCGCGACAGGAACAGCGGCAGCTCTTCGCTGTGGGTGAGATTGAGGCCCCCTCGCCCCGCCATCAGGAACTTGCGGGCAACCGACGGCATCGCGTCGTAGACGGTGACGGCGACGCCGCCGCCCGCCAGCACCTCGGCGGCCATGAGCCCAGCCGGGCCGGCCCCGATGACCGCAATGTGCTTTAAAGAGGACATGTCGTCAGTTTAGGCCCCCCACCGCACCAAGCCAAAGGTCGTCATGCCCGGGCTTGTCCCGGGCATCCACGCCCGTCCACGCCGCAGTGCCAAAGACGTGGATGGCCGGGTCAAGCCCACGGCTGTCCGGTTCAGGCAGGCTGGACAAGGCGCATGGCGTGGATTCTTCTGCGATCTTGAGCATCGCCAA
>NZ_JBNPTK010000022.1:0-113282 GCF_051167615.1 Bradyrhizobium sp. HKCCYLS3013
TTACCTTTGAAACATTGTCCGCCGAAGTCTTCTCGTCCGATCTCAGAACCAAAAGCCGAAGCCCTCAATCCCGAGACCCGCAAGGACTCCGCCGTCCACGTTTCTCTTTCTTCATCTTCACTTGTCAAACAGCCCGCACTTGTTAGTTCGCTCGAACTACTTAGTGCATCATCTTCGATCGTCTGTTTCGCCGAAGAAGTCCCGATGTCCGGGGCGCTTCACATAGCCGATTTTCAGAGACCGTCAAGAGCATTTCTTGAAGAAAAACTCAGGAGCCAGTCAGACGAAAAGCAACGTCGGTCCCGAAAGTCGGGGGCCTCAGTCATCAGTGATGTCCGGCTGGCGTGGTGGTGAGATAGTGCGATGCCGCATCCCGCGCAAGAACTTTTTGCGACGGCTGTGCAGAAATGTGGATAGCGCTGTCGCCCCCACGCTCGAACCCCTCACACGCGGTTTCCGTTCCATTTTGGAACGGTGGGCGCGCGCAGCGTCAGGAATTGCCCGCCTTCGGTTGCACCGGCGGACGATACGAGCGCGGCATGGGCATGCAGGACGACATCCTTCCGCCTGACAACGTTGGTCGAACAGACGCTGTCGAGATTGCGGGTGTCGATTTCGACGGTCGCGATCCCCTCCCCGCCTGCGACGATCGCGGCGCGGAAACGCCAATGGTTCCGGACCGAACACGCCGCTGACCCCGGGATCGAAATTCGCGGCGTCGCACACATTCGCGAATGCGAATTGGCATTGCTCTCGCCACCGCGAACACCGAAGTGACGCCGGTGATACGGATTGGCGATATCCGCAAAGCCCGGCGGTAACGCGGCCGGGAATTGGCTCGCCGTCTCGGCCGGATTCGGTCAGCCCTGTTGCCGCAAGCTCCGGAAATACCACCAGCCCGGCGCTCTCGCCTTCGCGGCCGCAGCCAGATCAGCGATGCGCGCGACGACGCCGGACGGAGCCGGTCGTCGAGAGCCCCCCAACGCGACACGTCGTCCGTCCCGCGTCCCCAAAAAACGCCCGTCGGCCGTGAAGCCGAGGGCGCCCTCGCCACCAACCAAACATGCTTCAATCCGCGCGGCCTTGGAAATGGTTTGATCGTGCTCGCGTCTCTGGACTGCCTTGCCCAACGCATGGTCGTTGCGGTCGCTCAGGACGTCGATCCTGTCGAGCGCGTTGCTGCAGCGATGCCTGCATCAATTCGAGCAACAGCAGCCGCGGCAGTATTGCTCGGTCGGCATTGTTGCTTGGTGACCTGCTGCGTGGCGACCTCTGCGGCGCCGCGCCACGTCGTCCGAGGCCGGCGCGAGACGGCGTCAACGCGATCGCGGCGGCGTGCTGCGTGCTGGAGCCGTCAGGAAGCGATCGAGCTCGACGATCGCTTCGGCCTCGCGGGCGCGCCGCAGCTGCGTGGCCTGTTCGATGCCCGGGGGCAGACGTTTCGCCCTGTCTCGCGCCTCGCGCGCCATCGCCAGCAACCGCTCACCCAGCGACATCGTCTGCTTGACACGCCGGCGCCGCTTCTTTTGACCTTCTACTTCCATGCGGGATTGCATCCAGTTTCATTGATGCGCATCGACAACTCTAGATCAGGCGATGCCGCGCGCATCAACATAGGTGAATCGGCCGTGACCAACGTCGTCCCGGACGGCAGACCAGCAGCGGCCGGCCGCGCCGGGAGCATCGACGGTAGCCGCGGCGCCGGCCCGCTCTCGGATCATTTGATATGCAGCGGCCCAGGTTTTCCGGCAGCTCTCTCAGGAACCAATCGAGCCGGTGTATGGTTCAAGGCATTCGACGAAAGGGGGTCTCATGAAGAACAAGCAATTTGCCGCCCTGCCCTTTCGTATCGAGGCCGCGCAGCTCAGCATCCTGCTGATCACCACCCGGCGCAAGCAGCGCTGGTCGGTGCCGAAGGGCTCGCCGATCCTTCGCAAGGGTCCGCATCGGGTCGCGGCGATCGAGGCGTATGAAGAGGCAGGCTTGCGCGGCAAGATCGGCCGCCAGCCGCTCGGCCGTTTCAAGCACAGCAAGCGCAAGGGCAAGCGGAAGATCCCGTGCGAGGTCAAGCTCTACCCGCTGAAGGTGACCAAGCAGCATGGACGCTATCCCGAACGCGGGCAGCGGAAGCTGGCCTGGCTGCCCGCCGCGGAAGCCGCACGTCGCGTGCACCGGGCCAAGCTGCGGCGCCTCATCGAGAGCTTTGCCAGCGGGCACGCCAAGCAGCGTTTATCGAGCCGCTCGATCGCTTGAGCGCTCCAGATCCGAGACCAACGCCGCCGCTCAGGATTGCGTGAACTTGATGGTCGACACCGGCCAGCGCCCGTCATGACCGCTGAGGGTGATGCGCAACCCATGCAGCTCGTCGAGATACACCTGCTCGACGGTTCCCGCCTTGCCGTCGCTCAAGGCCACGCATTTCCCGATCAGCTCGGTCTGGGCGTGCTCGAACTCGCACAGAATGGTGAAGGCTCGCGTCTTGACGGCAACCATGATTGAACGGTCTGAGGGCTGATGGGAGCCGCAACGCTGCGGAGACAGGCCGGCGCTGGCGGATAGATCGGCTCGTACCCATCCCAATTCAACCGCTCATCAAGTGATCGTGCACCGTGCAGACGACATGCACGACCGGTTCAGCGGCACTCGAAATTCGCCGCATCCTCGAGGCTGCCGCTGCCCTTGTAGGTCAGCACCCTCGGGAACGCGCAGAGATCGCGTGTGCGCCCGGGCCATGGCACATCGGGCGCGCGCCGCGCGGTGGCCCGGATCGCCTCGGGCGCCGCGGCCGTGCCCTCCACCCATCGGTCCAGCGCGGTCAGCAAGTCGAACTGATCGGTGGCGGGTCCGCCGCCGCAATGGTTCATGCCGGGAACCAGGAACAGCCGCGCAAAGCCGTCGGCATCAGGGCCGTATCTGGTCTTGAGCTGATCGACATAGTCGATCGTGTCGAGCGCCGAGAAGATCGGGTCGGCCGTGCCGTGATAGAACAGCATCTTGCCGCCCTTCGCCTTGAAGGCGTCGAGATCGGTCGAGGTCGCGGCCTCATATTCCATGCCGGCGTCGAAGCCGCCGGCGCCCTTCATCACCTTCCGCGGATCGCGGTCGAGATCGAAATTGCGCACCCAGGCGACGAGATCCTCCGGCGTCTCCGGCGGGCTCATGAAATCATAGGCGACGCCGCCGGGAATGAGCGTGAGGTTGCGCGCATTGGGCGGACTCGCTTTGGGCGTACCGAGCTTCCAGGCGCGCCAGCCGGGCGCGGCAAGGCCGGGATCATACGGCCAGCGCGCATAGATCAATCCGCCCATGGAATTGCGGCTGCCGTCGAACATCAGCCTGACGGCCTTCAGCTTTGGAGCGGACAGGCATTGCGCGCTCTCGCCCTCCTTGCAGGCGAGCACGGCCGGATCGAAGCGGCAGGCCATGACATCCTGCACCATGCCGTCCTTGGCACCGTCGGCGCCGTCGCAAGAGCCGGTCACGGCATCGGCGACGAGCTTCAGGTCGTCGTCGGTCAGCGCGCTGCCCACATCGGCCTTGCCGTCAGGTCCCGGAGGCGCGATCGCCAGCAGCGCCTGCTCCTGCGCGATCACGTCGATGCCGGCCAGCGGCACGCGATAGGCCGGCGCGCCGGCGATGACGCCGTCGAACAGCTCGGGGAAGCGCTGCGTCACCGCCATCGCCTGGCGGCCGCCGTTGGAGCAGCCAGCGAAGTAGGACCGGCGCGGTGCCTTGCCGTACAGCTTCTCGGCCGCGGCCTTCGCCGCCGCGGCCACCGGCGGGATCGAGCTGTAGCCCTTGTCCCGCCGCGCCTGCGGATCGAGGCCGAACAGATACGGCCCGAGCGGCCCCGGCTCCTCGAGATGGCCCGAGTCGGTCGAGGCGACGGCATAGCCGTTCGAGAGTCCGTTGGGCGGCGTCGCGCCGGTGAGCAGGCCGAGTGCCGGGCGCAGCACGCCGTCGACGCCGCCGCCGCCCTGAAAGACGAACTTGCCATTCCACGTCGCGGGCAATCGCAGCTCGTAGCCAACAGCATAGGGCTTGCCGTCGATGCCGGTACGCTCGTTGATCTTGCCCCGGATCAGGCAGTGATCCGGCGCGGGTGCGGTCGCGCCCGCAGGCGCGGGCGGCGCCAGTTGCACGCCGCCTGCAGCGACGAATTCCGCCGTGACGATGCGGCCGCTGCCGGAGAAGCCTTGCGCCAGCGTGGTGCAGCTCGCCTTGAACTCCTCCGCCTGCGCGGCCGCCATGGCGGACGTCGTCAGCAAGACCGCGGTCAGCGCCGTCACACGGATCGTCATCACGGTCGTCCTCACGATCGTCCTCACAGTCGTCCCCACACCTGCGGGCCAAAGCCCGTCACGCATCGTCGTTGCTTCGCGGCGCGCTCGATCGCTTCCGACCATAGCCAAGCCTGCGCCCGCCGCAAGCGGCCGTGCGCAGGGGTGCGATTGAAAACGTCGGCCGAAGCGTGCCATCTGATGGGCGTCGAGGAAGCGCCGAGGGACATCATGGCTGCGGACATCAGGTTGAATGCGTTTGCGATGAACTGCGTGGGGCACCAGTCGCCCGGCCTGTGGCGGCATCCGCGCGACCGGTCCTCCGACTACAATCGCCTGCCCTATTGGCTCGACCTCGCCAAGACCTTGGAGCGCGGCCGCTTCGACGGACTGTTTCTCGCCGATGTGCTCGGCGTCTACGATGTCTATGGCGGCAACCCCGACGCGGCGCTCCGTCACGCCATCCAGGTGCCGGTGAACGATCCGATGATGCTGATCTCGGCCATGGCCGCCGTGACCGAGCATCTCGGCTTCGGCGTCACCTGCACGCTGTCCTATGAGCCGCCCTACCCGTTCGCGCGGCGGATGTCGACGCTCGATCATCTCACCGAAGGCCGCATCGGCTGGAACATCGTCACCGGCTATCTCGACAGTGCCGCGCGTGGCATGGGCAAGGACCGCCAGACCGCGCATGACGACCGCTACGATGTCGCCGACGAATACATGGAGGTCGTCTACAAATTGTGGGAAGGCAGCTGGGAGGACGACGCCGTCAAGCGCGACCGGGCCAGCGGCGTGTTCACCGATCCCACGAAGGTCCACCGCGTCAGCCATCACGGCGAGAACTACCAGCTCGACGCCATCCATCTCTGTGAGCCGTCGCCGCAGCGGACGCCGGTGCTGTATCAGGCCGGCACCTCGCCGCGCGGCCGCGTGTTCGCCGGCCGGCATGCCGAATGCGTGTTCATGTCCGGCCCGTCGGCCAAGATCATCGCGCCGCGCGTCGCCGCGATCCGCCAGGCCGCCGCCGACGCGGGTCGCGCGGGCAGCGACATCGTCATCTTCAGCATCGCCACCGTCGTGCTCGGCGAAACCGATGCGGCGGCCGAGGCGAAGTTCGCCGACTATCGCCGCTACATCGACCACGAGGCGTCGCTGACCTTGATGTCGGGCTGGACCGGCGTCGACTTCTCGACCTACGACCTCGACCAGCAGGTCCGCCACGTGCTCAACGATGCCGGCCGCAGCGCGATGGACAACGTCACGCGGGCCGATCCGGACCGGGTGTGGACCGTGCGCGAGGTTGCCGAGCATGTCGGCATCGGCGGCATCGGCCCGGTGTTCGTCGGCTCGCCGGCGAAGGTCGCCGATCTCATCGAGAGTTGGATCGAGCAGACCGGGATCGACGGTCTCAACCTCGCCTTTGCGCTGTCACCGGAGAGTTTTGCCGATGTCGCCGACATGCTGGTGCCGGAGCTGACCAGACGCGGCCGCTACAAGAAGGCCTACCAGCCGGGGACGCTGCGCGAAAAGCTGTTCGGCCGTGCCCGGCTCGCGGCCCCGCATCCGGCGGCGGGCTACCGGCCATAGCACAGCGCGTTTGGCCTCACGCGGACAGCCGCTGCAGCAATTGCGAAACCGCTGCCGCGATCGGCTTGATGATCGGCACGGCGAATTGCGGCTGCAGCTGATCGGCCGCCTGCGCCAGCGGTCCGCCGCCGATGATCACGGCTTGCGCACCATCGTCCGCGATGCAGGCGCGCGTGGCTGCGGCCAGGGCCGACGCAAGCCGCGCCGGATCGGCGGCGAGCGCAGCCGGGTCGCCCTCGGTCAGCCGCGTCCCGGTGAACTGCGCCGACAGCCCGAGTCTCTCTGCGAGACCTGCGATGCTCGCGACCAGCGCCGGCGTCACCGTGGCGACGCCGAAGCGCCGCCCGCTTTGCGCAGCCTCGCGCATCGACGCCTCGCCGATCCCGGCCACCGGCATCGGGCAGAGCCCGCGCAGCTCCGCGGCGCCGGGATCGCCGAACGCCGCAACGATGATGCCATCGCAAGCATCGCGATGCGCGCAGCCGATGTCGACCACCTCCGCAGCCGATGCCGCCAGCGCCTCGGCATCGACGATCATGGCCGGCGCCCGCATCGCGGTCGCGCCGACCACCTCTGCCCGGCCGGCGCAGCAGGCGGCCGCAATCGACACCATCATCGCGGTGGTCGCGGCCGAGCTGTTGGGATTGATCAGGAGGATACGAAGCATGCAGGTCGGTCGCTCACGATGAGGGGACTTCCTCGTGACCAATCGCCGGTGGAACGTCAACTCCCGATCCCCTCGTTTTTGAGGACGACAGGCATCGCCGTTCGTCGCGCGCCGCTCACCCAAGCCGCATCGACAGCTCGACATCGTCGCCGAACGGCACCGAGAGGTAGCCGTTGGCCGGCGAACGGATGTAGGCGAGATAATCCGGGCTGTCGTCGGCGTTGTCGGCCATGATGAACGCGCCCGCCCTGAGCCGGCTCTCGAGCAGCGCCAGGATATCGCCGTACAGCGGCTTGGCACCGTCGAGCAGCACCAGATCGATCGTCTCCGGAAGATCGGTGCTGAGCGTCCGCAGCGCGTCGCCTTCGCGGATCTCGACGAGATCGAGCAGACCGCCGGCGGCCAGATTGCCGCGCGCACGCGCGATCTTCGACGGCTCGAACTCGGTGGTGATCAGCCGGCCGCCGCCATTGTCGCGCAGCGCCGCGGCGAGGAACAGGGTCGAGATGCCGAACGAGGTGCCGAACTCGACGACGGTGCGGACCTCGAAGCTGCGCGCCAGCATGTAAAGCAGCACGCCGGTCTCGCGCGAGACAGGAAGCGGAAAGTCCTTCAGCTGCGTGTACAGCTCGACATGGCCGGACTTGCTGCGCATCAGCTGCTCGCCGCGTTCGGTCATGCCGGCAAACATCGGGCTCGTCTCCGGCCGCAGCAGCGTGGCCTCGGCGAGCAGGCGATCCAGCAGCGATGCCACTGGTTGGGTGGTGAGGGTGATCATGTTCGTTCTCCGTCCTCTGAGGTGGGTCGTTTGCGTCCAGGTCAAAATACGACTAATCATTCGCATTCGCTAATCGCATTCCGGACCACGCCATGGCCCCTGCTCGAAAAGCCCAGATTTCCGCGAGAAAACAGCCGCAACAGACGCGCTCGGCCGACCTCGTCGCGGCCATTCTGCAGGCCGCCGTTCAGGTTTTGACAACCGAGGGCGCGCAGCGCTTTACCACCGCGCGCGTCGCCGAGAAGGCCGGCGTCAGCATCGGCTCGCTGTATCAGTATTTCCCGAACAAGGCGGCGATCCTGTTCCGGCTGCAGAGCGACGAGTGGCAGCAGACGACGCAGCTGCTGCACGGCATTCTGGAGGACACCAGCCGTCCGCCCTTGACGCGATTGCGCGCCCTCGTTCACGCGTTCCTGCAATCGGAGTGCGACGAAGCCGCGGTGCGTGGCGCGCTCGACGACGCCGCCCCGCTCTATCGCGATGCGCCCGAGGCGCGCCGGGCCAGGACAAGCGGCCACCGCGCCATGCTCGCTTTCATGCGCGAGGTGCTGCCCGATTCCGGCCAGGCGGAACGCGTGCGGGCCGCCGACCTGATCAAGACGACGCTCAGCCAGGTGGGCAAGCACTTCTCGGAAACGCCGCGCAGCCGGGCCGAGATATCAGCCTATGCCGATGCGATGGCGGACATGTTCTGTGCGTATCTTTCCACCGCGAATAAGCCTCCCAGACGTAAGGCCGGGTAGTCCCGCAGCCGGCGCGTCTCCGCCTCTCCTTAGCGAAACTGAGTACCTCTGCACGACCACGGGCTGCCGCGACGCGACGTTGACGTGATGCCGCCGTATCCCAGATACGCCGCTGACTTGATGCAGCGCCGCAAGTCGGCAGCCGCAGCCAACGACAGACCTCCAGAGTCCGGGAGTGCCTGTAAAGGAGATCTCGGGACATGACAGAGGCGCCCGACCGTGTCGCGAAATACCTAACCGGAAAGTCGCGCAAAACAAGAGAATGGGGTGATCTCGTGCAATGTGTTCATATACCGATCGCGGACCTGCAAGTTCAGTTCGATAGTCGGCTCGCAATCTTCACGAGGGCATCGGCCGTCGTGTTCTTGTAAGGCTGCGCGTACGCGATCTGCATGGCCTCGGCGAAGCTCGCCAGAGCATCGGCCATGAGGCCCGCCTTCGCCTGCGCGCCGCCGATTGACGCTAGGGCTTCGACCTGATCGCGCCCCCAGGTGACGTGTTGCGTCACCTGCTTCGCCTGGTCGATCCTGCCGGCTTCAGCCATGGCCTTGGCAATCGATGCGAGCAGCTCGGAGCGACGATGGAGATTGTCCTCGGCCGCGGCGGCATCGATCGCTTCGGCGATCCGTCCAGCCTCGGCGAGTTCTTCGGCGACGACGCCGAGCCCTGGGGAAATGATATCAGGACCCAGCCTGAGCGCCGACGCGTTCTGAAAGGCGTCCACCGTCCTGCCGGCTCTTGCTTGCGCCTTGGCGATCGCGCGCAGTGCATAGCGACGGTCATAGTCGACGTTGGCGAGCTTGCCATCGCTCATGACCTTTGCGACAGATCCCGCCGTAGCCATGGTACCGCCGATCAGTCGGGTGACATGGAGGGCTTCATCGATCTGATCGGCATCCGCTTGTGAGACGGCGATTTTCGACAAAATCCCGTCGTTCGGTTGGAACGACAACGCAGCCTGGACGGCCCGGTCGAAGGACGCGATCGATTGTGTGGCCATGCCGGCCTTCGCTTGCGCCTTGGCAATGGCGTGCCAAGCGAAGGCGCGTGGTTTGTCCTGATCGATTGGCTCCGCGAGCGCGATGGCTTCGTCCAGGCGGCCGTTGTTCGCCAACGTCATCGCGATAAGGCAGAGCACGGTGGCACGCTGCTCGCGATCTGTGAAGGCGGCGACGAAATCCCGGACCTTGTTAGGGACCTCCGCTTTCACAGGCGAGCCGGACGTAGTCGCCTCATCGGCGATGAGATCGGGCGTCAGCCGAGGCTCGAGAATGTACCCGAGCACGATGCCGCGCTCCCAGCGATCGTCGATCGATCGCGCAACTTCCAAGGCCGAACCGACCGCACCGGCCCGCGCTAGCGCGACGCCAATGGCTGCAAACGTCTGGGCGCGCTCCATCGAGCGCGAGACCAGTCTCGCAACCCGCATGGCGTCGGTGACTTTTCCCGCGCGGGCCTGCGCTTGCGCGATGATGGCGAGCGCCGGGATGAATTCCGAGGGGTGATGAACGCCCGTAATCACTATGGGCGGCGGATACCGCTGTTCGACCGCTAGCACTGTTTGAAGCGCGGCCACGATCTTGTCGTCCTCTCCCCGCGCCACTGCGCTGGCGCGCAGCTCCCAGGTCACCCGGCGTATGATGAGGGCACGATCCGGCAAGTCCTCGATCGCCTGCACCCGTCGAAGCGCATCTTCCAGCCGGCCGGCGTTCCCCTCTGCAATAGCGATCGCCCCGAACGCCGCGGCCTGTACGTGGCGGTTCTCGATCGATTTGGCGGTCTCCAGCGCGTCGGCGAGCTTGCCGGCCTGCGCCTGAACCTGCGTGATGGTCTCGAGTGCGTCGTCGCGATCATAGCTATCCTTGGCGATCGACTTCGCGACCTGCAAAGCCAGATCGATCGTCGTGGCGGCCTCAGTGAACAGGCCGGCCTTCAACTGTGCCTTGGCAATCTCGCCGAGTTCGCGCGCAGACAAGTGCGGGTCGCCGATGGTGCCGGCGACTTCTGCGGCCTCACGTAGGACGCAGGCCCGTCTCGGGGCTATGAGGCATTTATCCCAACTGGCGTCGGACGCGTTCGCGACCGATTGAGCGGCTGCACCGCATGCCAAGGCGAGGATAAACGGGCGGATGATGATCGTCCAGATCATGACGTTCCTGACTCCTGCCGCACTTTTGCACCATCGTGCTGTGGCCGGGAAATGGCAATGACTGGATGAGTTCCTGATGTCCGGTCAGTCGGTGTGCTCGACGTCTCCTTTGGGCTGAATCGGACGCCGCTGACTCGGTCGCTGAGGTTTGCTTTAGTCACGGCTGTCCTCCGAATGCGCCTGCTCCGCGGCTACTGCCCCCAATGGCTGCCGGTTTGCTGCACGGAGCAAGTCGCAGACGTCAGGCCAAATCCGCTCTTGAGCTCCCGCGCTTCATTTCGGCCGGCAGTTGTAGGGACGTTCGATCGGACAACCCGCCCAAACCTCCGCGGAGAGTTACCAAAGATGGCCGGGACGACGCCCGGCCATGACGTGGAGGCAGAGGGGCACAAGCCGATTGTCATACGCCGAAGCTCCAGATCTTGCGTGACGAGCCTATTGCTTCTCCTCGCGCTTGCGCGAAAAAACGAAATTCGCCCGCGTTCTCAAGCTGATTTGCCCTGTCCAGTCCCCCAACAGAAAATATTCTTGTTTCTTTTTTTCGGAATTCATGGTTGTATCACCCCATCCCGCCCGATCGAGAGGGGCGCTTCGCGAACGTCACGAAACGTTGGTGTGGGATGCGATGGCCGGTTCTCGTCGCAGCGTGCGTCAAGCGCGCGGACGAACGAGGGGAGCCGGACGGCGAAATCGCGTGGTCCTGATACTCCGACGCTAGTATCAAGTTCGCGAAGATGCTTGCGTGTCTCGCGGATGACGGTGGCCAGAAAGCCCGGCGCACCGGGGAGATCGCGTATAAGCCGTAAGCCCATTGCGCAGGGAAGGCCGGATGTCCGGCTGATCCTGTGGTAACCGCCGCGTGCTTCCTTTTTGCACGCGGGCCATGGGTGTCAGTCGACGCCCGGCCTTCCCTGTGCCCTCTCATCGAAAGAGGGACAAACGGCAGACACATCTCGGACGCCATGCGCGCCGCGAGGATGCGAGCGGCTGTCCACCGGGTCTCTCACGCGCCAAGAAAACAAACTTCTCGCGACGCGGCCACATGAAGAACTTTCCTCTCCATCCGAACCGATCTGCAAAATTGCGCAACACTCCCGATCCTGCGAATGATCCGGGACAAGTGCACGCCATCGCCTGTTTGGGAGATTTCCGAATGACCCCGTCCTTCAGCGGACTGCGCCGCGCGCGATCCTCGCATCTCGCCCGCCGCGGCGTCCTGGTGATGGCGCTCGCCCTGCTCGGCGCGCTCGCCACGCCGCGAGCCGACGCCGCCGAGACGCTGCGCATCGGCTATCAGAAGTCCTCGACCCTGATTGCTCTCCTCAAGAGCAATGGCGAGCTGGAGACGGTGCTGGCGCCGCTCGGCATCAAGGTGTCCTGGCACGAATTCTCCAGCGGCCTGCCGCTGCTGGAAGCGATCAACATCGGCAGCATCGATTTCGGCGCCGATGTTGCCGACACCGTCCCGGTGTTTGCGCAGGCCGCGGGCGCGAAGCTCGCCTATGTCGCGGAGGAAGCCGCCTCGCCGTCGGCGCAGGCGATCCTCGTGGCGACGGCATCGCCGACCAGGACGCTGGCCGATCTGAAAGGCAAGAAGATCGCGGTCACCAAGGGCGCGGGGAGCCACTATTTGCTGCTGTCGGCGCTCGCCAAGGCTGGTCTGACCTTCAAGGACATCACCCCGGCCTATCTGCCACCCGCCGACGGCCGCACCGCTTTCGTCAGCAACAATGTGGACGCCTGGGTGGCGTGGGATCCGTTCCTGACCAGCACCATCCGCCAGTCCGGGGCGCGCGTGCTCGCCGACGGTAGCGACGGGCTTGCCAGCTACAAGCGCTATTATCTCGCCGCTGCCGACTACGCTGCCAAGCATGGCGACGCGCTCGACGTCATCTATGGCAAGCTGGTCGAGACCGGCAAATGGGTGAAGGCCAATCCGGCCGCCGCGGCCGGCCAGCTCGCGGCGCTCTGGGGCATCGATGCCGCCACCGTCGAGGAGGCCAACAGCCACCGCTCCTACCAGGTCGGCGCGGTCACCGCGGCCGGCCTCTCGGAGCAGCAGAAGATCGCGGACGCTTTCCTTGCCGAGCGCGTGCTGCCGGTCAAGGTGGACACATCTGCGTTGGCGATCTGGACTCCCAAGGCGCCGTGAGCCACACAGGGGCCGAGGATTGTGCTCCGCAGCGAGGCGCGGCACGAGGCCCGACGACGGGCCTGAACGAAGGAGACCACCGTGACTGCCCATCTTCCCCCGCCGACCGATCGCATCACCGAGCATCCGGCGCATCGCATCTTCGTCGATCGCTGGTCGCCGCGCGGCTTCAGCGACGAGGCGCTGCCCGAAACGGAGCTCCTGACCTTCATCGAGGCGGCGCGCTGGGCCCCCTCCTCGTACAACTCGCAGCCCTGGCGCTTCCTCTACGCGCTGCGCGGCTCGGCCGAGTTCGACACCTTCCTGGCGCCGCTGGTCGAGTTCAATCGCGGCTGGGCGCAGCATGCCGCGGCGATCGTCTACGTGCTGTCGAAGAAGACCTTCATCCCGGCGGGGAAGACCGAGCCGGCACCGACGCGGACGCATTCCTTCGATGCCGGCGCGGCCTGGGCCAATTTCGCCAACCAGGCGGCGGTGTCCGGCTGGGTCACCCACGGCATGAGCGGGTTCGATGTCGCCGCCGCGCAGACGGCGCTCGGCGTCCCCGACGGTTTCGCCGTGGAGATCGCGATCGCGGTCGGCCGCAAGGGCGATGGCGACAAGCTGCCGGCCATGCTCAAGGAGCGCGAGAAGCCGAGCGCACGTCTCTCCATCGCCGAGATCGCCTCGGCCGGCCTTTTCCCGCAGCGCTTCGCCGGCTGATCGATGCGTCAGGGGCGGCACGCCGCGCCGCCCCTGACGGACGGCGAAATCTGTGGCAGAAGACGCGTTCTGCTTGAGGAGAGTTGATCCGCATGCCGCCGCCGAAACCGCCCGCCTTCGAGACCCTGAGCCTGCACGCGGGCCAGCACCCGGATCCCGCAACCGGCGCCCGCGCAGTGCCGATCTACCAGACCACGTCCTATGTGTTCGACGACACCGAGCACGCCGCGGCGCTGTTCAATCTCGAGCGCGCCGGCCACATCTATACCCGCATCTCCAACCCGACCACCGCCGTGCTCGAGGAGCGGCTTGCCGCGCTCGAGGGCGGCGTCGGCGCCGTCTGCACCGCGAGCGGCCAGGCGGCGCTGCATCTCGCCATTGCCACGCTGTTGAATGCGGGCGATCACATCGTCGCCTCCTCCTCGCTCTATGGCGGCACCATCAATCTGCTCGCCCACACGCTGCCGCGCTTCGGCATCACCACGAGCTTCGTCAAGCCCAGGGATCACGACGGTTTCCGCGCCGCGATCAAGCCGAACACGCGGCTGCTGATCGGCGAGACATTGGGCAACCCCGGCCTCGAGGTGCTGGACATTCCCAAGGTCTCGGCGATCGCGCATGCGGCCGGCGTGCCGCTCCTGATCGACAACACCTTCGCGACGCCCTTTCTCAGCCAGCCGATCACCCAAGGCGCCGACATCGTGATGCACTCCGCCACCAAATGGCTCGGCGGCCACGGCATCGCGATCGGCGGCGCGCTCATCGACGGCGGCCGGTTCGACTGGCGCGCGTCCGGCAAATTCCCTCAACTCACCGAGCCCTATGCCGGCTATCACGGCATCGTCTTCGACGAGCAGTTCGGCACAGCCGCCTTCATCATGCGCGCGCGCACCGAGGGCCTGCGCGATTTCGGCGCCTGCCTGTCGCCGACCAACGCGTTCCATCTGCTTCAGGGCGTCGAGACCTTGCATCTGCGCATGGAGCGCCACGTCGCGAACACCGCCGCGGTGCTGGCGGTGCTGACGGCCAACAAGGCCGTCGACTGGGTGCTGCATCCCTCGCTCGAGACGCATCCGGACCATGCGCTCGCCAAGGCGCTGTTGCCGCGCGGCGCCGGCTCGATCATCTCGTTCGGCATCAAGGGCGGACGTCCCGCAGGACGCAAGTTCATCGAGAGCCTGAAGCTGATCAGCCATCTCGCCAATGTCGGCGACGCCAAGACGCTGGTGATCCATCCCGCCTCGACCACGCATCAGCAGATGGACGCAGCCCAGCTCGCCGCGGCAGGGATCGGCGAGGAGCTGATCCGGCTCTCCGTCGGCATCGAGGCGGCCGGCGACATCATCGACGATCTCGGACAGGCGCTGCGCGCCTCGCAGAAGGTGTGAGCCATGCAGCTGTCGATCGGAGATCATGAGGTCTTCGCCGCCACGGGCGGCCGCGAGTTCGATTCGTCCTTGCCCGCCGTCGTCTTCATCCATGGCGCCGGCTTCGATCATTCGGTCTGGGCGCTGCACAGCCGCTGGTTCGCCCATCACGGCTTTGCCGTGCTGGCGCCCGACCTGCCGGGCCACGGCCGCTCGGCCGGCCCGGCGCTGCCGACCATTGCTGCGATGGCCGACTGGATCGTCGCGCTCTTGCAGGCGGTGCACGCCAAGCCTGCGCACCTGATCGGCCACTCGATGGGCTCGCTGATCGCGCTCGATGCCGCGGCCCGCCATCCCGATCGCGTGTCGGCGCTGAGCCTGATCGGCACCGCGGCCACGATGACAGTCGGGCCTGACCTCCTGAACGCCGCCGAAGCCAATGATCACGCCGCCATCGACATGGTCTCGATCTGGGGCCTCGGTTTTGCCGCCGAGCTCGGCGGCAGCCGCGCGCCGGGGCTGTGGATGCATGGCGGCGCGCAGGCGACCCTGGAGCGCTGCGCGCCAGGCGTGCTGTTCAACGATCTCTCCGCCTGCAACGCCTATCAGGATGCGCTGGCGGCGGCGGCCAAGATCAAGGTGCCGGCGCGGCTGATCCTCGGCGAGAAGGACATGATGACGCCGCTGAAAGCCGGCAAGGCGCTGGCGGCTGCGATCGAGCAATCGCGCACCATCGTGCTGCCCGGTGCGGGGCATACGATGATGACAGAATGTCCGGATGCGCTGCTCGATGCGCTGATCGAGTAGCTTGCGGTCACGGTTCCCCTCTGGGATGCGACCTCGTGCCGCCGACATGCTCCGTCGCGGCGCGGAACGGAGGACGGCGGCGAGCCGTTGCCCTCCGCATAACGAACAGAAAGGAGCACGCAGATGGATCTGCGCAAACTTTTCACGGTCGCCACCATCGGAACGATGACGCTCGCGACCGCATCGCCGCTCGCCGCCGCGCCGTTGCTGCCGAACCATCCGGCGCCGGCCGCCGCCACGCAGAACGCGACCGAGCTGCAGCAGGTGCAGTATCGCCACTGGCGCGGCGGCTATGGTCATCACCACGGCTATTACGGCCATCGCTATGGCGGGCACGGCTACGGTGCGGGTGCCGCGGCCCTGGGCGGTCTGGCGGCCGGCGCGATCATCGGTGGCGCGATCGCCAACAGCCGCGCCGAGGCCGCCAATGCCCAGGCCTATTGCGCCCAGCGCTTCCGGTCCTACGACCCGGGCTCCGGCACCTATCTCGGCAATGACGGCCTGCGCCATTCCTGCCCGTAACGACACCAGGGTCGATGCCGGTCTCCGGCATCGACCGCCACCTGGACCAATGGCGCGCGACAAAACGTCCGTCGGGACGACTGCAACGAAGATCGTCTGTTCCGGTTGAGCATGACCCAGAATCAACGGGAGACACCAGGATGGTCACCTTCAAAGCCGCCGCGACGCTCGCCATCGCCGGCGCACTTTCTCTGTCCACGCTGCACTCGGTCTCGGCTGCGCCGCTGACGTCGCTGTCAGCAGCCGCCAAACCGGGCGCCGAAAGCGCGCATGCCGTGCAGGTCCGCTACGGCGGCTGGCATGGCGGCTGGGGCGGCGGTGCCGCGATCGGCGCGGGGCTGCTGGCGGGGGCCGTGATCGGATCAGCGATCGCCGCGCCCTCCTATTATGGCGGCTACGCGCCCTATCCCTATTACGGCGGGTATCGCTACGCCGCCTATCCCTACGGCTATGGCGGCTACTACCCGGCCTACCGCCCCTATTACGGCGGCTATGGCTACAGTTACGCGCCGCGCCCGGCCTATCGCAGCTACGGCTATTCCTATGGCCCGCGGCCGTGGCGGCACAGCTACGGCTATTACCGCGGTCCGGGTTGGGGCCATCATCATGGCTGGCACGGCGGCCGTCATTTCGGACACCGCCACGGCCATGGCGTGATCCGCACCCATCATCGCTGGTGACGTGAGTTCGCCGGTGCGTGGGGCTCGCCCGACGCACCGGCACGTCAATGCGCAACCTCCGCCGCGCGGATGACGGACTCGTCATGATCGCGCCACGGCAAATGCTGCCAACGCCTCATTGCGCCGAGCGCCATCACCCACCAGATCTGCGCGAGACCCATGACCGTGGCGACGAAGGCGCAGACGACTCCAGTGCGAAATTCCTCGGCAGCTCGGCGTCCTGATCATCCTCTTCCCGCAGATGGAGCTGCTGAGCTTTCGCGTTTTCCTTGATCCGCCCATTCCCATCCCGCCGACCGCAATCGGTGCCGCTGTCTCAGCGCAGGTAACTGGCGAGGTTCAGGCTCTGGATCTTGGAGATGGCGGTATAGCTCGCCGTGAGCTGGGCCTGATATGTCGAGAGCTGGGCGGTGACCGCAGCGACGTCTACGCTGGTCAGGTCGGTCGCCAGGCTCTCGGCATAGCTCTTGTAATCGGTCTGCTGCGACTTCGCGCTCTCGATCCGGGACGCCGCATCGGAGAGCTTGGCCTGCACCGTCGCGACGTCGTCCACCGCCTGATCGGCAAGCGTCAATGCGGAGGTGACGTCGGTTCCGGAGAGGGTCGAGCTGTTGGCGACGAACTTCAGGACCCGCATGACCTCCTCGAACGCCGGGTTGTGGGCGGTGACGCCATAGGTGACCGACTGCCCATCGGAAACCCGGACCGAGGCCAGCTCGCCGTCGCCCCGATAGTAGCTGCTATCCGTCGTGGTCAGCGATCCCGTGCCGGAGGCGAAGCTCGACGTGTCGACCGTCGCCGTCGCGGTTCGTCCGCCGCCGAACAGATACTGCCCGTCATACTGGGTGTTCAGGATGCCCGCCATCTGCTGCAGCAACTGCTGCGCGCTGCTGATCGCGGACGTGGTTCCCGTGCTGCTGCCGGAGCTCGCTGCACTCAGCGCCGTGCGCAGCTGACTGACGATGTCCGACACCTGTCCCACGGCGGAATACATCACCTGCACCTTGCTGTCGGCCAGGGTCGCGGCATCGATATAGGACTGCGCCCGCGTGACCGACACCTGCAGATTGACGACGTGCTGGGTGTCGGCGCCATAACCGGCGAGATACTCGGTCTTCAGCCCCGAGGCCTCCTGCACCTGGAGGTTGGCCATGGTCGCCTGCGTCCGCAGCGCGCTCGCGATCATCTGGTCGGAGTTCGAGAATGTCGCAATCCGCATCGTCATGATAGGCGCTCCGGACTAGGTCGACTGCACGGCAGTGAGCAACGACGAGAACATGCTGTTGATCACGGAGATCAGCTGCGAGGCGGCAGCGTATTTGTTCTGAAGCGAGCTCAGCCGCGCCGTCTCCTCGTCGAGGTTGACGCCCGACTGCGAGGACAGCGAGCTCGCATAGCTCGACTGGGCCGTCGATTTCGCGGTGTAGGCCGTCGCGGCCTGCGACGCCTTGCTGGCCACATTGGCGACGATCGCCGCGGCATAGTCGGCAAACGAACCGCTCGTTGCGCTCAGGCCGCCGGCCGAGGCGAAGCTGGTCGAGCCGGTCAGCTTGTCGATGAGCGCGTTGATGACCGTCGCCGAGCCGGCCGTCAGCACCTGGCTGCCGGTCGTCAGGGTCGCGGAGCCGTCGAGCGTGCCGGTCGGAAGACCGGCAGCGCCGCTCAGGATGCTACTGTTGACGGCAAAATTGGCCGCGCTCGTGCCGGTGACGAGGTCATTCATGCCGAAATAGCCGGCGAAGCCGCTGCCGCCGATCGCGCTGGTCATGTCGTTGATCGCGATGCCGTTCGACGACGACGTGGCGCTGATCGACAGGTGCCCGCTGGAATCGATCGAGGCGGAGACGCCGGAGATGCCGTTGAGCGCCGTGACCAGATCGCCCACCGTCGCATAGGACGACAGGTCGAGATCCTGATACGAAACGAGATTGCCGCTCTGGTCAGCCACGGCGATGCGGACCGTTCCGGACGCCGCCAGGGCCGTCGTGCTGCTGACGCTCGCGGATCCGGTCAGGGTAGTCGGAGGTGGAACGGCCGACGCGCCATCAGTGATCGAATTCAGCGCCGATTTCAGCTGCGAGGCCAGTTGATCGAGCTGGGTCTGCGCGGCCGGCAGGGTTTCGTCCCGCAACGTGACCAGCGAGCCGATCTTGCCCGACGTGATCTGGGACGTGACGTCGACGCCGTCGACCGTGATGCCGCTGAAGCCGCCGGACGCATAGCTCGACGCCGCCGAGACATTCGCCGAGGCCGTATAGCTCAGCGTGTGCGCCGAGCTGTCGACCAGAGCCCGCCCCGACGAGGTATAGACCTGAAGATCGCCGTTCGACGCCGTGTAGTAGCTGACGTTCATGTAGGACGACAGGTCCTGCAGCGCCGCGTTGCGCTCGTCCTCGAGATCCGCGGTCGATTGGCCGGACGCCGCCATCTTCCGGATCTCGACGTTGAGATCGGCGACCTGCTGCAGGTCGTCGTTGACGCTCTGGACCGACGACGCGATGTCCTTGTCGGCATTGGCGCGCAGCGTCTGCACGCCGCTCGACGTGCTGCGCAGCTGGCTGGCGAAATCGTCCAGCGCGCTGACCACGGCCGATTGCAGCGACACGCTGCTGGGCGAGCTCGCCAGCGACGACAAGGCGGACTCCAGCGAGGCCAGCGAGTTTGCCAGCGACGTTCCCGTCGTCGAGGTGCCGGACGTGGACGCGCTGCCGAACAACTGCTGAAGTTGCGTCAGGTAATTGTTCGTGGTGTCGGCCGCGCCGAGCTCGGAGTTGGCTCCGATCAGGGATTTCAGCAGCAGCTTGTCGACATTGCTCGAAATGCCGGTAATGGAAACGCCGGTTCCAACTCCCCCGGTCACGTTCGTGACCTGGTTGGCCGTCTTCTGCGTATACCCCTTCGTGTCGGCGTTCGAGATGTTCGACGACGCCACGCTGATCTGCAGCTCCGTGGCCGAGATGCCGCTGAAGGCGACCAACCGTGCTATGTCGAGCGACATTGCCCTACTCCCGCTGCTGGCTGGCCATCACGCCCTCACATTGGTTCCGCACGATGTCGCACGCGCGGTACGACGTCCACCGGCTCCATAGGGGGAGGCATTTGCGATCTGCTCGCGGATCGCCTGCATGACCGCCTCGATGCGACGATTGCTGGCTTCGATCGCGGCCCGCAGCCGCACGAGGTTCTCATCCATCGCGCCACGCAGGTTGAGGATGTGCTCCATGAGCTGCTCGCGCAGGACGCGGTCGCGGACGTCGAGGCTTGCCGTCTGCCTGGCGCATTCGGCCACCCGCTGCTCGAACAACCCGGCCAACCGGTTCTTGTCGTCGAGCTGCTTCGAGCGCGAGGCCGGCAATCCCTTGGCGAGCTCCACATTCTCCTCCGACACCACCGCGATGAGTTCGTCGATCAGCGCGATCAAGGTCCGCACCTCGTCCTCGCTTGCGGGCCGTCGATCGGCCTGAATTGCGTGTTTCATCCTGTCGCTCCCCTCTTACTGTTCACGCTGCGGTCGGCGACTGATTTGCGCGACGCGCGCATAGGTATTCAGCGCCGTCACCCTCACGGTGGCGACCTTGAGTTCCTCGTCGAGCAGCGCACATTCGCGAAGCAGCTTTCGTCGGACCGTTTCGATATCGTCGATCAAGGCCAACAGTTGCACGCGGTCGTCCTTGCCGGCGGTCGCGGCGCGCAGTCTCAGCCGCCGCAGCTTCTTCAGCAGAACCTCGCCCTCGCCGAGCCGCTCCCTCTTGAGGTCGGCCATGATCACCTCATCGACGAGATCAGGGTGTCGTACATCTTGTTGACGGCCGAGATCACCTGCGACGCCGCCGAATAGGCCTGCTGAGCCGAGATCATGCTACTGAACTGGCCCGTGGTATCGGTCGTGCTCGACTCCAGCTCGCTACCGTAAATGGTCCCTGCACCATTCTCGCCGGATGCCTGCAGGGTCGCGTTGCCCGATGTCGCCGTCGACGTGTACATGCCGCTGCTATGCGCCACGAGGCCATTGGGATCGGCGAAGGTCGCCACCGCGATCTTGTAGATCGGAACCGTCTGGCCGTTGGAATAGGTCGCCTCGACAAGACCGTTCTTGCCGACCGAAATGCTGCTCAGCGTTCCGAACGAGATGCCGTCGGAATTGGCGCTGAAATTGGAGACGCTCGGCGTCGTGCTGCCGGACGACAATTGGGTCAGACCGTCGGTGCCGCCGCCGGTGGTGCCGAAGCTGAGCGTGATCGAGCTCGCCGCGGCGCCGTTGTTCCAGGTGATGCCGAGATTGGTCGAGGAGACCGTGCTCAGCGAGCCGTCAGAGTTGAAATCGATCGTATAGGTGCCGCTCGTCACGGTGCCGTCCGACGCCGTGGCAGGCGCGACATCGGCAGTCCATTCGTTCGCCGTCGCCGACTTGGTCCAGGTCACATTGAGCGTATGCGACTGGCCAAGCGAATCGTACACCGTCATCGAGCTGCTGAAGGTGTCTCCGCTCGCAGCATCGGCCGGCAGGTTGGCCGCAAGCGACGTCTTGGTCGTCGCCCCACCATTCGTCAGCGCCACCTTGGTATTGACCGGCTCGAGGCCGTTGCCGACCACGTTGCCGCTCGCATCTGTGCGCCAGCCTTCGAGATAGTAGCCGTCGTTCTCGAGATAGCCGGCATTGTCGGTCGTGAACGCGCCGTTGCGCGTGTAGAAGGTCTCACCCCCGGCCGAAGTCGAGTTGGTCGCGACGAAGAAGCCCGAGCCCTGGATGGCGACGTCGGTCGCGTTGGTGGTGGCGGCCAGCAGCCCCTGCTGCGTGATGTTGGCACGGCCGGAGACCGAGACGCCCCCCGAGGAATAGGCTTTCGAGCTGCTCGATGCCGTCACCAGCTGCTCGAACAGGCCGGACGTGGTCTTGTATCCGGTCGTATCGGCGTTGGAGATGTTGTCGCTGATCATGGCGAGCGACGAGCTCTGCGCGTTGAGCGCCGAGATCGCCGATGACAGGGCTCCAGAAAGACTCATGATTGTACTCCGGGTAATGCGGTCAGGCGGTGACGCCGATGATGTTGCTGGCGCTGACAGGAACGCCGCCGACGGTGAGCGACGGCGTGCTGGTCGAGGTGTCGATGCCGGTTACGGTCCCGGTGACCGTCGTGTAGTTGAGGACCGAGGTGCCCGCGGAGTCCGTCGCCGTCACGGAGATCGTGTACTGGCCGCCATTGCTGAGCTGATTGCCGCTGGAATCGGTGCCGTCCCAGGTGATCGAATTGGCGCCCTTGTTGCCGGTCCCGGTGCCTGTCCAGACCGTGCTTCCGGAGGAATCCTTGATCGAGATCGAAACGTTTGACGCTGCTGACGACAGCGAATAGCCGAACGTCGCCGAGCCGTTCGAGAGGACGGCAGTGTCACTCTTGGCCTCGACGGTGTGGCCGATGTAGTTCACCGAATTCAGCGTCACCAGGCTCGAGAACGAGCCGGCCAGCGAGGTCATGCTGCTGTTGAGCGACTGCTGCGAGGTGAAATTGGCGTAGGACGTCATCTGGTTGATGAAGTCGGTCACGCTGGTCGCGTTGAGCGGATCCTGGTTCTGCAGTTCGCTCACCAGCAGCTGAAGAAAGTCGGTCGAGCTGAGCGTCGTACGCGATGTGTCGCTGGACGATGATGTCGATGAGGTGGTCGCGGTCGACGAACTCGCGGCGGTGACGGTCATGGCAGAACTCCGGCTCGCGCCGCGAGCGGCGGCGGGACACAGCACGACCACGCGGTCGTGAAGGCGTTTGCTGATCAAACGGCCAGAGCGCCGATTCCAGGCGCACAATTAGTCGATCGAATTAGTTGATCCGACGGCAGAATTTGCCGCCGCGCTGTTGCGCAGAGGCGGCAAAAATCGCCTGGTGCGAAGCCCCGATCTGCATCGGCGCGACGGCTCGCCGTCGTCGCACTCGGGCGCCCTCGATTCGCGCGCAAGCGAGCTCAAGAAACTGAGCGAGATGACAGTTGCGATGGTGTTGCGGTTCCAGCGGCGAAGTCCGACCGGCCGAAGCGCAGCCGCGCAAGCGCGGTCCTGGCTAAGGCTCAGCCGGGCTGATGGGCGTCAGCCGGCGGGGTTGCCGCTTCCTCTTGGGCCAGGCGATGGGCCGCAGCAAGGATGCGCGACGTCAGGCCGGCGGGTGCACGAACCGGCGGCGACGACAGCGCCTCACGAACGAGACGTGCCTCGGATAGCAATCGATCGGCTTCGGGAGAGGATGCAAGCAGATCAGCAGCCGATTGACGCTGCTCCGCCGGCCAGCGCGAGATGTCCTCACCCAGCCTGCCGATCAGATCCTCGAATTCCCTGACGTCCATTGTCCGCCCAATCCAGCGCTTCCAGCCCGGTCATAAAGCATTCAGCCCGTGAACGAAATTGATATCGGCAATTGTGGCGATCGACCGCAACCAAGCCCTGGAAACTCCGTACTTTTCGGGAGCCGTATGCACGCGAGGCCGCACTGGATACCGAAACGGGAGACAATGCAGCCCATTTCTGATCGATTTCTCAAGATTTCCGCAGTGCGGCGGGTGCCCGATTCGGCGAGATCTACCGACGGTTGGCCGAATCAGCGGTCGCTCGCTTTCCCCGGGCCGCCACATCGACAGCCTCCCACGCCTGCCGCAGTTCCAGCAGGCTTTCGGTGATCCGCTGGAAATTCTCGCGCATGTGAGGTCGACCATAGGCCCGCAGCGCGGCCACGATCAGGGCGTTGTAGGTTCCGAACAACTGGTCGGCGACCGGTCCGCCGCGCGTGGAATCGAGGTGCAAGCTCAACCCGCGCAGGATCGCCGTTGCCCGGGTCAGGTGGGCATGCCCCTCCTCGAAGCGACGCACCTCCTGCGCTTGCACGGATTTCTGCAGGCAGGTGACCGCGCCGTTGAGCAGCATGATCACGGCCCGCAGCGGCGGAACGGCGACGGCCGTGCCGCGGTAGGCCTGACTTGCAAATTGCGCCATCGAACTCTGGGTCATCAGTTACTCGAACTCGAATTGAGGAGGGCTTTCAGATAGGTCAGCGTATTGTTGGCGCTCTCGATCGCGGCCTGGTACTTGGCGTATTGCGCCGTGAGCTGGGTCTGGAACGTCGCAGCCGAGCTCTTGATGTCGTTGACCTTGGCCTGCATCGTCTCGTCCTGGGACGTCAGATTGTCGATCAAAGTCTGCAACGAGCCGGTGCTGGACGATGCGGTCTTGGCGATCTGGTAGATCTGGGTTGCAAGCCCCTGGGTCGAGGTCACCGTGATCGATTGCGAGGTCGAGCCGGTATAGGTGAAAGCCATGCCGGCATAGATCGTCCCGGAATTGCCCACGATCGTGTTGCCGCTGACCGTGAACAACGAACTGTCGCCACCGACGGATGCGGCCGAGAGATTCCCCGAGGCATCCACCGTCAGATCCAGGGTGAACGACTGCGGCGACGACCCGGTATTGACGACGCTGAGCTGGCTCGACGAGGTCTTGGTCTGCGCCGACAACAACGTCGTCACACCGCTCAAATTGGTGCTCAGGATCGTCGACAGCGTGCCCGTATCGAGTTCGAGTTCGTTCTTTTCGTTGAACGAGAGACCAAGGTCCGCCATCGTCAGCCCGCCGACGGACGTTCCGAGCACGGCCTGAAGCGAGTTCATGATGTCGCGCATGGTGCCGTCGCCGAACAGCACCGAGCTGGATGAGGCGGTTCCGTCGGAGTTGGTGGTCTGCTGCGCAATCACGGCATCGCGGAACGCATTGTAGTCGGTGACGAAGGTCTGCAGCGCCGACGAGATCTGGCTCGTATCGGCGCCGATGGTGACGGTCAGCGTCGTTCCGGAGGGTGTCGCCTGCAGCAGATCGAACGTGACGCCGCTGAGCACGTCGGTGATGTCGTTTGTGTTGCGGGTCAGGCTGATCCCATCGAGCGTGAACTCCGCGGCCTGGGCCGTCTGCAGCACCGTCGCGAAGGCTCCCGAGCTGTCGGTCACCCCGAGCTTGTTGAGGATGTCGTCCCCGGACGAGCTTGCATAGGTGATGTCGGCGGCATCCTGGGTCGCCGTCAGCACCAGTTGATAGGACCCGCTCGATACCTGGACGATCGACGCCTCGACATCGGTCGTGGAGGTCTGCGCGTTGATCGCGTCGACGACATCCTGCAGCGACATGCCGCTGGTGATGGTGATGTCGGCCGTGCTGCCTCCGGACAGGCCGAGCGAGAACGTGCCGGAATAGCCGAGGGCCGCGGTCTGGCTCGACTGCGTCGTGCCCGTCACCTTGTGCGCCGTGGCGACCTGGCCGATCGTCAGCGTGTGGCTGCCGGTCGCGGCTCCATTGCTCACCGACATCGACAGCGCCGATGAGGCGCTGACGTCGCCGGTCGCGCTGATGGTGGCGGCCCGCGTGGCGAAGGCGTTGGTCGCAAGCGAGTTCACCATCGATGTCGCCAGCGACGACAATCCCGATGACAGTGTCTTCAGTGCGGTCTGCAGCGTCTGGTACGCCGTGATCTTGGCTTCATTGGCGGTGATCTTGGTCGAGATCTGGGTCGCCTGGGTGAGCTTGGCATTGACGGCGGACTCGATCAGCGCGGTCCAGTCGATCGTGCTCGTGGTGCTCGTTCCCGACGTCGTGAGCGAGCTGCTCGAACTCGTCGATGATGAAGAAGACGATGTCGTGCTGCTCGTGCTCGAGGTTGCGCTGCTCACCGTCATCCGTCGTCGTCCTCCGAGGAAAAAGCCGGACCGGCGAGGCGCCGGCCCGGCAGATCACGGCTCAGCCCAGCAGCTTCAGGAGGTACTGCGGGATCTGGTTGGCGGCGGCTTCCGCCGATACCGCGGCCTGGGTCTTCACCTGCGCCGACGACAGCTTCGCCTGTTCCGACGCGATGTCGACGTCCTTGATGGCGGAATTGGCCGATTGCAGGTTCTGCGTCTGCGTCGAGATCGAGTCGGCCGAGAAATTGAAGCGCGACTCCTGCGCGCCGATGTCGGCGCGGGCCTTCGACACCGTGTCGATCGCGGTGTCGAGAGCGGTCAAGGCGGCGGTGGCGCCGGTCTGGGTGCTGACGTCGAGCGACGAGACGCCGAGCGTGCTCGCGGTGAGATCCGACAGCGTGATGTTGATGGTGTCGGACGCGGACGATCCGACCAGAACCGAGACGCCCGACGAGAACGTGCTGGTGCCGTCGAGCAGGCTCTGGCCGCTGTAGCGCGTTCCGGTCGCGATCGACGAGATTTCGCTGATGAGCTGCGAGAATTCCGACTGGATGTAGGTGCGGCTGGTTCCGACCGTGGTGCCCGATGCGGACTCGGAGGCCAGCGACTTCATGCGCGCCAGGATGTCGCTGATGTTCGACGCGCCGCCATCCGCGGTCTGCAGGATCGACGTCGCCTGGGCGGCGTTGGTCGCGGCCTGCTGCAGCGTGGTGATATCCGAGGAGATGCGCGTGGAAATGGCGAGACCGGCCGCGTCGTCCGAGGCCGACGTGATGCGCGAACCGCTCGACAGCTTGGAGAGCGAGCTCGTCTCCTGGTTGGAGTTGATGTTCAAGTAGCGGACGGCGGAGTTGGCGGCGATGTTGGTGGAAATTGCGGGCACGGTGAGGACTCCTGAGTGATCGGCAAAGCACGCCGCATCGTGGAAGGACTGACGGTGCGGATCGGCCCCGTCTGACCGATCAAACGGAAGCGCCTGTGGGAATCAGGCGGGAATTCTCCCGCGCCGGGAATTTTATGGTTAGCAATCGGTGAATGCGCCGCGAATGTCGCGCTCGTGACGCCGCAGCATGTCGCGCAGATGCTGGCGACCCCGCTTCAACAGCGACTCCACGGCGGCCACTGTCGTGTCCATCACCTCGGCGATTTCGCCGTTGCTCATGTTCTCGTGATACGACAGGATCACGGCGATCCGTTGCTGCTCCGGAAGCCGCTGCATCGCTCCTTCCAGGAGGTCGCTGAGCTCCGCACGCTCGATGACGCTCACGGCATCCGGCTTGCCGTCCGCAACCTCGGGCACCACATCGACATTCTCGGTCCGCGGCTTGCGGCGGATGTCGATGCAGCGGTTGCTGACGACGCGATAGAGCCAGGTCGAGAATTTGGCACGGCCGTGCTGCCACCGCCCGCGATGAGTCCAGACCTTCAGCATCGTATCCTGAACGACGTCCTCGGCGTCGGCGGCATTGCCGACGATGCGCAACGCAATCGCATAGGCGCGGTCGATGTGGCGCTCGACGAGAAGGCGAAATGCGAGCTCCTCTCCGGTGGCCAGCCGGTCGAGCAGATCCTTGTCCTCGTCGAAGACCATGGCCTCGCCCGGCGGCGCAGAGTCTGGAACGGTGCTGACCGACTCGCTCGACGGCAGCACCACCGCGACGTCCGGGGACCCCGGCTCCTTCGAAGATACGCCATCGGCCGGGGCCCAGACGTCCAGCGCGTAGCTCATTTCCGCATCTCCAACCCGCAATGCCGAATGCGGTATTCGCAGACGGCTTCCGATCGTTGAACGCTGTGATCGAGAGAAGCAGGCGAAGATTCTTCGTGATTTTTCAGGTAGTTAGATGGAATGTTTTGCCTAGGGACAGGCAAATTCTGCCGCACGCGGATCGAGCGCTCGACGATCATTGAGAAGGAGAGGCCGATGTTCGGCATGGCGCGGGTTCATTCCGGAAGACGAGTTCAGCAGAAAACGCGGGCTGCAACGCTTACTAACAGCATCCCTGGATGCGGACCGCGCACACCAAATCTGCGGTCGATCAAGATCCGGAGTTCTTGCGAAACGATCATCTCGCCCGGCAATTTTTTCCGAATCACCTCGACGAAATTATCGCATTTTTCGACTCTGTCAGTTTCCGCAGACGCGATTTTTGAATCTCGTGACGATTTTTGCGACAAGGCGCGCCTGATCTGTCGTGCTCGTACGTTGTAGTTGCTGATGGAACGACAAATGAAGCGATCGACGTGATGCGTCGCGCGCCGACGACGCACGCGTAGGTGTCAATCGATGTCTGTAGCGTCACCGAATGTTGCTCAATGTTTCGATCGACGTCGACTTTCGTGAGTATCGTCGCGTTCGATATCTCAGCGCGAAGCGCGCGATCCGCGCCCGCGACTGCTTTTTAACGCCCGATTTCGTACTTCGGCGTCGACCAAGCGCTATCAGATCGAAAGCGAATGCCCGTACGTCTTCTTACGCATCCACGATGTTGATTCATCTGTGCGGGCTTCGCGCGGCGCGCCGGCAACATTGCGAAACGAAGTTCGCGTTTTCCGTGTCGAGAGCTTCGTCCTGCTCGCATCATCGCAAGTGACCGACGCCGGCGCATGCGTGATCGACGCGCCTGATTGGCCGACGTGGTCCGTTTGATTGTGCAGGAGGACCCGGCATGATGCGACAAGACCCGAAAGCCATCGACGACGACCCGACGCAAGCCTTGCGCGCTCGAGGCGTCAGGCTCGGTCAGCAGCAAGGTCTTCGTCTGCAGTGGCTGTCGCGGACATTCGGGCCGCTGGTTCACTGCGACGAACGTCCATCGCCTGGCCGCGGCCGCACGATCGTCCTGCTCGATCCGCCAACCGGCGCGGGTGCGGAGCTGCTGTACGGCACGCTGACCTCGCACGATGCCGTGGCGATCCCTTTCGGCGAAAACCCCGCGTTCGATTTCCTGAAATCCAAGTTGACGGCGTTCGGCACCGTCGGCACCTCGGCCGACGGTCCGCATGAATTGTGGTGGGGCGGCCGCGACTGGCCTGCTCCGGAGACGGCACCCGCAACTACGATGCGTGTCGTGTCCTGCCATCCGACGACGGTCGGCGACTTGCACGTCTATCATCTCAGACGCTCGCTGCAGCGGCTCGGGCTCCCATTCGACATCGAGGCGATCGATTGCCGCCCCGGCGAACGCCTGAGCGCTGCCGACAAGGCCGACTTCGTCGCGCGGATGTGGCAGCGGCACCGCGAGCCGCTGTTGTACGTCGAGGCGGACGTGATGTTTCAAGCCGCCCCGGGCCTTCCTCATCTGGCCGGCTGCGACTTCGCCGTCCATAAGTGGAACGGCTGGGAGATGTCGCCGCGCACTCTCTATTTCGGCCGCTCCAAGGCGGCCGAGACCATGCTGACGACCTGGCGCGAGATTGCCTCGTCATATCCCGATGTCTGGGACGGCTATCTGATCGACCAGGCCTGGAGTGCGGTGACGTCCCAGATCGCACTCGATACGGTCTGGCTTCCCCGCAGCTACCATGCCGTTGCAGGGGAAGCCGGAGTCGGCAACGCGACGATCGTCCACAATCTGAAGCCGACAAACGCTGATCTCGGCCCCGACCCGGACTTCGCCGAAGTGGCACGCTCGCCGCGGCGGGCGGGGCGCGTCGGCGCGCTGGAGTCGCTGCTCGTGGTGCGCTCGAAAGTAAAATCCGGCCGGGGCGTCACGGTCATCCTGCGCGATGTCGAAGGCAGCAGCGCGCGCGCAACGGCTGACAGCATCGAGCGGCTGACGAGCGCCTTCGTCGCCGATTGCGGCGGCTTTGGCCGCCTCGAGCTTTCGCTGTGCTCGTGGGCGCCGGAGGTTCGCATGGCGCGGCAGGCCGCTTTGCTGGCCGACAACATGGTACTCGAGATCGTCCCCGGTCAGGAGCTGCCGGCCGATCTGTTCGCCGCCACCGCCGCCTCGGAAGCCATGCGCCGGCCCGCCAGCTTCAACGCCCATCGCCACTGACGCCAGCCAGGACAAATCATGTTCGACACCATCATTCTTCTCACCGGCAGCCGTGACCAGCAGCTCGCGTTGTCCGAGCTCCTGCGGGCGCACAACCCTGCCCTCGCATTCCGTTGCGCGGTCAGCCTGCAGGACCTCGAAGCCATCGAACGCGACGTGCTCGGCAGATCCCGCCTGCTTGCGTTCACGACCGGCGTCGTCGTGCCTGCCGCCATCCTTCAGGCGCTCGGTTACGGCGCCTACAATTTTCATCCGGGCCCACCGGATTATCCCGGCTGGGCGCCGGCCCATTTCGCAATGTACGACGGTACGAAGCGCTTCGGCGCGACGGCCCACGCGATGAAGACCCGGGTCGACTGCGGCGCGATCGTCGGTGTCGAGCCGTTCGACATCCCCCAAGGCGTGGATGTCCGCGGCCTGGAGCAGATGGCGTTCGTGCGGCTCGCCTATCTGTTCTGGCGGATGTCGCGCGACCTCGCCTGCCAGGCCGGCCCGCTGCCGGCGCTCGGCACCGGTTGGAGCGGCCCCAAGAGCACGAGGCAGATGTACGCCGCCCTATGCGACATGCCCGCCGACATCGATCGATCCGAGATGGCGCGCCGCATCCACGCCTTTCACGACGATTTCCGCGGCATTCCACTGACCGTCAACCTGCACGGCACACGGTTTCAGCTCATGCGCGCCGAGGCCGCCGTCGGCGAGCCGATGACGGTTGACGCGCCGGCGTTGGCGCTCGCGTCGTGACCTAACGCTTGAGCGGCTTGATCACGGTCTGGTCGAGCCGCGTTTCCCAGCCGTGACGTTCCAGCTCGGGATCGTCATGCTCCTCCTGCGGCCAGCCGACGCAGAGATACGCAATCAGGCTCCAGTCCGACGGCAATTCGAGCGCGCGACAGACAGCCTCCGGGTCCAGGATCGACACCCAGCCAACGCCGAGACCTTCCGCGCGCGCCGCCAGCCAGAACGTCTGGATCGCTGCGACCACCGAGTAGCGGAGCGTTTCCGGCATCGTGGCGCGGCCGAGACGATGCCCGGTGGCAGCGCCTTCGTCGGCACAGACGGCGAGATGGACCGGCGCCTGCGTCAAGCCTTCCAGCTTGAGGCTTGCATAGAGCGCGCGCCGCTCACCATCATAGCCGGCGAGCGCCGCCTGGTTCGCATGCTGGAAGTTCTCGATCACCGTCGCGCGGCGTTCGGCGCTCTCGACGAGCACGAACCGCCAAGGCTGGCAGAAGCCGACGGACGGCGCGTAGGACGCGAGAGCGAGCAACTGCTCGATCAGCTCAAGGGAGACCGGATCGGCGCGGAAACGGCGGACGTCGCGACGCCAGCGCACCAGCTCGGCAAAGCGCTGCCGGAATGTCGCGTCGAACTGCGGAGGGCTTCGGCCTGGCTCGCTCATGCGCCCTCCCCGCTCAGGACGTGCAGGAACGATCCGGTCATCGACCCGCGCCGGGCGCCGCGCTCGGCGATGACGCCGCCCGAGGCATCGCGGCACGCGATCAGCGGATCGTCTGCCTCGCTCAGGATGGTTGCATAATGGAATTCGTGGCCGTGAACGACGGCCCCTCTCGGGCCGAGGCTGCAGTCGACCAAGAGCGTCGCTTGACGATAGCCGAGATGCAGGCGGCGTCGCGCGAACGACGTTTCCAGTGACAGCAGCCCAGCCATCGCATGCCGGACACCATGGGCATCTTCGAGTCCCGCGCCTAGCGTCATGTAGCCGCCGCACTCGCCGTGGATTGGCACGCCGCGCGAGGCCATCGCGCGCAACGCGTCCAGGAACGACCGCGCCGAGGCCAGCCGTCCCGCATGCAATTCGGGATAGCCGCCTGGCAGCCACACCGCGTCGGCTGCCGGATCAGGAGCCTCGTCGTTCAACGGCGAGAACGGGATGGCCTCCGCGCCCTGAGCGCGCCAGTGCCGCAGCAGATGCGGATAGCTGAACGAGAAGGCCGCATCTGATGCGAGCGCGATGCGCTGTCCGGGCGGTTTGATGCCGAGGCTGGAGCTCTGCGCGGCGAGGCCAGGCGCCCGAATCGGATTTGCGAGAGCAAGCACCGCGTCGAGATCGACCGACCCGGACACGCTTGCCGCAAGACGCTCGAGATGGGCCTCGATGGCCGTGATCTCCTGGGCCTGGACCAGCCCGAGATGGCGTTCGGGCAAGGTCAGTTGCGCGTCCCGCGCCAGCGCGCCGAGCACCTCGATTCCGACGGTCGCAAACGCCGGCTCGATGAGCGCCCGGTGCCGCTCGCTCGCGACCCGATTGAGGATCACCCCGGCCACGTGGACATCGTCGCGAAAACGCGCGCAGCCGAGCGCGACGGCGGCGGCCGTCTCGGTCTGCCCGCTGACATCGAGAACGAGCACGACCGGCCAGCCGGTCAGGGCTGCAAGATCCGCAGCCGAGCCCCTGCCCGCGCGCCCGGGATGCGACGCGCCATCGAACAGGCCCATGACGCCCTCGACGATGGCGATATCGGCGTCGGCGGCGACGCCGCAGGCAAGCCCGAGCAGCTGCGGCGCGGACATCGCCCAGCTGTCGAGATTGTAGCTCGTCCGTTGTGCCGCAGCCGTGTGATAGGCGAGATCGATATAGTCCGGGCCGCATTTGAAGGGTTGCACGCGCGCGCCGCGCCGGCTGAGTGCACGCAACAGCCCGAGCGTGACGGTCGTCTTGCCGGCGCCCGAACGCGGCGCGGCGATGATGATTCCGCTGGGCGCCGCCGTGCTCATGGCCGTAACGCCGCCGAGGCATGGCAAAATGTGCTATGCGAACCGACATGATGGACATCGCGGATCCGCCGAACCGACCGCTGAAGCGTGGCTGGACGACCGGAAGCTGCGCCACGGCCGCAGCGCGCGCCGCCTACGAGCTGCTGATCACGGGCAACTGTCCTGCCATGGTCGAGATCGCCCTGCCTGGCGGACGTCGCGTCGGCTTTGCGATCGCGATGCATGAGGCCGACGGCATCAAGGCCACCGCGGGCGTGGTCAAGGACGCCGGCGACGATCCTGACGTCACGCATGGTGCGCTGGTCAGAGCAACCTTGCGGCGCGGTGCAGACAATTCCGGCGTAACGTTCCGCGCCGGCCCCGGCGTCGGCACCGTGACACGACCGGGATTGCCGCTGCCGCCGGGAGAGCCTGCGATCAATCCGGTGCCGCGCGAGATGATCACGGCGGCGATTGGCGAAGCCTCGGCAAAGCTCGGTGCGACAGGCGACGTGGCCGTCGAGATCTCCATTCCCGGCGGCGAGGAGCTCGCCAGAAAGACGCTCAACCCGCGGCTCGGCATCGTCGGCGGCCTGTCGATCCTCGGCACCACGGGAATCGTGGTGCCGTTCAGCTGTGCTGCCTGGATCCACTCCATCTATCGCGGCATCGACGTCGCGCGCGCGGCCGGCCTGCCGCACATCGCCGGCGCGACGGGAAGCACATCCGAGAAGGCCGTGCAGCGGCTCCATGGCCTGCCGGAGACGGCGCTGATCGACATGGGCGATTTCGCCGGCGGCATGCTGAAATATCTGCGACGGCATCCGGTCGCTCGCGTCACCGTGGCCGGCGGCTTCGCCAAGATGACCAAGCTCGGCCAGGGCCTGCTCGACCTGCATTCGCGCGCCGGCGAGGTCGATCTCGGCTGGCTGGCGAACACGCTGCATGACGCGGGTGCGCCGACCACGCTCGTCACGAGCGCACGCACGGCCAACACCGCGCTGCAGGTGCTGCAGGAGTCCCAGCGGGTCGGGTTTCCTGCCGGAGAGGTGGTCGCGCTCGCCGCCTGGACGACGGCGCGGCGTGCGCTGGGCGACAACGACATGGCCCTCGACATCGCCGTGTTCGACCGCGACGGCCGGCTGGTCGGACAAAGTCATGGACCGGCTCACTCCCCTCTCCCGCGGAAGCGCCGCTGATAGTCGGCATCGTACAGCGCGCTGTTGCGAAAATCCTCGGTTGCGAGTGCGCGGCCCACCAGGATCAGCGCGGTCCGCTCCACGGCGGAAGCCGCGGCCTGGCCGACGATGGTCGCCAGCGTGCCGGTCAGGACCAGCTGGTCCGGCCAGCTCGCGCGATAGACGATCGCGACCGGACAGTCGTCACCGTAATGCGGCCGCAGCTCCTCGACGACCTTGTCCAGAACGTGGATGGAGAGATGGATGGCGAGCGTGGCGCGCGACTGCGCGAACAGCGCAAGCTGCTCCGTCTCCGGCATGGCCGACGCGCGGCCGGAGGTCCGCGTGAGCACCAACGATTGGGCGAGTCCCGGCAAGGTCAGTTCGCGGCCGAGCGCGGCCGCTGCCGCCGCGAACGACGGCACGCCGGGTGTGATCGTGTAGGGAATCCGCAACGCATCGAGGCGCCGCAATTGCTCGCCGAGCGCGCTCCAGATCGAGAGATCGCCGGAATGCAGCCGCGCCACATCTTCTCCTGCGACCGTGGCGCGTTCGATCTCGGCCACGATCTCGTCGAGCGACATCGGTGCCGTGTCGACGATACGTGCGCCGGGCGGGCAATGATCGAGCAGCGCTCGAGGGACCAGCGAGCCCGCATAGAGACATACCGGACAGCGCGCGATCAGGTCACGGCCGCGCAAGGTGATCAGGTCCGGGGCGCCGGGACCGGCGCCGATGAAGTGCACCGTCATGGCGCACGCTCCGCATCGATGGCCGCCTCGCCCTCCGCCAGCGCGCAGGTCGCTACGGCGTTTGCGACGCGCGCCAGGACCAGCCGGGCATTCGCGCCGGCGGCAGCGAGCGCCGCCGTCTCGGCAACCGAAGGTACACCCTTCAGGCGCCTGACGCGATCGCTTCGCGTGATCGCGCGATCGGCGACAGCCGTCATGTCAGCAAGATCGACTCCGACGAGCGGACGGCCGAGCCGCTGCGCGGCGGACACCACGCCAGGCTCGCTGACCTTGTCCGCCGCCGTGGCGAGCACCGCCACGTCTGCCGGGGCGAGGCGCGCCAACGAGAGCGCCTGTGCGATGACCGCCTCGATGTCTGCGACGCTGGCGGCGCGGCGGCAACCGATCCCGAGCGCGATCATGGTTTCGTCACCCGCCACTGCGTGATCGGCATGGCCTGCCGCCAACCATGCATGCGGCCGACCGGCTCGATGCGCGAAACCGCGATGCGGATCAGTTCACCGCCATGCTGGCCGAACAACGCGCTCAGCCGCGCCTCGCCTTCGAGCGACACCACGTTGGCGACGAGGCGGCCGCCGGGTTTCAGCCGCGACCAGACGGCTTCGAACACACCCATTTCCGAAATGCCGCCGCCGATGAAGACCGCATCGGGCGCTTCCAGATCCGCCAGCACCGCCGGCGCGCGTCCCATCACCAGCTTCAGCTCGGGAGTGCCGAGCGCCAGCGCGTTGCGCATCGCCCGGTCGGCCCGGTCCTGCCGCGCCTCGATCCCGATCGCGCGCAGCGAGCCGTGCCGCAGCAGCCACTCGATTGCCACCGCGCCCGAGCCCAGCCCGACGTCCCACAGCAGTTCGCCTGGACGCGGCGCCAAGGCCAACAACGTCACGGCGCGCACGTCGCGCTTGGTGAGCTGGCCGTCATGCTCGAACAGGTCATCGGCAAGACCAGCGGTCAGCGGGATCACGGGTGCATCGGTCTCGGCATCGACCTCGACCGCGATCGTCGTCAGCGGATGAATATCAGAGAGATCGAACGCGTCGGCCAGCGCTCTGCGCACCCGCTCATGCGCGCCGCCGATCGCTTCCAGCACCGTCAGGCGCGAGCGTCCCATGCGGCGCGAGGTCAGCAGCGCGGCGAGCCGCGCGGCGGTGGATCCGTCCCAGGCCAGTGCCAGAATGCGCGCGCCCGGCGCGAGATGGCGGATAATCCCTTCGAGCGGGCGGCCGTGCAACGTCACCTGCGCCACATCCTGCAGCGGCCAGCCGAGCCGCGCCGCCGCGAGGCTGAAGGCCGAGGGCTGCGGGACGCAAAGCATCTCGGCGGACGCGAAGCGCTGCATCAGCTGCTTGCCGACGCCGTAGTTGAAAGGATCGCCGCTTGCGAGAACGACGACGGGCTGTCCCCGTCGCGCCGCGATCTGGTCGAACGCGAGCTTCAACGGGCTGGGCCAAGCCAGCCGTTCCCCCGCGATCAACGGCGCGGCAAGCTCGAGATGGCGCGCGCCTCCGACCACGAGCGCCGCCTGCGCGATGAGACGTCGTGCGGACGTCGAGAGACCGTCAACACCATCCTCGCCAATCCCGACGATGGACAGCCAGCGCTGCGCGTTGCAAGTTGCGGCCGAGTTCACCATGGACACTGCCCCGCATGCGTATTCTCATTCTTGGCGGGACGACCGAGGCTTCGGAGCTGGCGCGGCTGCTCGCCGGCGACGACCGGTTCGCAGCGACGCTCTCGCTCGCCGGCCGCACCGCCGCGCCCAGACCGCAGCCGCTGCCGACGCGCATCGGCGGCTTCGGCGGCATCGCCGGACTGGAAGCCTGGCTGCGGGATCATGCGATCGACGCCGTCATCGATGCCACGCATCCCTACGCCGACCAGATCTCGCGCCATGCGGTCGCAGCCTGCCATGCGCTGTCGGTGCCGCTGGCGTCGATCCGGCGCGCGGCCTGGCAACGCCAGGCCGGCGACCGCTGGATCGAAGTCGGCAGTGCCGACGACGCGGCTTCCGCGCTCGGAACGGATCCGGCGCGTGTATTCCTCAGCCTTGGCCGCCTGGAGCTCGCAGCCTTCGCAGCAGCCCCGCAGCACCACTACGTCGCGCGAACCATCGACCCGCCTGGCGACGTCGCGTTGCCGCCCGACATTCGCTTCGTCCACGATCGCGGGCCGTTCGACGAGCCGACAGAGCAAGCCTTTCTGATCCAGGAGCGCATTGCCTTTGTGGTATCGAAGAACTCCGGAGGCGCGGCCACGTATCCGAAGATCGCAGCCGCGCGGCGGCTCGCGATTCCCGTGGTGATGATCGCAAGACCCGACAAGCCGCATGGCATCGCGCTGGACGGCGCGCGAGCCGCATTGCAGTGGCTGGAGGCACAACTGGTTCATGCCCCGCCCTCAACCTCACGGCGCAGCGTATAGACAAACGGCGACTTTCCCTCGCGCGCGATCAGGCGCGTGGCGCTCGATCCGATCAGCACGAGCGTGCGCATGTCCGCCTTGCCGGGATCGACCTCGCCCAAGGTGGTGATGATCCGTCCGACATCACCACTGCCCGCGGCCCTGACCATGACGACGACGGTCGAAGCCGGCTTGATCTGGCGCAGCAGCGCGAACGCCTCGCCCAGCTGATGAGGCCGCGCTTTGGACAGCGGATTATAGAGCGCAATGACGAAATCGGCCGCGGCGGCCGCCTCGAGGCGGCGACGGATGGTCGTCCAGCTCTTGAGATTGTCGGAGAGCGAGATCGCGCAGAAGTCGCCGCCGAGCGGCGCCCCGACCTCAGCCGCGGCCGCCAGCATGGCGGTGACGCCAGGCTCGACGCGGATGTCGAGGTCGCGCCAAGCCGGCGGTCCCGCCTCGACCGCCTCGAACACCGCCGCGGCCATCGCGAACACGCCGGGATCACCGCCCGACACCACCACGACCTGCTTGCCGTCGCGTGCGAGCGCCAGTGCGTGGCGCGCACGGTCGAGCTCGACGCGATTGTCGCTGGCGTGCCGGATCTGGCCCGGACTCGTCGAGGTCACCCTGTCGAGATACGGTCCATAGCCGATCAGATCGGTCGCGCTTGCGATGGCGGCCGCGGCGGCGGGCGTGATCAATTCGGCCCGCCCCGGGCCGACGCCCACGATGGTCAGCGTGCCCGTCATAGCCGTCGCCCCTGCCCGGGGATCAGGATCATCGAGAAATAGGGACCGCGGTCCAGCTCCACCTCGGCCAGCGGCGCGACGCGCTGCGCCTCCATCGTGCCGCGCTCGACATAGAGCGCGCGATCGAGCAATCCGGCGCTGATGATCGCGCGCTTCACCTTGGCGAGGTTGCGCCCGACCTTCATGATCACGGCAGCCTCGCAACGCGTCAGCCGGTCATGCAGGACGTCCTCGCCCAACGTGCCCGGCAGCACCGAGAGGACGTCGTCGCCCCAGGTGATCGGAACATTGGCCTTTGTCCAGCAGCCGGACATGCCGGTGACGCCCGGCACCACCTCGACCGGATGATCGTGCTCCAGTCGCCGCCACATATGCATGAACGAGCCGTAGAAGAACGGATCGCCTTCCGACAGCAGACCGACCGATCGCCCCGCCGCCAGATGCGCGGTGATGCTGTCCGACGCGCGCCGATAGAAATCGGCGATCTCTGACTGATAGGACGGGTCGGCGACGGGCAGTTCCTCCGTGACCGGATATTCGAGCCGCAGCTCGTGGCGGCCGGCTTCCATCAAGGGCGTCACGATCCGCCGCGCGTTGCCTTCCATGCCGCGCTTGGCAAAGAACGCCACCACATCGACGGACCGGACCAGGCCGGCGGCGCGCAAGGTCAGATAGCGAACGTCGCCCGGACCGACGCCGATGCCGTACAGCGTGCCGGGATGAGCCGAGCCCGCGATGGTGTCTAAGAGGCTCATTCGACGTCGCTCGCGATCGCATTCACCGCCGCGACCGCCATCGCGCTGCCGCCCTTGCGGCCCTTCACGATCAGATACGGCACCCGGCCATCGGCCGCGAGCGCCTCCTTGGACTCCCGCGCTCCAACGAACCCAACCGCCGTCCCGATCACCGCGGCCGGTCGCGGCGCGCCCTGATCGAGCATGTCGAGCAGATGAAACAGCGACGTCGGCGCATTGCCGATCGCCACCAGGGCGCCGCCGAGATGCGGCCGCCACAGCTCCAGCGCCGCGGCGGATCGGGTGGTCCCAAGCTTCGCGGCAAGCGCGGGCACCTCGGGCGCCTCGAGCGTGCAGATGATCTCGTTCCTCGCCCGCAGCCGCGCCCGCGTGATCCCCTGCGCCACCATCTTGGCATCGCACAGGATCGGCGCGCCGCCATCGAGCGCCGCCCGCGCCTCCGCGGCGAAATGTTCGGACATCGCGATGTCGGAGGTGATCTCGACCATGCCGCAGGCATGGACGATGCGCACGGCGATCTTCTCTTCCAGTCCCTGGAAGCGCGACAGGTCGGCCTCGGCGCGGATGGTCGCGAACGAGCGGCGGTAGATCTCCGCGCCGTCCTTGATGTAGTCGCGGAGCTCAGACATCGGCCTTTTCTTTCGTTTCGAACAACCCGTCGACGTCGATCTCGGCGGGATCGAGCATGCCGCAGGGCTCGCTCTTCACCGTGCCGTGGCGGACGATGTGATAACCTTTGGCCTCGCCGACCAGCACGATGTCGGCAGCCGCCGACCGTGCACAGCCCTTGGCGCAGCCGGAGACGTGCAGCGTGCCGTTGAATCCCGTCCGGGCCATCGCATCGGCGATCATGCGGGCATGCTGCCGCGTCGCCAATTCCGTGGACGGACAGCAGCCGGCGCCCGAGCAGGCGTCGATGCGCATCAGTGGATCGGCGTCGTCGACGACCAGGCCGAGCCGGGCTGCCTCCGCCACCAATTGCCCTGCACTCACGGCGCCCGCGACGACATATAGCGCGCGCCATGGTGACAGGCGGACCTCGGCCACATCATGTGCCGCGAGCACGGCCGTAAGCCGCGCCAGCGCGTCGCTATCGATGCGGCCGAACGGCACGCCGAGACCGACGGCGCAGGTTTGATCCGTGAGAGCAATGACGCCGCAATGTCGCTGCCCCATGGCGGCTGACGGTGGCGCGATGTCGGAAACGTCAAGGTTCAGCTCTGCGCTGACCGCGGCGATCGCGGACGGCGGCAACGTCGCGGAGCGGCGCGTGGGGCTAAGTTGCAGCACCAGCCGCGCGAGGTGAACGGCCGTCGATGCCGCGTCGATCACGGCTGTCGTTCCGAGCCACACGGGATCATCGGAACCCGCAATGCCGACGGCGACACGCCTCCCCCGAGTGCCGCCACAGGCGACGAGACGAACATCCGCGGCGAGCTCCGTCAGCGGCAGCCGGCCGCCGCCGTCCAGCGCAAAGCCGAACTTGGGCGGCAGCGCATGGAGCGTCTGATCCGAGGCCAGCAACGTCTCCAGCTCGGCCGCGACGGGTCGCATGTCGGCCCGTTCGGCCGGGTCGTGTCCCGCCAGCGGATTGACGACGATGTTGCGGATGGCTTCGCGCTCGGCGCTATCATCGAGCAGGCCGAGTGATGCCATCAGCTCCCACAGAGGCACGAGCGTCTCGGACGATACGCCACGTATCTGCAGATTGGCGCGGCGCGTGAGGTCGATCTCGCCGTTGCCGTAACGCCGCGCGGCCTCGGCAAGCTCGCGCAGCGTCGACACCGGCAGCGCGCCGCCATGCGGCCGGACGCGAACGATCAACCCGTCGCCGCTCGGCATCGGACGCCGCGCGCCCGGACACCAGCCCTTGATCTCGACCGCGGCGCTCACGACACGCTCTCCTTTTGCGTGAGGCGCGCGCGAGCCTGCACGATCTCGTCAGCGACCGCATTGCGGCGCGGCACCCAAAGCCGCCGGCGCAGCGCATCCTCGAACCGCGAGACGATCGCGGCGACAGCCGCAGGATTGCGCGCGACCATCCCGTCCAGCACGGCCTCGTCGCGCAGCAGCGCGCCATGCGCCAGATCGAACAGGTGCTCGGCGACGGCATCGGAGGTGGCCGCAAAGGCATAGAGCGCGTCGACGCCCTGCGCGATCTCGGCCACGCCGCGATAGCCGTGAGCGAGCATTCCGTTGATCCACCGCGGATTGGCGAGACGGCCGCGGACCACGCGGGCAATCTCCTCACTGAAGCTCCGCGCCGTCGGCGCCTCTGGACGGCTGGTGTCGAGATGCAGCAGCGCGGGCGACGCGCCAAGCGACGCTGCGGCGGCGGCAAAACCTCCGGCGAAATCGGCGACCTCCTCGCCATCGAGCAGGTCGCGCTCACGATCGTCCTGCGGATGCACGAGGGCATCGGCGCTGCGGACGCGGGCGCGAAACGTGTCGGAGGCCGACACGCCGTCATGCGCTCCGCCGAAACTGTAAGCGGTGCTCTCAAGATACGCCTCGCCGAGCTGCGACCGGCTCGTCCAGTCCATCCCGAGCGCGAGATCGGCGGCAACGGCGCCGTAGCTGCCGGGCGCGCCGCCGAACACGCGCGCCAGGCTCTCGCCGCGCCGCCGGGCCGCGGCCAGCGGATTGTCGGCATCGTCCTCGTCGAGCGCCGCCACCTTCTGCACGGCGAGATCGAACAGCGCGATCTGCGCTTCGAACAGGTCGCGGAACAGCCCCGAGATCCGCAGCGTCGCATCGATGCGCGGGCGATCGAGCATCGCCAACGGCAGCACATCGACGCCCGTGACGCGATTGGAGTTGAGATCCCAGCGCGGCCGCACGCCGAGATAAGCCAAGGCCTGGGCCAGATCGTCACCGCCGGTACGCAGCGATGCTGACGCCCAGAGATCGAGCATGAGCGCGCGCGGATAGTCGCCATGGTCCTGCAGATAGCGCCGGATCACCTCGTCGGCGGCGCGCTGGCCAACCAGAGCCGCAGTGCGGGTCGGAATCGCGCGCGGGTCGATCGCGGTCAGATTGCGGCCCGTGGGCAGCACGTCGAGACGGCCGCGGCTCGGCGCGCCGGCGGGACCGGCGGCGACGCGCCGGCCATCGAGCGCGGCGAGCAACGCGCTGCGCTCGGCCGCCGCGCTCCCGTCAATCCGGGCTGCGATGTCGGCGCGATCGATAGTCGCTGCCGCCTGTCCCGTGGCCGCAATGATCGCATCGGCCAACAGGCCGGTCGCCGCCGTGTCGGGCGCCTGCCCGAACACGTGCAGGCGGTCACGCACCGCGAGCTCCTTGATGTCGCAGAGCTGCGCATCGAGCTGCGCGATCGCCTCGCGTCCGGCCATGGCACGGTCGAGCCCGCAATCGGCGGCCAAGCCGCTCTGCCAGGCCCGCGCGACGATCTCCTCCTCGAGCAGCTTCAAGCGGCGTTTGTCGAGACCATCCGCCTCGGCATACTCCTCGACCAGCCCCTCCAGCTCCAGCAAGGGTCCGTGCAGGCCGGCCTGCGACAGCGGCGGCGTCAGATGCCCGAGCGTCAGTGCCGACAACCGCCGCTTGGCCTGCATCGCTTCGCCGGGATTGTTGACGATGAAGGGGTAGATCACCGGCAACGGGCCCAGCACGGCCTCCGGCCAGCACGCGCTCGAGAGCGCCAGCGCCTTGCCCGGCAGCCATTCCAGCGTGCCATGCGCACCCAGATGAATCAGCGCATCGATCCGCTCGGCCTCACGAAGATGCGCGTAGAGCGCGACGAAAGCGTGCCGCGGCGGCACGCTGGTGTCGTGATAGCCGGACTTGCGGTCGGCGCGATGGCCACGATCCGGCTGCAACAAAATCAGCAGTTTTCCTGTACGCAGCACCGGGAAACGGAACGCGCCATCCCGGAATGCCGGGTCGACATCTGCCTCTCCCCAGGTGTCGTGCAAGGCGCGCTGCAGATCATCCGGCAACAGCGCCAGTGCGGACCGATAGGTCGCGAGCGGCACGACGAGCTCATCTGCCTGGTCCCGCAGCAGCGCTTCGATGTCGTCGGCGATCGGCGCTGCGCGGCCGATGTCGTACCCGCTGTCCGCCAACAGCCGCGCGATCGCGGCCGCGCTTGCGCTGGTGTCGAGACCGACCGCATAGCCGCGGCGGCCGCCGCGCGCCGGATAATCGGACAGCATCAGCACTACGCGCCGTTCGCTGGCCGGCAGCGCGCGCAATTGCGCCCATCGCGCCGCGAGCCGGGCGACGTAAGCAATACGGTCCTGTTGAGGCACATAACGCATCGCGCTGAACTGCAGACGCTCGTCCGCCGGCGCCTCACCCTTGAACGCAATCGGGCGCGCCAGCAGCCGGCCGTCGAGCTCCGGCAGCACGACATTCATCGCAAGGTCCGTCGGCGACAGTCCACGCGCCGAGGAAGCCCACGCGTCCTCGGTGCTCTGCGCCTGGATGATCTGCAGAACCGGCGCGTCCGCGAGGTCGAGCGCCGTTGTGCCGTCCTCGCGCTGCGCCGAGAACGCGGTCGCGTTCAAGATGACCGCAGGACGCCGGTGCCGGACCAGTCGCGCCAGCGCATCGCCGATGCTGGGATCCTTCAGGCTGGTCACCGCGACCGCGACCGCCGCCAGCCCTTCGGCTTCGATCGAACGCATCAATTCCGCAATCCCGGCCGTATCGGCGGCAAGCAGGCTCGCACGGTAGAACACGATCAGCGCGCTCGGCCGTGCATCATCGTGGCTGCAGAGGTCATCGATGCCGACCGCGCCGCGGTCGCGCGCGAAGCCGACGATGGAGCCGAGCGCGAGCGGCTCGCCAAACGGCGCGTCACCGCCAAGCAGGCTCGCGAGATAATGCAGCGCCTCGCGCGCATTGCCGACGCCGCCCTCGTGCAGATAGCCATAGAGCCGCGACGTCGCGTCGTGCGGCAAGGTCGAGAGCGCATCGAGCCGGTCGTCGGCGCGATCGTCGCCCGGCAGTGCCGCGAACAGGATGTTGCGGCTGCGGCACACCGACGCGATGCGCTCCAGCCCGTAGCGCCAATAGTCGAGCCCACCGAGACAACGCACGACGACGGCGCGCGCCCCGAGCACGACGCGGTCGACATAGAGATCGACCGACATCGGATGCTTCAGCCGCTTCAGGCTGGCGAGGCGCAGGCTGGGCAGCTCGGTCGACGTCGCGGTCCAGGCTTCGGCCAACGCCGACAGGTCGGTGTCCGAGAACGACAGCACGACGATCTCGGCCGGCGACTGCGCAAGATCCACGGCCTGTTCGAGGTCGTCGAGATCCCCGCCCGTTGTCGCCAGCAGGTGCATCGGTGACGCCTACCCTGTGATCAGGCTCTGGATGGCGGCGGCATCGAGGCCGCGCTCGCCGATGATCACCAACCGCCCCTGCCGCGATTCGCCCGAGCGCCACGGGCGCTCGAACTGATGCTGGATGCGGCTGCCCACGGCCTGCACCAGGAGGCGCAGCGGCTTGCCGGCAACTTCCACGAACCCTTTCACCCGCAAGACATCATGCGCATCGACGGCGGCCGCGATCCGGTCGACGAGCGCATCGGGCGAGGCCTGCGCCGGGACGTCGAGCACGAAGCTCTCAAAATCGTCGTGATCATGCTCGGCCTCGTTGTCGTGATGCGACGGCCGGGCGGCGAGATCGTCCTCCGCTGCGGCGCCGAGCCCGAGCAGCACCGACGCCGACAGCCTGCCATGCTCGGTCGCGATCACCTTGACCGCGCGCTGCACCTTGGCGGCGATCTCGGCGGCGACATCCTTGCGCTGCCCCTCGCTCATCAGATCGCTCTTGTTCATCACGACGAGATCGGCGCACAGCAACTGGTCCTCGTAGACCTCCTCCAGCGGGTTGTCGTGATCGAGCGAGGCATCGGTGGCGCGCTGCGCCGCGAGCGCTTCCGGATCGTCGGCGAAGCGGCCCGCAACCACCGCCGGGCCGTCGACGACCGCCACGACGCCGTCGACCGTGACACGCGTCGCGATCTCGGGCCAGTTGAAGGCCTGCACCAGCGGCTTCGGCAGCGCCAGCCCCGAGGTCTCGATCACGATATGCTCCGGCGGCTCCTTCTGATCCAGCAGGCTCCTGAGCGCGGGCACGAAATCGTCGGCGACGGTGCAGCACAGACAGCCGTTCGACAGCTCGACGATGCGATCCTCCGGACAGTCCGGCACGCCGCAGCCCTTCAGGATGTCGCCGTCGATGCCGACGTCGCCGAACTCGTTGACGATGATGGCGAGCCGGCGGCCGTTCGCGGTCTCGATCAGATTGCGCACCAGCGTCGTCTTGCCGGCGCCGAGAAAACCGGTGACGATGGTGCAAGGCGTCTTGGCGAACGACTTCGTCATGGCGATGCGATCTCTCGGTTTCAGCGTGGCGCCGACAGCGCAGGCACGCGCGCGACGGTGTTCTTGCGGATGTATTCCGGGCGCTCGCGCCAGGCCGGCAGGCCCGCATCATGGCGCTGATGCAGCTGCGCGAATGCCAGCACATCCCGCGCATGCAGATCCGGATCGAGCGCGCCGAGCACATAGGTCCATTTGCCCGGCGCTGTCACCGCAACCGTGCACGCACGATTGCAGTTCGACAGGCACTCGACACCGACAACGGTGACGCCGGCGCGCTGCGCGGCCGGCACCGTCTCGATGGCTGCGAGCAAACGGGCACCGGCCCGCGGCTCGTCCGGCGGCGCAGCTTCAGGCGCCTGCGTGCGGCAGGTGACGCAGACGAACAGCGTCGTCTCTCCAGTCTCCGATGCGATCATCAATCAGCCGATCACGCCGGCGGCCGTTGCGGCGGCAACGCCGCCCACCAGCACGATGGCAGCGCCCGCGAGCCGCAGCGCCAGCGGCGCAGCCGCCTTGGCCTTCGCCGACAGCAGCCTGGTGCCGAGGAACGCACCGGCCGCGATGACGGTCTGGATCACGAGCAGCCCGGCGAGATAGGCTCCAAGCGGAGAGTTCTCGGCGCCGACGATCGATTCACCCAGCGCATATCCGTGGACGAGGCCGGTCACGGCGAACAGGCCGGCAACCGGCAACACGCCGAAACGCCCACGCATCACCACCACCAGCCCAACCACGGCGGTGGTCAGGCCGACCAGCAGCTCGGCAGCGGGGATGTTGGCCTTGGCCACATGCAGGCCGACGCCCGCGATCATCGCGGTGGTGAAGGCGAGCACCGGCGCGAAGCCGCGGCCCAGAAGAGCTGCAACGATGCCTGCGCCCACGATCGCCGCCAGATGGTCGATTCCGATGATGGGATGGCCGAGGCCGGACAGCATCCCCTGCGCAAACGTCTGCGGCAGCTTGCCGCCCATCATGTGATGCGCGAAGGCGGGATCGGCGGCGAGCAGCAACAGGCTCGCGGCTGCAAAGGTCGTGGTACGGGTCAACTTCATGGCCGTCTCCGTCGCTTGCCGGCTCCCCAGAGGACCGGACGATGCGCTGCATCCGACGGCATCCCGCCCATCCCGGCGGGATCAGAACCAGCATCGCGACTCCCCGCGCGACGGGTCGGCCAACAGCAATGTCGACGGCAGGTCTCCTGGCTCTCGGGTCGCTGCATCAGGCCACCTTCCCGGTTTCCCAGTGGTGTCTTGGCCTCACACTCGCCGATTACAGTTGCGGGGGCAGCCACGGCCTTGGGTCAAGAACCCGCACCGTGTTCCCTAAATCTCTCCTTTCGGAGAACCGTCATCTGTTAGATACGGGTCGCGCCAAAGCCCGTCAATCGGAATCGTCCCCATGGCCCCTGCCCCGCCGCACCCCGTCCTGCCGCGCCTGACGCTGGTGCTCGGCGGCGCGCGCTCGGGCAAGAGCCGCCATGCCGAGGCGCTCGTCACCGCCCTTCCGCCGCCCTGGACCTATGTTGCGACGGCGCAGGCGTTCGACGCCGAAATGACCGACCGGATCGCCCAGCACAAGGCGCGCCGCATTGAGGGATGGCAGACGCTGGAAACGACACATGATCTCGCCGGCCTCATCCGGGCACATGGAGATTCGGGCACGCCGATGCTGATCGATTGCCTGACGCTCTGGCTCAGCAATGTGATGCTCGCCGACATGGACGTACCGGCCAGATGTGCCGAGCTGATCGATGCGCTCAGGAGCGCGAATGGCCCCATCGTGGCCGTGTCCAACGAAGTCGGGCTGGGCATCGTGCCGGACAATGCGCTGGCGCGCGCCTTTCGCGACGCCCAGGGTCGACTGAACCAGGACGTCGCGGCCGTGGCCGATCGCGTGATCCTGATGGCGGCAGGACTGCCGCTGACTTTGAAGTGACAAGGAGAACATGCCCGTGACCGAAAGCGCCGACGATTCCCGCCACAAGGCGAAGATGGAGAACCGCAAGGCGGTGCAGGATGCCGAGGTCGCCTCCAAGACCGTGGAGAAGGGCCTGCTCATCGTTCACACCGGCAAGGGCAAGGGCAAATCGACGGCGGCGTGGGGCCTGATGCTGCGCGCGATCGGCCGCGGCTTTCGCATTGGCGTCGTGCAATTCGGCAAGGGCGCGTGGGAGACCGGCGAGCGCAAGGCCATCGAGACGTTCGGCGACCAGGTGTCGTGGCACACGCTCGGCGAAGGTTTTACGTGGGAAACCCAGGATCGCGCGCGCGACGTCGCCGCGGCCGAGCGCGCCTGGGCCAAGGCAAAGGAGCTGATGGCGGATCCGTCGATCCGGCTGCTCGTTCTCGATGAGCTCAACATCGCGCTGCGCTACGATCATCTTGATATCGCCGACGTCGTCGCCACGCTCGCAGGGCGCCGTCCCGATCTGCACGTCGTCGTCACCGGCCGCAACGCCAAGCCGGAGCTGATCGAGGCCGCCGATCTCGTCACCGAGATGAACCTCGTGAAGCATCATTTCGCGGCCGGCGTGAAGGCGCAGGAAGGCATCGAGTACTAGGCTCATGAGCGCGCGCGCCATCATGTTCCAGGGCACCGGCTCCGACGTCGGCAAATCGCTGATCGTCGCTGGGCTCGCGCGTGCGCTGACCTTGCGCGGCCTGAAAGTGGCGCCGTTCAAGCCGCAGAACATGTCGAACAACGCCGCCGTCACCACGGATGGCGGCGAGATCGGCCGCGCCCAGGCGCTGCAGGCGCGCGCGGCGCGGCGGCCGATGACGGTGCACATGAACCCGGTGCTGCTGAAGCCGCAGAGCGAGATCGGGTCGCAGGTCGTGGTGCAGGGCCGCGTGATCGGCAACGCCAAGGCATCGGCCTATCAGGCGATGAAGCCGCAATTGATGAATACGGTGCTCGAGAGCTTTCACCATCTGGCTGCCGATGCCGACATCGTGCTGGTCGAAGGCGCCGGCTCCGCCTCCGAGATCAACCTGCGCGCCGGCGATATCGCCAACATGGGTTTTGCCCAGGCGGTGCAGATTCCGGTGGTGCTGATCGGCGACATCGACCGCGGCGGCGTCATTGCGAGCCTGGTCGGCACCCAGGCGGTGATCGCGCCCGCGGATGCCGCACGCATCGCGGGTTTCCTCGTCAACAAGTTCCGCGGCGATCCGGCGTTATTCGCGTCGGGCATCAACGAGATCGCGCAGCGGACGGGCTGGACGTCGCTCGGGCTCATTCCGCATTTTTCCGATGCGCGCCGCCTGCCCGCCGAGGATGCGCTCGGACTGGCTGAACGCGGATCATCGGAAGGACGCAGGCCGAAGGTCGTCATCCTCGCCTATCCGCGCATCTCCAATTTCGACGAGTTCGATCCGTTGCGGCTGGAGGACGGAATCGATCTGCAGTTCCTGCGGCCGGGCACGCCGATTCCCGGCGACGCATCCATCGTGATCCTGCCGGGCTCGAAGGCGACGATCGCCGATCTCAGCGCCCTGCGTGACGCCCGCTGGGACATCGATCTCATCGCGCATCTGCGCCGCGGCGGCCGCGTGCTCGGCATCTGCGGCGGCTATCAGATGCTCGGACGCATGATCAGCGATCCCGACGGACACGAGGGGGCATCTGGTTCCGTCACGGGACTTGGGCTGCTTGACGTCGAAACGACCCTGACCGACGACAAGGCGTTGCGCGAGGTCCAGGGCACGCTGATGGACGGTCAATTGTCGTTTCACGGCTACGAGATGCATATCGGCCGCACCGAGGGACTGGCGACACAGCGCCCCTTCCTGACCTTCTCCGATGGCCGGCGCGATGGTGCCGTCACGGCCGATGGCCTGGTTGCCGGCTGCTACGTACATGGCCTGTTCGCCGACGACGGCCTGCGTAGCCACTGGCTGCGCGGCCTCGGCTCGACGACGAGCGGCCTCTCCTATGAGACCGATGTGGACACGACGTTGGATGCATTCGCGGCGCATCTTGAACGCCACGTCGACGTCGACCGCATCCTCGCGCTGGCCAGCCAGCCCGCACCACCGGAGGCGGCTACACGATCCTGACCAGGACGAGTCCTGCGACGACCACGGCCTGAACCAGACACGCTAGCCGATACAGCCGCAAGGCGCGCCGGATGTCGGACGCGTCGAGATCGGCGCGCCCGTCTCCCATCCAGGCGTCGGTGACGAGATGCCCGTGATAGACGCGCGGTCCTGCCAGGCGCAATCCAAGCGCACCGGCCATCGCCGCTTCCGGCCAGCCGGCATTGGGCGAACGATGCTTCGATGCATCGCGTGCAACGTCTCGCAGTGCGGCCGAAGCCGAGGCGTTGGGGATGCAGACCGCAGCGGCTGCGATCCACAGCGCGGACAGGCGCGAGGCCGGCAAGTTGACGAGATCATCGAGCCGCGCCGCCGCCCAGCCGAATGCGCGGTGACGGTCAGAGAGATGACCGATCATGCTGTCGGCGGTGTTGAGAGTCTTGTAGATCAGGATGCCTGGAAGACCGCCGAAGACGAGCCAGAACAGCGGCGCAACGATACCATCGGAGAAGTTCTCAGCCAGGCTCTCGACCGCAGCCCGCGCGACGCCGGCTTCATCCAGCCGCTCGGGATCGCGGCCGACGATCATCGCCACGGCCCGGCGGCCGCCGTCGAGTCCCTGCTGCTCCAACCCCTCTGCGACCGCGGCGACATGCGTATCGAGACTGCGCTGGGCCAGCAGGCTGCTTGCCGCCACACCAAGGATGATGGTTGCAACCGGCTCGCCGACGAGCGCCTGCACGACCCATGTTGCAATGAGGCCGGTGGCCATCATCCCGACGACGAGCAGGCACACGAGCGCAATGCCGCGCGCGCGTCGTGCGGCAAAGCTGTCTGCTGCCCTGTTCCAGCGGCGGTCCCCCCATGCTATCAGCGCGCCCATCCACATCACGGGATGTCCGATCCGCTGCACCAGCACCTGGGGATAGCCGACCGCCGCCTCGACGAGGAGCGCCGTGAGCGCGAGAGAGACGAACATCGATCTCCGCTGAAGGAAAGGCATGTAAAGGAACGAGATGGACGACAGAGCGACTAGCACGCATAAGGATGAGCCGGAAGCGATCCTTCACGGCGGCGATCTCGCTGCGGTCAGCCGTCTCTACCCGGACGCACCGCTGCCGTGGATCGATCTGTCGACCGGCATCAATCCGATCCCTTACCCCGTGCCGACGGTCCCGGCTGAGAGCTGGACACGGTTGCCCAGCAAGCCCGACGAGGACGCGCTGCTGTCCGTTGCCGCTGCACGGTACCGCCTGCAGACACCCGCATCGATTGTTGTGGCCGCAGGCACCCAAGCGCTGCTGCAGATTCTGCCGCGCCTGCGCGCTTCAAGTTCGGTCGCTGTGTTTGCGCCGACCTACGAAGAACATGAGCTCTGCTGGCGCCGCTGCGGTCACCGAGTGCGTTTGGTCGACAAGGTCGATGCGCTGGCGGAAGCAGACGTCGCCATTGTGGTCAACCCGAACAATCCCACTGGACGATTGCTGCCACGCGCCACGCTCCACTTGCTCGGCGTGACGCTCGCGCGTCGCAACGGCCTGCTTGTGGTAGACGAAGCTTTTGCTGATTTCTGTCCCGTGGAGGCGAGCCTGATTCCGAACTTGCCACCAGCCACTCTGGTGTTGCGATCGTTCGGAAAGGCTTACGGCCTGGCAGGATTGAGGCTCGGCTTTGCCATAACTTCCCAGGACCTGGCCGATCAATTGCGCCGTGCGCTGGGTCCATGGGCCGTGTCTGGACCTGCGCTTGCGATAGGTTCGATTGCTCTGGCTGACGACCAATGGCTGCGGGACGCACGCGTGAGGCTGGTGTCCGACGGACAACGGCTCGATACGATGCTGACCGCGTCCGGCTGCCAAATTCACAGCCTCGGTTCCAGGGCTCTTGGCGGAACACCCCTGTTCAGGCTGGTCGAGAACGCGAATGCTGCCGCATTGGCCGAGCGGCTCGCCCGGCACGGCATCCACGTCCGGCGTTTTCCGGCTCAGCCAAACTGGCTGCGCTTCGGCCTGCCAGGCGACGAGTCCGAGTGGCAGCGGCTGGCGCAGGCGCTCGGCGGCGCCTTCTAGCCGAGCACGCAGGCGGCAAGCAGCAGTGTTTCCGTGACCTCGATGCTAGCGCCATGGCAATCACCAGTGATGCCGCCGAGCCGCCATTGCCAATAGAATGCGACCGCCGGCAGGAGCACGATGGCGAGCAGCGTCGGGACCGCGCCGGCCAGCGCGGCGATCACGAGCACGCCGCCCCACGCGATAATGACATTCCAACCGACGCTGTTCGCGACGCTCGCGCCGAGCCCCGGCTTCAGCGACAGCAGCGTCTTGGTGCAGACCAGCGTTCCCAGCCGTGCCCAAGCCGGGATCAGCAGCAGCACCCAGGCCGTCGGGCCCGTGGCCAGCTCGGCGATCAGCACCAGCTTGGCGGCGATCTGAAGCGATATCGCGACCACGGCGAAGCTGCCGGCATGGGGATCGCCGAGCACGGCGATGAAGCGTTCAGGCTTGCCATGCGCGGCGCCGAACGCATCAGCGACGTCGCCGAGCCCATCGAGATGCAGCGCGCCGGTGATCCAGATCCAGGCGACCAGCACGGCCAGCGCGACGATCCACGGATCGGCCTCATGAAAAAGGCGGGCGATCAGCGCCAGACAGGCGCCAATCACCAGTCCCGCGGCCGGAAACCAGACCGACGCCCGCGCAAGATCGTCCGGTCGCGACTCCGCGACGCGTGGGGTCGGCAGCCGCGTCAGGAACTGCAATGCAATCCAGAATTCACGAAGCGTCATGGCTGAATGATCTCGACGATTTCGCCCCAAGCTACACCATCATCGCCCTGCCCGGCTTCGAGTGTGATCCGCGTGCCGGGACAGATACGCAGGCTCCATAGCTGGCGCAGCGGCCAGCCGAGCAGATGCGACAGCGCGGCACGCACGGCGCCGCCATGCGTCACCACCAGAACCGGCGCAGGCCCGGACTTTGCCAGAATGCGATCAGTCGCGCGCGTGACACGCGCTCGCAGATCGACCCAGCTCTCACCGCCCGGTGCCCGGACTGTGGGATCAGCATGAAAGGCGTCGAGCAAACCTTTCCCCCCGGGCTCGGCGGCGAGGTCACGGCGGCTTCGCCCGTCCCAGTGCCCGAAATCGAGCTCGCTCCAGTCCGCATCGATGTCCAGCGCGCAGCCGGCCTGTCGCGCATAGTCCTCCGCCGCCGCACGTGCGCGCGCCAACGGCGAGCTGACAACGCTGCGCCAGATCCGGCTCTGCGTCTGCCGCCGGAATTGGTCCCAGCCGAGGTCGCTGAGCGGCGGGTCGGTACGGCCGTCGAGATGGCCGTCCCGCCCCGTCGTCCCGTGCCGCAGCAGATCGATCCGCATCAGGGCTTGGCTCCTGATACAGCGGCCTCCGCGAAGGTCGCCATGCCCCCGTGAAGCGCACAAGCCAGCCGGATGATCGGCAGCGCGGTGGCGGCGCCGGAGGCCTCGCCGAGCCGCAGATCGAGGTCGATCAGAGGACGCGCGCCGAGCGCGTCGAGCACAATGGCGTGGCCGCGTTCGGCCGAGCGATGCGAGAACAGCAGCCACGCACGGCAGGACGGATTGAGGCGGACGGCAACCAGCGCCGCGACCGAGACGATGAAGCCGTCGACCAGCACCGGCCAGCGCCGCTGCGCGGCGGCGACGATCGCGCCGGCCATCGCGATGATCTCGAAGCCGCCGACCGCTTTCAGGATGTCCGCGACGGCCGCTCCCGCCGTGAGCCCGTGTCGCCGCAATGCGTCGACGATCACCGCGGCCTTCCTGGCCCGCCCGTCGGCGTCGAGCCCGGTGCCGCTGCCGACGGTGTCGACAGGCGCACAGGACAGCAGCGCGGCGGCGATCGCCGCCGCCGACGTTGTATTACCGATCCCCATCTCGCCGAAGATCACGAGTTGCGGCGCGTGATCGGCCTGCCGCAGCACCGCCCGCCGTCCGGCTTCGGCCGCGAACGCAACCTCCTCCGGCGTCAGCGCCGCCTCGGTGCTGAAATCGCGGGTGCCGCGCCGCGGCTTGTCGACGACGACGCCGGGCACCGGCTCATGCGCCAGCGTCCCGACGTCGACCACCTCAAGCGGGCAGCCCAGACTGCGCGCCAGCACCGAGATCGCCGCACCACCGGCCGCGAAGTTGTGCAGCATCTGCACCGTCACTTCCGGCGGATAGGCCGACACGCCCTGCGCCGCGATGCCGTGATCCCCTGCGAACAGCACCACCGGGACCCTGTCGGCCCCCGGCCGTTCCAGGGCCTGCAGCGCCGCCAGTTCGACCGCCACCTGCTCCAATCGCCCAAGGGCGCCAAACGGCTTGGTCAACTGCGCCTGGCGTTCCAGCGCCGCCTGCCGATGGAGTTCGGACGGGGCCGCACAATCAAGGCTGATCCATTCAGGAAGCACCGCGGATCCTTTCAGCGTCACTCGGGTTCGGGACGATTGCCACCGCGAGACGGCCGAGACAAGCTCCGTGAGGCGCCCAATTGTCATCGAACCGTCATCGAACGTGACGACAGGTGGCTGCCCCACCCAGCCCGAAAGACGCTCATGGATTACTTCCGCCGCTTCACCTTCCTGTTCGCCGCGCCCGTGTTCGAGACCGACGATCTCGCCGGCGTCCGCTTCAACCAGATCATCGAGGAGATCCAGCGCTCGGGCTTCGAGGTGGTGCGCGCCCGCAAGCTGGAGGACGCCGAGATCGCGGTGCAGACGGACGCCGCGATCGGCTGCATGGTCGTCGACTGGGGCAAGAAGGGACTGGAGGGCAAGACGGCGTCGCTGATCAATCTGATGCGCCGGCGCGGACTGGACTTCCCGATCATCCTCCTGATCCGCCGCAAGCGGTTCGAGGATCTGCCGGTCGAGGTGCTCGACTTCATCGACGGCTATGTCTTCCTGTCGGAGGAGACGCCCGCCTTCATCGCCAAGAACCTGATCAGCCGGCTGAAGCAATACGCGGAGACGCTGAAGACGCCGTTCTTCGGCACGCTGGTCGACTATGCCGAGGAAGGCAACCAGCTCTGGACCTGTCCCGGCCACAATGGCGGCGTGTTCTACAGCCGCAGCCCGATCGGCCGGATCTTCGTCGAGCATCTCGGCGAAGCCGTATTCCGCGACGACCTTGACAATTCCGTGCTCGATCTCGGTGATCTCCTGACCCATGAGGGACCGGCGCTGCGCGCGCAGAAGGAAGCGGCGCAAATCTTTGGCGCCGAGAAGACCTATTTCGTCCTCAACGGCACCTCGACCTCCAACAAGGTCGTGTTGGGCGCGCTGGTCACCGATGGTGACCTCGTGCTGTTCGACCGCAACAACCACAAGGCGGCCCATCATGGTGCGCTGCTCATCTCGGGCGGCGTCCCGATCTACGTCCCGACAGTTCGCAACCCCTGGGGCCTGATCGGCCCGATGCGCTGGGACCTGCTCGACGAGCAGCACCTGCGGCAACAAATCCGCGACAACCCGCTGGTGAAGGACCCCGACGCCTGGCGCAAGGAGCGGCCGTTCCGCGTCGCGGTGGTCGAGCAGTGCACCTATGACGGCACGATCCACAGCGCCGAGATGATCCTGAAGCGGATCGGCCACCTCTGCGACTACATCATGTTCGACGAGGCCTGGGCGGGGTTCATGAAGTTCCACCCGCTCTATGCCGGCCGCTTCGCCATGGGCCTCGGCGATCTCGGACCCGACGCACCAGGCATCATCGCCACGCAATCGACCCACAAGCAGCTCGCGAGCTTCTCCCAGGCCTCGCAGATCCACGTCAAGGACCGCCACATCAAGGGGCAGCGGCGGCGGATCGAGCATCGGCGCTTCAACGAGAGCTTCATGCAGCACGCCTCGACATCGCCGTTCTACCCGCTGTTCGCCTCGCTGGACGTCGGCGCGCAGATGATGAAGGGCCGCTCCGGCGAGGTGCTGTGGGACGACACGATCCGGCTCGGCATCGAATTGCGCAAGAAGATCCGGGCGATGCGCAGGGAATTCGAGGAGAAGGAGAAGGATCCGGCACGGCGCTGGTTCTTCGAGCCGTTCGTGCCGGATCGCGTCTCGATTCCCGATGCGGCCAATCCCGGAGCCAGCCACGATGTGGCCTGGGAGGCGATCTCGACCGACCAGCTCGCGACCGACGCGTCCCTCTGGCAGCTCGCGCCCGGGGCCGCATGGCACGGCTTTCCGGATCTCGCCGCCGGCTTCACCATGACCGATCCGAACAAGCTGACCCTGCTGACCCCAGGCTTTGATCGCGCCACCGGCGGCTATGCCGACCACGGCATCCCGGCGCCGATCGTCGCCCAATATCTGCGCGAGAACCGCATCGTGGCGGAGAAGAACGACCTCAACTCGCTGCTGTTCCTGCTGACGCCGGGTGTCGAGGCCAGCAAGGCCGGAACCCTGATCAGCGGCCTGGTCGCCTTCAAGCGGCTCCACGATGACAACGTGCTGCTGGAGGACGCCATTCCGGAGTTCACCCGGAAGCGCTTTGCGCGCTACGGCAAGCTGCGGCTGCGCGACCTCTGCGGCGAGATGCATCGGTTCTATCGCGAGGCCGAGGTGAGCGCGCTGCAGGCAAAGCAGTTCCAGCCGCAGCATTTGCCGGAGATCGCGATGTCGCCGCGCGAGGCAGCGCGTGCACTGATGCGCAACGAGGTCGATTACCTGCCGATCGACCAGATCGCCGGGCGCGTTGCGACGACGCCGTTCGTGGTCTATCCGCCGGGCATCGCTACCATCGTTCCGGGCGAGCGGCTCTCCGCGCGCGCCCAGCCGATGATCGATTACCTCAAGATGTTCGAGCGGGCGTTCAACGCCTATCCCGGCTTCGACGTCGAGATCCAGGGACTGTACAAGGAGCTCGACGAGTCCGGCCGGATCCGGCTCCACACCTATGTCTGCGCAGAGTAATTCGAACCATGGACAGCGCGATCACGGCTGGCGAGACCGAGCCGCCGGTCCTCGTCAGGCCATCCCGGGACGAGGATGTCGAGGCCATGCTCTCGATCTACCGGCGGCACGTCCGCCGCGGGGTCGAGGACAGCGCCCCCGGTTCCGGCGCGCCGGAGCCGGACGATCTCAAGCAGCGGCGCAAGAATCTGCGCAATCATCGCCTGCCGCATCTGGTTGCGACATTCCGCGGCGAGGTCGTGGGCTATGCCTATGTCGTCCTGTTCAGGAAGCGGCCGGCCTATCGGTTCGCGGTCAAGCATTCGATCTATGTCCACCATGAGCATCTCGGCCGTGGTGTCGGCCGGCTGCTGATGCAGGCGCTGATCGATGCGTCCGCCGCGGCGGGATATCGGCAGATGATCGGCTATATCGACGCCGACAACGTCGCCTCGCTCGGCATTCACGAACGCTTCGGATTCGCCAGAGTGGGGCTGCTGCCGGGCGTCGCCTACCGCTACGGCCGCTGGTGCGACACCGTGATGGTGCAGCGCTCGCTCGGCCCCGGGGCCCGCGATGCACCGGCTGGGCTGAGCCGCTGAGCCGCAGCTCAGGAGGGAAAGTCGGCCGCCTTCACCTCGATGCGGTCGGCGTGCAGCGACCAGTCGCGCAGCTCCTGCTGTTCGCAGAACCTGGACTTTGCGATTTCTGCGGCTTCGCCTTCGCTGTCGGCCTCAACCTCCAGCGTGCTCTGGCAAATCTCGCACTGGCGGCCATTCTCGCCCAGCACGTCCTTCAGGAAATGGATGACGTAGCGCGACATGCAACCTCCTGCCTCTCACGCAGTGATCGAGGAGATGTTAGCGCGCTTCTCCGTCCGCTGTTGACCGATATCAAGCGGCCGACGCAAATATTTGACGCAGCTCGTGGAACCGGCGCTCAGGCTCCGACCGAAGGCAGGCTTGCGGCGGCAATCGCGACGAACTGCGACACGGCGCGACGGACGCGGCCATGGGTCGACTTCAGGATGGCGTTCAGCCGGCGCATCGGACCAGTTTCCCTTCCGCGCCGAGCGAAAAAAATGGCCTAAGCTCATGGCGCCTCTGGAAAAATGATCAGCCGCCGCCGGGCTGTCGAGACGGCGCAGAAAATAGCAATGTCCACGTCGCCGCAGCCGCCCGGGAGAGAAGATTCATTGCCGCCCTGCGGCTTGCGACGCATGAAATCTTCTCCCCGCAACTCCCCCTCTCCCGGCTAGCCCGGCGCCAATCCGAACGCCTCGCGGAAACGGGCGCTGTAGCGCGGCCAGGCCTCGGGATTGATCAGGCGCGGCGGCCGGCCGCCGTCGAGCGCGGCGAGCAGTTGCTCGGCCGCGATCCGGCCCATGTTCTGCCGCGCCTCCCGCGTCACGCCGGCGGTGTGCGGGCTCGCCAGCACGTTGTCGAATTGGAGCAGCGGATGATCCGGCGGCGGCGGCTCCTTGGCCCAGACGTCGAGCCCGGCGCCGGCGATGCGCTTTTCGCTCAGAGCAGCGAACAGCGCCTCCTCATCGTGGATGAAGCCGCGGGCGGTGGTGACGAAATAGGCATGCGGCTGCATCAGCGCAAACTCCCGGGCGCCGATCATGCCGCGGCTGTCTCTCGTCAGCGGGCAGTTGATCGAGACGAAATCCGAGCGCCGCATCAGGTCATGGAGGTCCACCTTCTCCGCGCCGCGGGCCGCGATCTCCTCCGACGAGAGATAGGGGTCATAGGCCAGCACCGTCATGCCGAGGAGGCCGCGACATAGCTCGGCAACCCGGCGGCCGACATTGCCAAGTCCGACGATGCCGATCGTCCGCCCCTGCACCTCGTTGCCGATCAGATCGTTGCGGTTGACGTCCGCCTCCCGGCGCAGCCGGCGGTCGGACTGGATGATGCGCTTCGACAGGGTCAGCATCATGCCGAGCGTGTGCTCGGCCACCGAATGCGCGTTGCCGCCGGACTGGTTGACGACGAGGACGCCGGCTGCGGTGCAGGCCTCGACATCGACGGGATCGTATCCCGCGCCGTTGCTGGACACGATCAGGAGGTTCGGCGCGCGGGCGAGCAGCTCCGCATCGACATGGAAGCGCGGCGCGAGTTCGTCGCGGGCCGCCCCGATCTGGTAGGCGTGGGCGGCGGCGAGGATCGGCGCCGTCTCGGCCTCGGAGCTCTCGTTCTCCAGCCGGTCGAGCCGGACGTCGGGGCGGCCTGCGAGCAGCTCGCTGAAGATCGGGTGCGCGAGATATTTGACGTAGAAGACGCGCTTGGAATTCGCGGCCATGAACAGGCGACCTCCTGGTATCTTGGTTCTTGATTTCGGACTTGAAAGGCGGATGCCTGACCGGCCGGGCCGGCATGTTGACAATCGTCCCGGTGCCGTCAAGCTCGGCACCAAACAGGGCCCCATCAGGGACGACCGGAGGAACAGCAATGGCCGCCGATGCCGACGCGGCGCGATCCGCAGCCGCTGTGCCGAATTGGCACGAGATCGTGCTGCAGACGTTCAAGCGCAACGACGTCGATCTCATCCCCTACGTTCCCGACCGCGTCCTGACGCCGCTGATCCGGAGCCTGCACGACGATCCGTTCTTCACGACGTTTGCGACCGCGCGCGAGGAGGAAGCGGTCGGCATTCTCGCCGGCGCCTGGATGGGCGGGCGGCGCGGCGCGCTCCTGATGCAGACCTCGGGCTTCGCGACCTTGCCCAACGTGCTGGCCTCGCTGGTCGTGCCCTGCCAGATCCCGCTCATCATGCTCGTGTCGGAGCGCGGCACGCTCGGCGAATTCAATGTCGGCCAGTCGCTGGTGTGCCGGACCATGCGGCCGGTGCTCGATGCGCTGGCGATGGAGCATCACACCATGACGCGGCTCGACGAGCTCGACTTCATCGTCGACCGCTCGATCAAGCAGGCGGTCGCGACGCAGGCGCCGGTGGCGCTGATCCTCTCCCCGCTGCTCACCGGCGGAAAGGTGTTCGCATGACCGCGCCGATCCTCAACACCAAGATCATGAACCGCCATGACCTTACCTGCCGGCTGGTTGCGAAGCTCAAGCATGAGGAAGCCGTCATCGGCGGCATCGGCAACACCAATTTCGATCTGTGGGCGGCGGGCCCGCGGCCGCAGAACTTCTACATGCTCGGCAGCATGGGGCTGGCCTGCCCGATCGCGCTCGGCGTCGCGCTGGCGCAGCCGCAGCGCCGGGTGTTCGCGCTCGAAGGCGACGGCTCGCTGCTGATGCAGCTCGGCTGCCTCGCCACGATTGCGACGCTGGCGCCGAAAAATTTGGCCATCATCGTCATGGACAACGGCGTCTACCAGATCACCGGCAGCCAGCCGACCTCGGCCCGGCAGGCCGACATTGCAGCCATTGCCGCCGGCTGCGGCATTGGCGCCAGCCATTGGGCCGCAGACAAAGAGGATTTCGAACGCCTCGTCGATCTGGCGCTGGGAACCGCCGGCCCGGTGCTGATCGCGGCCCGCATCGACGACAAGCCCGGCGTCGGCGCCACCCGGCGCGATCCCGCGCAGATTCGCGAGCGCTTCATGCAGGGGTTGGGCGTGCGGCAGCCGATCTGAAAAGCCCGGCGACGGCGCCGCGCGGTAAGATGAGACGCCATGAACCTCGGCCCGCGCCGCGTTAACTACACTAGGGGCTCAAGCCGCTGTGAGCCCGGCCCACAGCCCGGATCGTGCTAAGCAGAGCTCATGAAGATCGTATTCCGCCTTTCGGCCTGGCTGCTCGCCGCAGCCGTCGCCTTCGCGACGCTGGGCCCGCCGAACTACCGGCCGCATTCCCATCTCGGACAGGACGGCGAGCACGCCCTCGCCTTCGTCCTGATCGGCCTGGCCTTCGGCCTCGCCTATCGCAGCCATCGGCTGCTGACCACAGGGATCGCGGTCATCCTGATCGGGGCGCTGGAGCTGGCGCAATTCCTGGCACCCGGGCGTCATGCGCGGCTGGAGGATTTCATCGTCGACGCCACCACCGCCTGCATCGGCTTCGGCCTGGCCGCCGCGCTCGACTGGCTCGCGCGCCAGATCCGCACCCAGACCACCTGAACGCAGAAAGGCCCCGCCACGGTTTGCGGCGGGGCCTTCCGGTGCGATGATGTCAGATCACTCGATGATCTTGATGACGCGGCGGGTGCGCGGATCGACGATCACGCGGCGATCGTTGACGACCGCATAGCGATACTCGGTGTAGCGCGGTACCGGACGCAGTTCGACGGTGGCGGGCAGCGGCTCGCCGACCACGACGCGCTCATGCACCACGACCGAGGGCGCACGCTCGGCATCGATCGACGTGATCACCGCATTCGGGATCTCCACCGCGGCGCCAACGGCCGCACCGACCGTGCCGCCGACCATGGCGCCGACCGGACCGGCGACCGCGCCGCCAGCCGCCGCGCCATTGGCGGCACCTTCGACGGTCGTGGACTGGGCGAACGCGGCGGTCGATGCCAGCAGCGAGGTGGCGATCAGCGAAACGGCAAGACGGGTTCTCATCATCTCTCTCCTCCAGTGTGTTCGAGATGCCGTTCAACACCAAGGGATCGGCTGCAGTTCCGGTTCCAAATGGCCGAAACTTCATCATGCCTACGGGAACAAAACTTCGAACTCGTGGACAGCACGGAGAGACGGCTCAGTTGCTATTCACGTTTCAAACAACCACGCGCACGTTCGCACTCTCGCGGCGGATCACGCCCGAGTCCTGCGATCGACCGCCCTTCGAGGATTCGAGAGGGCGCAGGGAATGCCGGGTGAAGGCCTCACCCATGGCCCGCCTGCTGAAAAAAATGCAGGCGGCAGGTACCACAGGTGGTGCCGAGCAACCGGCATTCCCTGCGCGGCGGTCTTAACGCTTCCTTCGCGCTCTCCTCGGGGACCGGCTGATTGACCCCGTCGCTCGCACGAGGGCATCAGCCCTCGTCGCGAACTTGACCTCGGCACCGGGAGGCCAGGACCACACGACTTCGCGTCCGTGATGCGTCGTTCGTCCACATGCGCTGAGCACGCTGCGACACAACACGGCCACCGCATCCCTGCCCCACGTGTCGTGACGATCGCGCGCTACGCCCCTCTCGGCGGGACAGGATGCGTGCATCATGCATGATTTCTGGAAAAAAGAAAGTGATTTTTTCCTTGGCAACGACGAGCTGCGACATCGGATTGATCCGACGAGCGAATTTCGACCTACATCCATGGCATGTTTCGCGCGCTGCGCTTGGCGAGTTCGATGGCTGCGCGCAGGATCGGCGGTGATTTGCCCGACGAGCACGTCGAAGACGCCGGGGAGCCAGCGCTTCGGCCACAACGGCTGATCCCGCTTTTGACCCGAAGGCGACATAATCGGTTGGTTCAACTCCCCATTGTGCAGGCCCTCTTCCCGCAGGAGCCAAGAATGCGTCTCGTTATTTTGCTAACTGCTTTCTGTTTTGTCCTTGAGCTGACAGTGGCGAACGCGGCGGGTGTCAAAAATTTCGACATTCCTGCTGGCGGGATGGGACCGGCGATCAGGCTGCTCGTTTGGACACCTTGTGCAGAGACCCCGCGCGAAATGGATGCACGTGGTGCCATTTTCCTTGCAGCCCCCGGATGCGCCGTGACAGGGGAAAAGCTTCCCCTCATCGTGATATCGCACGGCAGACGAGGTTCGGCGGCCACCATGACACTGCAGCCGCCTTGGCCGACGCGGGCTTTGTCGTCGCTGCACTCAATCATCCCGGTGACACCTGGCGCGACGCCAGCCGTACCGATAGCCTTTCGGTGCTGGTGGAGCGCCCTGCGGATATCAAGCGGCTGATCGACTACATGCTCGATGGCTGGCCCGACGCGGCGCGCATCGACGCCCAGCGTATCGGTCTCTACGGATTTTCGTTTGGCGGCTATACGGGTCTCGCCGTCATCGGTGGTCATCCCGATTTGCGAAAGGGCCTGCCCAATTGCGCGACGTCCAGCCTGTTGGCCTGCAAGCAGCTGGAAAACGGCGAGGCGCCCGGTCAGCCAGTCACGTCCGATCCGCGTGTGAGGGCCGCCGTCATCGTTGATCCTTATCCGGCATTTGTGTTCCCCGAGAAGAACCTGAAGGAAGTAGCGGTCCCGTGCAATTGTGGAGTTCCGATCCTGCTCAGAACGGCGATGGCCTGTCAGGATGCTGTGCGGCAGCGATCAAACAAGGGCTTCCGAGACCGGATTATCACTTCGTCACAAACGCCAAACACTTCTCTTTCCTTGCGACCTGCACACCGAAGGAAGCGCAGGGTAACCCGTCGGCTTGCACCGATGCGCCGGGCTTCGACCGTCACGATTTTCATCAACACCTTCACGCTGAGATGATCAGGTTTTTCCGTCAGCATCTCGCTGGAAGCCAGTGACATGGCTACGCAGCCCTTGCCGGTGTCGCTGATTGATTCATCCCAGATCTTGCGGCCCGGGTTCAACCGGAAGCAAGTCGTTCGACCGTCGGAAGACTGCTTTTGACCCTGAGCGGACGTCTACCATCTCATCGGTACGGATTTTCTCAAGTTGGATAACCGATCTGGACTATATCCTCACCGAGTGAAGCTAGATCGATTGTTGGATTAATAGCAGCAACGATTTCATTCGTTAGCACACGATGCTCGTATACAGCGATCGTGGCTTGTGGAGGCACTTCTCTTTGATAGTAATCAGCAGCCCATCGCCGGTACGTTTCAGGCGAGCAATCAAGCATTGAAAGCAGATGGGCCGAGCCATCGCTGTCTCCGGATGCTGCCAGCTCAATTCTTGCACTGGACCACGCAGGCGCTTCAGAAAGACGCCACATGCAAAATGTGACATACTCCGGCGAGAACGCAGGTTCACTGCAACAAGCTGCGAACTGGCGAGGCAGATCGCGATAGAACTGCTCACTTGGTAATCTTAACGACGCTACCATCGACTCGTGATCAAAGCCTTTGATGAATGCGCCATGAGAATTGAACAATACGAAAAACTCGTCGCCTTGGCCATTCCGCATTGAGCCCATCATTTCTTCCGTGGCCCAATTTGCGTTGAAAGAGTAGTAACGGTACGCCCACTCAGGGCAGATGATTGCATCAAGCATCGCGATTGATTGAAGCAGCCGCTTTAATGAGAAGACGTCAGGCAGTTGACGCATGTTTCTTGTGGATGGTCCTGGCATGTTTTGTTTCAATCGCAAAGGGACCGACTTGAGCTATTTCGCACTGAAGAAGCCACAGGTGCGGCCTGGTTGGCAATGTCTCCTTGTGGCCCCAAGCCGATGTCTGGGCCCGACCGACGGATCCGGTCCTGACCCTTGGCTGACCGAATACGACCACGACTGACTTGGGCCTGTGGTACGTTATTTTGCGGATGCGATTGTCCTGAGCCGCCTTCGGGCAAACCGAGCCAGAAGGAAAGACGCGCCCGTCGAAGCCAACATCAAGATCGGGATGGCAGCCACCCTTGAGCCGAGATCGGGTACCTGTCGACTAGAGAGAACAACTGCCCAAGTCAGGCTGGCCCCGATGCCACAACAGAAACCAAACACCGCCAGAACCAACATCGTTCGGTAGCGAAGGGTCGCCGTCATCCGGTAGCTAAGAATTGCTGTCATCTCGTTCTCCAGGACCGCCTCAGCTCGCAGCGTCGTTCATATCAGGCGAGAAACGGAATGTCGGCCAATGACTCAAAGGACCTCGGGGAGCTTCAGGACCGCCCCTGCACAGCCATTCGCCTTTGTGAACTCGCCGAGGGTGGGGGAACATTGCGCGCCGAGACCGGTTCCCCCAAGTTCCCATAGCGCTTGTAACCCTGCAGGCGGTTGCTCTCAGAGGGTCTGCCGATGTCATCGCTCGATCCCGTCAAAAGTGCTCACGATGGTCGTCAACGAAGGTTGCTGATCGTGTTTGCTTTGGGATTTGTTGCGTTTGGCGCCGCCGCGGCGGCCCTCTTCTACGTGTTGCAGCCCGAGACCCTCCGGATCGCCGTTGGACCGGCCGGCAGCGACGACCACCGGGTGGTCCAAGCCATGGCCGACGCTTTCGGCGAGGAAAGCAGGACCGTCAGGCTGTCCCCGATCACGACCGGGGGAGCCGCTGAATCTCTCGCACTCCTGGCCGCCGATAAAACTGACCTCGCGGTCGGCCGCGGCGATCTCAGCATGCCGCCCGATGCGCAGACATTGGCGGTCCTGCGGAAGAACTACGTCGTCCTGTGGTCTCCCTCGGGACGGCGCGGCAGCGATTCCAAGAAGAAGGGTACCGGCACTATCAAAGAGATCGCCGGTCTGGCGGGTCATAAGGTCGGGATTATCGGGAAGACCGGGGCAAATGTCGCAGTCCTCCAGGCCATTCTGGAGGGCTCCGGCGTGCAGCCCGACAAGGTGGCCACGGCTCAATTCGGGACAGATGAGATCCAAAAGCTTGCGCAAGATCCCACCCTCGATGCGTATCTCGCAGTCGGTCCGCTCGACAGCAAGATCACCGCGGACGCAATCACCGCCACCTCCCGAGGGCGCGGAGCTCCCACGTTTCTTCCGATCGATGCATCCGAGGCTATTGCCCTGAAGCACCCGCGCTACGAGGCCGAGGAGATCCCGCCGAGCGTCTTCAGCGCGAGACCGGCCTGGCCGGAGGACAAGATCGACACTGTCAGCGTCAGTCATCTGATCCTGGCAAGAAAGGAACTCTCCGAGGCCAAGGCGGCGGCGTTCTACCGGCAGCTCTTTGCGGTCCGCGACACGATCACGCAAGGCACAGCCGGCGCTTCGCGCATCATGAAGCCCGACACGGAGAAGGAGACCGAACCTTCCGTGCATCGGGGCGCCGCGGCAGTGATCAACGGCACGGAGCGAACCTTTCTGGACAAGTACAGCGACTACTTCTGGTTTGCCTTGCTTGCGCTTTCCGGCATCGGCTCGGCCGCCGCCTGGCTGCGTCGCTATCTGAATCGGGACGAAACGAACGACAGCACCAGTTGCCGCAGCCGCGTTCTCGAGGCCATGTCGGAGGTTCGCAATGCCGGGTCCGAACAGGATCTGCTGACATGGCAACGGGAGGTCGACGCGATCATCGGCGAAACTCTCAAGGGCTATGACGATGGAGCCATCGAGCCAGAAGACTTGTCCGCATTCGGTCTCGCGGTTGAATTGTTCAACCATGCCATTGCAGAACGGCGAACGACGCTGCAGGGCGGTCCCACCGATCAACCGCGAACGACGGGCAACCCTCGGCTCTCTTCGATAGGCGCGCCCGGCCAATGAGTCCTCATCGGCGCCTCGGGTTGCAGCGAGCGCTGCAAGTTCCTGCCCCATTGGGCGCCCGATATGTCCGTTCAGGGAGCGAGCGGACGTAAGCGGCCCGACAGCCGAAAGGCCGTCCCTGCGGTCCATCGTCCCCGCTATTCGGCTTCAACATAGCGAATGATGCTCTGGTTCTGAACGTTTGCGACCAGCTCGTCGGCGCGCGACAACAGCCGGCGGAGCAAGGGCGACTGGTTTGACCGATTGTATCCCAGGGCCAAATCGACCGTCGGGGTGCCGCCCTCGAGCGCCCGCGCGACGACGTTGGGGGCGAGCATGTTCTGCGCATAGAGCGGAACGAGGCTGATGCCGCCGGTCGATGCCACCAGCGACATGGCGGACGATATGTTCTCGCCTGCGTACTTTGCCTCCAAAGTGATGCCGACCCGCGAGGCATAGTCCTGGATGACCTCCTGCAACACGGGGGAGGTCCGCGCCGAGCTGACATAGATCTCGCGGGCGAGATCCTGCGGCCGGATCTTCTTGCGCGAGGCCAGACGATGATCGGCGGGCAGCACCGCGATCAACGGCTCCTTCGCCAGCACCTTGAAGACGACACCCTCGTTGTCTTTCTCGGGACGGAGAAAGGCGATGTCCAGCTTCCCCCGCATCAATGCCAGCGCGAGCTCCGGCGAGGATTGCGTGCTGAGCGTGACCTCGACGTCCGGGGCTTCCTCGCGCAGGATGCGCAACAGCTGCGGAAGCCACATGACCTCCAGCCCAACCAGGAATCCCATCGAAAGGAGAGGCTTTTGCGGGCGAGCCGTCTGCCGGGCCCCCTCGGTCGCCGCCTCGACCTGAAGCAGCGCCAATCGCGCGTGATCGAGAAACACGCGTCCGGCGGAGGTCAGCGCCACGCCGCGGGCCTGGCGCTCCAACAGCGGAACGCCGACTTCGGATTCGAGATCGCGGATCTGCCGGCTGAGGGAAGGCTGTGAAGTGTTGAGGCGCCGCTGGGCAGCGGTCAAAAAGCTACCTTCCTCCGCAACGGCAACGAAATATCGCAAATGCCGAAGTTCCATTCGTCCTCAATATGCTTCCAAGGCATAGATCGAAGCCTACAAGGTATTTGTAGCTGACGGAAGCAAGAATTACCTTCGCAACGGCAACGCGTTGGCGGACAGGTGTTGCCAAGGCAAGGGCCTGCTTGGGCCTCGGCTCCAAGCTCGGCCAGCGAACCTGAGTAACACGTCGCTCAATGGATTAAATTGATCGGCGTCCTGTGAAAATATCTGACAGCACGGATGGAGCGGCACGATGCCCACGATGACGACTGACGACGGCGTCAACATCTACTACAAGGATTGGGGATCAGGTCAGCCGATCGTCTTCAGCCACGGATGGCCGCTGACCGCGGACGACTGGGATGCCCAGATGACGTTCTTCCTTCATCACGGGTATCGGGTGATCGCCCACGACCGTCGCGGCCACGGCCGGTCCGACCAGCCAAGCACCGGCAACGACATGGACCAGTGGGTTGCCGATCTCGCGGCGCTGACCGAACATCTCCAGCTGCGCGACGCGATCCACATCGGCCATTCCACGGGTGGCGGCGAGGTGGCTCGCTATGTCGCGCGTCACCAGGAGCGCGTTGCGAAGGCAGTGCTGGTCGCTTCACTGACGCCGAACATGTACCGGAGCGAGGACAACCCGTCAGGGCAGCCGCCGGAGTGGTTCGAAGCAATCCGAGCAGGCGTGTTGGGCAACCGGTCGGAGTTCTACCGTTTCGTTCCAGAGAATCCGTTCTACGGATACAACCGCGATGGGGCCAAGCCTTCGGAGGCAGTCATTGCGAACTGGTGGCGCCAAGGGATGGCCGGTGGTGCTCTCGCCCACTACGCGACCGTCGACTCTTGGCTTGAAGATTATACCGAGGACCTCACCAAGATCACCGTGCCGGTGCTTGTGATGCATGGCGAGGCCGATCAAGTCGTTCCGTTCGCAAGTTCAGTGCCGCGTGCGGTCAACCTGCTCAAGAACGGGGCGCTCAAAACTTATCCGGGCTACCCCCATGGCATGCTCACCACGCATGCGGACGTCCTCAACCCCGACCTGCTCTCCTTCATCAGGTCTTGACGGCATATCTCCTTGAATGTCGCCTTCCCCCGCACAAAGGAGATGCCGCTCGCAAGGCGGCCTCTTCTTCCAATTCAAGACAGCCGCTTCCTATCGTTTCGGACTCTCCCATCGTCAACCGCGATGCGTGCTCTCGGGACGAGCCGGAAGAGAGCTGTCGGACCGAGTGGCACCCACGAACCTCAGCCCGCCGGAACGACCGCGTAGTCCGCCAGCCACCCCAGCCCGTCGACGGTCCCTGCCCGCGGCTTGTACTCGCAGCCGATCCAGCCGGAATAGCCGATGGCGTCGAGGTGGCGGAACAGGAAGGGGTAGTTGATCTCGCCGGAGCCCGGCTCGTGGCGGCCGGGATTGTCGGCGAGCTGGATGTGGGCGATGCGGGCGAGATGCTTCTGCATCGTGCGGGCGAGATCACCTTCCATGATCTGCATGTGGTAGATGTCGTACTGCACGAACAGATTGTCGGACTCGACATCTGAGATCAGCTGCAGCGCCTGGGCAGTGCGGTTGAGGAAGAAGCCGGGGATGTCGGGCGTGTTGATCGGCTCGATCAGCAGCTTGATGCCCTGCGCCTTCAGCGCTATCGCGGCAAAGCGCAAATTGCGCACCAGCACCTGGTTGAGCTCGCGCGGATCGGCATCGTCGGGCGCGATGCCGACGAGGCAGTTGAGCTGGCGGCAGTCGAGCGCGCGGGCATACTCGATCGCGCGGCGCACGCCGTCGCGGAAATCGTCGACACGATCGGGCAAGATCGCGATGCCGCGCTCGCCGGCCGCCCAGTTGCCGGCGGGCAGATTGTGCAGCACCTGGGTCAGGCCGTGGCGCGCGAGCTGCTCGCGCAGCTCGGCCTTGTCGAACTCGTAGGGGAACAGATACTCGACGCCGCTGAAGCCGGCGGCCTTGGCGGCGGCGAAGCGCTCCATGAACGGCAGCTCGTTGAACAGCATCGTGAGGTTGGCGGCAAAGCGCGGCATGGCGTGATTCTCGATAGGAGCGATGGCTGCGGTCAGGCCGGCTGCAAGGTGCGGGCCGGCTCCGCCGGCGTCTCGTCCACCGGCAGATCGAGCACCTCCTCGAACTCCACGACATTGTCGATCTCCGCCCCCATCGCGATGTTGGTGACGCGCTCGAGCACGAACTCGACCACGACGGGCACCTGGTACTCCGCCATCCATTCGCGCGCGGTCGCGAACGCCGCCTGGGCCTGGCGCGGATCGGTGACGCGGATCGCCTTACAGCCGAGCCCTTGCGCGACCGCGACATGATCGACGCCGTAGCCGCCGACCTCCGGCGCGTTGATGTTCTCGAACGACAGCTGCACCTGGTAGTCCATCGAGAAGCCGCGCTGCGCCTGGCGGATCAGGCCGAGATAGGCGTTGTTCACGACGACGTGGATGTAGGGCAAATTGAACTGGGCGCCGACCGCGAGCTCCTCGATCAGGAACTGGAAGTCGTAGTCGCCCGACAGCGCGACGATCTCGCGCTTGGGATCGGCGGCGCGGACGCCGAGCGCGGCCGGCAGGGTCCAGCCGAGCGGGCCCGCCTGCCCGGCATTGATCCAGTGGCGCGGATGGTTGACGCTGAGGAACTGCGCGCCGCCGATCTGCGACAGGCCGATGACGCTGACATAGCAGGTGTCGCGGCCGAACGCCTTGTTCATCTCGTGATAGACGCGCTGCGGCTTGATCGGCACCTGGTCGAAATCGCTGCGCCGGAGCATGGTGCGCTTGCGATCCTGACATGCGGCCGGCCACGCTTGCCGCTCGCGCAATTTGCCGGCCTTTCGCCACTCGCGTGCGACCGTGATGAACAGCTCCAGCGCGGCCTTGGCATCGGAGACGATGCCGAGGTCGGGATTGAACACGCGGCCGATCTGGGTGGGCTCGATGTCGACATGCACGAACGTCCGGCCCTTGGTGTAGGTCTCGAGCGAACCGGTGTGGCGGTTAGCCCAGCGGTTGCCGATGCCGAGCACGAAATCGGACTCCAGGAAATTGGTATTGCCGTAGCGATGGCTGGTCTGCAGGCCGACCATGCCGGCCATCAGCACATGATCGTCGGGAATGGCGCCCCACCCCATCAAGGTCGGCACGACCGGCACGTTGACGGTCTCGGCGAAGGTGACGAGGAGATCGCTGGCGTCGGCGTTGATGACGCCGCCGCCGGCGACGATCAGCGGGCGCTCGGCGGCATTGAGCATCTCCAGCGCCTTCTCGATCTGCTTGCGGGTCGCGGCGGGCTTGTAGACCGGCAGCGGCGCATAGGTCTCGTCGTCGAACTCGATCTCGGCGAGCTGCACGTCGAGCGGCAGGTCGATCAGCACCGGTCCCGGCCGGCCCGAGCGCATGATGTGGAAGGCCTGGCTGAACACGCGCGGCACGAGGCCAGGCTCGCGCACCGTCACCGCCCATTTCGTCACGGGCTTGGCGATCTGCTCGATGTCGACAGCCTGGAAATCCTCCTTGTAGAGCCTGGCGCGCGGCGCCTGGCCGGTGATGCAGAGGATCGGAATCGAATCCGCGATCGCCGAATACAGCCCGGTGATCATGTCGGTGCCGGCCGGCCCCGAGGTGCCGATGCACACGCCGATATTGCCGGCCCTGGCGCGGGTGTAGCCCTCGGCCATGTGCGAGGCGCCCTCGACGTGACGGGCGAGAATGTGGCGGATCGAGCCGCGGCGTTGCAGCGCGGAATAAAGCGGATTGATCGCGGCGCCGGGAACGCCGAAGGCGCAGGTGACGCCCTCCTTCTCCAAGATCCGCACCGCAGCATCGATCGCCCGCATCTTCGCCATCTCGCGCCTCCCGCTTGTTTGATGCGCGAGCTTCGCTGCTGACGGATGCGATCTCAATTCAGTCGTCGATTTTTCCCACGATGCGGCACGCTCGGCAAAACACCGGCGGCCTCAATTAGTTAGGACAGAACGACACTGACATGTCCTAACAGGATGAGACGCGAGTAGTTATTCGAACAGCGGCGCCAGTTCCATCTGCGGCACGAGCACGAGGCCCTTGTCGGTGATGCGAATTTCCGGAATGACCGATAGAGGAATCAAATTGAAGCCCATGTAGGGAATGGTGCAGCCGGCTTCCGCCCACTCTTTCTTCAACAGCTTTACCTCCTCGGCGACCTCGGTGACGCGCTTGTCCGACAAGAGTCCCGCGATCGGCAAGGGAACCATCGCCCTCACCTCGCCGTCGGCGACCACGCAGACGCCGCCCTGGTGCTGGCCGATCGCGGCGACGGCCGCCTGCATGTCCGCCTCGTTGGTGCCGGCGACGATGATATTGTGGCTGTCATGGCCGACGCTGGAGGCGACGGCGCCGCGCTTCAGGCCAAAGTCCTTCAACAGGCCATGCGCGACGTTCCCCGCCGACTTGCCGTGGCGCTCGATCACGGCGACGAAGCAGAGACCATGGCGCGCGAACAGCGTCTCCCAATCGTTGGCCGGCTCGATCGCGACCTTGTCGTGGATCAACGTGATGCCCGGCAGCGCCGTCTTGATCGCGTTGACGGTGCAGGCCTTGGTGGGAAGCTGCGGCGTCAGCGTCATCTGCGCCGGCAGCTTCACGGTCGCATAGGCCGCCTTCGGATATTGATAGCGCTGCGACAGCGCCTGATCGAGCCGCGCGGTGATCTTGCCGTTGTCGACGACGAGCTCGCCGCCATACCAGGTCGATTGCGGCTTCAGGCCGTCGTCGAGCAGCACGAGGTCGGCGCGGCGGCCGCCGCCGAGGCCGCCGATCTCGCCATCCAACGCGAAGCGCGTGGCGCCGTGCAGCGAGCCCATCGACCAGGCCTGCTCGGGCGACATCCCGGCCTTGACCGCCTCGCGCACCACCCAGTCGAGGCCGAACAGCATGAGATCGTCGGCATCGCGGTCGTCGGTGCAGACGGCTGTGCGCTTGTGCGACGCGCCGAGCTCGGTGATGGTGCGGATCGCCTGCGGCAGGCTGTGCCACGGCGTCGTGGGCGGACCGCCGCGCAAAAAAATCCAGACGCCGGCATCGAGCAGATCGTCGGCGATGTCGCGGTCGATCGCCTCATGCGTGTCGGTGACGCCGCTCGCGGCATAGGCCGCGACGAACTCGCGGCCATAGACATGGCCCGACACCGGCCGCCCGCGCTGCAGGGCCGCAGCGAGAATGGCATGGCTGCGCTCGTCGCCCATGCAGACCGGCACGAAATCCATCTTCTCGCCGAGCGCCACCGCCTCCGGCCAGCGATCGAACAGGCCGGCGATCTTGTCCGGCGTGAGATCACCGCCGGCCGTTTCCAGCGCCGCCGATGTCGCCGGCACCGTCGAGGGCACGGTGAGGAAGATCGACAGCGGCGCCTGCCGTGCGTCCTCCAGCATCGCCTCGACGCCGGCGACGTCCATCACGTTGCCGATCTCGTGGCTGTCGCAGAAGATCGTCGTGGTGCCATTGAGCAGCGCCGCCTCGGCGTAGGCGCAGGCCGTGACCATCGAGGATTCGATGTGGATGTGCGGATCGACCAGGCCCGGCGCGATGATGCCGCCGGCGGCATCGTAGACCGCAAAGCCGCTGGGAAGTGACTTGTGCGCACCCGCCGGCTTCACCGCCGCGACGCGTCCGCCGGTGATCCAGAGCTCGCGGTTGGGGAGAATGCGCTCCGAATAGGTCGACAGCACCCGCGCGCCTGTGATCACGAGATCGGGCGCGACCCGGCCCGAGGCGACGTCGGCCAGCCGCCGCGTCATGCTGTGCAGGGGGGCGACGGAGAAGCGGGTGAGTTTGGACATGGCACAACTCGCTGGACGTGTTCGGGGGATCCGCCACGATCGTTGCGCGCGATACGCAAGACGGCAAGCCCAAATAGGTCGGCGTAGCTGACTACGGCTTGGGCAGCGAAGCTGGCTGCCGATCTCCCGCTTCAGCGGCAGCGCGGCGCCACGGTCGCTTTGCAGCCATCCGTCGCAGCGACCGCCTGCGGCAGGTCTGATGACGAGGCGTGCTCGGGCAATGGGACTGCGCGAAAGCTCTCCGCCTGCTGATGCCCATGCAAGCTCGGTCGCCCGCAGGCGCAGGACGATGACAAGGACTGACCTGCAGCGTTCTCCTTCCGGTTGATAGAGATCAAAACCACACTTTGGATTCCAGTGTTATTTTGTCGAGACCAGAGCGCGTTCGGCGACCGCTCGGACGAGCGCCTGCCGAGGAGGCGTCCATGCGCAACACCATCTTGATCCTGGCCTGTTCCATTCTCGCCGCGAGCGCCACAGGGTCCGCAGCGCGCGCCGGCATGATCGCGCATTACGAATGCACGGTGGTCGGCTTCCCCTTTCCCGAGCCGGTCGGCGATCGACCCGATCACAACCTCCTGACGGTCGAATATTCCTGCCTCGGCACCGACGGCGTGCTGAAGGGCGCTGTGTATACGGCCTCGAACACGGTCGAGTGGGATGGTGCCAAAGGAACGTTCTTGATCGGCGGCGGCGTCCACCGCATCCCCGGCGGGCGCGCGGTGACGCAGGCGACCGAAGGGACCGCATCGCCGGTGATGCGGGACGGCAAGCCGGTGGGCAACGAGACCTCCGGAACAGGCATCATCAAATTCGCATCGGGCTCGCTGGCGGCGTTGGCCGGCAAGACGATCCATTTCGTGACCAAGCCCATCAGCCCGATCCGCTTCACCATCGATTTCACCGACTGACCTGACTCAGTCTCGCTCGGACCACATCGCGATGCGTGGACCGGCCATCCCGCCACAGCGGCTGGTTTCCCCTTGTCGGCTGCTGCGCCGATCTCGCACGCATCTGCCGCTGTTGCTGCATCACTCCGCAAGGTCAGCCGCTGGCTTGGGACCGCCCAGCGCCACCGTCAGCTCCGCCGCAATATCCCGCACCATGCCCCCGACCACAGGCACCCGCTCCTCGGTCAGCCGGCTCGCCAGGCCGGACACCGAAATCGCCGCCAGCGGCTCGCGGCAGGAATCGTGAACGACGGCGGCGATGCAGCGCAGGCCGAGGCGGGCTTCCTCGTCGTCGACGGCGTAGCCCTGGCGGCGGATGGTCTCCAACTCGCGGAACAGGTCGCTGGCGCGGATGATGGATTTCTCGGTCAGGCGCGGCATGCCCTGGCGGTGGATGATGCCGTTGACGTCGTCGTCGGAATAGGTCGCGAGCACCGCCTTGCCCATGCCGGAGGCGACCATCGACAGGCGGCCGCCGACCTTGGTCAGCGAGCGCATGATCTCGCGGCTGTCCAGCCGCAGCAGCACCATCAGCGATTCATCGTCGACGACGGCGAGATTGGCGGTCTCGCGCGACTGGTCACGCAAGCGGCGCAGATAGGGAATGGCGAGCGCGACGAAATTGCGGCGGCGGGTGAAGGTGGCGCCGACCGCGAAGCTCTGCGCGCCGACATGCCATTTCGATTCCATGCGGTCGAACTGGACAAAGCGGCGCTTCTCCAAAGTCGTCAGCAGGCGATGGACGGTGGAGGTGGAGAGCCCGGCACGGATGGCGAGATCGCTCAGGCGATAGCCTTCGTCGTCCTCAGCGAGAATTTCCAGAATTTGGAGAGCGCGGCCGACGGATTGCACGCCGCCGTCGCGGGGCTCGGCCGCGGCATCCGGGCGTGGCTCGATCGTCTTGCGACGGATCACGTGGCGCCTCTCTGCACCGCCATTACAGGCGGCGTCGTTGCAGGACGGACGGATCTTGCTTGGTCACGCTAGCAAAGAAAGTGCCGCCCCGGCGAGACGCCGGAGCGGCATTCGCATCACTATGACTTAGAGCAGGCCCGCGCCGCGCGCCCACTTGTACTTGGCGCCGAGCACCTCGACCGGCAGCTCGGTCGAATAGGCATAGGCCGGGATGCCGTTCTGGTAGAGATATTCGGCGGCTTCCTCGACCTCGACGTCGCCGGCGAGCGAGGCGACGATCGGCTTGACGAAGCCCTTGGCCTCCATCTCCTTCTTCACCTCGACCATGTTGCGCGCGAACACCATCGGCGGCGTCACGATCGTGTGCCAGTAGCCGAGGATCAGCGCGTGGATGCGGTCGTCCGACAGGCCGAGCTTGACCGTGTTCACATAGGTGATCGGCGGCTCGCCGCCGGTGATGTCGACCGGATTGCCGGCGGCACCGAACGGCGGGATGAACTTGCGGAAGGCGGCATCGAGGTCGGCCGGCATGGCCATCAGCGACATGCCATTGTCGACGACGGAGTCGGACAGCAGCACGCCCGAGCCTCCCGCACCGGTGATGATGACGACGTTCTCACCCTTCGGCGTCGGCAGCACCGGCACGCCGCGGGCGAACTCGAGCAGCTGGCGCAGCGAGCGGGCGCGGATCACGCCGGACTGCTTCAGCACGTCCTCATAGATCTTGTCGTTGCCGGCGAGCGCGCCGGTATGCGACGAGGCGGCCTTGGCGCCGGCCGAGGTGCGGCCGGCCTTGAGCACGATGACCGGCTTCTTCTTGGAGACGCGCTTGGCGGCTTCCGCGAAGGCGCGGCCGTCCTTGAGGTCCTCGCAGTGCTGCGCGATCAGGTTCGTGTTCGGATCCTGCTCGAAGAAGGCGAGCAGATCGTCCTCGTCGATATCGGACTTGTTGCCGAGGCCGACGATCGCCGACACGCCCATCTTGGCCGAGCGCGAGAAGCCGATGATCGCCATGCCGATGCCGCCCGACTGCGACGACAGCGCGGCGTGGCCCTTGACGTCATAGGCGGTGCAGAAGGTCGCGCAAAGATTGGCCGGCGTGTAGTAGAAGCCGTAGATGTTCGGGCCCATCAGGCGGATGTTGTACTTCTTGCCGACCTCGACGATCTCGGCCTGCAGCTCCGGCGCGCCGGCTTCGGCGAACCCCGACGGGATCAGCACCGCGCCCGGAATCTTCTTCTCGCCGCACTCGGTCAGCGCCGCGGCCACGAACTTCGCGGGGATCGCGAACACCGCGGTGTCGATCACGCCGGGCACGTCCTTGACGCTCTTGTAAGCCTTGTAGCCGAGGATCTCGGAGGCCTTCGGATGGATCGGATAGATCTCGCCCTTGTAGCCGCCGTTGATCAGGTTCTTCATCACGGAGTTGCCGATCTTGCCGTCCTCGGCGGAGGCACCGATCACGGCGACCGCCTGCGGCTTCATGATCCGGTTCATCGCCGTGACGATTTCCTCGTTCGAGCGCGGCGCCGGACGGGGCTTGTAGTCGAAATCGACGACGATGCGGACGTCGGCGGCAATGGCGCCGGTCTTGGTCGCGAACACCGGGTTGAGGTCGAGCTCGACGATCTCGGGGAAATCGCTGACCAGCTGCGACACCTTGACGATGACGTCGGACAGCGCCTCGCGGCTCACCGCATCGCCGCCGCGCACGCCCTTCAGCATCTCATGCGCCTGGATGCCGTCGAGCATCGACAGCGCGTCGTCCTTGGTCGCGGGGGCGAGGCGGAATGTCACATCCTTCAGCACCTCGACCAGCACACCGCCGAGGCCGAACGCCACCAGCTTGCCGAACGAGCCGTCGGTGATCGAACCGACGATGACCTCGGTACCGCCGGTCAGCATCTGCTGGACCTGGATGCCTTCGATCTTGGCGTCGGCCTTGTACTTCTTCGCATTCGCGAGAATGGTCTCATACGCCTTCTGCGCGTCGTCAGCGGTCTTGACGCCGACGATGACGCCACCGGCTTCCGTCTTGTGCAGAATGTCCGGCGAGACGATTTTCATGACGACCGGAAAACCCATATCTCCCGCGAGCTTGGCCGCCTCGGCGGCTGACTTCGCCAATCCCTCCTTCGGCACCGGAATGCCGTAGGCATCGCAGACGATCTTGCCTTCGGGCGCGGTCAGGCTGGTGCGTTTATCCGCCTTCACACGATCGAGAACGTCTCGGATCGTAGCCTTGGCATTCGGGATGGCGTCAGACATCGGGGCTTCCTCCTGGGGATTGCTCGTCGTTTATGGCATTTGGTATGCCAGAAGCAAACTTTGTCAAGCGCGACGAAGATGTGGAAACGCTGAAAAAGCACGCAGCTTGACAGTCTGGCATCTGGTATGCCAAAAATCTTGGACGCAAAATGCTGTAAACAAGCATCTCCCAAGGAGAGGAGATCGGTCTTGTCTACAGAGAAAACAAACAAGGCATTGCCCATCATGGCCGAGGCCGACATCGCGATCGCTCGCATCGCCCCGGAGACGAGCTTCAAGAATAAGGCCTACGAGGCCTTGAAAGAAGCCATTCTGAAGATGGACATCTACGCCTCGCCCGAGCCCGTGATGCTCGACGAGCGCGCGCTCTCCGAGCGCCTCGGTGTCAGCCGCACGCCGATCCGCGAAGCGATCGCGATGCTCGAGCAGGACGGCTTCGTGAAGACCGTGCCGCGCCGTGGCATCGTCGTCGTCCGCAGGACAAAGAGCGAGATCGTCGACATGATCCGCGCCTGGGCGGCGCTGGAGAGCATGGCCGCGCGGCTCATCACCACGATCGCGCGCAAGAAGGACATCAGCGCGCTGCGCGACTACTTCAAGGACTTCGGCAAGGATCGCCCGCCGCAGGAGCACATCGAGGAATATTCCAAGGCGAACATCGCGTTTCATCAGGCGCTGATCTCGCTGTCGGAATCGCCGGTGCTCGTCGACATGACCAACGACATCCTGCTGCACGTGCGCGGCTATCGCCAGCTCACGATCGGGCGCACCGACCGTATCGCGGCCTCCCTGCCCGAGCATCTCGCGATCATCGAGGCGCTGGAGGAACGCAACACCGAGCTCGCCGAGAAGCGCGCGCGGGATCACACGCTGGGCCTTGCGAGCTATGTCGAGACGCACGGCCAGGAACTATTCAGCTGACGGGTTCAAACAGAAGAAGTCGCCGCAAAGCGCCTTCGTAGACGACCAGGGAGAGAGGCGCATGGCGCAGACTGCTGTTAAGACCGAGGCACCGGACACGCACGAGGAGCTCACGGACGGTTTCCATCTCGTCATCGACGCGATGAAGCTGAACGGGATCGACACGATCTACAACGTGCCGGGCATTCCGATCACCGATCTCGGTCGCATGGCGCAGGCTGAAGGCATCCGCGTGCTCTCCTTCCGTCACGAGCAGAACGCCGGCTACGCCGCGGCGATCGCCGGCTTCCTCACCAAGAAGCCGGGCGTCTGCCTCACCGTCTCCGCTCCCGGCTTTCTGAACGGCCTCACCGCGCTGGCGCATGCGACCACGAACTGCTTCCCGATGATCCTGGTCTCGGGCTCCTCGGAGCGCGAGATCGTCGACCTGCAGCAGGGCGACTACGAGGAGATGGATCAGCTCGCGATCGCCAAGCCGCTGTGCAAGGCGGCGTTCCGCGTGCTGCACGCCCAGGACATCGGCATCGGCTTCGCCCGCGCCATCCGCGCCGCGGTCTCCGGGCGTCCCGGCGGCGTCTATCTCGACCTGCCGGCAAAGCTGTTCGGCCAGGTGATGAACGCGCAGGCAGGCAGCGCCTCGCTGGTCAAGGTGATCGATCCGGCTCCGGCGCAGATCCCCTCCCCCGATTCCGTCAAACGCGCGCTCGATCTGTTGAAGAACGCGAAACGTCCGCTGATCATTCTCGGCAAGGGCGCGGCCTATGCGCAAGCCGATGAGGCGATCAAAACTTTCGTCGAGAAGAGCGGCGTGCCGTTCCTGCCGATGAGCATGGCCAAGGGCCTCTTGCCCGACCTGCATCCGCAATGCGCCGGTGCTGCGCGCTCGACGGTGCTGAAGGACTCCGACGTCGTCATGCTGATCGGCGCCCGCCTCAACTGGCTTTTGTCGCACGGCAAGGGCAAGAGCTGGGGCGATCAACCGAAGAAGTTCATCCAGGTCGATATCGAGCCGAAGGAGATGGACTCCAACGTCGAGATCGCCGCCCCCGTGGTGGGCGACATCGGTTCGGTCGTCACCGCCTTCTCCGACGCGATGGGTAGCAACTGGGCCAAGGCGCCGGCCGAGTGGCTGAGCGCGGTGCAGAAGAAGCGCGAGGACAACGTCGCCAAGATGGCGCCGCGGCTGATGAACAACAACTCGCCGATGGACTATCACGGCGCGCTCGGCGTGCTCCGCACCATCATCAAGGAGCGTCCGGACGCGATCCTGGTCAACGAGGGCGCCAACACGCTCGACCTCGCCCGCGGCGTGATCGACATGTATCAGCCGCGCAAGCGGCTCGACGTCGGCACCTGGGGCGTGATGGGCATCGGCATGGGCTCGGCGATCGCCGCCGCGGTCGAGACCGGTAAGCCGGTGCTGGCGATCGAGGGCGACAGCGCCTTCGGTTTCTCCGGCATGGAGGTCGAGACCATCTGCCGCTACAATCTGCCGATCTGCGTCGTCATCTTCAACAATGACGGCATCTATCGCGGCACCGACCAGAACTCCGCGGGGTCGGATCCGGCGACCACCGTGTTCGTCAAGGGCGCGCGCTACGACAAGATGATGGAGGCCTTCGGCGGCGTCGGCGTCAACGCGACGAGCCCCGACGAGCTGAAGCGCGCCGTCAACGCGGCGATGGATTCCGGCAAGCCGACCCTGATCAACGCCGTGATCGATCCCGCGGCGGGTTCGGAGAGCGGCCGCATCGGCAACCTCAATCCGCAGAGCGTGCTGACGAAGAAGAAGTAAGGCCACCCACATCACCTGCCCGCCGATGCGGGATGACCAATCGTTACGGAGAGCAACACATGACCAAGGCGCTCGAGGGCGTTCGCATTCTCGACTTCACCCACGTCCAGTCCGGACCGACCTGCACGCAACTGCTGGCCTGGTTCGGCGCCGACGTGATCAAGGTCGAGCGTCCGGGCGTGGGTGACATCACCCGCGGCCAGCTGCAGGACATTCCGAACGTGGACAGCCTCTATTTCACGATGCTGAACCACAACAAGCGGTCGATCACGCTCGACACCAAGAACCCGAAGGGCAAGGAAGTCCTGACCGAGCTGATCAAGAAGTGCGACGTGCTGGTCGAGAATTTCGGCCCCGGCGTGCTCGATCGCATGGGCTTCCCCTGGGAGAAGATCCAGGCGATCAACCCGAAGATGATCGTCGCCTCGATCAAGGGTTTCGGCCCCGGACCCTACGAGGACTGCAAGGTCTACGAGAACGTCGCGCAGTGCACCGGCGGCGCCGCCTCGACCACCGGCTTCCGTGACGGCCTGCCGCTCGTCACCGGCGCGCAGATCGGCGATTCCGGCACCGGACTTCATCTGGCGCTCGGCATCGTCACCGCGCTCTATCAGCGCACCCACACCGGCCGCGGCCAGCGCGTCACCGCCGCGATGCAGGACGGCGTGCTCAACCTCTGCCGCGTCAAGCTGCGCGACCAGCAGCGCCTCGATCACGGCCCGCTGAAGGAGTACAGCCAGTTCGGCGAGGGCGTGCCGTTCGGCGACGCCGTGCCGCGTGCCGGCAACGATTCCGGCGGTGGCCAGCCCGGCCGCATCCTGAAGTGCAAGGGCTGGGAGACCGACCCGAACGCCTACATCTACTTCATCACCCAGGCCCCGGTCTGGGAGAAGATCTGCGACGTGATCGGCGAGCCGACCTGGAAGACCGATCCGAACTACGCCAAGCCCGCCGCCCGCCTGCCGCGCCTGAACGAGATCTTCGGCCGCATCGAGCAGTGGACCATGACCAAGACCAAGTTCGAGGCCATGGACATCCTGAACGAGTTCGACATCCCCTGCGGTCCCATTCTGTCGATGAAGGAGATCGCCGAGGACGAGTCGCTGCGCAAGACCGGCACCCTGGTCGAGGTCGACCACCCGACCCGCGGCAAGTATCTCTCGGTCGGCAACCCGATCAAGCTCTCGGACAGCCCGGCCGACGTGACCCGCTCGCCCCTGCTCGGCGAGCACACCGACGAGGTCCTCCGCCAGGTGCTCGGCTTCAGCGACCACCAAGTCGCCGAGATCCACGACTCCGGCGCGCTGGATCCGCCGCGGAAGGAAGCTGCGGAGTAATCGAGCGCCAGAGACGATCGGCGGCGCGACCGCCGAATGTGAAGCTCCTCGACATCAAGCCGCCGGCATCAGCCGGCGGCTTTTTCATTCTCACGTTCCCGTCTATTTCCCGCGCCCAGCGCACATCGACGATGACCTTGGTCCGGCTACGGCCGGCGATCGCACCTGTCGAGAATGTCTGAAATATGGAATGTACAGAGCAGTTGTCGCCGACCCGATTGCGCGTGACCCACAGCCTCGATTGCTACGATCTTTGATGTTTTGTCCCGCGGATGATCGAAAATCACGATATGCAGCCAGAGCGGACGCGAACCGCCCCCGAAGAGCACACTGGCATAGCCCTGCCCACTCGCAGACCTCCGAGAAACATTTCGTTTTGATCCAGAGCAAGGTCCTCTCGCGCTTCGATGTGCATTCTGCGAGGGCTCCCGTGGAGGTGTGCAGCGATGCGTCCCAACTTCACACTGCCGGAGCTTGAGAACGCGTTGGAACGCGGCGTATGGCGATTGTGGTGCGATGGAGGGATGTCTTGGTAAGTCCGATCAGGAAGCCGCCGATCCTGGGGCACCCTCCCGTCCAACTCGAAACGTCCGTGCCGAAGGGCGGAACCAAGACCCCAAACATCGTCCACCCGGACGGCCACGACACCGCGTTCTCGATCCCCGCCGGCAAGACATTCGTGGTAACCGATGTCTCCGTTCAGCGGCTGTCCGTCCTTGGTACGGCGATGTTGTTGGAGGTCTCGCTGACGCAGGATATTCCCTCCAGCGGAGGAACGACAAATCGCTGGAGCTTCGTCGGGGAGACGACAGCCAATGTCGAGCGGACCTTCAGCACCGGAATTGCTTTCTCGACGCCGTTCGTGGTGAGAAACGGCAGTCAGAGCGGCGACACGGTTGTGGTTCGACTTTGGGGGTTCTTCCGATAGCGATCGAGCTGGCGCGCGCCAATTCTGGTCCGGAGGTCGCCTCCAGCAGCTCCTGATCCGGCCCCGCTTCGGCGGGGCTTTCATATCGCCGCCGTCGGCAAGCGCAGGGCGTCGAGAAGACGAAGGCCGCTTCAGCGGGCAGGTCCTACGGAAGAAATTGCCTCGAGCAACTTCCAACTCTTAGATCTGACGAGCTACCTGCCAAATATTCCGCCCACCACACGGTGCATCGCGCCGCCGATCGCGCCGATGGGACCTCCGACATTCCGCTGATGTCGCGCGCGCCCCGTGCTGCGACGGGCCTGGCGGTCGGATTTGGCTGCCTCGGTGGCTGAGTGCATCAGGACCTTGTGCTGGGCGGCGTTGAGGAAGCCGGTCGTGGGATAGCCGCGCTCCTCCTGCCAACGCGCGATGACGGCGCGGGTCTGATCGTCGAACGTGCCATTGATCTTGGTGCCGAACCCCAGCCGGGTGAGCCCGCGCTGCACGGCACGACGCTTCGCCTTGGTGAGGCCGATCTGGTTCTCGGTCTGCTGATTGGCTTCCTGGTCAGCGGTCGCCGTGTCGGCGGGCGCCGATGCTTCACGCGGTGCGCTGCTCAGACCAGCGTGAGCGACCTGCGCGCTTCCGGCGATCGCCAGGATGGACAGTGCCACGATCAAGGCGCGCATGGCCTTATCCTTCGCCCTCAGGTCTGCCGATGACACGTTTCGAGGAATACAGCGCGACGCACTGAACGATCAACATCCGGCGACGCCACTCCGCTTCGTTGCAGAGTAACTGCGGCCCGGGCAGCACAGTTCCCTCACCTCGGGCCGATCGTTCCGTCGCGTTGCACGCGCGGGATCGGCGCACGGGATGGCAGATGTCGGCAGTCGCCGAGATACCCGGAGTTTGCCGGCTCGGTCCGCCGAGGAGGGATCGAGACCGACCGGCGCCTCGGTTGGGCGGCTCTTTCCATATGAAAATGCCGTTCGCGATAAGAAACCCCAATCGTAACATTCCTGCCGCATCGCAAAATGCTCATGCCGCTATGCAATATCGATCGTTGTATCTGGCATCTGGTATACGTAAATTCTCCTCAGTCAGAACGTCATACCGCCTCACTGAAGGAGACAAACCATGGCCAAGACCGTTGCCCTCCCCCTCGTTCAGCCCGTGTCCCTGTTCGGCCGCTTCCTCGCCGCCCTCGACCGCGTGCTGATGATCAGCGCCCGCGCTGCCAACCGCAACGGCGACCTGCCCTATTTCGGTCTCTGAGGCCGAAGGCGCTTCCGGCGCGCAGCCAGCACCGAAGCCCAACCAAGAGCCCCGGACCTCCGGGGCTTTTGCTTTTCGCGACACCCCACCGCCTGCGACAAATTGGCCTGCCAGGCATCCCACCCAATCTCCTCAATTGCGGTCGGTCACCTCTTCATACCAAAATCAAATCGGTCGATTGGCTGCGGATGCACCTCTTGCTGCCTGATCCCGGCTGCCAACACAACTTTTGGCTGCATGGGCATCGCGGGGGAGTCCGGAGCTGACGACGGCCTGAAGCGCGGCACGGCGGAAAATGCCGCCGGCCGGGCTCGACAGGTCAGTGGTTCGATTGGGCACAGCGGCCGCAAGAAGCCGTGCGCTCCGGGAATGAAGGGGAGAAAGCGTGATGAAGCGTTCCGTGTGCGTGGCCGTTATGGCCGGCATCGCCCTGATGGCAGGGCATATCCCGGCTCTGGCGGGATGGGAGCCCGTCCGGCCGGTCGAGTTCATCGTTCCGGCTGGCACCGGTGGCGGTGCCGATCAGATGGCCCGGACCATCCAGGGCATCGTCACCAAGCACAATTTGATGAAGCAGCCGCTGGTCGTGATCAACAAGTCCGGTGGCGCCGGCGGCGAAGGCTTCCTCGACGTCAAGGCGTCGGCCGGCAACCCGCACAAGATCATCATCACGCTGTCGAACCTGTTCACGACGCCGCTCGCGACCGGCATTCCTTTCAACTGGAAGGACCTCACTCCCGTCGCCATGCTGGCGCTCGACGAGTTCGTGCTCTGGGTCAACGCCGAGAAGCCCTATGCGACCGCCAAGGACTACATCGATGCGGTCAAGCAAGGCGGCGGCACCTTGAAGATGGGCGGCACCGGCTCGAAGCAGGAAGACCAGATCATCACGGTGGCGATGGAGAAGGCGACCGGCGCGAAGTTCACCTACATTCCCTACAAGGGCGGCGGCGAAGTGGCCGTGCAACTGGTGGGCAACCACATCGAATCCACCGTCAACAATCCCATCGAGGCGGTGGCGCAATGGCGCGGCGGCAAGGTCAGGCCGCTCTGCGTCTTCGACGACAAGCCGATGGGCTATGACGAGCCGATCACCGACGGCAAGGCCTGGAAGGACATCCCGACCTGCAAGTCGCAGGGGCTCGACATCGAATATCTGATGCTGCGCGGCATCTTCATGTCGCCACGGGCCACCAAGGACCAGATCGAATACTACGTCGACCTGTTCAAGAAGGTGCGGGAGACGCCGGAGTGGCAGGAGTTCATGAAGACCGGCGCCTTCAACACCACCTTCATGACCGGCGCCGATTATGCCAAATGGGTCGAGACCGAAGAGAAGCGGCACGAGCTCCTGATGAAGGAAGCCGGCTTCCTGGCCTCGAACTGAGCGCCCTCGCATGAGCCGTCAAGGTGGATCCGCCGGCCCGAGCCACAAGGCGGTCGAGGTCGGCGTCACGCTCGCGATCGCGCTGTTCGGGATCATCGTGATCCTCGGCAGCGTGAAGGCCGGGATCAACTGGGGAGCCGAAGGACCGCGGGCAGGATTCTTCCCGTTCTACGTCGGACTTTTCATCGTGGCGGCCAGCGCGATGAACTTCCGCAGCACGCTGCGCGAGGATGACGGCCGTGTCTTCGCTGAATGGGGGCAGCTGCGCCAGGTCATGAGCGTGGTGGTGCCGACGGCGATCTATGTCGGCGCCCTGCCTTTCACCGGCCTGTACGTCGCCTCCATGATCTTCATCGCATGGTTCATGCGGTGGCTCGGCAAATATGGCTGGCTCACGGTGGCAGTGGTCGCGATCGGCATGCCGGTCGTGACCTATCTGATCTTCGAGCGCTGGTTCATGGTTCCCCTGCCCAAGGGGCCGGTCGAGGACTGGCTCGGACTCTAACAAGAAAACTCATCCGCTGAGGGTTGCAGGACCAAGCCGGCATGGAAGAACTCGCCAATCTGTTTCACGGCTTCGCCGTCGCCCTCCAACCCTTCAACATCATGGTGATGATCCTCGGGATCGTCCTCGGGGTGATCATCGGCGTGCTGCCGGGATTGGGCGGCGCCAACGGCGTCGCGATCCTGCTGCCGCTGACCTTCAGCATGCCGCCGACCTCGGCGATCATCATGCTGTCCTGCATCTACTGGGGCGCGCTGTTCGGCGGCGCCATCACCTCGATCCTGTTCAACATACCCGGCGAGCCATGGTCGGTCGCGACCACCTTCGACGGCTATCCGATGGCGCAGCAGGGCAAGGCCGGCGAGGCGCTCACGGCAGCATTCACCTCGTCCTTCGTCGGCGCGCTGTTCGCGGTCATCATGATCACGCTGATCGCTCCGCTGGTGGCCGGCTTCGCGCTTCAGTTCGGCCCCGCCGAGAAGTTCGCCGTCTACTTCCTCGCCTTTTGCAGCTTCGTCGGCCTGAGCAAGGAGCCGCCGTTCAAGACGATCGCGGCGATGATGATCGGTTTCGCGCTCGCCGCAGTCGGCCTGGATTCCATCACCGGCCAGCTCCGGCTCACCTTCGGCATCACCGAGCTGCTCAACGGCTTCGACTTCCTGATCGCCGTGATCGGCCTGTTCGGCATCGGCGAGATCCTGCTGACGATGGAGGAAGGACTGAGCTTCCGCGGCGGCAACGCGCAGATCAATCTGCGCGTTGTGCTGCACACCTGGAAGGAGATGCCGGCACACTGGCTCACCGCGCTGCGCTCCTGTGTGATCGGCTGCTGGATGGGCATCACCCCCGCCGGCGCCACGCCGGCCTCGTTCATGAGCTACGGCATCGCCAAGCGCCTCTCCAAGCGCGGCAAGAAGTTCGGCCATGGCGAGATCGAGGGCGTCGTCGCGCCGGAGACGGCAGCCCATGCGGCGGGCACGGCGGCGCTGCTGCCGATGCTGTCGCTCGGCGTGCCCGGCTCCCCCACGGCGGCGGTGCTGCTCGGAGGTCTGTTGATCTGGGGCCTGCAGCCGGGGCCGATGCTGTTCGTCGAGCAGAAGGAATTCGTCTGGGGCCTGATCGCCTCGATGTATCTCGGCAACCTCGCCGGCCTGCTCGTCGTGCTGACCTGCGTCCCGGTGTTCGCGGCGATCCTGCGCATTCCCTTCAGCATCATCGCGCCGCTCATCCTCGTGCTCTGTGCCATCGGCGCCTATTCGGTGCACAGCAGCACGTTCGATGTGGTGCTGATGCTGGTGTTCGGCGTGCTCGGCTATCTGTTCAAGAAGTGCGGCTATCCGCTCGCGCCGCTGGTGCTCGCCATCGTGCTCGGCGACAAGGCCGAGGAGGCCTTCCGGCAGTCGCTGCTGGGATCCCAGGGATCGCTCGCGATCTTCTTCTCCAACGGGCTGGTCGGCACCATCATGGCGCTCGGGTTGATCGCGCTGTTCTGGTCGGCGATCCAGCAGGGCTACAACCGGTTGCGGGCGTTCGCCGCATAAACCCGCCCTTACTTCGATAGTTGAGCTACAAAGATCCTCTGCTGCGTCGTATTGTCGCTGCAGCGATTTGCCTTGCTTCTGCAGGCTTTTTTGTCGATCGCTGGTCTACCAGCGCCAACCGGCTCGATGAATCCGCTTGTCTATTGGCATATCATATACCAAACTCCGTATAGCTGTTAGGACAAAAATAGACAGCAAATAGACAGCCTGGAGGAAACATGACGGACTTGGCTCACGCGGGGGCGCCCGCATCTGCAAGAGTAAGCGACGCCTATCGCTGGACGCAGCTCGCGGTTGGCGTCCTGGCGATGGTGATGATCGCCAACTATCAATATGGCTGGACCTTCTTCGTCCCGGATATCGCCAAGACGTTCGGCTGGGATCGCGCCTCGATCCAGTGGGCGTTCACGCTGTTCGTGCTGTTCGAAACCTGGCTCGTGCCGGTCGAGGGCTGGTTCGTCGACAAATACGGCCCGCGCATCGTCGTGCTCGTCGGTGGCGTGCTCTGCGCCATCGGCTGGATGATCAACGCCTACGCCACCTCGCTCAACGGCTACTATCTCGGCATGATCATCGCGGGCATCGGCGCCGGCGGCGTCTACGGCACCTGCGTCGGCAACGCGCTGAAGTGGTTTCCCGACAAGCGCGGCCTCGCGGCCGGCATCACCGCGGCCGGCTTCGGCGCCGGCTCGGCGCTCACCGTCGCACCGATCCAGGCCATGATCCGCGACTCCGGCTTCCAGACCACCTTCCTGTATTTCGGTCTCGGCCAGGGCATCATCATCGTCATCCTCGCCTTCTTCCTGTTCGCGCCCAAGGAAGGCCAGGTGCCCGCGGTCACTCAGAACACCAACCTCGTCCAGAGCCGCCGCAACTACAACCCGACCGAAGTGATCCGCCAGCCGATCTTCTGGCTGATGTACTTCATGTTCGTGATCGTCGGCGCCGGCGGCCTGATGGTGACGGCCAACCTCAAGCCGATCGCCGGCGACTGGAAGGTCGACAACATTCCAGTGACGCTGATCGGCATGACCATGACGGCGGTGACGTTCGCAGCCACCATCGACCGCGTTCTGAACGGCCTGACGCGTCCGTTCTTCGGCTGGATCTCTGACATGATCGGCCGCGAGAACACGATGTTCATCGCCTTCGGCATGGAAGGCATCGGCATCTGGGCGCTGTACATGCTGGGCCACGATCCGGTGTGGTTCGTGATCCTCTCGGGCTTCGTGTTCTTCGCCTGGGGTGAGATCTACTCGCTCTTCCCCTCGACCTGCACCGACACGTTCGGCACCAAGTTCGCGACCACCAATGCCGGCCTGCTGTACACCGCCAAGGGCACGGCAGCGCTGCTGGTGCCGATCGCGAACTACATGCAGCAGTCCTCCGGCAATTGGGACCGCGTCTTCATCATCGCGGCCGGCGCCAACATCCTGGCATCGATCCTCGCGATCGCGGTGCTCAAGCCCTGGCGGAGGGTCGTGGTGCAGAAATCGACGCTCTGACGCACCCCTTCGCGCCGCAGCAAAAATAAAAAAAGAACGCTTCCAGATTGACGACGCTCGGCATTTTGCCGAGCGTTTTCTTTTGCTTGGCGGACTGTTTCGGTCTCGCTGCAAGGCAACATGTCGCACCCTGTGTCGCAGGCCATATTGCAGACTGGAATATATTATACCAGAATGGCTCGATGCGCAGATGAGGAGCGCGCTCGCAGCGGCATCCTCCAACAGAGCGCGTTTGGGAGGACACATGGTTTCCAGCACAGAGGCAACACCGCCTGTCCAGGCACAGTCCAGCGGCTTCCGCTGGCTCCAGCTCGCGATGGGCATCATCTGCATGGCGATGATCGCCAACCTGCAATATGGCTGGACACTGTTCGTCGATCCGATCGACGCGAAGTTTCACTGGGGTCGCACGGCGATCCAGCTGGCCTTCACGATCTTCGTCGTCACAGAAACCTGGCTCGTGCCGGTCGAGGCGTGGTTCGTCGACAAATACGGCCCGCGCCTCGTCATCATGTTCGGCGCCGTCATGATTTCGCTGGCATGGGTGCTGAACTCCTACGCCGACTCGCTCACCCTGCTCTACGCCGGCGCCGTCATTGGCGGCATCGGTGCCGGTGCGGTGTACGGCACCTGCGTCGGCAATGCGCTGAAATGGTTTCCCGACCGCCGCGGGCTCGCCGCTGGTGCCACCGCCGCGGGCTTCGGCGCCGGTGCGGCGCTGACCGTGGTGCCGATCGCCAGCATGATCGCCTCGAGCGGTTATCAGAGCGCCTTCTTCACCTTCGGCATCGGCCAGGGGTTGGTCGTGTTCGTGCTCGCGATCTTCCTGCGGCCGCCGACGGTTGCGGTGCCGGCCCGCAAGAAGCAGCTCAACCTGCCGCAGACCAAGATCGACTACACGCCGCCGCAGGTGCTGCGCACGCCGATCTTCTGGATCATGTATCTGGTGTTCGTCATGGTGGCCTCCGGCGGCCTGATGACCGCCGCCCAGATCGCCCCGATCGCCCACGATTTCAAGATCGCCAACGAGCCGGTGTCGCTCGCCGGCTTCCAGATGGCGGCGCTGACGTTCGCGATCTCGCTCGATCGCATTTTCGACGGCTTCGGCCGCCCCGTGTTCGGCTGGATCTCCGACACGATCGGTCGTGAGCACACCATGTTCATCGCCTTCGGCACGGCCGCCTTGATGCTGCTGACGCTGTCGAGCTACGGGCACAACCCGATCGTGTTCGTGCTCGCCACCGCCGTCTATTTCGGCGTCTTCGGCGAAATCTACAGCCTGTTTCCGGCGACCTCGGGCGATACGTTCGGCAGCAAATACGCCGCGACCAACAACGGCATGCTCTACACTGCGAAGGGCACCGCCTCGCTCTTGGTCCCGCTCGCCAGCATCGTCTCAGCAAAGTATGGCTGGCAGGCCGTGTTCGTGATCGGCGTCGCGCTGAACGCGACGGCCGCCTTGATGGCGCTGTTCGTGATCAAGCCGCTGCGCCGGGCCTTCATCCTCGGCAAGGAGCCGGTCACCGAGCCGGTGACGCAGGACGCCAGGATGGCGTGACGCCACGGTTTCCTCCCGCGACTTCAGGAGGCGCACCAGCGGTGCGCCTCTTTTTTTTGCGCCGGGGCGGGATGCCCCGGTCATATCCGGCAGTGTCGCTGACGTGTTTTTTCGGTGGCCTCGCGCACGAAAAGCCATCAAACCCGATTGACTTCTGGCATAACGTATACCAGACTTCCTCCCGTTCACTACCAACCAAACGGGAGGGTGCCATGAAGGTCGGAGACATCCTGCGCAACAAGATGGCGCGCGTGATCACGGTGCGAATGAACGAGACCGTCGGCGTCGCGGCGCAGCTGATGCGCGCCAGCAACGTCAGCGCCCTCGTCGTCAAGGATGTCGTCCGCACCGAGGGCAACACCGCGGCCGGCATGTTCACCGAGCGCGATGTCGTGCGCGCCATCGCCGAGCATGGCGCCGCCGGCGTCAACCTGAAGGTCTCGCAATTGATCTCGCCGCAGCGGCTGATCTCCTGCAGCACCGAGGATACGCTCGAACACGTGCGGCACCTGATGAACGTGCACCACATCCGCCACCTCCCGGTCATTGTCGACTTCGCGCTGGCCGGCGTCATCAGCATGCGCGACGTCTCCTCGGCCTTCGACGAAGCGGAAGCTCCAGTCGCCGCCTGACGCATCCAGCCCGGTCAGCGGAACCGGTTCAATCCTGAGAGAACCTTGTCGGAGCTGCGCGCCGCCTGTTAGGCGGTGCGCAGAGAGGAGCGGCACAGTAAGGTCGCCGTTCATGCTGACCCGACAGGATTCCTTGCGATGAAAGCCTATGTCTACGGCGCCCAGGGCGCCGCGATCACCGATATCGCCAAGCCCGCGCCGAAGGGCACGCAGGTGCTGGTGCGCGTGCGCGCCTGCGGCCTCAATCGCGCCGATCTCGGCATGACCAAGGGGCATGTGCATGGCGCCGCCGGCGGCGTCGGCACCGTCCTCGGCATGGAATGGGCCGGCGAGGTCGCCGAGCTCGGGCCCGACGCCAGGGGCGTGAAGATCGGCGACAAGGTCATGGGCTCGGGCAGCGCGGCGTTCGCCGAATACACCCTTGCCGACGATGGCCGGCTGTTCCACGCGCCGTCGAACATGAACTTCGACGAGGCCGCCACGCTGCCGATCGCGCTGACCACGATGCACAACGCCGTCGTCACCAACGGCGCTTTGCAGCCGGGCCAGCGCATGCTGGTGCAGGGTGCGAGCTCCGGCGTCGGGCTGATGGCGATGCAGATCGCCAAGCTCAAGGGCGCCCGGCTCGTGATCGGCTCCTCGACCGATGCGATGCGCCGCGGACGGCTCAAGGAGTTCGGCGCCGATCTCGCCATCGACTCCAGCGATCCTGCCTGGGTCGACCAGGTGCTGCAGGCGACCAACGGCGAGGGCGTCGATCTGATCATCGACCAGGTGTCCGGCAAGGTCGCCAATCAGAACCTCGCCGCAACCAAGGTCCTCGGCCGCATCGTCAATGTCGGCCGGCTCGGCGGCACCCATGCCGACTTCAACTTCGACCTGCACGCGGCGCGCCGCATCACCTATGTCGGCGTCACCTTCCGCACCCGCTCGATCGAGGAGATCCGCGCGATCTTCGACGAGGTGAAGAAGGACATCTGGGGTGCGGTCGAGCAGCGCACGCTGCGGCTGCCGATCGACCGCGTCTTCGCCTTCGACGACATTGGCGCGGCGTTCGCGCACATGGAGGCGAACAAGCATCTCGGCAAGATCGTGGTGACCTTGTGAACGCAACCTTCTGAGATTTAGAAGCACTCGAAACAGCGCGCGGTCCACGCACATGGACCGCGCGATCCCGGCTTTCATGGTGCGGCCTCGGCTGCTACATCCGCCGCCATGAGAGACGCCGCCTCCCATGTCGATTCCGGGAAAACCCGTGTCGCCGCGATCTCGATCGCGGCGAGCGCCAGCATGGCCGCGGCGAAGTTCATCGTCGGCATCCTGATCGGCAGCCTCGCGCTCGTCTCCGAGGCCCTGCACAGCGCCGTCGACGTCGTCGCCACCGTCATCACGTGGATGGTGGTTCGGGTATCGGACCGGCCGGCCGACGACGAGCATCATTACGGCCACGGCAAGCTGGAGAGCCTGTCGGCGCTTGGCGTCATCGCCCTGCTCTACGTGCTGGCCGGCGGCGTGCTGGTCGAGTCCGTCAGCCGGCTGCGCGAGGCGGCGGCACCGCCGTCGCTGTCGGCGATTCCGTTCGTGGTGCTGCTGATCGACATCGCCGTCAATTTCTGGCGCGCCCGCGCGCTGCAGCGGGCCGCGCACGAGACCCACAGCCAGGCGCTCGCCGCCGACGCTCTGCATTTTGCCTCCGACGTGCTCGGCTCGATCGCCGTCATCGCCGGCCTGGTCCTCACCGCGTTCGGGTTCTGGTGGGGGGATTCCGCCGCCGCGGTCGCCGTCGCCCTGATGATCTCGATGCTCGGCCTGCGGCTGGCGCGCTCCACCGTAGAAACACTGCTCGACCGCGCGCCGGAGGGCGCGGCCGAAAAGGCGCGCGCCGCGATCCGTTCGATCAATGGCGTCGTCGATGTCGAGCGGCTGCGGGTGCGGCTCGTCGGCGCGACGCATTTCGTCGACGCCACGGTGCAGGTGCCGCGCACCTACCCGATCGACCGCGTGCACGAGATCAAGCGCGATGCGCAGGCCGCGGTCGATGCCAGCCTGTCCGGCGCCGACGTCACCTTCACGACGGTACCGGTCGCGCTCAGCAATGAGAGCGTGCGCGAGCGCATCATGGTGATCGCGCGCAATTCCGGCCTCGCGATCCATCACGTCACCGTCCATGATGTCGGCGGGCGCCTGATCGTCGCGATCGACCTCGAGGTCGACGGCGACATGAGCCTGTTCGCGGCACATGCGATCGCGCACGAGCTGGAACGCTCGATCCGCGACGAATTCGGCGCCGATGTCGAGGTCGACACCCATATCGAGCCGCTCGAGCCCGAGCTGCCATTCGGCGTCGACGCGCCGGCGCAGCGGATCGCCGAGATCGCCGCGGCCCTGCAGCGCCTCGCAGCCGAGACCGACATGTACGACGTGCACAATGTCCGCGTCCGCAACACCGAGGCTGGCGAGATCGTCAACTTCCACTGCCGCGCAGCGCCGTCGATGAGCGTGCTGAAGGTGCACGACAATGTCGACCACATCGAGCGCGGAGTGCGTCGCGCCTTCCCGAGCGTCAAGCGCGTCATCAGTCACGCCGAGCCGCCGCACGGTTGAGGCCTGAACGTCACGCTGCGTTCCCGCTTCGGACTCACTCTGCCGGCATTTCGCCATGGCAAATCCGCATTGGATAAGATTTATTAGCTTTTGCCAAATCGTTGACTCTCGACAGCCCGAGAAATCTGGATTCAAATCAACTTGATTCGGAAGCGGCTGGGGCTCTTTCGAAATTCGGGTATCCAAGAAGTTTCGGGGGTCTACAGCATGACGCGTGCGCATGCCGCGAACGCGTGCGTCCAATCTTCTGATTCCATCAAGGGGTTGGCGCAATCGATCGCGAAACCGGCCTATCAAAGGCTGCTGACTGCTGAGCCGGTATTGCGTCGTGCTGTCCCTACTTTGATCATCGCCTTTCTCGTCACCATCTGCCTCGGCGCTTTCGTCCAGGTGCTCGACCAGAGCCGTCAGAAGCGCGGCGCGACCAAGCGCGACCTGGCCGCGATCTCCGACCTGCTCGCCGACCGCATCGGCAATCTGGCGATGCGCCCGGACCGCATCGCCCATATCGAGCACCTGCAGAGCCTGCTGCCCGACCTGATCCCCGCCTGGGGCGCAGCGCCCGGCCGCCACGTGATCGTGACCGGCGCCGACCACCGCATTCTCGCCCGGGTTCCGGTCGACACCGGACTCGGCGAGAACGACCGTATCCTCGACCTGATCTCCACCGCGCAGCTCCTGGCGACGCCGGGCCTGCAGGGCGCCGTCACCGAGATCACGCTGCCGAACGGCCGTCCGGCCTTCGCGGTGTCGCAGTTGATCAAGGCGCTGCCTGGCCGCGTCGTGGTGATCCAGGAGAAGCTCGAGCCGATCTGGGGCTCGGACGCCGCACTCTCGGTCACGCTGTCGGCGACGACGGGCTTCGTCGTGCTGATCCTCGGCTTCGCCTTCCACTGGCAGTCGACCCGCGCCCGCGAGGGCGACCTGATCAACGACGCCGTGCGGGGCCGCATCGACACCGCGCTCAATCGCGGCCGCTGCGGGCTGTGGGACTGGGACCTGTCGCGCGGCCGCATCTTCTGGTCGAACTCGATGTTCGCGATGCTCGGCCTGGAAAACCGCACCGACCTCCTCACCTTCGGCGAGGTCAACGCGCTGGTGAACTCGGACGACATCGACCTGTTCGAGATCGCTGACCAGCTCGTCGCCGGCGACATCCACCAGATCGATCAGAGCTTCCGGATGCGCCACACCGAGGGTCACTGGATCTGGCTCCGGGTGCGTTGCGAGCTCAGCCAGGGCACCTCCGATTCCGGCCTGCACCTGATCGGCATCGCCGTCGACGTCACCGAGCAGAAGAGCCTGGTCGAGAAGACCGTCGAGGCCGACCTCCGCCTGCGCGACGCGATCGAGACGATCTCGGAAGCCTTCGTGCTGTGGGACGCCAACAACCGGCTGGTGCTGTGCAACTCGCATTTCCAGAAGCTGCACAAGCTGCCGGACTCCGCCGTGATCCCCGGCACCTCCTATGAGACCGTCATCGAGGTCGGCAAGATGCCGGAGATCCGCACGCGGCTGCACGATCACAGCCAGCAGGCGCCGGGCGGCCGCACCTTCGAGGCGCAGCTCGACGACGGCAGCTGGCTGCACATCAGCGAGCGCCGCACCAAGGACGGCGGCTACGTCTCGGTCGGCACCGACATCACCCGCATCAAGGAGCACGAGCAGAAGCTCGTCGACAACGACCTGCGCCTGCGCGCCACCGTGATCGACCTGCAGCGCTCGCAGAGCGCGCTCGAGCGCCAGGCGATCGAGCTTGCCGACCTCGCGGAGAAATACTCGCAGGAGAAGACCCGCGCCGAGGAAGCCAACCAGACCAAGTCGAAATTCCTCGCCAATATGAGCCACGAGCTGCGCACGCCGCTCAACGCCATCATCGGCTTCTCCGAGATCATGGGCAGCGGCATGTTCGGCTCGCTCGGCTCCGAGAAGTACCAGGAATACTGCCACGACATCCTGACCTCCGGTCAGTATCTGCTCGAGGTGATCAACGACATCCTCGACATGTCGAAGATCGAGGCCGGCCGTATGAAGCTCGACATGGAGCCGCTCGACCTCGCCAAGACGCTGGCGGAATCGCTGCGCGTCGTCTCCGGTCGCGCCCTGGACAAGAGCCTCGTCCTCGACGCCGACATCGGAGGCAGCATCCCCGTCGTCGCCGACCGTCGCGCCACCAAGCAGATCATGGTCAACCTGCTGTCGAACGCGGTGAAGTTCACCCCCGAAGGCGGCCGTGTCACGATGCGGAGCCGCGTGTTCGAGGACAAGGTCGTGCTGATCATCGCCGACACCGGCATCGGCATCCCCGCGCAGTCGCTGGCGCGGCTCGGCCGGCCGTTCGAGCAGGTCGAGAGCCAGATGACCAAGACCTATCACGGCTCCGGGCTCGGCCTCGCCATCGCCCGCTCGCTGGCCCAGCTGCACGGCGGCTCGATGCGGCTGCGCTCGCGGCTGGAGTGCGGCACCGTCGTCCGCGTCACCCTGCCCCGCGACGCGTACAAGGCGACGGCGAGCATCTCGGTCGCGGCCTGAGGGGCATGCGCGATGCCGTAGGGTGGGCAAAGGCGCGCCCGTGAAGCTGCGTGTCGAGCAGCGCTTCATCGCGCGCCGTGCCCACCGATGTTCACGACGCAGACGGTGGGCACGCGCCGCCTGACGGCGCCGCTTTGCCCACCCTACGGCAGCGCGCCCAACTACGAACTCTGGTCGTACCCTGTCTGCATCGACAACCACCGCCGTCGTCCCGGCCTTGAGCCGGGACCCATAACCCCAGGCAGCCGTTTGAGGCACGCTCGTCAACCAACTCGCATCTCACACCCGCCGCGGAGTATTCGTCCCGGGTCGGCGCCGCAACGTGCTCTCGCGCGACGCGGCTTGCCCGGGACGACACGCGAAAGATCGGATTTACGTCTCATACAGCCATGCATTCGAACACCGTGGACGCTTCGAACATGACACCGCGGTCTCGCGGCACACGATGCCCGAGTGATGCGATCAGTCATGCCCTTCGAATTGCAAAGGGAGCAGGGAAGGCCAGGCGTCGGCTGACGCCTGCGGGCCGCCTGCGAGAAAAAATGCAGGCGGCAGGTACCACAGGTGCAGCCGGACAAACCCGGCCTTCCCTGCGCGATGGTCTTCACGCTTATACGCAGTCGCCCTGGTGCGCCGGCTTGTTGGCCACCATTCCCGCGCGAAGCCAAGCCTCGCTCCGAGTTGGACACCAGCTTCGGGGTGTCAGGCCGCTGCGACTTCACGTCCGCAAGACATCCGTTCGTCCGCGCCATCCTGAGACGACGCTGCGAACGCCCGCGGCCACCGCATCCCCGCCTCGCGTGTCGTGACGATCGCGCGCAACGCCCCTTTGCTTGAGGCGGGATGGACATAGGAAGACACAGGATTTTAATTCTGAAAAGCAGAATATTTTTCACTGGCAATCTTGACAGAGCGTCGCACGTTGATTTCGCTTGCGAATTCTATATCTCGGCGCAGGCCCGCGGGGATACGCGAGACCTGTTCGCAAGGCATCTCGAGGCCTCGTCTCGCTCGACGGGCGACTCACCCCGCGCTCGCGACCGCGTTACGCAATGAGATCCCGCGAACATGACAAGGCGGTGCTACGCCGATGGACTTGATCATCAAGCCCTTAACTCTTTGCCTGCAGATTGGAGGTCTGCAACCGGGAGGCTGGGTCTTCCCATGGCCTGTCGCCAAAGCATGGTGCACCAATGCTTCGCCGCCTTCTTCTGCTTCTGCTCGACGTGGTCCTCTCGGCTGGCATCGTATTCCTCGTATCACTTGCCGAAGCAGCTCTGTTTGCGTCACTCCCGAACAGCCTCGTCTTCGTGGCGATGTTTGCATCGCCGCTTCTTTTGATTCCCCTAGGTCTGGCCTGCGCTCCCTTTTTGGCGATTCCGCTCTATGGGCTCGTAAAGGGCCGCTACGGCTTTCTGTTGGGTCCCATCGTCCTTGCCGGCGCCATTTATCTCCACTCCTCGTGGCGAGTGCAGCAAGATGAAGCTGCACTGGTCGAGATGGCTGTGCCGCGGCAGCAGCCCGACAAGCAGAACCACGCCCTTCTCGCGATCGAAAGCTCGAAGTCCTATGAGGACGCCAGCATTCGCGTGCTCGCCACGTCAGCTCACGAGGTGGCGTTGAAGTCCACCGGCTATGGCCGGATCGATTGGACGCTGTATCGGCCGGCGGATGGCACGGCGTGTCTCGCACCGGAGAATGCCGTCCGCGCGCTCGACTTTCTCCGTCTCGGTTATCCAGGAAAGTGCGCCACGAAAAGTTCGGTCGTCGATTTCGATGATGGCCTCTTCCTTTCGGAGAGAAACCATGACGGCAGATATTGGCTGGCGGCGGACGACCTGCCGATCCGCTTCCACGGCTATGTCTACGAACTTCTGGAACGAAACTCCGGACATAGCCGCGTCCTGGCCCGACGGATCAAGGGGACCATGGACATGAAGTGGGTTCTTCCACTGGCCCTGTTCGAGAAGCGACCAACCCCTGTGGAGGCTGGTCCGCCGGTCGATGGCGAGGTGCTTCTGGCCGAGTCGATCGGTGTCAGTCGCGATGCCCTCCGACACCCGGTCGATCCGTTTCCCTACGACGAGGTCCTGATCGGGATTGAACAGTATTTCGGTCGACAGCAGTTGGTCGGCTCTGGCGCGAGTACGCTCGAAGCCATGGCCGTCGATCGCTGGAGGAATATCGCGCTTCTGGAATACACGCAATTTCCCGACCGCATCAAGGGGCGCATGCTCGGCCTGTTCGCGAGTCGCGATCCTCTCCGGGTCGCACTGGGTCTCAGCCTGTATCGCGCCGTAACGCCGCTTTCCGCTCCAGGCTGGGCTGGAGCCGACGAGCTCCTGTTCGACCTCATCGGTGTGCCGGTTTCGGGACACGCAGAGGCCGTGCTGCAAGGTCTCCTGGAGCGACAGTTCGCTCCGGAACGCAAAGACATTTCACCTGAGTTGAGGGCCAGCGCCAGGATGCGTTCCAACGACCCTGGCCTCAAATCTTGGCAGCGCGAGTTGTTGGCGAGGATCGGCGGCGCCTGATCCGCACGTGGCAGTCGTCGACGGCGATCAGCAATTATTGCCAAGTTTGGCGGACCTCACTGCGCGAGAGTCGAGATCGCACTGTCGAGGGACAATCTGATGCTAAAGCGTATCTGGTGCGGCTGGAGCACTCCCGCAAATGCCGATGCCTATGAGGACCTGCTGCGCGCGGCGATCTTTCCAGGGATCGAGGCCCGGAACATCGCGGGGTTTTTGAGCATCGAGCTGCTGCGCAGGCCGATCGACGGCGGCGAGTTCGCGACGATCATGACGTTCGCCGATCAGGCGGCGGTGGTGTGCTTCGCCGGTCCGATGCATGAGACAGCCGTGGTGCCACCGGCAGCGCAACGGCTGCTCAGCCGCTATGACGGCCAAGCCGCGCATTATGAGCTAAGGATCACGGGCCAGGCGCAAGCTCAGCATTCGGGGAGCGCATGAGCCCTCGCCGGCCGATGGCACTAGCGAGGCCTACCTGCAGCGCCGACCATCCCTGCGGCGGCAGCCTGGATTGCTTCGCTGCGCTCGCAATGACGGGTGGAGAGAGGCGTATGCTGTCACGACTGATGATGCGTGCCCAGGCACGGACGCGGCGGATGATGCCCAGGAATGCGATCGGCTTGCCCTTCAGAAGGGCAGCGCGGGCTGCATGACGCAGGTGGATGACCGCATCATGACATCGCTTCGTGCTTGGTAAGCAACATGAGCGGAACGTGGTATTGACGCACCTACGCATGGGCAACTAAGGCAATCGCTCCGAGAACTGGAGTACCGCGTGTGATCATCGCCTTTATCGTTGCCGCCTTCGCCTATCGCTTTGCCATGCTCGGCATCTCGATCCGCAACGAGAAGCGGCTGCGCGCCGAAGGCGCCGTCGAATACGGCGCATCCGTGTCGCGCTGGCTGGCCATCGTGCATGTCGCCTTCTATCTCGCCGCGACGGCCGAGGGCCTCGTCCGGGATGCACCGCTCGACGCCGTCAGCATCATCGGTTTCGTGATCTATCTGTTCGGCGCGGTGATGCTGCTCGTGGTGTCGCAGTTGCTCGGTCGCCTCTGGACCGTCAAGCTGATGCTCGCGCGCGACCACGCGCTGGTGACCCATCCGCTGTTCCGGATCGTGCGCCACCCGAACTACTTCCTCAACATCCTGCCTGAGCTGATCGGCTACGCGCTGACGCTGCACGCCTATGTCACGCTCGTGGCCGGCCTGATCATCTATGCCGTGCCGCTGACCTTGCGGATCCGGCAGGAGGAGAAGATCATGCGGGAGCAATTTGCGGCCTACTGAGCGGAGGCAGCCGCTCCGCGAGTTCGCAGCGCGGACCGCAACTTTCACCAAGTCCGGCGCTCGACGCCCGTGCAAGGGTTCGGTGACCATCATCGGACCCAAAGGAGCATCGCGATGCTGAAGCGGATTTGGCACGGCTGGACCAGGGCGGTGGATGCCGATGCCTATGAGGAGCTGCTGCGGTCGACGATCTTTCCAGCCATCGTCGATCGGGCAATCGAAGGATTTCTAGGCATCGAGCTGCTGCGCAGACCGCTGGAGGCCGAGGTCGAATTCGTGACGATCATGACCTTCGCAGATCAGGCGGCGGTGGTTCGCTTTGCGGGTCCAGCCCATGACGCGGCGGTGGTTCCGCCCGCGGCGCGGAAGCTGCTCAGCCGCTACGACGGCCATGCCGCGCATTACGAGCTCCGGGCCACGCGCCACGCGCAAGGCCAGAGCTCCGCGACCGCATGAGAGCCCGAAGTCCGCCGATGACGCCGGCGAGGTCGGGTGACGGTGCCGACATGCGCCTCACGCCTGCAGGCTGGGCGCGACCTCGCGCGCCACCTGCACCAGGGCCGCGATCAGCGGGGTCATCGGGTCGCGCTGCGGGATGACGAGGCCGATCTGGTAGTTGATCACGGGATCGACGATCGGGATCGAGCGCACCTTGTCGGCGAGGCCGAGCGTCTCGGCCAACTTGGCCGGCATCACGCTGGCCCAGCGGCCGGTCTTTACATGGGTGTAGAGCACGAGCAGCGAGTTCGAGGTGAGCGTCGGCGTGACGTCGTTGCCGGCGGCGCGCAGCGCGCGGTCGATGATGCGGCGGTTCTGCATATCGGGCGTCAAGAGGCACAGCGGCACCTGCCCGACATCCTTCCAGGTCACCTGCTCGCGATCGCCGAACATGGCGTCGGGCGCCGTCAGCAGGCGGTAGCTCTCGTTGTAGAGCGGGATGGTTCTGACACGGCCGATCGGCTCGTTCTCGATGTAGGTCAGTCCGGCGTCGACCTCGAGGTTCTCCAGCAGTCCCAGCACGTCGGCCGAGGTGCACGACATGATGCGGAACCGGACCTCCGGATGCTTGGCGCGGAACGGCGTCGTCAGCGACGCAACCATGCCGAGCACGGTCGGCACCGCCGCGATGCGGATTTCGCCGGATAGCTTGTCCTTGAGGCCATTGATCTCCTGGCGCATCGCCCGGAAGTCGCCGACGATCCGGCGCGCCCAGTCGAGCGTCCGCTCGCCCTCGGGAGTGAATCCCTGGAACCGCGATCCCCGCTGCACCAGCATGACGCCGAGGATCTCCTCCAGTTGCTTGATGCTGGTCGACATGGTCGGCTGGGTGACGCCGCACGCCTCCGCCGCCCGGCCGAAATGACGCTCCTTGGCCAGCGCCAGCAGCAGTTCGAGCTTGTCGATCAAGAGGGCGGCCTTCCAGCGGTTGAACGGCCCGGTTCCACGCGTTTTCGGCGGCTGCCGGCCAGGGTGAAACCTATCACGACGAGGGTGTCGCCGACACGGTAAAACGCGGCCGCAAGCCGGTCGCGCGAAGGCCCGTTTTTCGTCAACTTCTAGCTATCTCTCGATTGCGTTTCGCTATCGCAGCACGGGACTGCTTTATTGATATCTTGAGCAATTCCAATTTGGATGTGCGAAACGCTTGCAACGCAGAATCGGGATCAGGATGACGCCCAAGATGACGCCGATGTACGAAAGTTGGGACGCGGCGCGCGGCGCCGAGATCATCGCCGAACATAGCAAGATGGAGGGAGCAACCTTGCCCATCCTCCATGCGTTGCAGGAGACGTTCGGCCACGTGCCGGAGGATGCCATTCCGATGATCGCATCCGCTTTGAACCTCTCGCGCGCCGAGGTTTACGGCGTGTTCACGTTCTACCATGATTTCCGGGCCAACAAGGCCGGTCGTCACGTGCTCAAGCTGTGCCGCGCCGAGGCCTGCCAGGCCGCTGGCGGCGACGCCCTCGCGGCCCGCGCCGAAGCCAAGCTCGGCATTGCCATGGGCAACACGACGGCCGATGAGCGCGTCACGCTCGAGCCGATCTACTGCCTCGGCCTGTGCGCCACCGCGCCATCGGCGATGCTCGACGGCCGGCTGGTCGGCCGGCTCGACGAAGCCCGGATCGATGCCCTCGTCTCGGAGGCCCAGCGATGAGCGTGCGTCTTTTTGTCCCGTGTGATGCCGGCGCACTCGCCGTCGGCGCCGATGAGGTCGCCCACGCGCTGCACAAGGCGGCGCTGGAGCGGAAGGTCGATATCGAGATCGTGCGCAACGGCTCGCGTGGGTTGTACTGGCTGGAGCCGCTGGTCGAATTGGAGACGGCGCAGGGCCGGTTCGGCTTCGGACCGGTGACAGCAGACGACGTTCCGTCGCTGCTCGACGCTGTTATCGCCGACAAGTCGCACAAGCTCTCGCTCGGCCTGACCGAGGAGATCCCGTGGCTGAAGCGGCAGACCCGCCTCACCTTCGCCCGCTGCGGCATCATCGATCCGCTGTCGCTCGACGACTACCGCGCCCATGGCGGCTACAAGGGCCTGACGCGCGCCCTGTCGCTGACGCCTGACGCCGTGATTGCCGAGGTCACCACCTCCGGCCTGCGCGGCCGCGGCGGCGCCGGCTTTCCGACCGGCATCAAGTGGAAGACGGTGTCGCAGACGGCAGCCGACCGCAAATACGTCATCTGCAACGCCGACGAAGGCGACAGCGGCACCTTCGCCGACCGCATGCTGATGGAAGGCGACCCCTTCGTCCTGATCGAAGGCATGACGATCTGCGGCATCGCGGTGGGCGCCACCAAGGGCTACATCTACACGCGTTCGGAATATCCGCACGCGATTGCGACCATGGCCAAGGCGATCGACATCGCCAGGAAGGCGGGCCTGCTCGGCGACAAGATCGCGGGCTCGAACTATACGTTCGAGCTGGAGGTCCGCACCGGCGCCGGCGCCTATGTCTGCGGCGAAGAGACCGCGCTGATGGAGAGCCTCGAGGGCAAGCGCGGCATCGTGCGCGCCAAGCCGCCGCTGCCCGCCCATCATGGTTTGTTCGGCAAGCCGACCGTGGTCAACAACCTGCTGTCGTTCGCCGCGATCCCGTTCATCCTCGACGAGGGCGCCAAGGCCTATGCCGATTTCGGCATGGGACGCTCGCGCGGCACGATGCCGATCCAGATCGCCGGCAACGTCAAGTTCGGCGGCCTGTTCGAGACCGCGTTCGGCATCACGCTGGGCGAACTGGTCGACGACATCGGCGGCGGCACCTTCACCGGCCGTCCCGTTCGTGCGGTGCAGGTCGGCGGTCCGCTCGGCGCCTACTTCCCACGCGCCCTGTTCGACACGCCGTTCGACTACGAGGCGTTCACCGCCAAGGACGGCCTGATCGGCCATGGCGGCATCGTCGTGTTCGACGACACCGTCGACATGTCGAAGCAGGCGCGCTTCGCGATGGAGTTCTGCGCCATCGAATCCTGCGGCAAGTGCACGCCCTGCCGCATCGGCTCGACGCGCGGCGCCGAGACCATCGACAAGATCCGCCGCGGCGAGCGCGTCGCCGAGAACATCGCCCTGGTCGAGGACCTCTGCGGCACTATGAAGCTCGGATCGCTCTGTGCACTCGGCGGCTTCACGCCCTACCCTGTGCTCTCGGCGCTGAAGCACTTCCGCGAAGATTTCGGCCCCCAGCAGCCGCGCCTGCAGGCTGCGGAATAAGATATCGGGAACAAGGACACCGACCATGTCGCTCATCCACGAAACCGATTACGGCACGCCGCTCTCCAAGTCCGAAAAGATGGTCACGCTCACCATCGACGGCCAGAGCATCACCGTTCCCGAGGGCACCTCGATCATGCGCGCGGCCATGGAGGCCGGCACGCAGATCCCGAAGCTGTGCGCGACCGACATGGTCGACGCGTTCGGCTCGTGCCGCCTCTGCCTCGTCGAGGTCGAGGGCCGCGCCGGCACGCCGGCCTCGTGCACCACGCCGGTGGCCGCGGGCCTCGTCGTGCACACCCAGACCGAGCGGCTGAAGAAGCTGCGCAAGGGCGTGATGGAGCTTTACATCTCCGACCATCCGCTCGACTGTCTGACCTGCGCCGCCAATGGCGATTGTGAGCTGCAGGACATGGCCGGCGCGGTCGGCCTGCGTGACGTGCGCTACGGCAACCAGGGTGAGAACCACGTGTTCGCCGACGCCTGCGGCGAGGCCAATCCGGCCTGGCTGCCGAAGGACGAGTCCAACCCCTATTTCACCTACGATCCCTCCAAGTGCATCGTCTGCTCGCGCTGCGTCCGCGCCTGCGAGGAGGTCCAGGGCACGTTCGCGCTGACCATCTCCGGCCGCGGCTTCGACAGCCGGGTCTCGCCGGGCATGAGCGAGAGCTTCCTCGGCTCGGAATGCGTCTCCTGCGGCGCCTGCGTGCAGGCCTGCCCGACCGCGACCCTGACCGAGAAGAGCGTGATCGAGATCGGCCAGCCCGAGCACTCGGCCGTCACCACCTGCGCCTATTGCGGCGTCGGCTGCACCTTCAAGGCCGAGATGCGCGGGGAGGAAGTGGTGCGCATGATGCCGTACAAGGACGGCAAGGCCAATCGCGGCCATTCCTGCGTCAAGGGCCGCTTCGCCTGGGGCTATGCGACCCACAAGGAGCGCATCCTCAAGCCGATGATCCGCGAGAGCATCGACCAGCCCTGGCGCGAGGTCTCCTATGACGAGGCGTTCAAATTCGCCGCCGACAAGATGCGTGGCATCCAGGCGAAGTATGGCCGCGACTCGATCGGCGGCATCACCTCGTCACGCTGCACCAACGAAGAGACCTATCTGGTGCAGAAGCTGATCCGCGCCGGCTTCGGCAACAACAACGTCGACACCTGCGCCCGCGTCTGCCATTCGCCGACCGGCTACGGCCTTGCCACCACCTTCGGCACCTCAGCCGGCACGCAGGACTTCGACTCGGTCGAGGACAGCGACGTCATCATGGTGATCGGCGCCAACCCGACCGACGCGCATCCGGTATTCGGCTCGCGCATGAAGAAGCGGCTGCGCCAGGGCGCCAAGCTGATCGTTGTCGATCCGCGCAAGATCGATCTCGTGAAGTCGGCGCATGTCGCGGCCGACTACCATCTGCCGCTGCTGCCCGGCACCAATGTCGCGATCCTGACCGCGATGGCGCATGTGATCGTGACCGAGGGCCTGGTCAACGAGACCTTCGTGCGCGAGCGCTGCGACTGGAGCGAATTCCAGGATTGGGCCGAGTTCGTCGCGCTGGAGAAGAACAGCCCCGAAGCGGTCGCAAAGATCTCCGGCGTCGATGCGGAAGCGATCCGCGGCGCCGCCCGGCTCTACGCCACCGGCGGCAACGGCGCGATCTATTACGGCCTGGGCGTCACCGAGCACAGCCAGGGCTCGACCACGGTGATCGCGATCGCCAACCTCGCAATGGCGACCGGCAATATCGGCCGCCGCGGCGTCGGCGTGAACCCGCTGCGCGGCCAGAACAACGTGCAGGGCTCCTGCGACATGGGCTCGTTCCCGCACGAGCTGCCGGGCTACCGGCATATTGCGGGCGACGCGGTGCGCGAGCAGTTCGAGGCGATGTGGAACGTCAAGCTCAACCCCGAGCCGGGCCTGCGCATCCCCAACATGTTCGACTCGGCGATCGAAGGCACCTTCATGGGCCTCTACGTGCAGGGCGAGGACATCCTGCAGTCCGATCCGAACACCACGCATGTGGTGCAGGCGCTGTCGTCGATGGAATGCGTCATCGTGCAGGACCTGTTCCTGAACGAGACCGCCAACTACGCCCACGTGTTCCTGCCCGGCTCGACCTTCCTGGAGAAGGACGGCACCTTCACCAATGCCGAGCGCCGCATCCAGCGCGTGCGCAAGGTGATGACGCCGCGCAATGGCATGGCCGACTGGGAGGTCACGATCGGCCTCGCCAAGGCCATGGGCTTCGAGATGACGTACAACCACCCGTCCGAGATCATGGACGAGATCGCAGCGCTGACACCGACCTTCACCGGCGTCTCCTACCAGAAGCTCGAGGAGATGGGCTCGGTGCAGTGGCCCTGCAACGAGAAGTATCCCGAGGGCTCGCCGATCATGCATGTCGACGGCTTCGTCCGCGGCAAGGGCAAGTTCGTGGTCACCGAATATGTCGCGACCGACGAGCGCACCGGCCCGCGCTTCCCGCTGCTACTCACCACGGGGCGTATCCTGTCGCAGTACAATGTCGGCGCCCAGACGCGGCGCACCGACAACGTGGTGTGGCATGGCGAGGACGTGCTGGAGATCCATCCGCATGACGCCGAGCAGCGCGGCATCCGCGACGGCGACTGGGTGCGGCTGACGAGCCGCGCCGGCGAGACCACCTTGCATGCGCTGATCTCGGAGCGCGTGGCGCCGGGCGTGGTCTACACCACGTTCCACCATCCGCTGACCCAGGCCAACGTCATCACCACCGATTACTCGGACTGGGCGACCAATTGTCCGGAGTACAAGGTCACGGCGGTGCAGGTGTCGCAGTCCAACGGTCCGTCGGACTGGCAAAAGGCTTATGACGAGCAGGCCCGCAACTCGCGCCGCATCGCCCCGGTCGTGGAGGCGGCGGAGTAGCATGACCGATGCAGTGCGCATCGCGGATCGTCTGGTCTGGCGCGACGGAGCCCTCACCGAGGGCCACCGCCGCGTGCCGGAGGAGACTGCGGTCGCGCTGACCTACAATGGCGGCACCCAGGCCGTCATGATGGCGACGCCGCAGGACCTCCGCGACTTCGCCATCGGCTTCAGCCTGAACGAAGGTCTTGTCACGAGCCGCGACGACATCATCTCGCTGGACGTCGTCGAGCTGGATGACGGCATCGAGCTCAGGATGTGGCTGCCCGACGCTCTCGCCGAACGCCTGGCCGAGCGCCGCCGCAACATCGCCGGCCCCACCGGCTGCGGCCTGTGCGGCATCGATTCCATCAGCGAAGCGGTCCGGCCGGCAGCGCATGTCCCCGACGGCCGGCGTTTCACGCCGCGCGACGTCATGGCGGCCCTGGCGGCGATCGAGCCGCTGCAGAAGCTCAACCACGAGACCCGCGCGGTGCACGCCGCCGCCTTCTGGACGCCGGCGCGCGGCATCGTCGCGCTCCGCGAGGATGTCGGCCGCCACAACGCCCTCGACAAGCTCGCCGGCCACCTCGCGCAAGCGCGCTGTGCGGCGAGCGAGGGCCTCGTGATCCTGACGAGCCGCGTCTCGGTCGAGCTGGTGCAGAAGGCGGCTGCCATGGGCGCCCCCATCATGATCGCGGTGTCAGCGCCGACCGCGCTCGCCATTCGCATGGCGGACGCCGCGGGCATCACGCTCATTGCCGTGGCCCGCAACGACGGCTTCGAAATCTTCACCCATCCCGACCGGATCGTCGCGGGCGCCGAGACCGGCGCGCGACCAACAGAGACGGACAACACCCATGTCGCATAACCCCTCCGAGCGCCTCGTCTACATGGCCAACCAGATCGGCAAGTTCTTCCAGAGCCAGGGGCAGGAGAAAGAGGTCGCCGGCGTCGCCGAGCACATCAAGAAGTTCTGGGACCCGCGCATGCTCAAGACGATCTATGCGCACCACGATGCCGGCGGCGCCGGCCTCGACCCGGCGGTGAAGGAAGCGATCGGCCGGCTGAAGCAGGCGGCGGTCGCCAAGGAAAAGGCATAGGCGGCCGTCCGACCGCGCTCCCGGTCATCCCTCCACGAGGGCGGTGAACACGCGCCGCACCTCGGTCTGCGTCTCGCGCAGCCGCGCCTCGAGCGCCGAGAAATCCGGCGCGTCGCCTGCGCGGGCCATCACCCGCAGCAGGTCCTCGCCGGCCTGATCCGGCCTGAACTTGTCGCTGACGCACAGCCGCACGATCTGCGTCAGATCGTGATACAGCCGCGCGGCCTGGCGCAGGATCACGGCTTCGGCCCGCGGCAAAACGCCGAGCCGCTCGGCATTGTCGAGCACCGCGAGCGTGCTGACGTCGAGGATCTCCGGCGTCGTCGCCGCATGCACGAGCTGCAGATATTGCGCGACGAAGTCGATGTCGACCATGCCGCCGGCGGCATGCTTGAGGTCCCACAGATCCGCCTCGCCCTTCTCGGCCGCGATCGCGCGGCGCATGTCGGCGACATCGCGCGCGATCGCGCTCCTGTCGCGCACCCGCCGCAGCGCAGCCTGGATGATTTCCTCGATCCGAACCCGAAACGCCGGCGAAGCCGAGATCACCCGCGCCCGCGTCAGCGCCATGTGCTCCCAGGTCCACGCCTCCTGCTCCTGATAATGCGCAAAGGAGTCGATGTGCGAGGCCAGCGGGCCGGCGCGGCCCGACGGCCGCAGCCGCATGTCGATGTCGTAGAGCACGCCGTAATTGGTGCGCGAGGTGAAGGCTGAGATCAGCCGCTGAGTGAAGCGCGCGAAGTAGTGGGCGCCCTGCAGCGAGCGCTCGCCGTCGGAATCCGGGGCATCGCCGTCGAAATCATAGAGCAGGATCAGGTCGAGATCGGACGAGGCCGTCATCTCGCGGGCCCCGAGCCGTCCCATCGCGACGATCGCGGTCTCCTGGCCCTTGATGCGGCCGTGCTGGGCGGCGAAGCGCTCGGTCACGAGATCATGCACGGTGTGCACGATGCCCTCGGCGACGTCGGCGAACGCGGTGCCGGCCTGCTGCGCCGACACCGTGCCGGAGAGGATGCGCGTGCCGATCAGGAACAGGCTTTCCTGGCCGAACAGCCGGAGACGATCGAGAAACTCCTCATAGGTCCCGGCATCCTGCAGCGTCGAGGCCAGCCGCTCGGACAATTCGCGCCGGTCCGGGATGGCGCCGAAGAAGCGCGGATCGATCAGGCCGTCCATCAGCCGCGGCTGCCGCGCCAGCATGTCGCCGAGCCGCGGCGCAGCGCCTAGCACGAGCGCGACGAGCGCAACGAGATCACGGTTCTGCCCGAGCAGGGTGATCAGGCGGCCGCCGAGCTGCAGCGCCTGCAGGAAGCGGTCGAAGGCCACGACGGCGCGATCCGGCTCGTCGGCATGCGCGAGACCATCGATCAGCGCGGGCAGGAAATCGGTGAACGCGGTGCGCGTCGCATCCGCACGGAACACGCGGTACTCGCCCGCCAGCCATTGCTGCAGGGTCTTGGCGACCATCACCGGATCGCGGAAGCCCAATCCGGCAAGATGCTCCATCAGGCGCGGCTCGTCAGGCCCGGCGCCATAGTTCACCGCGGGCAGGCTGACGGTGCCGGTCGGATCGCCCTCGAACAGCCGCGCGTAATGTCCCTGCACGATGTCGAGATGGAACAGCAGATCAGCCGCGAACCGCTCGCGGCTCTCATAGCCGAAGAAGCATGCGAAGCGGCTCACGCCCTCGACATCGTCGGGCAGGCTGTGGATCTGCTCGTCCGCCATCATCTGCAGGCGGTGCTCGACCCGGCGCAGGAACTCATAGGCCGTGGTGAGCTCGTCGCGCGCCTGCTCCGTGATCCAGTTGCTGGCCGTGAGCACGTCGAGCGCCTGGAGCGTCGGGCGCACGCGCAGCTCGGGATGACGGCCGCCGGCGATCAGCTGCTGGGTCTGGGCGAAGAACTCGATCTCGCGGATGCCGCCGCGGCCGACCTTGACGTTGTGGCCTTCGACCGCGATCTCGCTGTGGCCGCGATAGACCTGCATCTGCCGCTTCATGTCGTGGACGTCGGTCAGCGCCTGGAAGTCGAGATGCTTGCGCCACACGAACGGCGACAGCTCGGCCAGCATCGCCTCGCCCGCGACGACGTCGCCGGCACAGACCCGCGCCTTGATCATCGCGGCGCGCTCCCAGGTGCGGCCCTCGCGCTCGTAGTAGTGCAGCGCCGCCTCGGTCGACATCGCCACCTGCGTCGAGGCCGGATCCGGCCGCAGCCGGAGATCGACGCGGAACACGTAGCCGTCCGCGGTGCGGCTCTGCAGCAGCCGCGCCATCGCCTGGGTCACGCGGACGAAGAACGGCTGCGGCTCGATGTCGCGCGCCAGCGAATTGACCTCGGGATCGAAGAACACGATCAGGTCGATGTCGCTCGAATAGTTGAGCTCGCCCGCGCCCATCTTGCCCATTGCGAGCACGAACAGGCCGCTGCCCTGCTCCGGATCGTCGGCATCGACGGGCGCGAGCCGGCCGCGCACCGTCTCCAGGCGCAACAGGTACCGCAGCGCCATCTGCACCGAGGACACCGCGACGTCGGTCAGCCCCGCCGTCACCTGCATCACCGGCCAGACGCCGCCGATGTCGCACAGCGCGATCAGGAGCGCCGCCTCGGATTTCAGCCGGCGCAAAAGGCTCATCACCTCGGCTTCATTGGACGCGGCAAACACCTCGCGGCCGGTGCGGGCGATCAGCTCGGAAAGATGCGCCTGCGGCTCGCAGCGCAAGAGACGGTCGAGGCGATGGCCGTCGGCGCGGACGAGATCGAACAGATAGGGCGAGCTGTCGGCAATCCCGAGCAGGATGGTGCGGGCCCAGCCGCCGGCGAGAAGCGGGCGGAGCGAGGCGGCCAAGGACGGCTCGAGCTCGGCGAGCCACTCGTTGAGACGGAGTTCGGCTTTGTCGGGCGCACGGACATGTGGGCCGGCAACGAAACGTTCGGCCAGCATCTGCCCGTCCGCGTTTCCCGGCGCGGATGAGGTCATGCGGCCTTCTGTGGCACATCCTGCGCCGGCGCCGCAAGCTTCGCGGGTGCGCCTGCGCCGGCCGGCAGCACCAGGGTCGCGACCAGGCCCGGCCTGGCATCGCCGAGCCGGAGCTCGCCGCCATGCAGGGTCGCCACCGCGGCGGCGAGGCTGAGGCCGAGGCCCGACCCCGGCAAGGTGCGGGACGCCTCCAGCCGCACGAAGCGCTCGACGGCGTGCTTGCGCTCGGCCTCGGGAATGCCCTCGCCATGATCGGTGACGCTGAGCAGCACCTGCCCGCCCTCGCGCCGGGCCTCGATCAGGATCTCGCGGCTGTCAGCGGCGGCGGCGGGATCGAGCGGCAGCGCGGCTGGCTTGCCGTATTTGATCGCGTTCTCGACGAGATTGGCGAGCGCCTGGCTGATCAGCTCGCGATTGCCGTGCACCGGCGCAGCCGCGGCCTTGACCCGCAGGGTCATTTCGTTGTCCTCGGCCAGCGGCTCGTACAATTCGTGGATGCCGCCGGCGACCTCGGCCGCATCGAACTCGACCATGTCGCCGCGCGCCTGCCCGGACTCCGCCCGCGCGATCATCAGCAGCGCGTTGAAGGTGCGGATCAGGCCGTCGGATTCCTCGATCGTCCGCTCCAGCGCGGCGCGATATTCGTCCTCGGAGCGCGACTTCGCCAGCGCCTCCTCGGCGCGGTTGCGCAGCCGCGTCAGCGGCGTCTTGAGATCATGCGCGATGTTGTCGGAGACCTCCTTGAGGCCGGTCATCAGCGCCTCGATGCGTTCCAGCATGGCGTTGAGATTCTCCGCCAGGCGATCGAGCTCGTCGCCGCTGCGCCCGACCGGCAGCCGGCCGGAGAGATCGCCATCCATGATCCGCCGCGTCGTGCCGGTCATCGCGTCGATCCGGTACAGCACGCGCCGCGCGACGAAGATGCCGCCGCCGATGCCGAGCACCACCACGACCAGCACCGACCATTGCGCCGCCTTGGCGACGATGCCGAACAGGCGGCGGCGCTCCTCGAGATCGCGGCCGATCAAAAGCCGAAAGCCGCTGGAGAGCTGGGTGACATAGACCAGCGCGCGGTGGCTGTGCTCGGTGCTGTCGTCGAGCCGCCGGTAGAACGTCTCCGACCAGCCGGACGAGCCCATCACGCCCGGCGCCAGCGAGCCGACATTGCCGGCGATCGCCTGCCCGCTCGGCGTGGTGATCAGATAGAGATTGGCGCCCGGCCGCAGCGCGCGGCTCTCGATCGCGCCGACGATGCCGCGCAGGCCCCAGCGGGCGAAGATGTCGGTCATCTCGCTGATCTCGGAGGTGACCGTGGTCGAGATCTGCTCGGTGATGAGGCGGCGGGTGTTCCAGGCGAAATAGCCGAGCAGCGAGGCTGCGAACAGCGCAAACAACAGCAGATAGACCAGCGTCAGCCGGAACGCCGTGGTGCGGATCAGCTTACCGAAGGCCGTCACGGATCATGTACCCCGCGCCGCGGATGGTGTGGAGCAGCGGGCGGTCGAACCCCTTGTCGATCTTGGAGCGCAGCCGCGAGATGTGGACGTCGATCACGTTGGTCTGCGGATCGAAGTGATAATCCCAGACGTTCTCCAGCAGCATCGTGCGCGTCACCACCTGGCCGGCATGCTTCATCAGATATTCGAGCAGGCGGAACTCGCGCGGCTGCAGGGTCAGCTCGTCCTTGCCGCGGGCGACGCGATGCGACAGCCGGTCGAGCTCGAGGTCGCCGACCTTATAGGTGGTCTCCTCGGCCGGGCCGCCATGGCGGCGCGACAGCACCTCGACGCGGGCCAGCAGCTCGGCAAAGGCGTAGGGTTTCGGCAGATAATCGTCGCCGCCGGCGCGCAGGCCCTTGATGCGGTCGTCGACCTGGCCGAGCGCCGACAGGATCAGCACCGGCGTCCGGTTGCCCTTGTCGCGCAGCGCGCCGATCAGCGACAGGCCATCGCGCTTGGGCAGCATGCGGTCGACCACCAGCACGTCGTAATCCCCGCTCTCGGCCATGGCGAGCCCCTCCTCGCCGTCGCTGGCGAGGTCTGCGACATGTCCGACCTCGCGGAACGCCTTGACCAGATAGTCGGCGGACTCGCGGTCGTCTTCGATGATCAGGAGGCGCATTGCGGAAACGGGGGCGGCGGTCACGGTTGGATGTCCATCTACATGGACCGGCCGCCGTTTCCGTGCAAGGCGGCATGGGCCCGGGGTTGATCGGCAGCAAAGTGGGCGGTGAGGCTGGGGGACCTCACCGCCCGAGTTCCTTCCGACGGAGGGGGGCATTATCCAACGGAAGGTTTGCGGGAGCGGAACTTGAAGCCCGCCCCCAGGAAGAGCCGCCGGTGCGGGGGCACATGCCGGCGGTCTCCCATCTCGTGAGGGCCTTAGCCCTCCCTTAGCCCTTGGCCAGCGGCACCGCGACGAAGCGCGACTGGCCGCCGCTCTTCACACGCATCAGCACGCTGTTCTTGTTGTCGGCCTTGGCGGCGTTGATGGCCTCGCGCACGTCACCGGCCGAGGTCACCGACTTGCCGGCCACTTCGAGGATGACGTCGCCTTCCTTGAAGCCGCGATCGGCAGCGGCGCTCTTCGGATCGACCTCGGTGACGACGACGCCCTCCTTGCCGGCGCCGGCGACGCTCGACGCGGGCGCCACCGTCATGCCGAGCTTCGGCACGTCGGCGCCGCGGGTCGGGCTCGCATTGTCGCCGCCGGTGTCGGCCTTGGCCTCGATGGTGTTCGGCAGCTTGCCGAGCGTCAGGTTGATGGTCTTGTCCTCGCCCTTGTGCAGGACGTTGAGCTTGACCGAGGCGCCCGGCGCGATGCCGCCGATGGTGCGGGCGAGCTCACGCGCGTCCTTCACCGGCTCGCCGTTGACAGCGGTGATGACGTCGCCGGACTGGATGCCCGCCTTCGCCGCCGGACCGTTGGCCTGGGGCTCGGCGACCAGCGCGCCCTCGGCCTTCTTCATGCCGAGGCTGTCGGCGATGTCCTGCGTCACCGGCTGGATCTGCACGCCGATCCAGCCGCGGCTGACCGAGCCGTTGTCCTTGAGCTGCGCCACCACGCTCTTCACCGTCGAGGCGGGGATCGAGAACGCGATGCCGACGCTGCCGCCGGACGGCGAGTAGATCGCGGTGTTGACGCCGACGACATTGCCGTCGACATCGAACGCCGGACCGCCGGAATTGCCCTTGTTCACGGGCGCGTCGATCTGGATGAAATCGTCATACGGGCCGTTGCCGATGTCGCGGCCGACCGCCGAGACGATGCCGGCCGTCACCGTGCCGCCGAGGCCGAACGGGTTGCCGACCGCCAGCACCCAGTCGCCGATGCGCGGCTTGCCGTCGGCGAGCTTGGCGAACGAGAAGTTCGAGCCGCCCTCGACCTTGATCAGCGCCAGATCCGTGCGCGGATCGGTGCCGATCACCTTGGCGCTGTAGGTCTTGCCGTCGTCGGTCGTCACCTCGACCTTGTTGGCGCTATCGACCACGTGGTTGTTGGTCACGGCATAGCCGTCGGCGGAGATGAAGAAGCCGGAGCCCTGCCCGGTCACGGCGCGACCGCCACCACGGCCGCCGCGGCCCGGCATGCCGGGAATGCCGTTCTCACCGCCGAAGCGGCGGAAGAAGCGCTCCATCGGCGAGCCCGGCTGGAACGGCAGATCCTCGTCGCTATCGTCCTTCGACACCTTCTCGGCGATGTTGACCTTGACCGAAATCACCGACGGCTTCACCCGCTCCACGATGTCGGCAAAGCCGACCGGGCGCGCGACCTTGCTGACCTCGTTGGCGACCTGCGCATGCGCCGAGGTCGAGAACAGGTCGAGCGGCGCCCCCTGCGGCGACAGGCCGTAGGCGGCAACACCGAGGCCCGCGACCACGGAGGCCATCAGCGCGAACTTGCGCGCCGAGAACAGCCCGCGCCGGGACTGGCGATAGGATGGAAGCGAGGACAGGTCGGTCGGACGGTCGGTCATACGGTTTTCTCCGCAAGTGATTTTGGTCAAGGTCTAAACGTGTGTCCCGGGCTGTGCGCCCCGTTCGCAAGTGAAGATGGGGCCTGGAGCCTTACGGCGTGCTGGCTGCGGCGTTAAACTTCTGTAATGGATGGACACACAGACTGCGGCGGAATGGCGCGGATGGCGGAGCGCGGACGAAAAGACGTTTACGCCCAATAACTTGCCAACGTCCCGACCGCCCCGTCGCGGCCATCATTTTGGCCGGTCCGACCAAAGTCGTAACCCTCGTAGGGCGGGTTAGCCGCAGGCGTAACCCGCCGCCTTTCCGACGACGCCGGAGCCATCCGCCCGCGCCGGAGCCAGCTCCGGCGGAATACGCTGCGCTAGTCCGCCCTACCCGTCCGGTGCACCAGGCTGGTCGCGTGTCCCAACCACCGGTCGACTCCACCTGGACCATCCGGCGCAAGCTCCCGCCGCACCTCCACCTGTCATTCCCCGCGAAAGCGTGGAATCCAGTACGCCGCAGCCTATCGATCGAATACGACCGTCTCGGCCTACCGGATCCCCCGCTTTCGCGAAGGATGACAGCGGAGTGTTTGGCGACCCCGCCCGCGCCAAACTCCGTCATTGCGAGCGAAGCGAAGCAATCCAGAGTCGTGGGCGGGACCCTGGATTGCTTCGCTTCGCTCGCAATGACGCAAGCGGCGACCATCCCGATCCACATTGTCAAACAGCACGTGGAGAAAACTAACAGCAACCCGAGCAGCATCGCCCTCGCGACGCACTCCGCGCCCGAGCCATGCCCGACATCTCGCCCCCCAGCTAATAGAGGGCGCAGGGAAGACCGGGAGCTTGCCGCCCCCATGGCCCCCGTGCGGACAAAAAGCACGGGGTAGGAACCACAGGTTCGGCTGAGACATCCCGGCCCTCCCTGCGCGATGGTTTTAACATTTATACGTGCTCTTGTGTGTTCGAAACCTGCCAGAATGTGCGAACGGGCGGTTCTGACCAACCGCCCGTCGCTGGATCTGAG
>NZ_JBNPTK010000023.1:0-94561 GCF_051167615.1 Bradyrhizobium sp. HKCCYLS3013
GAAGGCGGTGGCGCGCCTTCGCGCCAGCCTTGAGGCCGGCCGATCACCGGTCTACAAAAAAGACAGTTGCTCCCCGGTGTACGGCTCTTTAGCCACCGTCGCCCCCGGGATCATCGCCCGAAAGCTTGGCGCCAGCGTCGCGGCGCCAGGACCACACGACTTCACGTCCGCAAGCTGCCGTTCGTCCGCGTGCAAGCACGCTGCGGCAGGCAAGCGGCCATCGCCTCCCCGCCTCACGTGTCGTGACGATCGCGATACGCCCCTCGTGGCGAAGCAGGATGGACGCAGTAGAGCACATTTTCTGGTAAAGCGAAAGCCATTTCTTCTCGGCGGTCAGAGTTTGCTCCATACCGCCAGCTGCGAGCAACGCCATACAGCTGCCACATCCCATCCCGCGAAGGACATAGCCACTATCTGTAAAATCGGAAGCCTGCAGCGTTTCCTGAAGTCCACTTCCTGCCGTCACAGATCGTGGCCCGCCCCACCCCAATCGACAAAGTGAGCGGCATAGTTGCCCAGTCGGCAACTTCTACTTTTCCTGAATCCGATTAAGATAGTCTATTATGGCAAGAATTCGCGCTCTCGCAATACTGTCCGGATCAAATGACGATGCATCGGCTCCAGAGCTCAACTGCGTCGCTTGACTTGGCCGATACCGATACCCCCAAATGGGCATATCTCGCGTACCATGCGCCAGGATTGCCTGCCTGCCATCGATCACTTCGTAGGTACTACTAACCGGAAACACTCCATTATTCTTCTTGGCAATCGCCGTAAGATCGGACGGAACCGATTTCAGCTGCGTGCTCACCGGTCCGCCCCCCTTACCATCGGCTCCATGGCAAGGAGCACATGACATGGCAAAATCGGACTTGCCCGCATCTTGAGCCCAACAAGCGGCAACCATCGCAACCGTTGCAACTGCCACAGCGAAACACTGTCCTGTAGATCGCATGGTGCACCCCTATTTTTCCGAACCTGAAATATCCGTTCTACCTAAACAAAACACTTGAACGCTGATCTTCTGACCAATCTCTGCGACGTCTGCCGATGACAACTCCTGAGCACTTTTCGTCGCTGCCGAGATCTCCGGAGAGACTCCCCGACGACTGAGGAAATTGACGACAATCTGCGATACAATCGCGAAGTTTATTAGTTCTGGAATGTCCCTGCCAGCCTTCATCATGGCCAATGCATTCAATTTGCTATCCACGATTCCGACAACACGCCCCGACATGTCGAGCAACGGTCCACCGCTATTGCCACTTTGCACGGGAGCGGAGGTCTGCAAGAACCTCGTATCGTTCCCTAGGCCGGTCAACGCCGTAACGTCCCCAGTCGTGAAATTGCCAACGCTCGGGAGCAAGCCTGCAAGCGGAAATCCGAATGCAGCAACCCTGTCTCCAAGACGCGCCTGGAGGCTGAACGAAGCAACAGCGGCATTGCCCATATCGGTCCTCAGCAAAGCCAGATCATTCGCATCATCCTGACCATACACCGTAGCCGCATACTCTGCTCTGTCGGCATAGCGAACCTTGATCGGGCTCGTGCAGCCGCTCACAACGTGATTGGCCGTAACGATCACCCCGCGGGCGACAAAAAATCCCGTTCCCGTTATCACGGAAACTTCGCTTGGCTTGGCTCGCGACCGATGATCTTCTACGCACTGCTTGATCGACCTCACTATACTGATGGCGTCTTGCATGTTGAGCAGAGCAAGACTTTGCCCGGCATCAGTCCGAATCCCCAGAAAGCCCGCCGTAATCACACTTGCCATGAACTCGTCCTTGAGCGGACCGACGCTCAGGACACCATCTGAGACGTCAAAAGTCGCGTCGAACTCCCTCGTCGTGACAAGTTGAAGACGAATCTGGGTCTTGTTCGCGGTCAGATCCCTCCACTTTGGATTGATCACTAACAGCCCAAATCCTCTTTCATCCTCTCGAGCAGCTTGAACGAATCCCAGGCCAACGGCCGTTCCATCCGTGAACGTCGCCTTTGCAATACAGATACCTGCTTGTTGATCGTATCCTAGCGACCACCCACTGGTCGGGGCGCTCTTTCGTGGATGATCATGCACGCACCGCCGAATCGCATTGATCGCGTTGGCAGAGTCCTGCATACTTACGATTGCGATTGACTGCTTACTTTCGTTCTTTATTGAGATTGACCGCGCATCAGCAACACTCTGGACAAATTCCTCACTGAGTTGCTTAACCATTATGACTCTCTCGGAAACCTCGAAATTTCCCTCCCATTCACTCGTAGTCGTTATGAAAAGATGGATCTTGTTTCGCTTTCCCAGCGCCCCGTCCCATTTAGGATTCGCAAACGCCAGGGACCAAGCGGATTCTTTATCACTCACAGCCAACGTTACTAATAAGGTTGTACTGTCTGCAAAGGCGATTCTCGCGTAGCAGGCGTTTATCTCTTCGGTCTCGTCGTATCTGATTGACCACCCGCCAACGCGAGCATACTCGCCCGAATCTGCCCGAGCCGCAGGCTGCTGGAGGAACTGCAGCGCGACGAAGGCCGGGGTCGCTATTGCGAGCCGGCAGTGTTTGCTAAATGACTTGAGGGAAAAGTCCATGCAGGAGCCTCCCTGACAACTCAGGTCACTATTCAATTTTAGCGTGCACTAGTATTGCTACCCTATCTTTGATCCAGCTCAATGGTTAGAACGCAAAGGCGTTCCATATGATTGCGGGACTCCGCGGTCTCAGTTGTCATCCCAACACTCCATGCACGACGGTTTGGCGCTTGATCTCGTCATACTCCTCAGGCCAGGAGATTGCCGGCACCATCGCGCGCTACTGATCTTGCGAGCACAGTTCTCGTCTCGCCCCTCAATAGCCATGAGGGTTGCCGTCAGGAGAGCAACGAGCCGCCGTTCGCCGCCGCTCTCGGCGAAAACCTCGCTCTGGGCGAGCGTCAGCGTCCGGCCTGATTTGACAACCCTGCCCTCGGCGACGATGCGCTGGCCCACGGCTGGAGCCACCAGATCGATCTTGAACTCGGTGGTTGGAACTGCGCGGTCCGCGGGCATCATGCTGAGCGCCGCATAGCCTGCAGCCGTGTCCGCGATGGCGCTGACGGTTCCGGCGTGAACGAACCCGCGCTGCTGCGATATCTCCGGCCTGGGCGTGAGTAGGACCATCGCCTCCCCGCCTCACGTGTCGTGACGATCGCGATACGCCCTTGTGGCGAAGCAGGATGGACGCAGTAGAGTAAAATTTCTTATAAAGCGAACGAATTATTGGAGCGCCGCAGCGACCGAAGGTCGTGCATGACACGTCTTGCGTTCGTGATCGTCGAGGAGAACCGTTGAAGCGGGTCTCGCAACAAAGATCATTGCGGCCCTTTCCGCCTCGATATACCAACGTCGCATGTGTCCTCGCGAGAGACAATCAGCATGACGATCGAGACCTGGTTCGCATTTGCCGGAACGTCCATCATCCTCCTGGTGATCCCGGGGCCGACGGTTCTGCTGGTGGTCTCCTATGCGCTGGGCCAGGGATGGCGAACCGCGCTGCCGACGGCCGTCGGCGTCGCGCTGGGCGACTTCACCGCCATGACCTTGTCGATGCTGGGCGTCGGTGCGCTGCTGGCGACCTCGGCACTGCTGTTCACCGTGCTGAAATGGATCGGCGCGGCCTATCTCGTCTGGCTCGGGATCAAGCTGTGGCAGGCCGGCGGCGCGCTGAACGCCGTGCCGCGGACCGACAGGACCTCGGCGCTGAAGATGCTCGGTCACGCCTGGATCGTCACGGCGCTGAACCCGAAGAGCATCACCTTCTTCGTCGCGTTTCTGCCGCAGTTTCTCAGTCCGAACGGCAGCTTCCTCACGCAGATGGTCGTGTTCGAATCGACCTTCGTCGTGCTCGCCTTCGCCAACGCCGTCGGCTATGCGCTGATCGCCTCGCGCGCCCGCGCGCTCGTACGGAGCGAGAAGGTGATCAGCATCTTCAACAAGGCGGGCGGCACCCTTCTGATCGGTGCGGGCGTCGCCGCCGCGGCGGCGCGGACGGCGCAGAACTGAACGGGCCGCGAGCTTTCGGCGGAATGTCGCCGGCCACATCGGCTGACAACGCCCGCGAGGCATCGTCCAGGTTTCAGCAGCGCGCAGGTCAGGCTATATTGCCGCCGTCACCTGTCATCGAGCAGGCTCTGCCATGGCCGACACGCCCCCATCCAGTCCCGAGCTCTGGCCGTCGCTCCAGCACGAGGCCCGGCGCATCGCTGCGGCCGATCCCGTGTTCAGCCGCATCCTGTCGGCTGCAATCCTCGACCATTCTGATCTCGGCAGTGCCGTCGCGCAGCAGATTGGCGTCCGCATCGGCAGCGGCGATACCGCGCGCGCCCGGTTTGCCGCGGTCGCGCGCGAGGCGTATGCCGCCGCGCCTGAGCTCGTCGAGGCGGCGGGTCACGACCTCGGTGCGATCGCGACGCAGGATCCAGCGACGACGGCGCTGCTGCTGCCCCTGCTGAACTACAAAGGCTACGTCGCACTGCAGGCGCATCGCGTCGCGCACTGGCTCTGGAGCAACGGGCAGCCCGACCTGGCGCTACTGCTGCAGGCGGACACGTCAACGTCGCTGCAGGTGAGCATCCATCCCTCGGCGCGGCTCGGCACCGGGATGTTTCTCGATCATGCCACCGGCATCGTCATTGGCGCCCACAGCAGCATCGGCGACGACGTCACCATCCTGCAGAACGTCACGATCGGACGACACGACGCGCTGCCCGGCCGCGCCCCGCGGATCGGCCGCGGCGTGCTGCTCTCCTCGGGCGCGACCGTGCTGGGCGACGTCGCGATCGGTGATTTTGCCAAGATCGGCGCCGGCGCACTCGTTACGTCCGATGTGCCGGCTGGCTGCACGGCCGTGGGCACGCCGGCCCGGCTGACGAACTGCCCGGAGCAGCCGATGGCCGTCGGCGCGTGAGGGCGGACGCGACAACCGGCCCCCCCCTGCCACTTCGTCGGATGCCCCGCGCGGCGCGCCGGATTGCCACCTCGACGTGGGGACTAGGCAGCGGGCTGAACCGCTGCGACGACGCGCGCCGTCAACTCCGGCACGGGACGCGCGCCATCGAGGCGCAGCACCGGACAGGGCAGCGTCGCCAGCCAGGCCTCGTGTTTCTCGCGTGTGCGGCTGACCCCGCCCACGTCATAGCCGGCTGCCCAGGCGATGAACGCCTCGGCGTCCTGGTGGCGCGGGCCGCCCGGAGCCACCGCCTCGGCACCATAGCGCAGCGCCTCGCGCGCGCGCAGCCGCTGCAGCCGGAGATCCTGCGCGGTGGAGACGAACACCACGAGGTCGAAATGCGCGATCAGCGGATCGCCCCAGCCCTGCAGCGATCCGCTCAGGACCCACCGCGCGAGCGGCACGAACATCTCGTCCATCAGGCGCAACCGCTCCGCCGCCGCACGCATCTCGACGTAAGGCGGCTCGGTCGGTTGCCAGAAGTAGTCGTCCGTATCGTGATGCGGGATGGCGAGCGCAGAGGCCACGGCGCGGCCGAGCGTCGTGGTGCCGGAGGCGGAAGCGCCGGTGATGTGAATGCGGCGGGAATTCATGGCGAGCGACGTAGCGACAGGAGCGCGAGACTTGAGAGCGTAGCACGACGGGATGACGGCTGCATGCCGGCCTGCGCGGTACCGGATGCGCGAAAGCCGCCCGCAGGCGGCTTCCGTTCAGCAATCGGATGTGTCTGTCGCGAGTCCGGAGGTCAGGCCGCAGCGCTCGCCGGCAGGGCCCGGGCGCTCGGCTTCGCCTGCGCGAGATGCGTCTTCCACGCCTCGATGGCGACGACGAGCGAGGTGATCGCCCAGAACACGGGATACTCATAGCCGCCGGTGTTCCAAGTCCAGCCGAAGCCCTTCACGACCTGCAGCGCGTAGACCGCAAACAGCAGCAGCGCGGTGGCGCCGAGCGCGGCAAAGCGCGTGCAGATGCCGAGGACCAGGGCAATGCCGGCGGCCGACTCGGAGGCGGCCGCGATCACGACCCACACCTCGGGGGGATGAAAGCCGGCCTTGGCGAAGAAGCCGGCGGTCGCCGCCGACACCGCGCCGCCTGCGAATTTTCCGGCAACGTGAGGAAACAGAAACAAGCCGCAGATGATGCGAAGAATGTTCAGGCCGTTCGAGAGATCAAAATTTTCCGCCTTGATACGAAAATCGTCCTTGGTGAGCCACATGGCGTCAACTCCTTTCCGCTTGCCGTCATAGTCCGGGAAAGACGGGCTGCCGCCGTTGCGGCAAATCAAAAACGCGCCTGGAAAAACGCAGAACAGCGTTGCGTCCAACGTGTTCGCTCGGGGATCGGCGGCCCACGCGCGACGATGGCGCGCGGCTGGACTCACGACTCCTGGGGCGGCCGGTTCTACAGCAGTGTATCAAGCTTGCCGGCCGTGACGGAGATCAGTTCGCGGATTTTGTCGCACTCGGGAGCGAGCGATGCGAGGGCCGGATCCGACCTGATGCACCGCTCCAGATTGTCGACCGCGCTTCGCCAGGCCTCCAATTCGCGCCACAGCCGTCCGATCTCGCGGGTGACCACCGCGTCGCGCAGCCGTTCTGCTTTCGCGCCGATCACAGGCAACGGGGCCCGGGCGGGAAATGCGAGGATATCAGCCACGGATCGCCCCGTTGAGAGAGTGGAATTCGGCGAAGACGACAGGCGCACGACGCGCGGGGCGGCGGCATTGCCTGCAACCGCGCGGCGGCCTGGATCGACAAGCCACCGCGCGCTCGACGCTTTCCGATCCGGCCTCAAGCCGCCGCGCGCTCAGACAGGGCCTGAGCCTCGGCGGCGGCACGCGCCATGCTCGACGACATCTCGCTCGTCACCGTGCTCTGCTCCTCGACGGCTGCGGCCGTCGACGTCACATACTCGCTGACGTTCTGGATCGCCTGCTTGATCGAACTCAGGGACGTGACGACGCCTCCGGAAATATTGTTGAGGCTGTCGATCTCGGTCGCGATCTTGTCGGTGGCGGTCTTCGCCTGGGTGGCCAGGTTCTTGACCTCGGATGCAACGACGGCAAAGCCCCTGCCCGCTTCGCCGGCCCTGGCGGACTCGATGGTGGCGTTCAGCGCCAGCAGATTGATCTGGCCGGTGATGTTGTGGATCATCTCGACGATGCCGCTCATCGACTGGGCGGCATCGGACAGCCGCTGCGCCTGCGCGTCGGCTGAGGTGACACGGTCCACCGCGCCCATGGCGGTCTCGCGCGATTTTGCCATGGCTTCGGAAATCTCGCGCACGGACGCGTTGAGCTCCTCCGCGCCCGCCGCCACCGATTCCATCATGGCGCGCACGCGCTCGTTGCCCATGCGAACGAAGACCTGCCGGGTGACGTCGGTGGCGTATTTGACCACCTTGAACGGCTTGCCGTTGAGGTCGAGGATCGGATTGTAGGAGGCCTGGATATAGACCTCCCGGCCGCCCTTGCCGATGCGCTTGTACTCGGCCGACTGATACTGGCCGCGGTTCAGGCTCGCCCAGAAATCGCGGTAGGCGCCGCTCTCCCGCTCGGACGGTTCGACGAACATGCTGTGATGCTTGCCCTGGATCTCGGCCAGGGTGTAGCCGAGCGCGCGCAGGAAGTTGTCGTTCGCGGTGATGACCGTGCCGTCCATGTTGAACTCGATCACCGCCTGGGACTTGCCGATGGCCTCGATCTGCCCGGCGAGGTCGGCGTTCTTCAGCTTCTGCGCGGTGACGTCGGTCGCGAACTTCACCACCCCGATCGGCCTGCCCGCCGCGTCGAGCACCGGATTGTAGGTGGCGAGGATCCACACCTCCTTGCCGCCCTTGCCGATGCGCTTGTACTCGCCGGCCTGGTATTCGCCGCGATTGAGCGCAGCCCAGAACTCGCGATAGGCTGGGCTGTCGCGCAGCGCGGGTTCAACGAACATGCTGTGATGCTTGCCCTGGATCTCGTCGAGCCGATAGCCCAGCGCGTCCAGGAAATTCTTGTTGGCACTGACGATGGTGCCGTCGAGCTTGAATTCGATCATGGCCTGCGCGCGGTCGATGGCCGCAAGCTTGGAGCCATCGGCCATGCTGCGCAGCTTCTTCTCGGTGATGTCGGTCGCGAACTTGACGACCTTCACCGGCTTGCCGGCGCGGTCGAGGACGGGATTATAGGACGCCTCGATCCAGATTTCGCGACCGCCTTTGCCGATGCGTTTGAACTCGGCGGCCTTGAGCTCGCCGCGGCCCAGCGCCGCCCAGAACTCGCGGTAGGCGGCGCTGTCGCGTTCGGACGGCTCCACGAACATGCTGTGATGCCTGCCCTGGATTTCGTCGAGCTGATAGCCGAGTGCGTTCAGGAAATTCTTGTTCGCGGTGATGATGGTGCCATCGAGCTGGAATTCGATCACGGCCATCGCGCGACTGATTGCTGCAAGCTGTGCTTCCGCGTCCGAGCGGCTGTTCGATCGAAACAACAAGGTAACCTCCAGGTGAATAGTTCGTTTGCAGATAGCCGGCGGCGATGACGATCGTCCCGCGCACCCGGCGACATGTCTGCGCAAAATTGATGCAACTTGTTCCAGTCTCGTTAAAGCGCGTTGAGAAACTCCGGCTTTTCCGTATTTCTACCGCTGTGACATGACGCCCGACATACAATTACGGCGCACGGAAGCTGCGCTGCGGCCCCGAAGCGTCGGCAATCGGCCGCGCGGCGCGAAGATCGCGCGGCGTCAAGGCGGTCGATCGCATGTCTGCCGCAGCCCTGCTGCGTCAGACAGCGGTTGGGGGACCAGGCGGCCGAGCGTCGCCTGGTTGGCGCGCAGCGCCTCTCCGAGCAGCCGCACCAGTTCGCAGCACTTCGGCACCGGGGCAACCGCCAGTGCAAGAACGCCCGATGCGCGCGGGCGATCACCGCGCTCCATCCGCGCTGGTGTCGTCATGCACCTGGGCTGGCGGGCCTCGATCAGCGGCGGTCCCGTTGGACAGCGGAGCTAGACCGCCTCGACCACCGCCTTCAAGGCGTCAGAGACCTTTGTGGCGAGCGTCGCAAGCGCCGCGTTCTCGATTGCCTGCATCGAGGCGACGGGATTCACGGCAGCGACCTCGACCTTCCCGCCGATCTCCTGGACGATGACGTTGCAGGGAAGCATGGTGCCGATCCGGCTCTCCGCCTGCAATGCCTCATGCGCCAGCTTCGGATTGCAGGCGCCCAGAATGGTGTAGGGCCGAAAGTCGGCGCCGATCTTCTCGTGCAGCGTCGCCTGCACATCGATGCGGGTCAGAACGCCAAAGCCGCGCGCCTTCAGCTCCGCGGTCACCCGCTCGATCGCTGCGTCGAACGATAGATTCACCGCTTTGGCAAAATAGTAGCTCATGCTCGCCTCTTTCCGGCTGGTCTGCCGCCGCGTCAACACGGTTCGTCGCGCGCGGCCATGGGATCTTGCGGCGGCACTGTTGCGCGTCCGTGCGGCGTGCACTTGATCGAGATCAGTGAAATGGCCGCACGTGCCGGACTCGCGGCGGCGCAGGCCAGGCCATCACGCTGTTTTGACGCCGGTCATTGCGGCCCGTGCATGAACGCCTGCATCTCTTCCGGGGTCAACTTGCCGTCCTTGTTGCTGTCCATGGCCTTGAAGATGCGCTCATGCGTCGCCTGGAATTCCTGCAGCGAGATCGTGCCGTCGCCGTCGGTGTGACGGCGCGGCGGATCACGCTGCGCCGATCCGCCCCGCCCGTTTCGATCTACCGGCCGCAATGACAGTCTCGCGCGCCGGTTTCCTCATATTCATCGTGCAGGCGCACCCAATCGGAGAGATTGCCGCGGCCGGTCTCGTTGCGACCCTTGGGCGTGAGATCGAGATAGTGATAGGCGCCGATCAGCGGATCGCCACCGCGGGAGCGGACCTGGAAGGTGCAGAAGATGTTGCCGGCATCGTCCTTGGTGAACACGGTCAGCCCCGGGAGCTCGGGCGACCTGCGCGTCAAGGGGGCGAAATTGTAGACGGCCTTGCCCGTCACGATCTGCTCGTCCGAGAACGAGACCTGAAAGTCGAAGTTGAAATCACCGCCCTCGGATGACACCCAGTCGAACGTCCAGCCCATGCGCGCCTTGAACGGCGCGATCTCGGCGAGCGGCGCACGCGAGACGACGACCAGGCTGACGTCGTGATGGCGAAGGTGCTGGTTGGCGCCGTCGATGTGGTCGCACAGAAACGAGCAGCCGGGACAGCGGTGCGGATCGCCCGGCGCCATCATGAAATGATAGACGATCAGCTGGCTCCGTCCCTGAAACAGGTCAGCCAGGCTCACGGGTCCATCCGCCGCCTGGAAGACATAGTCCTTCTCGACCCGGACCCACGGCAGCGCCCGGCGGGCGGCAGCCAGCGCATCGCGCTGCCTGATGAAGGCCTTCTCCTGGGTGAGGTGGGCGCGATGAGCTTCGGTCCATTCGTCCGCGGTGACTATTCTGGGGTCATGTCTGGAGTCCTCCGTATCCTTCGCAGAGGACGATGCAAGGCTCGGCGGCCCGACACCGACGCCATCTATTTTGTCGGCAGGTCATCGCAGCGCGGCCGGGTGCAGCGAACCGCGGATCGACTGGACAAGGCCAGCTTCGGGCGCCCCCGCTCCCGTCTCAGACCGGCGTGCGCGCTCGACCTGATCCACCGTCTGCTCCCGTCCGTTTCGGGGCGGCCATGACAGACGTGTCGGATCAGAGCAGTGACTCCCGCAGCGGCCGGACCGAGCCGGCGCGCTGCCGCAGCTGCGGCCAACCGGCGCGCGCGGTTCAGAGCATCCTGAACCCGCGAACCGGCGAAGCGGCGCGTCTGTTCAACTGTACCGCCTGCGGATCTGTCAATTGGATGGACGACCGGCGGTGAGCAACCGGTTCGGTCGCGACTGGCTGCCGGCAAAAAAAATCTGATCCGCGAGGAACAAACCCGCATTCAGCCGTTTTCGATGATCGCGGGCTTCCCCGCTTCGAGCCGGCGGCAGAGGGATGATCGTGCTCCCACTGTGCAATCGCGCGCGAGCGACTCCATCCCTCCTCGACGAACGTCTGCCTCGAGGTCAGCTCCGATGACGGCCAGATCGGGCATGTCACAGTTTCGGTGCTGATCGAGCGCGGTTGACGGCTGTGAAAGGTCCAAGGCCGCAGCTCGCTATCAGCAGCTCCCTATGAGGAAATGCGGGCCTGCGTCCAAACGTGGCCCATCTTTACCGCGTCGAGCGCGGCGGCCAGCTCATCGATGCGATACGGTTTCGACAGGATGCGGACGCCGGCCTCCTTGGCGGCGTGAACGGCAGCGCCCGAATAGCCGCTGGTCAGCAGGATCGGCATGTCGCCGCGCCGCTTCTGAATCTCGCGTGCCAGCTCGACACCATTCATGCCCCCCGGCATCATGACGTCGGAGAACACGAGGTCGACCGTGCGTCCGTCGGCGAGCGCGCCGAGCGCGGCCGCGGCGCTGGAGGCGCGGGTCACCTCATAGCCGAGCTGGCGCAACATCTCCCCGACCAGGGCCGCGACCTCGTCGTCGTCCTCGACCAGGAGAACGCGGCCCTCATCATGCCGGCGCGCCCGCGGCCGCTGCAGATCGAGGAGATGGTGCTGCTGCCTGGACGCCGCCTGCGCAGATCGCGGAAGGTACAGCGCAATCGTCGTGCCCTTGCCCACCTCCGAGTCGATGCGGACGGTACCGCGCGACTGGGTGACGAAGCCGTAGACCTGGGCGAGGCCGAGGCCCGAGCCCTTGCCGACATCCTTGGTGGTGAAGAACGGCTCGAACACCCGCATCCGAACGTCGTCCGTCATGCCGGTGCCGGTGTCGATCACCGAGAGGCGGACATAGTCGCCGGCCAATTCGTCGTCCTGCAGATTTCGCAGGTTCTCGGCCCGGACCAGGATCGTGCCGCCGGCCGGCATCGCATCGCGGGCGTTGACGGCGAGGTTGAGCACCACGAGCTCGAGCTCGCCCGGATCGACCTCGACGGGCCAGAGCGCGTCGGGAAAATCGAACTCGACGTGCACGTCGCCACGCAGGCTGCGGTCGAGCAGCTCGCGCATGCCGCCGATCTGGCGGGCGATGTCGACCGGCTCGGGCCGCAGCTCCTGCCGGCGCGAGAACGCCAGCAACTGCCGGGTCAGGCTGGCGCCGCGCTGCGCCGCCTGGATCATGCCGTCCATCAGGCGGCGGCGCCGCGCCGGATCGCCCTGGCGGTCGAGCATGTCGAGGCCGCCGGAGATCACCATCAGCAGATTGTTGAAGTCGTGCGCCACGCCGCCGGTCAGGCGGCCGATGGCCTCGATCTTCTGCGCCTGGCGCAGCGTCTCCTCGACCCGTGCGCGCTCGGCCATCTCGATGCGAAGATGCTCGTTCGATTCCGCGAGCGCCCGGGTCCGCTCGACGACGAGCTGCTCGAGCTGCTGCGCCGCCTGCTCGCGCGCCTGGATCAGTGCGCGGATCTGGTATTGGCGGCGCCGCGCCCGCAGCGCCGATTGAACAGCGCTTGTGAGCGTGATCGGCTGAATCGGCCGTTCGAGCAGCGAGACATTGCGCAGCGCGCCGACCAGATGGCGCCGCCAGGTCACGACTGCACGCTGTTCGCGGTGACTGGTGAGCACGATGAAGGGCAGGTCGGACCAGGCCGGCTGGCGTTCGACCCATTGCGTGAGGGGAGCGGTGTCCTGGGCAAACAGCCCTTCCTCGGCGACGAAGACCGCGCCGACGCCTGCGCTCATCTCATGGAGCAGATGCGCCAGGTCCGAGCAGACCGTCGTCTCGATCCTTGCGCTGCGGAGCAGCTCCGCCGATGCCGGCCCGTCCCGCCCGATCGGCGCGAAGACGAGGACACGGTGATCTTGCTCAATGCTCATCCCGCAGTTCCATGTCGGGGAAATCCGTCCCGGTGAAGCGCGGATTGCCGGAGAAGATGCCGCTGAAACCCATGAGCGGCGGGCCGAGGCTGATGCCGGAGCCGCTCAGGCGAAACTCGCGGATGCTGTGCTCGTGGAAACCGCTGCGCTTCTTGACCACCGACAGAGCGCGCCGAACCGTGCCGCCGACCTCGAAATAGCGCAGCATCAGCACGGCATCGCTGAGATAGCTGATGTCCAGCGGCGTATCCATCGGCCCGACCAGCCCATGCTGGGCCAGCACCAGGATCGTCAGCACGCCCTGCTGGGCCAGATAGGTCAAGAGCTCGTGCATCTGCAGGATCAGAAACCGCTCGTCCGGCATCGCGTTGAGATAGCCGTTGAGGCTGTCGATGATGATGACGCGGGCATTGTCCTGCTCGACGCTCTGCCGGACGATGGCGCCGAACTCGCCCGGCGACAACTCGGCCGGGTCGACCTGCTGAAAGCGGATGCGCCCGGAGTCGATGTGTTCATCGAGCGGCAGGCCGAGCATCCGCGCGCGGGCCTCGACGGTGCCGCGGCCCTCGTCAAAGGCAAAGAATACCGCATGCTCGCCGCGCTGGGCCGCCGCGATCGCATAGATCAGCGCAACCGACGATTTGCCGACGCCGGCGGCACCGATGAGGAGCGCGTTGGTGCCGCGCTCCAGGCCGCCGCCGAGGAGCTGGTCGAGTTCGGCATTGCCGCTCGGCGTGACATCGCCCGCAAACGTCCGGTGATGCTCCGCGGCGACGAGGCGCGGAAAGATCTTGAGCCCGCCGGACGCAATGGTGAAGTCATGGTAGCCGCCGCGGAATGCGATGCCGCGCATCTTGATCACGCGCAGCCGGCGGCGCTCCGCGCCGTAGTCGATCGCAAGCTGCTCCAGCATCACCACGCCATGTGCGACCGAGTGCAGCTGCAGGTCGTCCTGGGCCGACGACAGATCGTCGAGCAGGACGACGGTACAGTTGCGCTTGGCGAAGAAGTGCTTCAGCGCCAGCACCTGGCGGCGGTAGCGCAGCGGGCTCTGGGCCAGCAGGCGAAGCTCCGACAGGCTGTCGATCACGACGCGGCTCGGATCAATCCGCTCGACCTCGTTGAACATCAGGCCGGTGGTCTCGCTCAGCTCGACCTCGGCCGGATGAAACACGGTGAGCTCACGCTCGGGGTCGAGCGTGGTTTCCGGCGGCACCAGCTCGAAGATATCGACGCCGGCCAGCGACCAGCCGTGCCGCCGCGCCACCAGCTCGAGCTCGCGCCGGGTCTCCGACAGGGTGATGTAGAGCACGCGCTCGCCGCAGCTCACGCCCTTGAGCAGGAACTGCAGCGCGATGGTGGTTTTCCCGGTGCCCGGCCGGCCTTCATACAGATACAGGCGATTGGGATCGAAGCCGCCGCCGAGAATGTCGTCGAGGCCTTCGCTTCCGGTCGAAATACGCGGCAGATCCGTGGGCCCGCCCTCGTCGCTTCCGCGAACAGGCTGCTCCGTCATGCAAAAGCTCCATACCAATCAAGACGACGCGGCAGCGAAACCGATCACGCGGGGCTTCGCGACGACCGGATAGGAACACAGTCGATCCGCCTCGGGTTCCCCAGTTCCATAGTTCCATCCCAGGCAGCGGGCGGTTCTACGGGATTGTGGCGCGGGCGCCATGCACGGCTGACGCCGATCGCACCCGTCTTCTCAGCCGACGGCCGATCAGCTCGCCCGGCCCACCGTGTCAGCCATAGTGGCGCCGCGTGTCGCGCAGGGTCTGATGCTCCAATTCGGCATCGAGCTCGGCACCGATCAGGATCACGATGGCGGAGATCCAGATCCAGGTCATGAAGCCGATGGCGGCGCCGAGCGAGCCGTAGGTCGCGTTGAAGCTGCCGAAATTGGCCGCATACCAGGAAAACAGCGCCGAGCCCGCGAGCCACAGCGCCGCCGCCAGCGCGCTGCCCCAACTGATCCAGCGCCATTTGGGCTCCTCGCGGTCCGGCCCGTAGCGGTAGATCAGGGCCAGTCCGAGCGCGACGCAGATGAAGATCGCGGGCCAGCGGCCGATCCGCAGCACCAGATCGCCGGCCCCGGACATGCCGAGATAGTTCAGCAGCACCGGGAGCACGACGACGGCACCGATGGCGAGCAGCGCGAACAGGATCGCGCCGCCGGTGAACAGCAGCGAAATCGCGTTCAGCTTGATGAAGCCACGCCTCTCGGGTTCGCGATAAACGATGTTGAGCGTGTCGAAGAGCGACTTCATCGCCGCATTGGCGCTCCACAGCGAGATCGCGAGGCTGACGAGGAAGGTGATGCCGAGCGCCTGACGGCCGTTGGCGGAAACACGCGTCAACTGGTCGCGCGCAATGTCGATGGCGCCGCCGGGCATCACGCCCTGCAACTGTTCCAGATGTCCGGTGATTTTGGCCGGATCGGAGAACAGGCCGTAGATTGCCACCAGCGCGGCCAGCGCCGGAAAGATCGCCAGCAGCGTGTAGAAGGTCATGCCTGCGGCGAGCGCAATGATCCTGTGCTCGGTGACATTCTCATAGACCCGGAGCAGGACGTCCTTCCAGCCGCGCGCGGGAATCTCCGCGGGCGAACGCGCCAGCCGGCCGTGTCCAGCGCCGGCCCGGCTCGCGCCTCGCGAGCGCTCCGCCTGTTCGGGCCGCTGATCGAAATAGTGGATCAGGAACGCGAACCCGAGCAGAGCCAGCATCCCGCCGGTGCCAGGTGTGCGCGGGCGGCCCGCGAAAACGCTCGAAGAGTCGCGATGGGCGGCGTCTGACGTCTTGGATCGGCGAAACATGGGATCGGTCCATCACCAGCGGCCAAAAAGCAACCGGTGCGGTGGACGAATGTTCCGGCATCACGTCATGACGCGCGTTGCCAGGCTCCGCAACGGTGGGGCTGCCTCAGACCTTCAAGAGGCCAACTCGGGCGCCAACATCCAGACAATTTCGCCGGCCTGTGAACGCGCCGCTGCGGCGCCGACACAAAACAGTTATGTTGCGCGCGAGGAACGGGCCTGCGCACCCTCGCGTTGCAACGGTACTTTTCAACTCAAGGATAAACGCATGCGCCGCCTGTTATTTGCCTCGCTGTCCGCCACCGCCGTCCTCGCGAGCTTTGCCGCGATCTCGCCCGCATCCGCCGCCCAGGACCGCTACTGCCTGCAAGGCAGGATCTGGGGCTATCCGGGCAACTGCCAATTCTCCACCTATCGCCAGTGCCTGGCTTCCGCCTCCGGCACCGATGCCGGCTGCGGCATCAACCCCGCCTACGCCTATGCCCGGCAGCGCGGCTACGACCGACGCTATTGAGCGTGGACCGTTGCGTCAGCCTCTTGCGCGGTGCACGATCAGCGCCATCGATTGAGAGATGGCTAGCGGCGGGATGTCAGGCCCCCGTGCTCCCCGGCCCTGCTCTATTGCGTCGCGCAACGGCACGATGATCCGTTAGCTGTTGCGGCAAGCCTTACTCCGACGCCGGCAGTCGCGCGTGCTCTCCTCCTCCGCCGCTCGGCGCACGGAACATTGAGGCTCGCCGTCGCTTATACGGCGACCAATGTCCAATCGGAGGAGGATCATCATGGACGGACTGATTTATCTCGTGGGCTTGATCGTGGTCATCATGGCCGTTTTGTCGTTCTTCGGCCTCCGCTGAGACGACGTCATGACCATGGAAACTACGCCGGTCGTCACATCACCCCTTTCAAGCGCGACGGCCGATAGCTGGACCCTGCAATGGACGCCGGTCGTTGCGGGAGCTTTGACCGCGGCGGCGGTCTCTTCGATCCTGATCAGCTTTGCCATGTCGGTCGGTCTCGGTGTCAGCTCCACCGCGCCGACATGGCGCGACGCCTCGGTGGCGCTCTGGCTCCTGTCCGGACTCTATCTGGTGCTGCAGGCGCTGATCAGCTTCGGCTGCGGCGGCTACATGGCGGGCCGCTTGCGCGCACCGCACGGGCTCGCCGAAAGCGAGGAGACCGAGAAGCGGGACGGCCTGCACGGCGTCACAGCCTGGGCGCTGGCGGTCGTGCTCGGCGCCACCCTGGCCGTACTCGGCGCGTCCGCGGCGACACGGACCCATCCGCTGACTACGCCGGCGACGGCCAATGAACCGTCGATCCTGAGCTATGAGCTCGACCATCTGTTCCGCGCGCCCCGGCGGGTACCCAGCCCGGATCTCGCCCCCGCGCGCAGCGAGGCCGGCCGCATCCTGCTCACGGCGTCGAGCCACAATGGCGTCAGCCCGGACGATCGCAGCTATCTCGTGCAGCTCGTCACCGGCACGACGGGTCTTGCTGCGCCCGATGCGGAGCGGCGGGTGGACAGCGTGATCGCAGAAGCCAAGAGCGCGATCTCGCATACCCGCGCCGGCACTGTCATCCTGGCGTTCTCGGTTGCCACCGCGCTGCTGCTCGGCGCCGTCGCCGCCTGGGCGGCTGCGGAGAGCGGTGGCCGTCACCGCGACGGCAAGCCTGTCACCGGATGGATGCTGCACGCCAACCGCTTCAGCCGGCGGCGCGACATGTGGCGGCGGCCGATGTCGATGCCGGAATAGAACACATCAAGACCAGCGAGCGGCCCGGCCCATCGCCGGGCCGCTTCGCGTTGGACCGCCGCCGCGAACGAAGCGCGTGCAATTCAGGCGAGCCGCAGGATCATCAGGTTCGCGTCGCTGCCATAGCTGCCGGTCGGATCGGCAGCGGCTGTCTTGTCGACCGCAAATCCTTGCCTCTCCCAGAATGGAGTCGAGCCGTTGACGGCGATCAAGGACAGCGACGTCAGGCCGAGCGCACGCGCGTGTCGGATCAGCTCCTCGACGATCACGGTCGCCGAGCCGCTGCCGCGGGCCTCGGGCAGCAAGGCGAGATCGTGGATGTAGTAGGTCGACGCAGCCGGCGGAATGCTGCCGATCAGCAGGTTCAAGGCCGGGGGCCGGCCGAGATGCCAGGGATGGCTGAGCACATAGCCGGCGATGCCCGTCCCACGCAGCACGCGGCAGCCATCAGGATGGAGACGCAGGCGCTCCGCGAAAACACTCTTGTCCTCGGGATAGTTCGGGTGCACGCGGGCCGCGATCTCATCGACATCAGCAAGATCGCCCGGCGCCATTGCGCGCCACCTCATGGTCTGGTTCTTTCTCACTCGCCCTTTCTCACTTGGCGAGGGCCAGCCAGCGCTCGCTGGCCGACAGCGCCGTCGGCCACAGCGCCTCCGTCGGCTGCCCCCGATGCAGTGCCTTGCCGACCTCGCAGATCGACATGAAGGCCGCCGAGCGCGCCTCCTCCACCTCGAGCGGCTGCTCCGCGCTCGGGCTGCGGACGAGGCCCATCAGGCCGTTCAACGTCTGCAGTGCCGCTTCCGGCGGGCTCGCCTTCGCCGCCCTCAGCGCAGCCACGATCTGCTGCGCCTTTTCCGATTCGGTCATCACGTCGGTCATCGTCTTTTCGTTTGCCCGTGCCCCACGGGAGAACGCTAGCAGCCGGACGAAGGTCGGGCAATGCTCGGGCGGACGGCACTCCAATGCCGAACGCGCGGTGCCGACGTGCGATTTTCCGCCGGTCCTGGCTCGGCCCTCTTGCGATGCTGCTTCGCCAGCGTCTCGGCCGGCGTGCATTGGCGTCGTGATCTGCAACGCGTTCTTCAGATAGCGCGTTCTTTGGCAATCACGACGCCTCGACAAGGCGGAGGCATCGTGATCGCTCTGGCGCATGTCATTTCGCCAAGGATTTCGCCATGTCGAGGTGTTTCTGCAGCACCGGCACGGTCTGCTGGGCGAAGTCCGACAGCGGTGAGTTTGCCGCCGCCTGCTTCTGATACTTCTTGATATCCTCCTGGTGATCGCGAACCATCGCCTGCGCAAACGCCTGGTCGAACCGACCGCCGGACATGCCTTCCAACCGGTTGTAGATGGCCTTCTGCTTCCTGCTCGGCTCGGACGGCACCTTCATCCCGTTCTGGCTCGCAAGCTGCTGCGCCTTCTGCAGATGCTCGCTATGGTCCTGCTGCAAGGCCTGCCCGAACTGCTTGACCTGATCGCTCTGCCCCTTCTGCTGCGCCAGCTTGCCCATGTTCACCTCGGACATGTCGCCCTCGATCGCCTCGGTCATGAAATGCTGATCCTTGGCGGGCGACCGGCCCTTCGGAGCGGCGACCGCGCCGCCGGCCACCAACACGGTCACGGCAGAGGCGGCCAGGGCAATTCGGATTGCTCTCGTCTGATGGTTGTGGATCATCCTGCTCATCGTTGATCTCCGAGGGGTTCGACTCCTGATCGTCGCGACGGCAAGAGCCTTACCCGACGATCGTTCCTAAGCCCCGCGCGGCAACCCTGCAGAATGCTTCCGCGCGCAACGACGCGGCGGGTTCCAAATGCTGCGGCACAACCGTCCCTGCAGCACAACGTCCGCGACTTCTCGGTTTCGGACCCGCGCCATGCAGCGCTCAGTGAGTGCGTGCATCCCCGCCGAGCGCCCGAGCCAGCACGCCTCGAAGCAGGCCGGCCTGCGCCGCGCTCCCGCGCCAGGCCACGATCTGATCGGGACGGATCAAAGCGAGGTCGGCCTCGTAGAGATCGCGCAGGGCCCGCGGCAAGGTGACGATCTCGACGTCGACACGCAGCCGCCCCATGGCCTCACGTAGGTGATCCTCATCGAGGTCGCTGCCCTCACACCGCAACAGCGTCCATTCGAAGCCGAAGCGGTCGTACAGCGAGATACCTTGCTCCAGCCAGGCGTGCGGCGCGCGGCCGCCGGGACAGGCGCTCGGCACGTAGGCGTTGGCCGCATCCGGCGGCGGCCGGGTGCCATCGGGGATGATGATCGGTGAGCCATCATAGCGGCCGCCGAAGGTGACGCCGGGGATGTTGAACTCGGCGCGCGCATGCTGATCGAGATAGGCGCTGGCGATGCGCCGTGCCTCGTCGCCGGCCGCGGTCGCGTCCTCGATCTCGGGCACCGCGGCAAACAGGCCGAGCGAATCCGCAAAGCCGCGCGCGTAGTCGGTGTTGCGCAGCGCCACCGGACGGCGCTCGGCCTCGTAGCTGTCGAGCAGCGAGACGGGGCTCGCTCCCTTGACGACGCTCGCGATCTTCCAGCCGAGATTGACCGCGTCCTCGATCGCGGTGTTGTAGCCGAGCCCGCCGGTCGGAGTGAACAGATGCGCCGCATCGCCGCCAAGGAAGACCCGGCCGCGCTGCATGCTCTCGGCGACCAGCGCATGCCCCGCGGTCCAGGTGAGATGCGAAAGCACCTCGCAGGGAATGGGCGCACCGCAGGCGCGCTGGAACGCTGCCCGCGCATCGTCGGCGGTGACAGCGCTTTCGTTCTCGCCGGGCCGAAGCTGGGTGTGGAAAGCGAACTCGTCGCGTCCGTTCACCGCGGCCATGAAGGCGCGGCGGTCGCGGTTGAAGCAGACATACATCCAGGCCCGCGCATGCGGGACGCTGGCGTAGAACTCCGGCGAGCGCAGATAGACCGCGAGCATGCGGCCGCCCATGAAATCGCGCTGCACGCCCGTCGTTCCGCCATAGGTGATCCCGAGCGACTGTCGCACTTGGGAGCGCGGACCGTCGGCCCCGATCAGGAAATCAGCCTCGATCTCGAGGCGCGCGCCGTCGCTGACACGCTCGACCTCGGCGGCAATGCCGCCGTCGGTAACGGCATGGCCGATCAACCGGTGCCCGTAGTGCAACTGAATGCCCGCAAGGCGCGCGGCATGCCGGCGCAGGATTTCTTCGACGAATTTCTGCGACACCCGGTGCGGCAGCTCGGCCGCGCTCCATGAGCCGGACAGGCCCTTCACCAGTTCCGTCGCGCGCGCCGCGGACGGCAATTGAAAACGTGCCAGCTCATGCGCCGTGTAGCGCGTGAAATAAGCGACGTCGGTCGGGTAGTCCGCGGGCAGGCCGGCGCGCCGGACCTCGTCGGCGAATCCGAGCCGGCGGAAATGCTCCATCGTCCGCGCCTGCGTCGCGTTGGCCTGCGGGTTGAACGCCGTTCCCGGCTTCTCGTCGACCAGGATTGCGGACACGCCGCGGCGGCCAAGCTCGTTGGCCAGCATCAGCCCGCACGGACCGCCGCCCACGATCAGCACCGAGGCGCTCAGACGTTCGATCACGGCGCTCCTCCTCGCAATGGAGGAATGCTAGCGCGCCCCGCGAATTAGTCAAGCAGCCTGACTATCTGGTGTCGTCGAGCGTGTCGAAGCGGGCGCCATAGGCCGACAATCCCTGCAGAATCGCGTCCATCGCGGCCTTGCCGAGCTCCTTGCGCATCTCGGCTTCCGCCACATCCACGGCATCGCCAAACGCCTCCAGCCATGTCAGTCCGGCCGGCGTGAAGCGGACGAGGCGCGCGCGCCGGTCGCTCGGATCGGCCTCGCGCGACACCAGCCCCAGCTCGGCGCATTGATCGACCAGTTCGCCCATCGCCTGCTTGCTCATCGAGGCCCGCCGCGCGAGCTCGGTCAGCCGGGTGCCCTCGACGTCGAGGTTGCGGGTGAGGCTGACATGGGCAATCCGCGTCTCGCCGTGACCGCTCTCCGCCATCAATTGGAGAACCCGGGATTCGAACCGGCGCACCGCATTGTTGAGCAGCCGGCCGACATTGGCGTGACGCCATGCCGTCTGCCCGGTGGGCCGCGCCTTGCGTTGATCTCGCGCTGTCATATCGGGACTACCTCGCCATATCGAACCACGCCGGGTCAACGTCGCAGACGCAAGGTGAAATCGGGAAACGCGTGAGATGTCACGCGAAGAATGGTCGGAACGGCGGGATTCGAGCCTGCGCCCCCAGCGTCCCGAACGCAAATAGCGAACGAAAAGGCCAATAGGGAAAATGAAGTTTGCTCGTGATTGACGACCATTTTCGCCGTCTGTTCACAGGGGTTCGGTGGTCAACCGGTGGCCGGCCTGCTCACGCGCCAGGCGAGCCCGCTCTACCGTCGCCGATGCAAATCGCTTGACCGCCGCCGCGTCCCGTCGCCAGCTTCAGCAAAATGTTCGCAATAGCCGCGAAGCTGGCCGTCAGCTCGTAGCAGCGCACGGCGCACGCAGTGATGCCACGCTTCGCCAGATCGGCAATCGTGCGGACGGTGACGCCGAACAGGTCCCAAGCGCGGCGCCGCCGATGGTCTCAGCCATGATCCAAATTGCATTAGGCCGAAACGAGATCGCTAATGAAATGGTGAGGCCACCAACTAAAACGGTTGCCCTATAGCATGACATGGCTCGACGCTCACCAAGCAATCCGCAAAATTGATTATTAGATCTACTATCTATTATGTCTTGATTTCGCGAGGCAACAATTGCTGCAACGGCAAGCGCCATGTGTGGGGCAAAATCTGCAACCCGTGCCACAAACCGAAGTATACTCGCATCTACCAATAGGCTCCGCCTTTATCGGCTTATGTGGAGCCCCTTTGGCATGTGCCACAGATAGGCCCAGTGGTATCAACACCGCGAGGAAGACAACCAATCGCATTGACCCTCCTTCTTGCTTGTCTTGCATCACATTCAAGAATTGAACTATAACGCAAACGCAACCCATAGAAACGGCATTTATCAGCCGCCGGTCAAATCAGGCCTCCGTTAGGGAACATCGGGTGTGCGGGTCAGATCGATCTCGGGACGTCGAAAATTTTCTTTTTTTGGTAAGCGATATGCCGGAAGGTGGCATCCCCAGCCCGAAGCGGATGCGCTGAACCGCGCCACCAGCGCCGTGGAGATATTCCACAGCCGGCGAGCTCATGTATTGCCGTGCATTGCGTCTTCCGCCGCAAGCATTTCGTCGAGGAGATCCCATGCACCCGACGCTTCGGCTTCCGACATCTTCCGGATGGCGTAACCGACATGAACCACGACGTGATCGCCGGGCTCGATAGCTTCATGCTGTAGCAAAAACAGACTCACCGTGCGCTCGATGCCTTTGGCCTCGCATCGCGCCATGACTTCGTCACACTCCACGACCCGCATCGGGATGCCAAGGCACATCTCGGTTCCACCCGCAAATACTTGAGTCCGAAATCATAGCCCGATCGATGAACTCGATTTGACGTGGATCAAGATAAGGGAATCATATTCGCCGCATAGAATATGAGGCGCCTGATCTCGCGGGGATTTCCATGCGGACGAACGTCGCGGCGACCACCACGCTGGTGCTCGGACTCGGCAATATCCTGCTGAGCGATGACGGCATTGGCGTGCACGTCATTCGGGCCCTCGATGCACAGGAATATGCGGGCGAGATACCGCCTTGTGTTGCTCTGCGGGATGGCGGGACGCTCGGGCTGTCCCTGTTTTCGGAGATCGAAGATTTCGGCTCGCTGATCGCCGTCGACGCCGTGGAACTGGGCGCGAAGCCCGGCACCGTCAAGATCTTTCAAGGTCCGGAGATGGACCGGCAGCTCACGGGCAAGAAGCGGACGGCTCATGAGGTCGCGCTTGCCGACCTGATGTCGGCGGCGCGGCTGGCCGGCTGCGAGCCGGCGCGCCGGGCGCTGGTCGCAATTCAACCTGAATCCACCCAATGGGGCCTGTCGCTGACGCCCGCGGTTGGCGCGGCCATTCCCTCCGCGTGTCAGCAGATCAAAACACTGCTCAGCAGGTGGCACCATGACAGTTGAAGCGGATGCCGCGGCAGGGTTCCGCACGGGGATGACCGACAGCCTGCTCCGCGAGATCGCCCATCACCTCGGTGTGCTTGCCAAAACCGGCGCATGCGCGGCGATCGATCTGTGCAGCCTGCCTCTCACGGCTGCGGACCGCAGCGAATTGGAAGCCCGGTTGGGCCATGGTGACCTGGAGGCCGTTTTGACCGCAGCCGGCACCAGCGAAATCTGGGAGACGCGCTATGCCGGCGTGTGGTGGGTTCGCCATCTCGGCGCCGGGGACAAGCTCTCCGCCGAACGCATTGAAATCACGGCGTCCCCGGAGATCCTGACAAGCCATGCGGCCGACATCGCTGCGGCCAGCAACAGACTGGCTGAAGACCTGATCGACCGCGTCTCTTCAGAGGATACCGAAGATGCATGAAACCGAGACGATCGGCGAGCTCTTGACGCGCAGCGGCGTCTCCCGCCGCGCCCTGCTGAAATATACGAGCTATCTTGCCAGCCTTCTGGCGTTGCCCCCGATGGCCGCGAAGGGCATGGCGGAGGCGTTGGCGAATACGCGCCGCCAATCCGTGATCTGGCTCTCGTTTCAGGAATGCACGGGCTGCACGGAGTCGCTGACGCGTTCGTTCGGTCCAACCATCGAGGACATGATCTTCAATCTCATCTCGCTCGACTATCACGAAACGCTCATGGCAGTGTCGGGTACTGCCGCGGAAGCGGCCCGCCTCGCTGCCATGAAGGAGAACAAGGGCAAATATGTCGTCGTGGTCGACGGCTCCGTTTCGACGAGGGATGGCGGGGTCTACTCCACCAACGCCGGCAAGACCAACCTCGAAGTGCTGAAGGAGACGGCCGCAGATGCAGCCGCGGTGATCTCCGTCGGGACCTGCGCGGCCTTCGGTGGCATTCCCCACGCAAATCCCAACCCCACCGGCGCGGTTGCCGTCAGCGACATCATCACCGACAAACCGGTGATCAATGTCTCCGGTTGCCCGCCCATTCCGGAAGCCATCGCCGGCACGGTTGCCTATCTCGTGACGTTCAACAAGCTTCCCGATCTCGACGACAAGGGCAGACCGAAAGCGTTTTTCGGCGATACGATCCATGACCGCTGCTATCGCCGGCCGTTCTACGACAAGGGGCAGTTCGCCAAGCAGTTCGACGATGAGGGAGCGCGCAAGGGCTGGTGCCTCTATGAAGTCGGTTGCAAGGGGCCCGTGACTTACAATGCGTGCGCGACCATGAAATGGAATGGTGGCGTCTCTTTCCCGATCCAGTCGGGACACGGCTGTCTGGGCTGTTCCGAACCGAATTTCTGGGATCGTGGCAGCTTCTACCAGCCACTTTCTTCAAACACGTTGAATGATCCGGAGATCATCGGCGGCGCCGCGGCTGCGGGCGCGGCGGTCGGGATTGCCAGCGCATGGCTGGCGCGGCGACGCAAACAACGAGCAGAGAGGGAGGCCCAGCCATGAGCCTGCTGGATTTCGTGCGCGGACCCGCGATCGAGATCGCAATCGCGATATTCGTGGGCGGCGTGTTGTGGCGGCTCGCGTCGCTGCTGCTCCTGCCCTGGACCAGCGACAGATCGGCGAGGCGAGCTGATGCACCGCATGCCGTGGTTGGCGCGTTCCGTGGCTTCGTGCGTCACCTATGGCCCGCGAACACCTATCTGCGCGCCTCGTTGTTCAGCACGGTGAACGGCTATGTTTTTCACGTCGGCCTTGCCATCATCGTGTTCGGACTGGCGCAGCACATTCTCTTCCTGCGTGGATTGTTCGGCTTTTCATGGCCGAATCTGCCCACCGGCGTGATCTCGGCCGCCTCGGTGGTCACGCTGGCGTCGCTCCTGGCTGCGCTGGCGCGACGGATGACGAATCCGGTCTTAAGACTGCTTTCGACGCTTGACGACTACTTCAGCTGGCTGGTGACGTTCCTTCCGGTCGTGACGGGGCTGATCGCGGTGAGCCACCTATGGGCGCCGTACGAGACGCTCTTGTCCGTGCACATCCTGGCCGTGTGCCTGTTCCTGATCTGGTTCCCGTTCGGAAAACTCATGCATGCCTTCCTCGTCTTCCTGACCAGGAGCGAGACCGGGATCTTCTACAGCCGCCGGGGAGTCGAGATATGAACCAGCGCATCGTCGTCGATCCCATCACGCGCATTGAAGGGCATCTGCGGATCGAGGCGGAAACAGATCCCCATGGCGCCATCACCGGTGCGTACAGTTCCGGCACGATGGTGCGCGGCATCGAACTGATCCTGAAAGGACGCGATCCGCGCGAGGCCTGGGCTTTCGCTCAGCGCATATGCGGCGTGTGCACGCTGGTCCACGGCATCGCCAGCGTCCGCGCCGTGGAGAATGCGCTGGGATACACCATTCCGCCGAACGCGCAACTCATCCGCAACCTGATGATTGCCGCACAATATGTGCATGACCATGTCATGCACTTCTATCATCTGCATGCGCTCGACTGGGTCGACGTGGTGTCGGCGTTGAAGGCCGATCCGGCGGCAACATCGCAACTGGCGCAATCGATCTCGAGCTTCCGGAAGTCGAGCCCGGGCTATTTCGCGGACACGCAGAAGAGACTGAAAGCCTTCGTCGAAGGCGGCCAGCTCGGCATCTTTGCAGGTGGATTCTGGGGACATCCCGGATTCAAGCTGCCGGCCGAAGCAAACCTGATGGCGGTCGCGCACTATTTGGAAGCGCTCGCCTGGCAGCGCGAGGTGGTGCAGCTCCACACCATCTTCGGCGGCAAGAATCCGCATCCGAATTTCCTGGTCGGCGGCGCCCCGTCAGCGATCAGCCTGAACACCGGCGGCACCGCCATCGGCATCGACGGCCTGCAGACGGTGAAGACCGTGATCGGCCGAATGAAGGATTTTGTCGAGCAGGTCTATCTGCCGGACACGCTGGCCATCGCCTCCTTCTACAAGGACTGGTTCGCGCGCGGCGAAGGCGTGGGCAACTTCCTGACCTACGGCGACTTCCCCGAAAAGGGCATGGACGACCCGGCCAGTTGGCTGATCCCGGCGGGCGCGATCCTCAATCGCGACCTGACCACGATCCATCCCGTCGACATGAACAATTCGGAGGAAATCCAGGAGTTCGTCTCCCATTCCTGGTACGACTATGCAAGCGGCAAGGACAAGGGCCTGCATCCCTACGAGGGTGAGACCAATCTGCATTACACCGGTCCCAAGCCCCCCTTCGAGCAGCTCGATGTCGGCGCGAGCTATTCCTGGCTCAAGGCGCCGCGCTGGAAGGGCCATGTCATGGAGGTCGGTCCGCTCGCGCGCGTGCTGATGCTCCATGCCAAAGGTCACGAGCCGACGCGCGAACTGGCCGGTTACGCGCTGGGCAAGCTCGACCTGCCGCTGACGGCGATGTTCTCGACCATGGGACGCACAGCGGCGCGCGCGCTGGAAAGCAAGATCGTCGTCGACCAGATGTCGACCTGGTACGACCGTCTTCTTTCCAACATCCGCGCGGGTGATCTGAACGTTCACAATTCGAACAAGTGGGATCCCTCGACCTGGCCCACCGAAGCCAAGGGTGTCGGCTTCATGGAAGCGCCGCGCGGGGCGCTGGCGCATTGGGTGGTGATCAAGAACAAGCGCATCGATAATTATCAGGCCGTGGTGCCCTCGACCTGGAACGCGGGGCCGCGCGATTCCAAGGGCCAGCCCGGACCTTACGAAGCGGCATTGATGGATCGCCACACGCTCCACGATCCTCGGCAGCCGCTCGAGATCCAGCGCACGATCCACAGCTTCGATCCGTGCATCGCCTGCGCGGTGCATGTGATCGATCCCGACGGCGAAGAGCTGATACAATTGCAGGTGAGGTAAGGCGATGGGCGGCGAAATCGACGTCGAAGCAGCCAGCAGAACGTTCCTGGCGCGGACCGAGGAACATCTGGTCAGCTATCTCGAGGCCTGCGTCCATTGCGGGAACTGCGCCGAAGCCTGCCACTTTTATCAGGCCTCCGGAGATCCACGGCATACGCCCGCCTACAAGCTGTTTCCGATGGCCAAGGCCTATCGCCGGCAGAAATTCCCGCTCTCCCTCTTCGCTCCCCGCATCACGGAAGAGGACCTCAAGGAATGGGAGGAACTGCTGTTCGATACCTGCACCATGTGCGGTCGATGCACCACGATCTGTCCGATGGGGATCGACATCGCTTCCATCGTGGGCGGCGCGCGGCAGGCCTTCGTCAAGGCAGGACTTGGGCCGAAGGACCTTCTGCAGGCCGCCGACAATTCGCGCGACCATGGAAGCCCGCTGGGCGTGACAGCCGACAAGCTGCGCGATCGCATCGAATGGCTCGAAGATGAGCACGACGTGCCCATCGCGCTCGACAAGGACAAGGCCGACATTCTGCTGACGCTCTCGTCCGTCGAAACGATGAAATACCCCGATTCCGTGGTGGCCATGGCCAAGCTGCTCAACCACGCGGGCGTCGACTGGACGCTGAGCACCAAGGGCTATGAAGCCACGAATTTTGGCTATCTGGCCGGCAAGGCAGACGTCGCCCGGATCATGGTTCAGCGGATCACCGAAGCCGCCGAGGCGGTCGGAGCCAAGACGGTCGTGATTCCGGAGTGCGGCCACGCCTTCGGTGTGCTGCGCTGGTCGGGCGCCAATGTGCTCGGCCGCCCCCTTCCCTTCGCAGTCGTGCACATTTCGGAATTCATGGCGCAGCTCAAGCGCGACGGCAGGCTGAAGCTGAAACCGATCGAGGAGTCGATCACCTATCACGATCCTTGCCAGATCTCCCGTCGCGGCGGCGCGACCGAGGATGCGCGATTCCTCCTGCAGGATTTCGCGAAGGACTTCCGCGAGATGACCCCGACCGGAGATCTCAACTGGTGCTGCGGTGGCGGCGGCGGCGTGCAGGCGATCGCGCGCGCAGCCGATCTTCGCCACAAGGTCTTCAAGATCAAAATGGATCAGGTGGAGAAGACCGGCGCGAAGACGATGGTCTCGGCATGCTCAAACTGCCGGCTGACCATGGACGAGAGCAAGGCCCACTGGAAATGGGAAGGTGGCCTCGCGAGCTTGGTGGAGATCATTGCGGATCACCTGATCGAGGACGCCCCGGCAAAGACGCAAGGGTGACGGCTCACAGTCGTGCGCCTTGCGTCGTGGGCAAACGGCGGCGCAACGCGGGCCGCGGGGCAACGTAGACTGCGTCGGCGCCCCCGCCTTGTTGCGGCCCCGGTCTCGATCATGACGACAGGCACTTCGGCGTGGCAGAGATTGCGCAGCGTCAGGACGTTCGCCTGATCAGGAACTCGAACTGCTTGCCTTCCGACTTGGATTCCAAGAGATCATTTCCGGTCGTGCGACAAAACGCCTCGAAGTCTTTCACAGCGCCGGGATCGGTGGCGAGCACTTGGAGCGTGCCACCGATCGGCACGTCCTTGAGCGCCTTCTTCGCGCGCAAGATCGGCAGCGGGCAGTTCAATCCCTTGGCATCGAGAACCTGGTCAGCCATCCTGTCTCTCCGTCATTTCTGGTGCTGGGTCCGTGACACGTTCAAATGAACAGGTTGATGTCGCTCTTGGTCGCCGTCTCGATGTAGGTCGCAGCGCCCCCGAGCACCGGCCCCTCGATCATGTCGTCCTTGGTGTACTCGAACAGATCCATGGTCATCTGGCAGGCGATCATCTTGACGTCGGCTTCGATGGCCATCGTGCGCAACTCCTCTATCGATGCGACCCCCTTCTTCTTGATCAGGTTTTTCATCATCGTCGTCGCCGCCGCGTCGACGCCGGGGATGGCCGATACGAGATTCGGCATACCGATGTGCATTCCAAACATCGGCATCTCCATGGCCGGATTGCCGAGCGTAGAGATTTTCAGGTCGAGATTCTTCTTGAGCAGCGTCAAGCCGTAGAAGGTGAAGAACATGGTCACGTCGAGGCCCATGGCCGCCGCTGTCGTGGCCAGGATGAAGGGCGGATAGGCCCAATCCAGCGTCCCCTTGGTGACAATCATCGACATGCGCTTGGTATTGTTGTCTTCGGCCATTGCATCTCTCCGTTTGGTCTCTCGCAGGCGCAACCGCGCGCGTCATTGGATTCCTGCTTTCCAACGCACGACCATCAGCACGAGGACTGCGAGGAACAGCGTCTCGGCGACGATCAGCGCGATCGCCCGGCCGCCGACATCGGCCATCGCCTTGAGCGACGTCTTCATCCCGAGCGCTGCGATCGCCGTCACGAGGCACCACCTTGAAATGTCCTTGATGACGGCAAGCAGGAATGCGGGAATGACGCCGGCGCTGTTGAGCATCACCAGAACGGCGAACACCACCAGGAACCCCGGCAGTTGGCGCCCGGCCTTGCCGACGCGATGGGCGCGGAACACGTAGGACAGCATCACGACGACGGGCAGCAGCATGGCAACCCGGAGCAGCTTGGTGAAGGTCGCGACGTTTCCGGTCTCCTCCGACACGCTGAAGCCGGCGCCAACCACCTGCGCCACGTCGTGAATGGTACCGCCAAGAAACATGCCGACGGCAGCGTGATCGAGATGGAATCCTGCGATCACCAGCGGATAGACGATCATCGCGATCGTGCTGAGCGCCGTCACGCCGATCACGGTAAAGACCGTGTCGCGTTCGTGGTGCTCCCCCTTGGGCAACACCGACGAGATCGCCAGCGCCGCCGACGCTCCGCAAATCGCCACGGCCCCGGAGGTGAGGATTCCGAACGGCCGGCTCAACCCCATGGCGCGGGAGGCCAGCGCGCCGAACAGGATGGTCAGGATCACCGCGCCGACGACCGTGATCACGGGCGTCGGGCCGAGCTTCATGATCTCGGCAATCGTGATCTGCGCCCCGAGCAGGCCGACGGCGACGCGCAGGATGCGCTTTGAGGCGAGTTCGATGCCGGCAACGCAGCGCCCCTCCTGCGACAGGAAATAGAAGGCCATCCCAAGCAGCAAGGCGAACAGCATGACCGGCCCGCCATAGTGCTCGGACAGGAAGGTTGCCGCGATCGCGATGATCAAACTGGCCAGGACGCCCGGGAAGTAGGTCGGCAGCGACATGACGGCCGCGAGGCCGCGACTTATCATCGATGTCCTGATTGCGGCGGTCTCAGTCACAGCCTGTCCACTTCCTTACGCGCAGCCAGCGAAATTCTCGGCAGCCATCTTCGCTTCGTAAGGGGCGGCGGCCGCCGTGCCCGGCACGAGGCCGGCCTTGGCAGCAGCCCAGTCCTTCGGGCGCACCTTGACCATCCATCCGTCGCCATATGGGTCGGTGTTGGCCAGCTTGGGCGCTGCGCTCATTGCATCGTTGACCTCGACGATTTCCGCATTGAAGGCGACCTTTGCCGGGCCGACCCACTTGCCGGATTCGATCGTGGCGCAGGACTTGCCCGCATCGACCGACCGGCCGGCCTTCTTTGGTGTGAAGGCGACAAGCTGACCGGCCATGGCCGCTGCCACAGCGGTCATCCCGAGCGTCACGGTGCCGTCGGCGTTCTCGCGATACCAGATGTTGTTTTCGACGTCGTAGAGAAGGTCGTCGGGAAGGTTGCAGCCGCGGACGATGGGCATCGTCTTCTCCTTGTCTCAAATGGTTTCGTTGGCTTGCGTCGATGCATCGGGTTGACGTAGCGGCCGGGACGCGCAGCAGAACTCGCCGAGCCCGGCCACCTCCAGCTTGCCTCCGATGAACAGCATGAGATGCCGCGCGACCATGGCGCCCAGTCGCAGCCGCCGGGCGACCTGCGCGTGGCCTGGCTCGAGGCGCACCAGATTGTAGTGATAGACGAGCTCGCGGCAGGTTTCGCGGCAGGCGTTGAAGCTTGCATCGCCGCGCGCGCCCTGCCGATGCAGCGCCAGCAGGCGAAACGTCTCGACCTGGCGATCGGTCGGGATCTCGCCGTGCGCAGCGAGCCATGTTTCGAGAATCGTTTCGCCGAGCTGCAGCAACTCCTCGGCGAGCGGCGCGGCGGCCGCCCCGAGTGCAGCATCGGACGCGGCCAACATGCCGTCCAGCCGCTCCGCGACGTCGTCGAGGCTCGTGATACCGATATCCGCCATCACCCGAGCCCTCGCGCACGCAACAGACCGGTCGAATCCGAGAAATTCTCCTGCACGCCGACCTTGCGCGCCGACAGCCCGAGCGCCATGCCGAGGAGCTGGGTGAAGTACAGGATCTTGACGCTGGTCTTGCGGCCGAAGACCTTTTCCGCGCGCACCTGATGCATTTCGAGCCCGGTGTGGCAGGTCGGGCATTCGGTGGCGATCACGTCCGCGCCGCAGGCCTCGGCCGTCGTGAGCAGGTTGAGAACGAGCTTGGTCGAGGTGTCGCTGTCGGACAGCGTGTGAGCGCCGCCACAGCATGCCGTCTTGAGCGGGTACTCGACGTTCTCGGCCCCCGCCGCAGCCAGCAGGTCGTCCATGAAATGGGGCTTCGAGGTCGATTCCGAGCCGGGCCCCTTATCCTTTTCCGGAAAGATGTGACGCGGCCGCGTGTACATGCAACCGTAGTAGTTGGCGACCTTCAGGCCCTTGAGCGAGTTCTTCACGCGTGTCTTGAGGCCCTGTTCGCCGACGGATTCCCTGATCCAGTCGAGCGCGTGAATGGTCGTGACCTTGCCCGCTTCGTAGGTCGCGTGGCCGGCCTTGCGCGACAATCGGTCCGTCACTTCACGCGACGCGGGATCCTTGGCGAGGTCGTATTCGGCCTTCTTGAGATTGTGATAGCAGCCGTTGCAAGGCGCCATCACCGTATCGAACCCCATCGCATCCGCGATCGAGAGGTTGCGGGCCGACAGATAGGTCTGCAGCTTGGGATCGATGTTCTTGACCTCCATGGCGCCGCAGCAGTTCCAGTTCCTGAGCTCGACCAGATCGAGGCCGAGTGCCTTGCCGACCTCCCGGGTGGAGCGGTTGTAGGCGTGCCCGGTTCCTTCGAGCGCGCACCCCGGATAGTAGGCGACCCGCTTGTGTTTGTCGCTCATCACTCAGCTCCCTGAACGTCCAACCGAAGCGCCTTGCGGGCCGCTGCTTCACACTCACGGACATACTCGTCGATCGCGAGGCTGGCGCCCCCCCATCCGCGCGTGCGGGGACGGACCACGCTGGCAAGTCCCAACTTCACCAGGAGGCCCACCGGCAATCGGCTGGCGAGACTGCGTATCAGTTCGACGAGCCAACCCTGCGACAGGGACTGCCCGGTCCGCGCGAAGAACCGGCGCAGCACGCGGCCCTCCTCGATCTTGCCGGTGGCGAAGACCTGCTCGGAGAAGACCTCATCGAACGCGGTGGACGGCTTCTTCTCGGTATGGCCCTTCAGCTCCAGCCAATGTGCCGTGGCCTTCATCACGCCTTCGGGACTGACGTCGCGAGGACAGGCATAGGTGCATTTGTTGCAGGAGACGCACTGCCAGATGATGTCCTTGTCGCGCAGCAACTCGCTTTCGAAGCCCATTCGGATCAGGTAGATCCAATAGCGCGGGTTGAAGTCGGGATTCACGGCGTTGATCGTGCAGGCATTGGTGCATGAGCCGCATTGCCAGCAGCGGTGGATGAACTCGCCTCCCGGGAGCGCCGCGATCTCCTCCTGCATCTGCTCGTTGTAGTCGGTAATGGCGCGTGAGGTGATGAACGTGCTCCAGTGCCCGGAGACATCGACGCCATCAATTTCCAGGTGCTCATGCGTGACGAGATTCTCTGGCCGGATCAGCGATTTTTCGTGAATCGGCATGGATGTTCCCTCATTCGCTCAGCAGGCGAGGCTGCCCGAGCACATGGGCCCTGCCATCGATCAGCTTCAGGCGGGTGCGCCCCGACTCGGTATCGACCGCATCGAGTCCCAGGAGACGGCGAGTATGCGCCATCGCGTCCGCCTTGAAGCCGCCGCAGAAGTCCGCGTGCAGGAACTGGCCGCCCTTGTCGTTGATATAGCTTGCATAGGTGTGGGCGCAGAGCAGATCGACGTAGAAGGCCAGATCGCGGAAGACACCGTTCGCCTGCAGGAAACCTTCGAGCTCCTCGCGTAGCATCGTGAAAGTGGCGAAGCCGTCGCCGACGGCGATCGTGCCGGTCTCGGCAGCCTCGTCGTACCATATCTCGCGCAATACGCCGGTATTGACCCTGGCGTCCCACATCCAGCGCGTCATCAGCGGATAGTGGTCCGGCGCGGTGAAATGAAGGACCTCGGCGGCAAGATCGCGCGACCAGCGGTGCTCGCGATCGGCCGGAAAGCTCGTGACGAACGCGGCGACGCGCTGGTCGGTTGTGCCGAGGTCGGACCATCCGTGCAGCAGCGCCTCGAGCCTGCTGCGCAACGCCGCAAACCCGTTGCGGCCGAGCCACGCCCCCACACGCCGGCGCACCGGCGTGATGAACGTGGCAAGGTCGCAGAATTCGGCCTCCGTCAGCTCGCTGACCCGCCCCTTGCCCAACACCTCCTCGAACAGCGAGGCCTTGAGCGCGAGCGCTCCGACATAGCGCTCGACGCCACCGCTGTCGTCGGCGGATTCCACGAGGCTCTCGAACGCCCGCCGCAGCCTGGGGCCGGACAGATCGAGCACCGGCCGCATCGGCTCGACCACCGCCTTGCCTCTATGGTTGGTGATCGGCCACATCACTCGGCCGCTTCCATCATGGCGCCGCGGACCAGGGCCAGCGCGGCCATCGCTGCCGATTGGCCCTGTGCGATGGAATCGTCGATGGTCTCGGGCCCGGTGGCCGCGCCGGCGACGAAGACGCCGGGCCGCGAGGTCGCCGATGTGTTGGAATAGACCGACGCCTTCTCGATATGGCCGTGCTTCTGCAGTTTGACGTCGAACACCGCCGACAACGTCATGTTGTCGACATTGGGATCCATGCCGATGGCGTGCACCACCATGTCGAACGGGATCGAGATCGGCCGTTTCACCAGCGTGTCCTCGCCCTTCACGATCAACCGCCTGCCGTCTGACGTCACTTCGGCGATCCGCGCCTTGATGTATTTGACGCGGTGCTTCTCCTGGCTTTCCCAGTAGTAGAGATCCTCGTAGAGGCCGAAGGTGCGGATATCCATGTAGTAGACATACACGTTGCACCGTGGCATCGCCTCGCGGATCTCCATGGCGATGTTGGCGGAGACCGTGCAGCAGATCTTCGAACACCACTCGCGACCGATCTGGCGGTCGCGCGAGCCGACGCATAGCAGGATCGCAACCCGTTCCGGCTCGCGCCCGTCGGACGGACAGCGCACGCCCCTGCCGGAGGAGAGCATCTGCTCGACCTGGGTCGTCGTAACCACATCAGGGTAGGTGCCGAAACCCCATTCCGGCTTATTGACGGAATCGAAATGCGTGAAGCCGGTGCACAGGATCGCCGCCCCCGCCTCCAGCACCGCGCCATCCGACAGCGTCACGCGGAAGTCGCCTGGGCTGCCCGAAAAGGCTTTCACCGTGACGCGCCTTCGGATCTCGACACGGCTGTCGGTTTCGACCCGGCGCACCATGCCACCGATGGCGTCCTTGGCCCATTCGCCGGACGGCACCAGCCTGGCGTAGCCTGACTGGATCGGCGCACCGCCGAGCTGCTCCGCCTTTTCGACGAGAACGACGCGCTGGCCGGCCGCGGCCAGCGCATGTGCGGCGGAAAGCCCCGACGGCCCGCCGCCAACGATGAGAACGGGACGGGTCATGATGCGGCTCCTGGCAGGGTCGCCGTCGGCTTGACATAGCCTGGGCCCGACGTAATCGCGCGTTTGGGGTCGTAAAGCGTCTCGATGCGGCCGGCCTTGACCTCACCGAGATAGGCCTCGAACTCGGCTTTGGCTTTCTGCCAGTCGATGCCGAGCTTCTCGAGCAGCCCCTCGAACGGCGAGGCGTGCCAGTGAAGCTGTGCGAGCTTGTAGGGATGCGCGCCGAGGGCGAGCGCCGCGAACTGGCAATCGGCCATGATCGGCAGCGCATAGACCTTGTCGACGGCCTTGCCGATCCACTGGTTCTTGTCGAGTGTGGTGATGCAACCCGTGTCGTGGCCGATCATGACGTCCGCCCGCGCCTCCTCGACCGCGACCCTGATCTTGCGATCGATGGCGAAGGAGCGCGTGAACTCACGTTCGCCGATGATATGACGAAATCCGAAGCCGCAGCAGTCGTACCAGGTCGAGTAGTCGACGACCTGTGCACCCAGCGCCTGCATCAGGCCGGTCGATACCGCCACGCGGTTGCCGTCCATGACGGTGTCGTCATAGATCACGTCTTCCGGAACCATCTTGTAGACGTGACACGCCGGATGAACGGTGGCACGAAGGCTGCTCACGTCGATGACCTGCCGCTCCCGGATGCGGTGGCGCATGACGTGCAGCCACTCGGAATAGTGCACGATCTCTTCGGGGATCAGCAGCTTGCCGTCGACCAGACGACCCAGCTTGCCGAGAATCTTCTTCACCTGCTCGCGCAGTTCAGCCGAATGCATCAAGAAGATGCGCATCTCCTTGTAATTGCCGAACGACGTGCCGCAGTGGATCAGCGGGAAGTAGGTTCCGACCGGCAGGCCCTGCGCCTTGGCCGACATGTATGCCTGGTGGAAGTTGCGCAGGAAGACGGCGGCCAGACTGACGACATTGCCGACCCCGGAGCCGTGATAATTCCAGGCGGTGCAAGAGGTCTGATCGGTCTCGTCGAGATAGCGCACGCCGAGCTGGTTCATCAGCCACATCACGCTCGACGGATAGCCGGGGATATTGCCGCACTGTCCGCAGGATTTGTGCTGCCAGAGGTTGGTGGTGGGAATGCGCTTGTCCCAGCCGTACAGTGTGCGCGCCACCACCGGCTCGTGGCGCTCGTCGATCCGATGTACGACGATTTCGCCGTCCTTCTCCAACTCCCACATCGCGTCGCGGATGTCGTGGACACGCTCCTTGTTGGTCAGCATGGAGCGACGGTCGATCCGGGTTTCCACCCAGGCCGTCGCCGTCTGCGCCTCGCTCGGCGTCAGGTTGGAAGGGCGCCACTCCGCGCCAAAGCCGGCGTAGGCCGACTGACTGTCACTGCGCTTTTCGTCCATCGCTTCCTCCGTCGTCCACCGCGGCGATTGATCTCGCCGTCTATTGTGGTCGTCTCAGCGGCCCTATTCTTCCTGCTGCTCTTCAAGCCACTCGTTGTATTCCTCGCGCTTCTCATCCATCACGTCGCTGACGACGTCGAACAGATTCTCGTCGATCGTCTCGAGCTGATCGAGCACGCCGGTCGCCTCCCAAATGGTGTAGAGCTCGACGGACGTCTTCAGGTTGACCTCCCAGGCCGTGTCCATGGTGTGCATGGTTGGGACTGGAATGGCCTTGCGCAGGATATTGAGCGGAGCATCGACCTTGGCGACGTTCGGGCCCCAGTCGGGAAACGCATCGCGCGTGATCATGTTGGGCGCGAGCTGATTTCCCGTGGAAATGACCTTCAGAAGCACCCGCGAGAACGGTCGCAGCACATCTTTCGCCGACTGCATGCCATGCTTGATCGCGACCTCGCGCATGATCATGACGAGCCCGCCCGGTGAATTCTCGAACGGACAGCGGGCGGCACAGGTGTAGCACTGCGCGCAGGACCAGATCTTCTCCTGCATCGCGTCGTAGATGCCCTCGAGATTTTCGGTCCACAGCAGCTGGACGATCTCGCGGGGTGAATAATCGTAGTAGTGCGCCGAGGGACAGGTCGCGGTGCAGATGCCGCAATTGAGACAGCCGTGCAGTTCATGATCGTAGAGGACGTGCGAGCGAATGTCGTCGAACACCTCTTCCAGCTTCTCATAGGGAACGACCGGCGCCTCGGAGACCGGGTCGCCGATAGAGGTCAGCTCCATTGAAGCTCCGCTCGTCATCTGGCGGCTCTCCTCAGTAGGTCAGCACCTTGGCGTTATCGTTTTCCATCACCTCTTCGATGACCTTTGCACCCCCGACGATGCCCTCGCATTCAGGGATCAGATCCTGCTCGGTCATATCGAACAGATCGAGGTTCGGAGAGCAGCAATAGAACTTCACTCCCGCTCCGTGCGCGTCCTTGATGAAGTCATAGACGGTTTTCGGAGACCCGGGCTTGACCACGAGCTTCTCTGCCACGCCCTTTTTCATGAGCTGCCCCGACGTCGCGGTACAGACGACCTCCACCTCGTAGTCCATCGCCGCGGCAACAGTGGCCTGGAAGAACGGCGCGCCCAGTTCCTCGCCGTTGCGAGGATCGGTATTGACCATGATGATGATGAGCTTTTTGGCCATTCTTACGATGTCCTCCCGATCATCTGCTATTGAGCGTGCGCAACGCACATCGACACAGGAGCGTGCACGACAAGTTATCTCGAGGCGCATCGCCTTGGGGTTGATGAAGATCAACAAGCCCAGGAACCGAAGTCCCAGGTGGACAACAAGCTGACATCGATTTCATCCAATCCATCGGACGAACGCACAAAACATATTCCATTTTTTGAATGACATCTATAGGGTGAAGAAAATAATTCGTTGCTCGGGAGAACGGTCCTACGGGAGCGGCCGCATCAGATGCGTCGACTCGATCAAACCAATCATCAGCGGCCCGAGCGCCGCAGCGATCTCGCGCTGCACCACGCGCAACTCGGCGAGCGTTTCCGCCGTGCGATCAGGACATTCTTCGAATGCCATGACCAGATCCTCGATCATGGCCGATTTGATTCCGGGATGGCCGAGGAACCCGAAGCAGTTATCACGAAGCTGAAACACCGCCGGCTCCCCCGCAGAGTCGATCGCGAGAACACTTGCATCGGCCGGCAGCACCGGGCGATCGCGCATGTAGATCGCCACGGGAAAGGATCGCGGCAGATGACCGCCGAGCGCAGTGGGATCGACCCGTCGGGCCGTCTCCACGACGAAGCGGAGCGGAGCTTCCTGAGTGCCGCCGCCGCACGCGGTTGCAAGGATGCAGCTGCCGGCTCCGATGCCGATGACGGGCAGGCCGCGCGCCAGGAAATCCCGTACCAACCGCAACTCCGGCCCGAGGCTCGGAAGCAGGTTGCCGCTGACGACTCCGAGCGGTCCGGCGCCAAGAACAATGAGGCCGTCAAAGTCCCCTGCCGTCGCAGGTATCGATCCTCCGGCCGTAAACGGCCGGCAATAGCGAAAGCCGACGTTGCGTCCTTCGAATTGATCTTCCATCGAGCCGAGATAGTCCGCCTCGAAATGCTGCAGGACGCAGAGTGTCTTCATGGCGAACCGCGACAACTGAGTGAAGCATCAATGACGGCCGAAGCCGACGGCAGACCTGAAATATATATGTTTTTTCGCATATGAAAAGCGAGGAACGCAATGGCATGGTATGAGAAGCTGCAGGAGATCGAACCGCTCGACGACCTGCGTTTTGACCGTGGGCTCGTCGATGCACTCGAGGCGGCAGCCCGCGAGCGCGCGCTCGGACCGATGCGGTTCTACACGCCGACGTTCCGCGCCTATGCCAGCGAAGAACTCAAGGGCTGCGGCAAAGCGAGCTTTCCCGCCTTTTCCATCACCGGCGGCGCTTGCGCGCTGAATTGCGATCACTGTCAGGCGAAGATCCTCGACCCGATGATCGCGGCAACGACACCGGACGAACTCGACCGCAAGGTGCGCGATCTCATCCTGCTCAAGGATCTGGGCGGGTTCCTGCTCTCTGGCGGATCCAACCGGCGCAACGAGGTTCCGTACGATCGCTTCTATCCGACCATCGAGAGGCTCAAGCGCGACTTTCCCCATCTGCGCATCGCCGTCCACTCCGCGTTGCTCGACGAACGGCGCGCCCGATCCATGGAAGCGGCCGGGGTCGACGTCGCGATGCTCGACGTGATCGGCTCGCAGCAGACGATCCGCGACGTCTATCACCTCGACCGTCCCGTCGCGGATTTCGAGGCGACGCTCGCCGCGCTCTCGGACACCAAGATGCAGGTCGTGCCACACATCGTCATCGGTCTGCACTATGGCCGGCTGCTCGGCGAGGAGACCGCGCTGGACATCGTTTCGCGCTATCCGGTCGCCGCGTTGATCCTGGTGGTGGTGACTCCGATCTATGCGCCGCCGGATCGGCCCTTCGCCACGATATCCACCGACGACGTGGCAAAGGTGCTGGTCGCCGCGCGGCAACGCATCAGTCACGCGCCGGTTCAACTTGGCTGTATCCGCCCCGCGGGCCGCCACAAGCTGATGACCGACGCATATGCCGTCATGGCGGGATTTGATGGCATCGCCTATCCCGCGGACGGCATCGTAGCTCTTGCCCGCGCCATCGGTCGCCCGGTCGAGCAGGAGCATGCCTGCTGCTCGATCGCGCTTGACGGCCTCGCCGGACGGCGGGCTTGCGCAGCCTGAGGTGCACGATGAGCGCCGAGGCAGCGGATATCGTCGTCGTCGGGCTTGGACCGGCTGGGAGTCGTGCGGCCGCAGTTGCCGCGAAGGCCGGCTACCGCGTCGTCGCCGTGGATCGCCGGCTCGAGGCGGGTCGCCCGGTCCAGTGTGCCGAGTTCGTGCCCGCCATGATCGAGCGGGACGTTCCGAACATCACGGCCGTCGCCCAACAGAAGATCACGCGCATGCTGACCTTCACCGAGGCGACAGATTGCGAGGAAACGCCGGATTTCCGCGGCTGGATGATCGATCGCGCCGCCTTCGATCGAATGCTCGCTGATGAGGCGGCGAATGCGGGAGCCGCGTGCCGATACGGCACCTCCGTGGTTGCCATCGACATCGACGGCACAATTCATACGTCCGATGGTCTTGCCATGAAGCCGCGCGTCCTGATCGGCTGCGACGGCCCTCGCTCGCGGGTCGGCGCGGCCATCGGCCAGACCAATCGCGCGCTCGTCGATACAAGGCAACTGACCGCGCCGCTGATCGTGCCGCACGATGCCACGGATATCTTCCTGAGCGCCGACTATCGCGGCGGCTATGGCTGGCTGTTTCCCAAGGGCGCCGTGGCCAATATCGGCGTTGGCGTCATGATGGAGGACCGGCGGCGGCTGAAACCGATGCTCGCCGCGCTCTTTGGCGCGCTGTCGGCATCGCGCCGCATCGGAACGCGCCCGTTCGCGTTGACGGGCGGGGCGATACCCGTGGGCGGCAGGGTGGGTTCGACAGGCCGGCTTGGCGCAACCCAGGTGTTGCTGGCCGGCGATGCGGCGGGCCTGACCAACCCCGTGACCGGCGCCGGCATCGCCTCCGCCGTGCAATCGGGCGCACTCGCCGGGCAAGCCGCGGCAGACATGCTGTCCGGCCGCAGCGGCGCCCTCAATGATTATGACGAAGAGCTCAGCGACATTTTCGATGCGGCCTTGAGCCGGGCATCACGGCGACGACGGCAAGTTCTGGCGCAATACGGCGACGGCCGTCGCCCCGACGCGGCTGCGCTCGCCGAGGGGTGGATCAGTTCGCCGAACTATTGGGCGTGAAAATGCAGGATCAGGAGAGGAAGTCATGAGCTGTCTCGAAGGACCGACGCATCCGGTGCCGGATTTCCTCACCGGGGAGACGCGCGCCTTCAACGCGGCCGAAGCCATGCGGCCGCGCGCGCCCGGCGACGTGCCGGCGGAAGCACGCAACGGCGGGCGCGTGAAAGCGCAGGACGCGCGGCCGGAAGGCGTCTACCTGCCGAACGACAACGTTCTGACGCCGAACATGCGATCACCCGACTACGTGCAAATGTCGACGGCAGCAGCGATCACCCTCGGCATCATGAACGGCTACATGCATCGCACCAGTTGCACCCGTTGCCTGAACCTGCTGCTGACCTATCCGGAGGGCTGCCGCGCCAACTGCGCTTATTGCGGGCTTGCGCGCCATCGCGAAGCGGAGCGCAACTATGCCGACCGCAACTTTATTCGTGTCGACTGGCCTGCGGTGCCTTACGACCAGGTGATCGACATCGTCGCATCGGGCGGCGACGGCGGGCGCTTCCATCGCATGTGCATCAGCATGATCACGCATCCGCGGTCGGACCAGGACACCCGCATCGTCCTGCGGAAATGGGTTGAACGCATCAGGCACGTGCCCGTGTCCATCCTGTCCAACCCGACGACGATGACCCGACTGGATGTGCAGGAGCTCAAGGATCTCGGCGCCGAGATATTTACGGTCGCGCTCGATGCCGCCAACCCGGCCATCTTTGACCGCACCCGCGGCCACGGCGTTCAATCGCCGCACAGCTGGGACAAATATTGGGAGATCCTGCTGGCCGCCGCCGAGATATTTGGCCCGGAACGCTTCGGCGCCCATCTCATCGTTGGGATGGGCGAGAGCGACCACGACGTTCTCTCGCAGGTGCAGAGAATTCGCGATCTCGGCGGCCACAGCCACCTGTTCGCGTTCTTTCCCGAACAAGGCTCGTTGATGGATCACCTCCCGCCGGCGCCGCGCCCGCAATGGCGACGCATACAGCTCGCCCGCTATCTCATCGACTATCGAAGCCATTCCCTGCAGCGCATGCGTTTCGACGAGCGCGGTCAACTCGTCGATTTTGGTCTGCCGCAGGACGAAGTCGACGCGATCATCGACGCGGGCGTGGCCTTCCGCACGTCCGGCTGCCCGGGCAAGGAGGCCGCTGACGTGTCCGCCTGCGACCGTCCCTATGGCGACTCGCCGCCGCGCGACATTGCCTCCTACCCGTTCAAGCCCGATCGTCGCGACATTCGCCACGTGCGCAGCCAACTCCGGCGCGGACTACCCAAATAACCGGGAGGAAGATGCGATGGCCAGCAGCGCCAGGTCATTTCGGGTCATCGACACCGGGATTCGGGGCGGACGCGCCAATATCGCCTTCGACCAGGCGCTCATCGACGCTCACAAGGCACGGCGGATTCCCGATACCATCCGCTTCCTGCGGTTTCGTCCGTCGGCGCTCGTCGGTATGCATCAGATCCTGAGCCATGAGGTCCGGCTCGACTATTGCCGGAGCAAGGGAATCGAGATCGGCCGGCGGATCACGGGAGGCGGCGGCCTCTATCTCGACGAGGGTCAGATCGGATGGGAGCTCGTGTTCGGCCGCTCCAGCCTCGGCGCCATGGATCTCACCGAAACGACACGCCGGATCTGCGAAAGCGTCGCACTCGGGCTCAACAAGCTCGGCGTTCCCGCGCGCTACCGCCCGCGCAACGACATCGATGTCGACGGCCGCAAGATCAGCGGCACCGGTGGCTTCTTCGACGGCGATACGCTGTTCTATCAGGGAACTCTGCTGATCGACTTCGATCCCGAGCAGATGATCGCTGCGCTCAAAGTGCCGGTGGAAAAGCTCGCCAAGCGCGACCTCGCTTCGGCCCGCCAGCGCGTCGTCAGCATGCGCGAGATCCTCGGCGACCACCTTCCTGATCTGGCCACCATCCAGCAAGCCCTGCTCGACGGCTTGGCCGAAGGCCTCGGCATTGTTCCGCAATGGGGCGAGGTGTCAATGCACGAAGAAGAACTCGCCGACCAATTGTATCGCGACGAGATCGGCCGTGACGACTTCGTCGAGATGGTCGACGCTCCCGAGGTGGACGGCTCGCTGGTCAGTGCCACTCTGACGCGGCGTGGCGGCAGCCTGCGCGCCGATATCCGCCTCGAGGGGCCGGACCGCGGACGGATTCGCGAAGCTCTGATCACCGGCGATTTCTTCGTCACGCCGCCACGCGTCATCCTGGATCTCGAGGCGGCGCTGCGCGGCGCCGAACTGGCCAATGCCGGATCGATCGTCGAGAACTTCTTCTCGCGCACGTCGGCCGACTTCGTCAATCTCGGCCCGCCGGACATTCGCGATGTTGTCGTCGCGGCAGCGCGGCAGCTCAGCTTCGTTGCGGCCGGCCGGAGGCTTCGCGGCCATTGGCTCGCGGCGACGCGACCGGAACGTCCGCCGCTCGTCCTGCTGCATGACGCCTTGGGCTGCGCCCGGCTGTGGCGCGATTTCCCCGAGCGGCTTGCGGCTGCGACCGGCTCCTCCGTCCTGGTGTTCGACCGCTGGGGCTCCGGTGACTCGGAGCCGCTCGAGCTGCCCCATTCGCGGCAATATCTGCTCGCCGAGGCTCTGGATGCCCTGCCCGAAGTACTACGGACGACCGGAGCGCGGCGTCCGATCCTGGTCGGACACTCCGACGGTGCTGCGATCGCGTTGACGTTTGCCGGCGCGTTTCCCGATGAGGTCAGCGGGGTCGTCGCGATCGCCCCTCACCTCTTCCGCGAACAGCGGACCGTTGACGGCATCGCCGCCCAGATCAGGGACTTCGAGCACGGTGACCTGAGGGCGCGGCTCGCACGGTATCATGGCAGCAGAACCGACCATCTTTTTGGCCGGCTGGTCGATGCCTGGACCGGAGAAGAAGCGCGCGACTGGGGTATCAAGCCCTACGTTGGACGGGTTCGCGCCCCGGTGCTCGCTGTTCAGGGCAGCGAAGACGAGTTCTTCACGCATGCGCAGCTTGAGACACTCCGCGCCCTCGTGCCGGCCCGGATCGAGACCTGCGTGCTGGAAGGCTGTGGGCACGCGCCCCACCAGCAGGCGACCTCGGCGGTGATAGCCGCGGCAGCCGGGTTCATCGATCGAGTGACCGCGGGAAACACAGTCGCCGCAGTCCCCGGCTCCGCCTGACGGACGAGCTCCGCGGGCAGCGAGACTCCATCAGCACCACCTAGCAGAAGGCGCGATAAAGGGCGGACATGACCTCGATTACTTCCGGCCGCGCAACCGAATAATACACGTTTCTGCCGTCCCGGCGTACCTTGACGAGATCGTCCGCGCGCAGCCGGGCAAGTTGCTGCGATACCGTCGGCTGGCGGAGCTGCAGCGAGTCCTCGATGCTGCTGACGGATTTCTCTCCGTCCAGCAGCAGGCAGAGAATGGCAAGCCGCGCTTCGTGCGACAACGCCTTGAGGAATTCGCTTGCCTTGTGAGCCTTCTCGAGCAACGCGTCAGGCTCGAGCGAAGACCTGCTGCGTGCACGCTTGGTTGCCATGTTCGTCCGCATATTCCTCAATCGCCCGATTCGGTCGGTTACATCCAGGCGGCCACTGCGTCGTGTCGATGGCCGCCCCGTGTTGCTATCACTTTGGCGAGGCGATAACAAACAGGCGGTCGCGCCTGTCCCGGCGCGGTTCGTGCGAGACGGTATCGAGACGCCGGAGCGAGCGTGTCCTGCTCACGCGCCCGCCATGTCTGACGAGCTGATGGAGAACTACAATCCGGCTTTCAGTTCGCCTAGCTTGCGATCAAGGGTTCGCAAGCTGATACCGAGGGAGTTCGCAAGCTCCCTGCGTCTGCCAACAAACACGCTTGTCATCTTCAAAGTGGGATTGCCGATGGTCACGAACGTACCGCCAGACGCCGACGCCGGCCGCTGGAACCGACGGTTCGAAAGCGATGATTTCGTTTTCGGAACCGACCCCAATCAATGGCTGCGCCGCCATGCCGGCGCGTTCCCGCACCGCGGTCGTATTCTCTGCGTCGCCGACGGAGAAGGCCGTAACAGCGTCTGGCTCGCCCGGCAGGGATTCCAGGTCGACGCCTTCGACATCTCGGAAGTGGGTCTGGCGAAAGCGAGCAAGCTTGCCGCATCAGCCGGAGTGAGCGTGAATTACCAGCTTGCCGATTGCGACGGCTTCGCGTGGCCAAGTGCGGCGTATGACGGCATCGCGGCGATTTTCGTGCAGTTCGCCGCCCCGGATTTGAGGAAGCGGCTGTTCGCGCGCATGATCGCAAGCCTGAAGCCGGGCGGGATCCTGATCCTGCAGGGCTATACGCCCAAGCAGTTGGAATACAAGACGGGCGGCCCTTCCGCCGTCTCGCACCTCTATACGGAAGCCATGCTCCGAGAGGCGTTCCATGAGCTGGAGATCATCGAACTGCGCGAATACGAGACCGAGCTCAGCGAAGGCAGCGGCCATCATGGCCGCTCTGCGCTGATCGGAATGGTCGCGCACCGGCCTTCCTGATCGCGCTCTCCTGGTCCACGGAATCGATCGCACGCATGCGTCTCATCTTTGACTCCAGTCAAGGATGAGACGCATTTCCTTTTCTAGGCAAGGCTAGTCGCAATGGACATCCAAATGACGAAATCCATCATGCCTGGCCGTAGAGGACGAGAATGCCAAGACGCTGAGCTGATCCTCGGAGAGCAAAATGGCCTATTCCATAGTCGAAGTCAGTCTCGTGACAGACTGAGATTTGCCCGGCTATCGGCTTCGCTGCGACGCTGGAGCTGATGGTTTTTGCGAAAGCGTGCACTCAGCCTTTGCGTGATCACGTGAGGACTTTCAGTCCCGTCAAGGCCAGCAGAGTCAGCAGACATACGGATCCGGAGAACAGCCATCGCGGCAAGATCGCGTGCGGCACGAAGCCGACGCCGCGGACGAAGCCTGCGCTCATGGCCCAGAATGCCAGACCGGCCGACAGGTGGTCGGCGCGCCCTGCGGCGTTCGCCAGGAACGGCGGATAGAGCGTGCTCGCCAGCATGATCACCAGCGCGGCCACGAGGCACGGCAGATGGATGCGCGCCTGAGACGTGGCTACCGGCGCCATGTTCATTCCCCCGTCCGGTTGCTGGCCTTGCGCGCCTCCTCGGTCTCGCCCCACATCGCGTTCATGATAGCAAGCAAGACAGCGAAGCCGACGCCGAGAGTCCAGGCGAAATACCACATGACTAAGCTCTTCGAGTTGGCCGCTCCGGCGGCGTGGGGATCGGACCGCCGTCAGTATGCGGAATGTTCGTTGGCGTGGATCTGGGCTTCCGTGACCTTGCCGTGCATGACGCGATAGGCCCAGCCGGTGTAGACGATGATCAAGGGCATCAAGACCATCGTGGCCCAGAACATCAGCCCCAATGTGAGGTGGCTGGAGACGCTGTCCCACACCGTGAGGCTGGCATCCGGAACCGAGGAGGACGGCATGACGAAGGGAAACATGCTGGCCCCGGCCGTGCCGATGACGCCCGCAATGGCAAGTGATGACGACACGAAGGCTGCGAGGGTGCGATCGGCGGCGGCGAGTGCGCCCGCTAGCAGCGCGCCCGCGATACCGAGCAGCGGCAGCGCCCACAGCACGGGCCATCGGCCATAGTTGCCCCACCACGCGTCGGCGCTGCGGACCACGGTCTTGGCGAGCGGATCTGGAAGCGCGGCCGGATCGAGCACCGACGTGATGGCGTAGCCCTGGAAGCCGCCGAAGCGCAGCCAGAGCCCGGCACCGATGAAGGCGATCACCATGATCGACGCGGCTCCGAGCGCACCACGGACGGCGCGGGCCTGGATGGCGCCTTCGGTGCGATGCGCCAGGTAGACGCCACCGTGCAGCGTGATCATGGCGCTCGAGACCACGCCCGCAAGCAGCGCGAACGGATTGAGGAGCTGCCAGAAACTGCCGCTATAGGTCGAGACCAGGTAGCGATCGAAGTGAAACGGAACGCCCTGGAGCAGATTGCCGAACGCGACGCCGAAGATCAAAGGTGGTACCGCCCCGCCGATGAACAGGCCCCAGTCCCAGGTCCGCCGCCAGGTGACGTTGTGGATCTTGCTGCGGTAGTCGAATCCAACGGGGCGAAAGAACAAGGCCCAGAGCACGGCCAGCATCGCCCAGTAGAATCCGCTGAACGCCGTTGCATACACCACGGGCCACGCGGCGAAGATCGCGCCGCCGGCGGTGATGAACCAGACCTGGTTTCCGTCCCAATGCGGGCCGACCGTATTGATGACGACGCGGCGCTCAGTGTCGGTGCGGCCGACGAATGGCAGCAAAGTGCCGACGCCCATGTCATGACCATCCATGATGGCGAAGCCGATCAGCAGCACCCCGACGAGCAGCCACCAGAGGACCTTCAATGTGGGATAATCGAGCATGACGGCGTCCTTCAGACGGGCTTGGGGTCGAATTGATAGCGGCCGGTGCCGAGGCTGCCCGGGCCGATCCGGGCGAACTTCACCATCAGATACATCTCGACCACCAGCAGCAGCGTGTAGAAGCCAACGAAGCCGGCGAGCGAGCCGTAGAGACTGGCGACGCTCAGCGTCGACACCGACAGATGGGTCGGCAGCACGCCGTAGATGGTCCAAGGCTGGCGGCCATATTCCGCGACGAACCAGCCGAGCTCGCTCGCGATCCAGGGCGCAGGCAGCAGCATCACGGCGGCACGCATGATCCATGGCCGCGCCGCACATTGCAGCCGCAGCGTGCTGAGAAAGGCCATTGCAAACAGGACAAGCATCGCAAAGCCGAGCCCGACCATCACGCGGAAGCTCCAGAACATCGGCGACACCGGCGGCACGGTATCGTCGACCGCACGATCGATCATCGCTGGCGTCGCCTGGGCCACGTCGGCGGTGTATCGCTTCAACAACAGGCCAAAGCCGAGATCGCCCTTGGTCTGCTCGAGCGTGGCCAGTGCAGCCTGGTCATGACGGTCCTTGCGCAGCGCTTCCAGCGCCTGGACCGCCGTGATGCCATCGACGATCCGCCGCCGGTTGTGTTCCTTGATCTCACGGATGCCGGGGATCGTCTTGCTGACGGAGCGTGTGCCGATCAGGCCCATCACCCAGGGAATCTCGATCTCCCAATCGTTCCGGCCCGCCTTCTCGTTGATGCCAGCCAGGAGCTTCAGCCCGGCCGGCGCCGGCTCGGTCTCCCACATCGCCTCCAGCGCGGCCATCTTGGTCTGCTGCGCCTCACCGACCGTGTAGCCGGACTCATCGCCCAGCACGATGACGCTCGCGACGCTGGCCAGCCCGAACGCGGCGGCGACCCGGAAGCTGCGCTTGGCAAATTCGATGTCGCGGCCCTTCAGGAGGTACCAGCTCGAGATCGACAGCACGAACATCGCGCCGGTGACGTAGCCCGCCGAGACGGTATGGACGAACTTGGCCTGCGCGTCGGGATTGAAGACGACGGCCCAGAAATCGACCATCTCCATGCGCATGGTCTGCCAGCTGAACGCGGCCCCCACGGGATTCTGCATCCAGCCATTGGCAATGAGAATCCACAGCGCGCTGAGATTGGTGCCGATCGCCATCAGCGAGGTCACCATCAGATGCTGGGTCTTTGGCAGGCGATCCCAGCCGAAGAAGAACAGGCCGATGAAGGTGCTTTCGAGGAAGAAGGCCATCAGGCCCTCGATCGCCAGCGGCGCTCCGAAGATATCGCCGACATAGTGCGAATAGTAGGCCCAGTTGGTGCCGAACTGGAATTCGAGCGTGATGCCGGTGGTGACGCCGAGCGCGAAGTTGATCCCGAACAGCTTGCCCCAGAAACGGGTCATGTCTTTCCAGACCACGGCGCCGGTCATCACGTACACGGCTTCCATGATCACGAGCAGCCACACCATGCCGAGCGTGAGCGGCACGAACAGGAAGTGATACATGGCGGTCGCGGCAAACTGCAGCCGCGACAGATCGACGAGTTGGTCGGGAATCATGGGAGAGCTCCTGGCAAGCCCAGCGGCTGCCGCGCGGAATTGACGCCGGCAAGATGAGCAGCAGTGGTCGGCGCATCGACGTCGATGCGGGCGTCGCGAACAAACGCCCACCACAGCGCCAGGAGCAGCACGAGTTTGGCGACGATCGCGACGCCCAGATGTCGGAAGAGGCGCCTGTCATTCATGGCCATTGCTTAACAAGACCCGTGCCAGCGGGCGGCGTGATGAATTATTGTGTTATTTCAATCTGTTGCCGAAACGGCCGTCATCGCGCCCCGTGCCATGATGCCAATTCTGGCATTATTTGGCAGTCCATGGCACAGTGCAGCGAAGGAACGACACGGAGCGGCGGAGCAGGATGACGTCGAAAGCGCGAGTGCCGGGCCGGCTGCCAGAGGCCACGCGCCGGAAGCCCGAACTTGCATCCTATCTCGAAGCCCTTCCGGAGCCGCATATTCTCGTCGACGAGCAGTACCGGATCATCGCTTCAAACGCGGCCTATCGCGCCCACTTCAGCCCCAACGAATCGGTCGTCGGCCGCACCTGTTATGAAGTGTCTCACCATTTCACCGTGCCTTGCGATCAGGCCGGAGAAAGCTGTCCGCGTGCGCGCCTGCAGAAAACCGGTCAGCGCGAGCGCGTGCTGCATCTGCATCACACGCCGATTGGCGAAGCCTACGTGAACATCGAGTTGACGCCCGTCCGCGACACGTTGGGACACGACGCCTGGTTTGTCGAGAAGATGGAGCCACTTCGGATTGCCAAGGGAGAGCCGGCGGCGCGAGGGTTGATCGGGCGTTCTGCGCCGTTTCGGCAGATGCTCGAACTGGTCGCGAGGGTTGGTCCATCGAACGCGAGCGTTCTGCTGCTTGGCGAGTCCGGCGTCGGCAAGGAGCTCGTCGCTGCGGCCGTTCACGAAGCGAGCATGCGCGCCTCGCACCCGCTGGTCGTCGTCGATTGCGCCAGCATGCCGGAGACCTTGTTCGAGAGCGAATTGTTCGGTCACGAAAAGGGCGCCTATACCGGCGCGCATACGGCAAAGAGCGGGCTGGTCGAAGCCGCCAGCGGCGGCACTCTGTTTCTCGACGAGGTCGGCGACATCCCCCTTGCGATGCAGGTGAAGCTGCTCCGGCTGCTCGAAAGCGGCACCTATCGCCGGGTCGGCAGCACGGAGCTGCGTCGCGCCGACGTGCGACTGGTCTCGGCAACGCATCGGGACCTCGAGCGCATGGTGGCAGACGGGCGCTTTCGCAACGATCTCTACTACCGATTGTCGACCTTTCCGATCCTTCTGCCGGCATTGCGCGACCGCCCCGGCGATCTACCGCTTCTCGCCGCAGCGCTGCTTGCCCGCGTGGCACCGGAGCGAAAGCTCACCTTGTCCCCCCCGGCACTCGAACGGCTCGAGGGCTACGCTTTTCCGGGCAATGTTCGCGAGTTGCGCAACGTGTTGGAGCGCGCGGCCCTGCTCTGCGATGACGATGTCATCTCAGCCGCAACGATCGAGCGTGCTCTGGCGTTGCGAGCGCCGGGCATCACGGGTCGCGACAATGCGCAGCGAACGGCAGCAAGGCTGCTGCATGCCGAGGATGAGAGCTCGCTGTCATTGAAGGAACGGGAAGCGCGAGCGCTTCGGACCGCCCTGTTGACGCATCGCGGCAATCGGGAAGCGCTTGCAAAATCCCTCGGCATCAGCCTGCGCACGCTTTACCGGAAGCTGAAGGAATTGGACGCTGGATAGGCGCTGTCGTCTACCAAGGAACTACGTCAAGTCCTCGCACACGAAAGAACAGGTCGTTGATGGGTGCGAGCACGCCGGCCGGCGGCCCGCTTCATCCTGATTGGGCTCTAAGCCCCCGGCGCGAGGAGACGATCCGCCGGACGCAATGGGTGCCGACGACGACGCATCCATGGATGGACCTCCATGCGATGGCCGCAGAACAAAGAAGGGCGGACCGCCGGCCAAGATCGCCAATCGGCTGCGGCCGCATCTGGTGCGCTGGCGTAAGATCGACGGATGCCGATCTGCAGAGCCGCGCGCAGCGGCCTTTTCGATACCGGCAAGGAGATCCGCTTCGATCAACCGCATGCACGATCGCCAGCCGCTCGCCGGCAAGATCCGCTCGGCATGGGGCATTCTGGAAGACGCAGGGCTTGGCGATGACGTCGTGCGTCACTCCCTGCGCCACACGGCCGCGACGTCGCTGACGCAGCAAGGCACCGACCATTGGCAAGCGGCCGGTTGGCTCGGCACGACCGTCGAGCAGTTAGAGCAAACCTACGGCCCCCACCATCAGGATTTCCAGGGCGAGGCGGCTGAGGCGTTTGGAGGAAGGCGGCAAATGCTCACGAACAGCCGATATGCCGAATGGTGCAGGGCGGCGCCGCGTGATTTCATTGTACGTTTCGTTGCGCTTCTCGGGAGATAAAAAGCTGAGCGCCTCAAAAAATGGTCGGAGCGGCAGGATTCGAACCTGCGACCCCTGCGTCCCGAACGCAGTGCTCTACCGGGCTGAGCCACGCTCCGACTTGGGAAGCCGGCTTATAGCGTCGGGTTTCCGTCTTCGCAAGGACACAAGGCAGGAAATCGCATCGAAATCGTCGATCGTCGGCGGAGGGGTTAACTGCTTGAGGCCGTGAGGCTTTGTCGGGCGGCCATGGCGCGGGCGCAATGCGACAGGCGAATTGTGCGCTTCATTCGAACGTCCCCGCCCGCTATAGCCGAGCGCGTAAGCCACCACCGTCTTGTACCATCGATGCCCACCGCACACACACCAGCGATCGAGACCAGGATCCTGCCCGCCGACGCGGCTGGAATCGCGCAGGCCGCGGCGGCGCTCGCCCGCGGCGGACTGGTCGCGTTCCCGACCGAGACCGTCTACGGCCTCGGCGCCGATGCGGCCAACGCCGCGGCCATCGCCCGCCTCTACCAGGCCAAGGGCCGGCCTGCCTTCAATCCGTTGATCGTCCATGTCGCCGACGTCGCGGCGGCACGGCGCATCGGCCGCTTCAATGCTACCGCCGAGCGTCTGGCCACCGCGTTCTGGCCGGGACCGCTGACCCTCGTGCTGCCGCAGAGCGACGGCTGCGCCGTGGCCGACCTCGCCACCGCCGGCCTCGACACGGTAGCGATCCGCGTGCCGGCGCATCCGATCGCGCAGGCGTTGCTCGCGGCGTTCGGCGGCGCCGTCGTGGCGCCCTCCGCCAACATCTCCGGCCACGTGTCGCCGACCACGGCGGCGCATGTCGCTGCCGATCTCGCGGGACGAATCGACCTCATCCTGGACGGCGGGCCGGTCGAGGTCGGCGTCGAATCGACCATCGTCGGCTGCTTCGATGCGCCGACGCTGCTGCGCCCGGGCGGTGTTCCGAGCGAGGCGATCGAGGCCGTGCTCGGCCATGCGCTGGCGCGGCCCGCCGCAGCGACGGACACGTCCGAGCAGCCTCTGGCACCGGGCATGCTGGCCTCGCATTATGCCCCGCGCGCCCGCGTCCGCCTCGACGCCAGCGAGGTCGCGCCCGGCGAGGCGCTGCTCGCCTTCGGACCCACGCCCCTGCCCGGCGCCAGCGAGGCCGCCGCGATCCTGAACCTCTCTCTCTCTGGCGATCCGGCAGAGGCGGCGATGCATCTTTTCGGCTATCTTCGCAGCCTCGATGCGAAGGGCGCGCGCAGCATCGCCGTGATGCCGATCCCGAATGACGGATTGGGCGAGGCCATCAACGACCGGCTGCGCCGCGCCGCCGCGCCGAGATAACACGGGAAGCGACCGACGATGAACATCAGCCAGCCTGCCCTGCCGCCGCTGCCACCCGACCTGATCGCGCAGTTCGCCGCCATCGTCGGCGAGCGCCAGGCGCTGACGGCGGAGACCGACGTCGCGCCTTACGTCACCGAGGAGCGCAACCTGTTCCACGGCCGCTCGCCGCTGGTGCTGCGCCCCGGCTCGACCGCCGAGGTCGCCGCGATCTGCAAGCTCGCCAGCCAGCATCGCATCGCGCTGGTGCCGCAGGGCGGCAACACCGGCCTCGTCGGCGGCCAGACGCCGCACAATGGCGAGGTGGTGGTGTCGCTCAGGCGCATGGACAAGATTCGTGACGTCGACACCGCCTCCAACACGATGATCGCCGAGGCCGGCGTCGTGCTGCAGGTGGCGCAGCAGAAGGCAGCCGAGGTCGACCGGCTGTTTCCGCTGTCGCTGGGCGCCGAGGGCAGCTGCACCATCGGCGGCAATCTCTCGACCAACGCCGGCGGCACCGCCGCGCTCGCCTATGGCGTCGCGCGCGAGATGGCGCTCGGGGTCGAGGTCGTGCTGGCCGACGGGCGGGTGCTGAATGCGCTGTCCAAGCTCAAGAAAGACAACACCGGCTACGACCTGCGCAATCTGTTCATCGGCGCCGAAGGCACGCTCGGCATCATCACCGCGGCGAGCCTGAAGCTGTTCCCGAAGCCGCGCGCGATCGAGACCGCGTTCGTCGGGCTCAAATCGCCGGAGGACGCGCTGAAGCTGCTGGCGATCGCCCAACGCGAGGCCGCCGGCAGCCTCACCAGCTTCGAGCTGATCGCCGCGATCGCGCTCGATTTCTCGATCCGCCACGCCGCCGGCAACCGCGCGCCGCTCGCGGGCGCTCATCCCTGGTTCGTACTGATGGAGCTGTCGTCGTCGCGCGACGATGCCCGGGCCACGCTCGAGACCATCCTGGAGCAAGGCCTCGAAGACGGCATCGTCGACGACGCTGCGATCGCCGACAGCCTCGCCCAGCGCATGGCGTTCTGGAAGCTGCGCGAGGACATCTCCGCGGCGCAGAAGCCGGAGGGCGGCTCGATCAAGCACGACATCTCGGTGCCGGTCGCGGCAGCGCCGGCCTTCATTGCGGAGGCCAACGCCGCCGTGGTGAAGCTGATGCCCGGCGCACGCCCGGTGCCGTTCGGCCATCTCGGCGACGGCAACATCCACTACAATGTCAGCCAGCCCGTCGGCGCCAATACCGCCGACTATCTCGCGCGCTGGCACGAGGTCAACGCGGTCGTGTTCGAGATCGTGCTGCGGATGGGCGGCTCGATCTCGGCCGAGCACGGCATCGGCGTGCTCAAGCGCGACGAACTGCCGGACGTCAAGGACCCGACCGCGATTGCGCTGATGCGCGCGATCAAGGCGCAGTTCGATCCGCTGGGGATCATGAATCCCGGCAAGGTGCTCTAGGCTTTCGACGCTCCCATGGACAGTCTCCCCGCTCTCGCGATTTCCGACATCACCGATGCCGACGTGCCCACGATCATTTCGCTGTGGCAGCGTTGCAGCCTGACGCGGCCGTGGAACGATCCGGCCGCCGACATCGCGCTCGCCCGCCGCGGTGACAGTTCCACGATCCTGGTCGGCCGCGTGGGCGACGCAATCGCGGCGTCGGCGATGGTCGGCCATGACGGCCACCGCGGCTGGGTCTACTATGTCAGCGTCGATCCCGAGCATCGCGGCCGCGACCATGGCCGCGGCATCATGGCCGCCGCCGAAGACTGGCTGCGGGCGCGCGGCATCGCCAAGCTGATGCTGATGGTGCGCGGCGACAACACCAAGGTGCAGGAATTCTACCAGGCGCTCGACTATGCCGTGCAGGACAGCGTGGTGTTCTCGAAATGGCTCGACGGCCGCCCGCCGACGCCGGGAATGAAGTAGAGGCCCAGCATGAGCATCTCCGACCGCATCCGCGTCCACGAGACGCGCGTGCTCTCCGACCATTACGGCACGCTGACCTCGACCAGGTTCGAGTGGCGGCGCGACGACGGCACCTGGCAGATGCAGAGCCGCGACGTGTTCGACCGCGGCAACGCGGCGGCGATCCTGCCCTACAATCTCGCGCAGCGCAGCGTCATCCTGGTCAAGCAGTTCCGCTATCCCGCCTTCGTCAACGGCCATGACGATCTCCTGATCGAGGCCGCGGCCGGTCTGCTCGACGACGCCTCGCCGGAGGAGCGCATCCGCCTCGAAGCCGAGGAGGAGACCGGCTTCCGGCTGCACGACGTCAGGTTCGTGTTCGAGGCGTTCATGAGCCCGGGTGTCGTCACCGAGAAGATCCATTTCTTCGTCGCCGCATACGAACCAGGGATGCGCGTCAGCGCCGGCGGCGGGCTCGCGCATGAGGGCGAGGAGATCGAGGTGCTGGAACTCGGGGTCGACGACGCGCTGGCGATGATCGCCGACGGCCGCATCCAGGATGCCAAGACCATCATGCTGCTGCAGCACGCCGCGTTGCGGATCTTTGGCTGAGCGCGGCCAACGCTCGGTCGCCGGTCTTGAGGCGACGGCATACGCGGCGATGACGATCTTCTCTGTCGAGATATCCCGCCTCAGAACAAACTCCCCTGCCCGTCATCGGCCACAGCTGAAACCTTGCGGGATGCAACCTTCTTCGCCGGCTTGCGCTGCGCGTCCTCGGCGGCGCGCATCTCCGCGGTCATCGGCAGCAGCAGTTGCTCGTCGTCGTTGGCCACCGTGTTGACGCGCGTCGACACCTCGTACCACGTGAACTCGCCCTCGCGAGGCGCGATCAGCAGCCTCATGGCCTCATCGGGATCGTCGGAACGGCAGTCGAGCCACAGCGAAAAATCATCCGGCCTGATCGTCACGGGAACACGATGATGCAGCGTGGCGAGATCGCGGCTCGCAGCCGCGGTGACGATCGCCACCGTGTCGACCTCCTCGCCGTTCGGCCCGCACCAGGTCTCGGCGAGGGCCGCGAAGCCGAGCGGCGCGTGGTCGCTGCGATGGATGAAGAACGGCCGCTTGCGGCCGTCGATCACCTGCCACTCGTAATACCCATCAGCGGGCACAAGGACGCGGCGCCGCCGAATCGCGTTCTTGAACGCGGGCTTCTCGCGTACTGACTCCGAACGCGCGTTGATCAGCAGCGTGAAACTACGGGGATCCTTGACCCAGGCCGGAATGAATCCCCAGCGCATGAGCCGGAAATGCCTGATGTCCTGATCCAGAAGAACTACGGGAATCGGCTGCGTCGGAGCGATATTGTGCCGCGGCGGAAAGTTCGGCTGTTCCTGGTAGCCGAAAATCTGCCTGAGAGCCGCGGGTGGTGAAGTGATCACGAAGCGTCCACACATAATCTCACTCAAATCGTCGTGTGTTCAGCACCTTTTAACTTGGGTTGCCAACACTGCAGCGGATGACCGCAGCGGCGACCCATTCCGTGCCTACCGATCGCACGACCCAACGACCGGCGGGCAGCGCCATTGACCCGGCGCGGGCCGCGATGCTGCGCGCTGCCAACATCAATCCGCGCACCGGGCTCGCCACCGACTATCTGAATCATTTCAACGAAGCCGTGATGCTGCTCGAAATGATTCCCGATATTCCGGAATGCGCCGAGGATTTTCTGGCGTGGTCGCCGCTGACCTATCCAGAACATTTCACGCACACCAATTTCAAGGCCCGCGATCTCGTCATCGAGGCCTATGAGCAGGCCGACCCGGCGATTCGCGACAAGTTCGATCATCTCACGAAGACCATGACCGACATCCTGCTCGCGGTCGGCAGCGCGATGCGCGATGCCAAGCAGGACGCGACCAAGGCCAAGCTCGCCGAGCAGGCCGCCAACTGGGTCAAGCCGCTGGTGGCCCAGGCCGGCGGCATCATCAATGGCGACATCGAATTCGATTCGGAGCCCGTGGCCGAAGTCGATGAGGTTGACGCCGTCGACGCCATCATGGCGAGCTTCTGAGTTGCACGGGCTGCCGGCGCGGTCGTCTTCGCGCTACGGTGCAGACCCCGCCTGGAGCCATTGGCATGACCGACCCGACGCCGCCCCGCCGTCCCCAGCTCGCCGTCAGCGCCGCGATCTTCCGCGACGGCAGGCTCCTGCTGGTACGCCGGGCGCGTTCGCCGGCCAAGGGCGTCTATACGCTGCCCGGCGGCCGGGTGGAGTTCGGCGAGACCCTGCACGAGGCCCTCGCGCGCGAGGTCATGGAGGAAACGGCGCTCTCGATCACAATCGTCGGGCTGGCCGGCTGGCGCGAGGTGCTGCCGGCCCAGGGCGGCGGCGGCCACTACGTGATCCTTCCCTTTGCGGCGCGCTGGCGGGCCGGAGAGCCCCGGCTCGACCCGGAACTGGACGATTTTCAGTGGCGCCGCCCCGATGCGCTGGAGGGCCTGACGCTGACCGACGGGCTGCCGGAGATCATCGCCGCCGCACGGACCCTGGTGTAGGCGCCTTGCGTCCGCGACGGGGCAAAGGCATATGACGTCGGTGTTCCCCATGATCCCCAAACGCCTCCTGGCCATCCTCATGCTCGTTGCCGCCTGCGCCGTCGTGCCGGCGCGCGCGCAGGATGCGGCCGCGCCGTTCGATGGCGATCTGCAACGGCTGGCCGAGATCCTCGGAACCCTGCATTACCTCCGCGGCATCTGCGGCAGCAATGAAGGCGCCAAATGGCGCAACCAGATGCAGGCCCTGATCGATGCCGAGACCCCGTCGGGCGAGCGCCGCGCCCGCATGATCGCCGGCTTCAACCGCGGCTATAACGGCTTCCAGCAGACCTACCGGACCTGCACGCCGGCCGCGATGGTGGCAATCCGCCGCTACATCGACGAGGGATCCAAGATCTCGCGCGACCTCACGGCGCGCTACGCCAACTGACCGCCGGGGATATCCCCGATTGCGTTAACCTTGTTAACCTTTCCTAAAGAACTGGCCTAGGCGTCCGCGCCCTGCGTGGTAAACCACACGGGTCCGGCGCGCCCGCGTTCGGAATCAACGTGCCTCGCGGCCCCCGCCAGACTGAATTCAATGAGCTTTCCCGTCACCTTCAGCGCCCTCCCCGCCGTCCTGCCCGACCACGAGCAGAAGCAGGCCGCGCTCAGCTACCTCAACGAAGCCTGGGCGGAAGCGCGCCACGACGGCGTCGACGGCGACTGCCTGGCGCAGGCCAGCCTGTTCGCGGCGCTCGCCGAGCTCGTGACGACCTATGGCGAGGACGCGGTCGCGACCTTCGTCGAGAGCCTGCCGGAGCGCGTCCGCAACGGCGAGTTCTCGCTGTCGCGCGCGACGCAGTAGGCTCGCCTTCCTCGCGTTACCGACTCCAAACGACGAACCGTAGGGTGGGCAAAGGCGCGCCACGTTGCCCGCGGATCATGCCGAACTGTTGCGCGCCGTGCCCACCATCGCGTTCCGAGTAGGCCTCACGACGGTGGGCACGCCACCGTCCTGCGGGCGGTCGCTTTGCCCACCCTACCGCTCGAGCGCGCAGTCGTATTGTGATTGCGACTGCATCGGCGTTTCGCTCACGTCAGCATTCATCTGCATATGTCAAACAGCGTTGGGACATGCCTCATCGTCCTCGCGGCGCGATGCGTCCGAGCAATGACCGGCGTTCGTCCCTCGTTCAATCGAGGGCGCAGGGAAGGCTGGGCGTCGGCTGACGCCCATGGCCCCCGTGCGAACAAGAATGCACGGGGCAGGAACCACAGGTGCAGCCGGATGAGCCCAGCCTTCCCTGCGCGATGGGTTTAACGCTTACTCCGTGCTCTCCCTGGGGACCGGCTTGATTGCCCCCATCGCCCGCGCCGACACTCTCGCATCGATCGCCGGCTTGACCTCGGCACCGGGAGGCCAGGACCACACGACTTCACGTCCGCATCGATGTTGTTCGTCCGCGCCAGCCAAAGCCACGCTGCAACCCGACACGTCCACCGCCTCCCCGCCTCGCGTCTCGTGACGACCGCGCGTACGCCCCTCTCGTTGAGGCGGGATGGATGGATGCCTATCACGAATTCTGCAAAAACGAAAGCACAATTTTTGCCGGCACGCGGCGGTGCGAAGGATCGTGTTGAGCCAGCGCAACAAATCCGTTTTCCGGCGCAGGCGTTCTGCCGGAGGCGCAGCAAGCCAACTGGCGCCGCATGATACCAAATCGCGCGAGTGATTTGCCCGACGTCGGCGCGCCTTCCCGGCGCGCCGCCCAAAAACCCACGCTTGTACTTCGGTCCGATTTCATCGGAGAATACACTCAGCGAACCAACATGCTCAATAAACTGCCACAACAACTTTGCAGCACGGTGGGGCATGACCTTTTGGATTATCGCAATTCAACTAATCGCGGCAGCCCTCATCATGGGAGCATTGCCGCTTTGGGACATCCTTAGAGATTCCAAAAAGAATAATATCCCCAAAGAGGCAAAGCCGACATCCTCCCCTAAGCCAGAGAGATCAAATCTGATCAGCTTTCGGATGGTAAAATCCCTACTCAGCACCGCCATGCTGCAACTGCGCGAACAAAATGCATTAGTAACCGCAGTTGCGACAGTCGTTATGGCGGCTTTCACAATTTCTCTTGCCATCGATTCCTCAAGGCAGGCCGATTCAATAAGCGGTCAACTTAACGTCATGAAAAGTCAGCTGGAGGAAATGAAAGCCCAACGCCTTGTTACTATCGCCCAACTGCGCGCCAATCTCAGGCGCGAGCAATTGGCGATCAGGCCGATAACACCTAGAGACATTGTCGGAGATCTTGCCGCAGATGACAACACTATCTACTGGGAAATCAGCTCTCACTGGACAAACGTCGGAAGCACTGATGCAAAACGTGTGATCGGATGGTGGGAAATGAAATCGTTTGACAACGGGATCAACGGCCATTTCGGCATTATGAAATCGTGCCCAGAGATCAAAACAATAAAACCGACACCTCCCTACAATGGAGTTACAATTGAGAAAGACAAGGACGTTTACCAATTTCCGAAAACACTCTCGTTAGCTGACGCAACAAGAGCTCTCCAGGGGCAAACATACATTTTAGCTTGGGGACAAACTTATTACAATGACGTATTCACAAAGGCAGTTCACTACCATAATTGGTGCGTTCGGCTACTACCCAACGATCTCAAAAAGAGCATCTTCAGCCAGCCCAAAATGAGTGAGGATAGCTGGGATGAAGACGCCGGCTAGCAACCATTCACCCCATCCTGTCGACGCGAAGAGTCCGCAAAGGCCCACAAGCAAAACATCCGTGGACGGCAACGACACCGCGTTCCCCCGTCAGCCCCCGGGGCCGTCCTTCATGATGTAGCCCATCAGATCGTCCACGTCGTGCTCCAGATCCCGGATGATGTTCTTGACCACGTCTCCGATCGAGATCACGCCCACGACCTTGCCCGCGTCAAGCACGGGCAGATGGCGAAAACCACGCTGCGACATCATGGCCATGCAACTGTCCAGCCGGTGGTCCGGCCTGACCGTCACCGGGTTGGCCGTCATCACCTGGCTGACCGGCGTCTGCTTCGCATCGAGCCCGGGCAGCAGCACCTTGATGGCGCAGTCCCCCTGCGTCACGATGCCGACCAGCACGCCGTCATCGATGACCAGCACCGACCGGACCCGGTTGTCGCGCATCTTGCGCAAGGCTTCGACGACCATGTCGCCGGAACGAACATGGATCACGGCGCTACTCTTCTGGGCCAGCGCGCTTCTTACTATGCTCATCGACGTCCCCTCGTGGACCCCTGTCGTGCCCCGCCTTGATGGTCCGCCTCGAAGGATAGTCGAATTGCCTGGCCGCGTCAGCACCGCTGCCGAGGCCGAGCGCCGGCCCGTGAACCGAACGACGTCTGGGTAAGGGGCGGCCTCTTGATCCCTGGGGATTGCAGACGCCGGGGCCTGCCAAGAGGGTGGAACCGTCGGGTGCCGCCCAAATTGCTGCTCGGCAAGCGTATGTCGATCGACCCTGGCGGTCAGGTGGACAGCGGTGGCGTACCGCAGCTCCTCCCCCACGTCCGCATCGCCCCTGGCGGCGGACATTCGCCTTCATTGGCCGAGCCCCACGCGCTCATTCAGGCTCGAAGGCAGTCGTAGCGCTGGGATCCGACAGCGGACGAGGACCTGCCCAACGGCAGCCCTTGGCAACCATGTCGCGTCCGAAACCCTTCACCATTTGAAGGCTTCTGACGTCAATGAAAATGCGCCCTTAACGAAATCAGGGAAAGATGGGGAGCTAGTCTTCACCTCGCTGACCGCGGTACCTTTTCGAGCTCAAGGGGACTCTCGATAGCCGTGTCGCGAGCTGGTCCCGCAGAACCGAAATCCCTTGCCTGAAGGGCAGACCGGGGCTCGTAGCTGTCGCGTGAAGAATTAGTAAGGAAACGTTAAGGAAGAGTCGGGGATTTCGGATGATTGCGCCAGAAGAAGAGAGGATGCTGAAAACGCTCCTGGTCGAGATGTTCGCCCACATCAACAGCATGCGGCGGGAATTCGCAGCTCTTCAAGGCGACAGCAAGAACAACTTCGCGACGATGGCGGACACCCTCGACGCGATCGTCGAGAATACGGAGGTGGCCGGGAACGCGATCCTCGAAAGCATGGAGACGATCGGCACCAGCGTCACGAAGTTGCAGAAGGTCAAGGACCCGACGGCCGCAGCGGTTTGCGACGAGATCCTCGACAGCTCGAACAAGGTGTTCGAGGCGTGCGCGTTTCAGGACCTCACCGGGCAGCGGATCACGCGCGTAGTCAAGTCGTTGAAGTTCATGGAGGACCACATCAACAGGCTGGTCCGGATGTGGGGAAAAGAGGAACTGGCCCGGCTCGCCGCCGAGGTCGCCGCCCCAAGCACCGAGCCGGACTTGCTGGAGGGCCCGAAGCGGGTGGGCGTGGCGATTTCGCAAGACGATATCGACAAGCTGTTTGCTTGAACGGCCTCGGATGTCGCGGGCCAACGATCAGATCGGGCGGCGCCGCTCAGCCAATCTCGCAGCCCGGACGAACGCAGCGACCGGGCTATGCGCCCTCTCCCCTTGAGGGGAGCGGGCGCTGCATCTGGCGTCTGGCAGCCCGTCATAGCGGAGCAAACTAGCACGCAGCGCCGTTACGGCCGCAGCGTCTCCATGAAGCTGACAGGCTCGCCCGTGGCCGGCGTCAGCAGCTCGCCCTGCCACATCACGCGTTGACCGCGCACGAAGGTGCCGACCGGCCAGCCGGTGACGCGCACACCATCATACGGCGTCCAGCCGGCTTTCGAGGCAACCCATTCGTGGGTGATGGTCTCGCTGCGCTTGAGGTCCACGATGGTCAGATCGGCGTCGTAGCCGGCGGCGATGCGGCCCTTGCGGGCGATGTTGTAGATGCGGGCGGGGCCGGCGCTGGTGAGGTCGACGAAACGCTGCAGCGACAGCCGGCCGGCATTGACGTGGTCGAGCATGATGGGCACCAGGGTCTGCACGCCGGTCATGCCGGAGGGCGAGGCCGGATAGGTCTTGGACTTCTCCTCGGCGGTGTGCGGCGCGTGGTCGGAGCCGAGGATGTCGACGATGCCCTGATGGACGCCCCACCAGATCACGTCGCGATGATCGGCCGAGCGCACCGGCGGATTCATCTGCGCATAGGTGCCGAGCCGCTCGTAGCACTCGGGCGCGGCCAGGGTGAGATGGTGCGGCGTCGCCTCGACGGTGGCGACGTCCTTGTGGTCGCGCAGGTACACGATCTCCTCCTTGGTGGAGATGTGCAGCACGTGAATGCGCTTGCCGGTCTCGTGCGCGAGATTGACCAGACGCTGCGTGGCGCGCAGCGCCGCCTCCTCGTCGCGCCAGACGGGGTGCGAGCGCGGATCGTTCTCGACGCGCAGGTCCTTGCGCTCGTTGAGGCGGTACTCGTCCTCGGCGTGGAACGCGGCACGGCGGCGGATCACCTGGAAGATGCGGCGCAGGCTGTCGTCGTCCTCGACCAGCAGCGAGCCGGTGGAGGAGCCGACGAACACTTTCACGCCGGCGCAGCCCTCGGCGCGCTCCAGCACCGGCAATTGCTCGACGTTCTCGCGGGTGCCGCCGATGAAGAAGGCGAAGTCGCAATGCATGCGATGACGGCCGGCTTCGACCTTGGCGGTGAAGGCCTCCTCGGTCACCGTCAGCGGATTGGTGTTGGGCATCTCGAACACGGCGGTGACGCCGCCCATCACGGCGCTGCGCGAGCCGGTTTCGAGGTCCTCCTTGTGAGTGAGGCCAGGCTCGCGGAAATGCACCTGGGTGTCGATCACGCCGGGCAGCACGTGCAGGCCGGTACAGTCGATGATCTCGGCGGCCGAGGCGGCGCCGAGATTGCCGATCTCGACGATGCGCCCGGCGGAGATACCGACGTCGCGGACACCCTCGCCGTCCTGATTGACCACGGTGCCGGATTTCAGAATGACGTCGAACCGCGCGCTCATGAAGCCCTCATAGGATTTCATTCTCCTGACAACCCCAAGACAGATCGATCATGCTGCGCGCCTGCCCATTTGCTGGCCTCCGGTGGCACGCGAGTCTCGATCTTTAGAATGAAGCCACCGCGCGGCGGCGTTTCAGCCTTGTGGTTTATGCCTGGGCGGCTTACGTTTCAGTGCGGCCTGTCGCAAGAGGTTTTTCGAATGAAGGCGACGTTTCTCGACGACCGGGGCGTGGTCCAGGTCAGCGGCGAGGATGCACGCAAGTTCCTCAACGGTCTCTTCACCACCGACGTCACCAAGCTCACGCCCGGCGAGGCCCGGTTCGGCGCGCTGCTGACGCCGCAGGGCAAGATCATCGTCGATTTCCTGGTGGCGCAGGTGGCGGCGGCCGACGCCGGCGAGCGCTTCCTGCTCGACTGTCCGCGCGCGCTCGCACAGGCGCTCACCGACAAGCTGAATCTCTACAAGCTCAGGGCCAAGGTTGCGGTCAGCAATCTGTCCGACCAGGTCGGCGTGATCGCGGTCTGGGATGGCGCCATCGGCGCCACGCCGGAGCCGAGCTTCGCCGACCCGCGTCACGAGAGCCTCGGCGCACGCGTCATTGCGCCGCAGGAGGCGCTGGCGGAGATCGCCGCGCGGCTCGGCGCCGAGCTCATCGATTCCGCCGCCTATGAAGCGCATCGCATCGACTACAGCGTGCCGCGCGGCGGGCTCGACTTCATGTATGGCGACGCCTTCCCGCACGAGACCAACATGGACCGGCTGCACGGCGTCGACGTCGGCAAGGGCTGCTATGTCGGCCAGGAGGTCGTGAGCCGCATGCATCATCGCGGCACCACGCGCACACGCGCGGCGAAGGTGCTGCTCGACGGGCCGGGTCCGGAGCCCGGCACACCGATTCTGGCCGGCGACAAGACCGTCGGCACGATGGGCTCGGCCGCCGCGCAGAAGGGCATGGCGTTGCTGCGCATCGACCGCGCCGCCGAGGCATTGGAGGCGGGAACGCCGCTCACCGCGGGCGGCCTCGTTCTGCGCATCGCCGATCCCGACGCGCTGCAGGGCGCGCCCAAGCAGACGGTTGCCTGAGCCGGGCTCATGGGTCGCGCTGCTGTCGTCCATCCCGATGGCCTGACGCGCTGCCCGTGGCCGGGCAGCGATCCGCTCTATGTCGCCTATCACGACACCGAATGGGGCGTGCCGGAATATGACGACCGCGCGCTGTATGAGAAGCTGATCCTCGACGGCTTCCAGGCCGGACTGTCGTGGATCACGATCCTGCGCAAGCGCGACAATTTCCGCCGCGCCTTCGATGATTTCCAGCCGGAGAAGATCGCGCGCTACGGCGACAAGAAGATCCACGCGCTGATGAACGATGCCGGCATCGTCCGCAACCGCGCCAAGATCGAAGGCACGATTCTCAGCGCGAAATCCTGGCTCGACATCCAGGACAAGGGTCCCGGCTTCTCCAAGCTGCTGTGGGGCTTCGTGGACGGCGCGCCCAAGGTCAACACGTTCAAGACCACCGCCAGCGTGCCGGCCTCGACGCCGCTGTCGATCAAGATCTCCAAGGAGCTGTCGTCGCGCGGCTTCAAGTTCGTCGGGCCGACGATCGTCTACGCCTTCATGCAGGCAACCGGCATGGTCAACGACCATCTCGTCACCTGCTTCTGCCACGAGACCTGCAGCGGCAAGCGCCGCGCCCCGCGCCTCAAGCCTCCCAAATGACGACTGACAAGGCCCCGAGCGGGCACGACCGCGTCTGGCAGCGCATGCTGTCCGGCCGGCGGCTCAACCTGATCGATCCCTCGCCGCTCGATGTCGAGATCGCCGACATCGCCCATGGGCTCGCGCGCGTCGCGCGCTGGAACGGCCAGACCACCGGCGCGCACATCTTCTCGGTCGCGCAGCACACGCTGCTGGTCGAGACGGTGATGCGCGCGCGCAAGCCCAACATCGATGCGAAGCTGCGGCTCGCCGCGCTGCTGCACGACGCGCCGGAATACGTCATCGGCGACATGATCTCGCCGTTCAAGGCGGTGCTCGGCGGCAGCTACAAATCAGTCGAGAAGCGGCTGCTCGGGGCGATCCACATCCGCTTCGGCCTGCCGGCCGAGATTGCCCCCGAGATCGAGCGCCAGATCAAGGCGGCCGACCGCGGCGCCGCTTTTCTGGAGGCGACGCGCCTCGCCGGTTTCTCGGACAGCGAGGCGAAGAAGCTGTTCGGCCGCGATCCCGGCCTGCCGGACGCCACCGTGACCGACTATCTGACGCCCTGGAGCGCGGCCAAGGCCGAGAAGCAGTTCCTGACCCGCTTCAATACGGTGCTGGGGGCGTGCTGAGATGCCGCTGACGCCCGAAGAGCGCCAGAACGAGCGCCTGAAGCTGCTGGCCAATTGGGCCAACACGCTGGCGACCGCGATCGTTTCGGTCGGCGTTTTCGTGCCGATTGGACAGGAAATCTATGGCTTCCTGCCGCAAAATACCGACCCGACGCTGATCTATGTGTCGGCCCCGGTTTGCTTCATGGCCGGTTTGATCCTACATTTGGTGGGGCAATGGGTCCTTGGAGGGCTCCGATGACGATGGGCCAGATCTATGCGTTGAGCATGCCGCTCGCGGTGGCCGCGATGGTGGCGCTGTACGCTCTCATCCTGCGGCGTCCGTGGGCAGAGACGGGCGCTCGACAGCCGGTCCATTCATCACAGGCACGGCGTGAGGGTCTGCGCGACGGTCTCGTGGACCACATCGAGCGGCTCAACGCGGAGATCGAGGGCAAGGCCCATCTGGTTCGCCAGGAGCTGCGGCAGCTCAAGAACACGCGCTGAGGGCTGTCGGCGCACACATGCGCCAGCCCGACGGCAGACATCCAAAACGCGCTTTTGCAAAACGCGCTTTTGCCCTTGTGCCCCCATTCGTATAATCGGGCGTTCAAAGGCTCGCCATGATCCACGTCTGCTCACTCGCCGCCCTGCCCGAGACCGTGCGCCTGACCGGCGCCAGCCACGTGCTGACCATCATGGCCAATGTCGAGCAGGTGCGGCGGCCGGAGACGATCCGCCCCGAGAACCATCTGCGGGTCTCGGTCGACGACATCACCGAGCAGCTGCCGGGCTTCATGGCGCCGAGCGAGGATCACGTCGCCCAGGTGCTGGAGTTCGTGCGCGGCTGGGATCGTGCGGCGCCGCTGGTGATCCACTGCTATGCCGGCATCAGCCGCTCCACCGCGAGCGCCTTCGCCGCGGCCTGCGCGCTCAACCCCCATCGCGACGAGCTCGATATCGCCTGGGCGATCCGGCAGGCCTCGCCGATCGCCTCGCCGAACCGGCTGATCGTCAGCCTGGCCGACAGGGCGCTGGGCCGCAACGGCCGCATGGTGCGCGCGCTGGACGCGATCGGGCCCGGCGCCATGATGGTCGACAGCGCGCCGTTCCGGATCGATCTGGACTGAGTTGCGGCGCTGCGTAGCCGCATACCGGCGCGCTTTGAACTTATGTTCCGCGGTTTGACACAGAGGGAACGACGGCCATCGTGCGGCCCGCCGGAGCAGTTGGCCGATTCGCCGGGGTCCGCAAGGGCTCGCAGCTTCCCTCCACCCGTGACGCCTCCCGGCGGCATCGATTTCAGGATTTCCGCGTGATGTTCGATTGGCCCCTGGATTGGATCGCCCTGCTGGTGGCGTTCGCGGCGCTCGCCTTCGCGCGACGGACGTCCGACCGATTGGCCGAGGTGCAGGCACGGCTGGCCAAGCTCGAGGCCGCCCCCCCGATCGCGGCCGCACCGGTGGTCGCGCCGCCGCTCAGCCCGCTTCAGGAGCCCGCTGAAGCCCCGCCAATGCCGCCTCCATTGCCGGAGCTGACCGAGCCTGCTCTCCAGCCCGCGGCGCTGGCGAGCGACGCAGCGGCCGATCAGCCGCCGCTCGTGTCCCCACCACCCGTGCCGCAGCCCGCGGCCGGCTTCGAGGAGCGCATCGGCACCCGCTGGGTGGTGTGGATCGGCGGGCTGACCCTGGCGCTCGGCGGCTTCTTCATGGTGCGCTATTCGATCGAGGCCGGCCTGGTCGGCCCCGAGGTGCGCGTCGCGCTCGGCGCGCTGTTCGCCGCCGCGCTGCTCGCGGCCGGCGAATGGACGCGGCGAAGGGAGAGCATCTCGCAGATCGCGGCGCTGCCGATCGCCAACATCCCGGCGATCCTCACCGCGGCCGGCACGGCGGTCGCCTTCGCCACCATCTACGCGGCCTACGCACTCTACGACTTCCTGCCGCCCGCGATCGCCTTCGTGCTGCTCGGCGTGGTCGCGCTGGGCACGCTGGCGGCGGCGCTGCTGCACGGCCCGGCGCTGGCCGGGCTCGGCCTCGTCGCGGCATTCACGACGCCGGTGCTGGTGTCGACCGGCGAGCCGAACTACTGGGCGCTCTACATCTACCTCGCCATCGTCACCGCAGCCGCGTTCGCGCTGGCGCGCGTGCGGCTGTGGCGCTGGCTCGCGATGACCACGATCGGGCTGTCGTTCCTGTGGACCCTGCCCGGACTCGACGCGGGCGTCGAGACGGTCGCGCCGCACGTCTTCCATGTCGTCGCCGGCTTTGCACTGGCCGCGCTGATCGTGGTCTGCGGCTTCATGTTCGGCCCCGCGGCCGACGACGACGGGGTCGAGCCGATCTCGTCGGTGGGGCTCGCCGTCTATCTGCTCGGCGCCATGCTGGTCGTGCTCGCGAGCTTCCATGACGGCCTGGCGCTGATCGGCTTTACCGTGCTGGTCGCGGCGACGCTGGCGGTCGCCTGGCGCGCGCCGAGCGCCGCCGGCGCGGTGGCCGCCGCCGCCGCGACCGTGTTCCTCGTGTTCGCCGAATGGGCGCTGCGCGACAATCCGGACCTGCTGGTGCTGCCCGGCGGCGCGCTGCCGGGAATGGGACCGAACCCGCTCGGCGCATCGGTCACCTCGCATCTGGTGACGGCGGCGATCTTCGCGCTCGGCTTCGGCGGTGCCGGCTTCCTGGCCCAGGGGCGCTCGCACAACGCGGCCGTTCCCGTGGTGTGGTCGGCGGCCGGCGTGTTCACGCCGCTGGCGCTGCTGGTCGCGCTCTATGCGCGCATCGCCCATCTCGACCGCTCGATCCCGTTCGCGATCGTCGCCGTCGTGCTCGCCGCCGCGTTTGCCGTCGCCACCGAGGCGCTGACGCGGCGCGAGGAGCGTCCCGGCCTCGGTGTCTCGATCGCGCTGTTCGCGACCGGCACGCTGGCCGCGCTGGCGCTGGCGCTGACCTTCGCGCTGGAAAAAGGCTGGCTGACGATCGCGCTGGCGCTGATGTCGCTCGGCACCGCCTGGATCTACGAGAGCCGGCCGATCCCATTCCTGCGCACGCTCGCGGCCGTCTTTGCCGGGCTCGTGTTGCTGCGCATCGGCCATGATCCGCGCATCGTCGGCGCCGATGTCGGCACCACGCCGATCTTCAACTGGCTGCTGTGGGGCTATGGCGTTCCGGCGGCGTCGTTCTGGGGCGCGAGCTATCTGATGCGCCGCCACGGCGACGACGCCCCCTTACGGGCGGTGGAGGCCGCCGCGATCCTGTTCACGACCCTGCTCGCCTTCCTGGAGATCCGCCACGCCGTCAATGACGGCGACATGCTGGCGGTGCCGTCGCTCGCCGAGATCGGCCTCGACGTCTGCGTGGCCCTGGCGCTGGCGATCGGCCTGGAGCGGCTGCGGGAGCGCAGCGGCAGCATCGTGCACAACATCGGCGCCGTGATCCTCGCCGGATTCGCCGGCGGCGCCACCGTGCTCGGTCTGCTGATGTTCGAGAACCCGATGATCTCGGATGTCGCGATCAAGGGCGGCCTGCTCAACATCCTGATCCTGGCCTATGCCTTCCCGGCGGTGCTGATGCTGCTGCTGTCCTACGCGGTCGCAGGCCGCCGTCCGCCCGGCTACGGCAATACGCTGGCCGCGGGCGCGCTGATCCTGGCGCTGTCCTATGTCAGCCTCGAGATCCGCCGGATCTATCACGGCCCCGATCTGACGGCAGGGCCGACCAGCGCCGCCGAGCAGTACACCTATTCGATCGCCTGGCTCGCCTTCGGCGTGGTGCTGCTCGGGATCGGACTCATCGTGCAGTCGCAGCGCGCGCGTCTGGCGTCCGCCATCGTGATCGCGCTGACGATCCTGAAGGCGTTCCTGGTCGACATGTCGGCGCTGACCGGCGTGTGGCGCGCACTGTCGTTCATCGGACTCGGCCTGGTGCTGGTCGCGATCGGCTGGCTGTACCAGAAGGTGCTGTTCCGGCGGCAGCAGCAGGCGCCGCCGGCTCAGCCGGCGCAGTGACGATCAGGCGGCCCTGACCGACTGCAGGAACGAGGCGACCTCGCGCTTCAAGCGGTCGCTGTCGGTCGCGAGCGACTTGGCGGCGCTCAGCACGTGCGAGGACGCCGAACCGGTCTCGGTGGCGCCGCGCTGCACGTCGACGACGTTGGACGACACCTGCTGCGTGCCATGCGCGGCCTGCTGGACGTTGCGCGAGATCTCCTGCGTCGCCGCGCCCTGCTCTTCGACGGCCGCCGCGATCGCCGAGGAGATTTCCGACAGCTTCTCGATGGTGCCGGAGATGTCGCGGATGGCGCCGACCGATTCCTGCGTTGCCGCCTGGATGCTGCCGATCTGCTGGCCGATCTCGCCGGTCGCCTTGGCGGTCTGCTCGGCCAGGGCCTTGACCTCGGAGGCGACCACCGCGAAGCCGCGGCCGGCGTCGCCGGCGCGGGCCGCCTCGATGGTGGCGTTCAAGGCGAGCAGGTTGGTCTGGCCGGCGATTGAGTTGATCAGCTCGACGACGTCGCCGATGCGTGCCGCTGCCTTCGACAGCTCGCCTACGCGATCATTGGTCTGGCGGGCCTGCGAGACGGCCTCCTGCGCCATCCGCGCCGATTCCTGCACCTGGCGGCTGATCTCGGTGATCGACGACGACAGCTCCTCGGTGGCCGAGGCCACCGACTGCACGTTGGTCGAGGCTTCCTCGGACGCTGCCGCGACCTGGGTAGAAATTTCCTGCGAGCGGGTCGCGGTCGATGACAGTGCGCCGGCGGAGAGCTCGAGCTCGGTCGAGGCGGACGACACCGTCTGCACGATCTCGCCGATCGTCGTCTCGAACTGGCGGGTGATGTTGTCGACGCGGCGGCCGCGCTCGATCTTGGCCTCGGCGTCGGCGGCGGCGCGCTCGTCGGCCTCCTTCTTGGCGATCAGGGCCTCCTTGAACACCTGCAAGGTGTCGGCCATCGCACCCATTTCGGTCGGCTCGCCGCGGTGTGGCACCTCGGCCGAAAGATCGCCCTGCCCGAGCGCCTGCATCGGCCTGATGATCGAGGCGATGCCGGCCGAGACGTCCTGCACGAGGTAGAAGCCGACGCCGATGCCCGCAGCGATCGTCGCGATCAGGATGGTTGCCATGATCCAGAAGGCGCTGTTGTAGCCATCGACAGCCTCCTGAGTTGCCGTTGCTGCGCCCTTGTCGTTCAACTCGATCGCCTTGATCAGAAGATTCTCGGACTCGGCCGACGCAACGCCGGTGCCCCTGAACAGCCCCTCGATGTCATCAGGCAGGCGGCCGACGCTGTTGCGGGAGACATCGAGGACCTTGTCGGCCTCAACCGTGTATTTTTCCCAAGCCTTCTTCCAGGCCTCGTACAGCCTGTGCTCCTCGGGGTCCGAGATCAGCGGCTCATAGGTCCGGATGTCCTTCCTGACGTTGTCGAGCATGGCCGCCATTCGCTTGTCGACGTTCGCCTTGGCCTCCGCCGACAGCGCCATCACGTGGGCGCGAAGTGTGAGCCGGTAGACGTTGATGTCGGCACGCAGCGCCCCGAGCACCCGCACGCTGGGAAGCCAGTTTGTGGCGATGTCGACGGTGCGGACGTTGATCGACTGCATGCTGCGCACCGCGAGCAGGCCAAGCCCTGACATCGCCACCAGCATGAAGGCGATGACCGCGATGATCTTCAGACGAATGGAAAGCCTGGACACGTCCTGATCCTCCGAGGGAAAGCATCTCGCTGTCGGCCGCCTGGAGGGAGGCCGGCTTCCGCGGTGACCGACCGCGCCGCGGTGGAGACGAAAAAGCGGCACCTGCTGGGGAGCAGGGTGCCGCCGATTACCGCAAAGTTCCGTTAATGCTGAACGTCGTATGACTACGGGACGCGATCTAATCCCGCTCGTCGGACAGATCAGGCCGCGCGCACCGACTCCAGGAACGTCGCCACCTCACGCTTCAGCCGGTCGCTGTCCGAGGCCAGCGATTGCGCCGCGGCCAGCACGTGCGTGGAAGCCGTACCAGTCTCGGTGGCGCCGCGCTGCACGTCGACGACATTCACGGAAACCTGCTGCGTGCCCTCCGATGCCTGCTGGACGTTGCGCGAGATCTCCTGCGTGGCGGCACCCTGCTCTTCCACGGCCGCCGCGATCGCCGACGAGATTTCCGACAGTTTCTCGATGGTCGTGGAGATCGCCCGGATGGCGCCGACCGATTCCTGCGTCGCGGCCTGGATACCGGACACCTGTTGGCCGATCTCGTCGGTCGCCTTGGCGGTCTGCTCGGCCAGCGCCTTCACCTCGGAGGCGACGACCGCGAAGCCGCGGCCAGCTTCGCCGGCGCGCGCCGCCTCGATGGTCGCATTCAGCGCCAGCAGGTTGGTCTGGCCTGCAATCGTGTTGATCAGCTCGACCACGTCGCCGATGCGCGCGGCCGCCTTGCTCAGCTCGCCGACACGATCATTGGTCGTACGCGCCTGCTCGACCGCCTCGTTGGCCATGCGGGCCGATTCCTGCACCTGGCGGCTGATCTCGGTGATCGAGGACGACAGCTCCTCGGTCGCAGAGGCAACCGACTGCACGTTGGTGGAGGCCTCCTCGGAGGCCGCCGCGACCATCGTTGAGATCTCCTGCGAGCGCGTCGCCGTGGATGACAGCGCGCCCGCGGAATGCTCGAGCTCGGTCGAGGCCGACGATACCGTCTGCACGATCTCGCCGATCGTCGCCTCGAACTGGCGGGTGATGTTGTCGACGCGCCGGCCGCGTTCGATCTTGGCCTCGGCATCGTGGGCCGCGAGCTCGTCGGCCTCCTTCTTGGCGATCAGCGCCTCCTTGAACACCTGCAGCGTATCGGCCATGGCGCCGATCTCGGTCGGCTCGCCGCGATGCGTCACCTCCGCGCCGAGATCGCCCTTGGCGAGCTCCTGCATCGGCTTGATGATCGAGGCGATGCCGGACGAGACGTTCTGCACGAGATAGAATCCGACGGCGATGCCGGCAATGACGGCCGCGGCAATGATCGATGCCACGAGCCAGATCGCCCGCGAGTAGCTCTCGGCAGCCTGCCGCGTGGCGTTGTCGGCGCCCTTGTTGTTGAACTCGATGTCCTGGATGAAGTATTTGTCGGCGTCGCGCGCGATCGCGGCGGCCGATTTTTCCAGCATTTCGGTGGCTTCGTGCGGGATCTTGCCGACGCTCTTGTTGGATTCGTCCATCACCTGCTTGACCGCGACGACGTACTTCTCCCAGGACTGCACCCAGTTGTTGTAGATCGCACGTTCCTCGGCCGAGGTGATCATCGGCTCATAGGTCTTGCGGTCCTTGTTGATCGTCTCGAGGATTCCGTTGACGCGCTTCTCCGCGGACTGCTTGGTCTCGGCCGTCTCCGACATCACATGCGCGCGCAAGGCGATGCGCAGCAGGTTGATGTTGGCGCGCAGCTCGCCGATCGCGCGTACGCTCGGCAGCCAGTTTTGGGCGATGTCGACCGTGTTGGCATTGATCGACTGCAGGCTGGTGACAGCGAGCACGCCGAGCCCGCACATGGTGACGAGCATGAAGGCGATGACCGATATGATCTTCGTACGGATGGACATTGTTGACACGGAGGACCCCAGCTGACTGCGTGGTTCGGCCGCGTTCTGCCAGCGCCAACGGACGGCCCGAACATTCAGGTCTGCGCTGCGCTGCGCGGTCGAAGGTCAGGAGATCGGCAGACTCCGAAAATTCCGGACCCGCACGTCGTCGCTGACGGAACTCATTGGGCGCGAAACAGGCTTATCGGAGGTTAATGCGGGAACCGTAAGATTACGGACAAACCGCATAAAATGATCATCGTGCGCAACGACGCGGTGCTCCGAAACCGGCCCGCGCTGGACCAAGTCTCCCGATACCGTTGCAGGATTGCGTCGAAGCAGGAGCTTCAAACGGTGCGCCGGGCAAAGGGCGATCACTGCCGCCACCCGCACTGGCAGGCGCCGCAGCTACCGACGACGCTGATCATCGTGCGTATCTATCGGAGATGAGTTGGCCGCGGCACGACGCGGAGCTAGGGCCGAACTCTACCGGGTTGCGGCCGACCCGCCCGGAGTGGACGCAGACTTCATCGAAAGATGCCCCGCACGAGCGATCGGCGCCACGGCAAACCGGGCCGGGCTCCGACGGCCCACAACCCAATCACCCGGACAGCCGGACCTCAGCCGACCGCTTCGGACACGAGGCGAATCCGGAACACCGGCTGCTTGGCCTCGTCGAGCAGTTCCATCTGCCACTCGGCCCCCTGCTGCAACGACTTCGAGATCCCACCGATCAGGTCGGAGCAGACAGCCGTCAGCTCGTTCCAGGCGGTTTCCCGGTTGGCGAATTCATAAGGCTGGTCAGCAGCGCCAGAATAGCGGCCCTGGCTGATCCGGAAGAAATAAAGCGACATAACGACCCTTTCTCATGGGCCACCCCCCTGGTCGCAAACTGCACACGAGTCGCTACCGAGGCATGAATTTAAGATTCCGTACGACTACGGCGCAATGACCACTAACGTGCGGTCAGCTTAAAATATTGCTCTATGTTAATAGGGAGCTGGTTTTTCAATGATCGGTGAACTAACAACTAATCGGTCGAGCGACGCAGCTCCGGCGCCGCATCCGACTTCGCGTTATCGGATTTGGTCATCTCAGCCTTCGCGTTTTCGGCCTTGATGTTCTCAGTCTTGGAACTGTCCGCCTTGGCGGCCTTCGCAGCATCTGCCTTCAAGGGTTCAACCTTGCTGCGTTCCACCCGCGGGGTCTCGACCCGCGCCGCGACTTCGGTGTGCGAGCCGTCAGCCGCGGGCGCAGCAGCGCGTGCGCGCGGCCGCGCCACGGCGCGCGCCATCAGCATGGTGGCTCCGCCCTGGTGCTGGAAATCGCAATAGGCGAAGGCGCCCAGCCCGGAGACCGAGCCGCGGAAGCTGCGGTCGTCCTTCTTGTCGAGGTTGAAGCACGGCTCGAACGGCATGCCCTTGATGGCAGCGCAGACATTCTGGCCGCGAATCTGCAGGGTATTGCCGGGCAGACGGATGTGACGCACCGGGCCAGAGCCGGAGAACTGCACTGCGCCGGCGGCGCCCATGTCGTCGAGGATGCGGCCCGCGCCACGGGTGCCGTCGACACAGGTGAAGGCGAACACCTTCCCGGCGACGAATTTGCGGGCCTCGTCGGCGGTCATCGAACCCGCGATCGCGGGAGCAATCACGGCACCGGCAGTCACGGTCCCCAGCAATATACGCGCGAGCATGCATCAAACTCCCACTTAACCCCACGCAGCGGGTAAGGCGGTATCTTTACCCCATGCTTACCATACCAACCATGGCAACAATGGAGCAGCATGGTTTGAAAAGTCTGAACGTCCTCAGGATATTCTTACCACCGTACGGCCGCGGACCTGGCCCGCGAGGATCTGCGGACCCAGCGACGCCACCTGGTCCAGGGCAATTTCGTGAGTGATTTCAGCTAGTTTTGCGCGATCCAGATCGGTCGCGAGGCGTTGCCAGGCCGCCTTGCGCGCCGGCAGCGGGCACATCACCGAATCGATGCCGAGGAGGCACACGCCGCGCAAAATGAATGGCGCCACCGACGATGGCAAATCCATGCCGGCAGCGAGGCCGCAGGCGGCGATGGCGCCGCCATATTTGGTCATCGCCAGCAGGTTGGCGAGCGTATTGGAGCCGACGCTGTCGATGCCGCCCGCCCAGCGCTCCTTCGCCAGCGGCTTGGCCGGCCCGGACAGCTCGTTGCGGTCGATGATCTCGGCGGCACCGAGCGACTTGAGATAGTCGGCCTCGGCCGGCCGGCCGGTCGAAGCGATCACGTGGTAGCCGAGCTTGGCGAGCACCGCCGTCGCCACCGAGCCGACGCCGCCGGCCGCACCCGTCACCACCACCGGCCCGCTCGCCGGCGTCAGCCCGTGCTTCTCCAGGGCGAGCACCGCGAGCATCGCGGTGAAGCCGGCGGTGCCGATCGCCATCGCGTCGCGGGCCGACAGCCCCTGCGGCAGGCCGACCAGCCAGTCGCCCTTGACCCGCGCCTTCTCGGCATAGGCGCCGAGATGGGTCTCGCCCATGCCCCAGCCGGTGCAGATCACGGCATCGCCCGGCTTCCAGGCGGGATGGCTGGACTGCTCGACCGTGCCGGCGAAATCGATCCCCGCGATCATCGGGAAGCGGCGCACCACCGGCGCCTTGCCGGTCAGCGCCAGCCCATCCTTGTAGTTCAGCGCCGACCACTCGACCTTCACGGTGACGTCACCGTCCATCAGCTCGGCTTCATCGAACTGCGTCAGCGTCGCGGTCGTTCCCTTGTCCGCCTTGTCGATCCGGATCGCCTTGAACGTTCCCACTGCCGCACTCCCTGCGCTGTCTTCGTCTCACGCCATGTTTAGCCGATCGGATCGGCCGCGCAACTCAGGTCGCGGGAACGGCACGCGCGACCGGCTTCTCGACGATCGGCAGGTTGATCAGCGCCGACAGCACGCCGAACAGGATCGAGAGCCACCAGATCGGCGTATACGAGCCGTAGCGCTCGAACACGATGCCGCCGAGCCAGACGCCGAGGAAACCACCGACCTGGTGGCTCACGAAGGCGAAGCCATAGAGCGTGGCGAGCCAGCGGGTGCCGAACATGATCGCGACCAGCGACGAGGTCGGCGGCACCGTGGAGAGCCAGGCCAGCCCCGACACCGCGCCGAACGCGATCGCAGTCGCCGGCGTCACCGGGAACGAGATGAAGGCGAGCGTCGCCAGCGCGCGGGTGAAATAGATGAAGGACAGGATGTAGCGCTTCGGCAGCCGGCTCTGCAGCCAGCCGACGCTGAGCGAGCCGATGATGTTGAACAGCCCGATCGCCGCGATCACCCAGCCGCCGGTCTGCGCCGACAGGCCTCGATCGACCAGGAATGCCGGCAAATGCACGGTGATGAAGGCGAGTTGGAAGCCGCAGGTGAAGAAGCCGAGCACCAGCAGCACGTAGGAGCGGTGGCCGAACGCCTCCATCAGCGCCGTCGTGAACGACTGCTGCTCGGCCTCCGTCGGCTTGGCCTCGGCGGCCGGCGGCGTTGCCACGGCGAGCGAGAGCGGGACGATGAACAGCATCAGGCAAGCGAACACCATCAGCGCGCTCTGCCAGCCGAACTGGTCGATCAGCGCGACGCCGAAGGGCGCGAACAGGAACTGGCCGAGCGAGCCGGCCGCGGTGCCGGCGCCGAGCGCGATGCCGCGCCGCTCCGGCGGCAGCAGCTTGCTGAAGGCCGACAGGATGAGGTTGAACGAGCAGCCCGACAGGCCGAAGCCGACCAGCACGCCGGCGCCGATGTTCAGCGACAGCGGCGAGCTGGAATAGCGCATCATCAGCAGGCCGCCGGCATAGAGCAGCGCGCCGACACAGATCACGCGCATCACGCCGAAACGGTCGGCGATCGCGCCGGCGAGCGGCTGACCGAGCCCCCACAACAAATTCTGCACCGCCACTGCAAGGGCGAACACGTCGCGGCCCCAGGCGAACTCACGGCTCATCGGCTGCACGAAGAAGCCGAGGCTGGAGCGCGGACCGAAGCTCAGCAGCGCAATCGCGCAGCCGCACACGATGATGACCACCGGCGTGCGCCAGCCCTGGCTGCGGGACACCGTGCCGAGATCGCCTGCCTGTACCGACATCCGTGTCCTCCCTGCCGCGGTCGCTGTCCGCCGCGCCTCTCCGGTTAATGCATCTGCATTGAACTCCCAAGCTCAAAAGCGGAACCCAGCCATGAAAAATTTCGATGTGGCGGCCAGCCATGAGCAGGTGTCATCCGAAGCAAGTTCCGGCAGCGGAACTCGCTCCTGCGTCTTTGTCCCGGCGGGAAACGTCCTGATACGCGAGTCGCGAACGACGATTCATCCTGCGCGGGAGCGACCTTCAGAACGGCCGCTATTTGTCGCCAAACACCAATAAACAGCGAAGGAAGTCTCTGAAGAAGAACTAACAGGTACCGCGGTACACATGCGCACGGAATGTGGAATTTGGACAGCACATGGACCACGATCAGATCGAGACATCCGGCCACGTCGTGATCGTCGGCGCCGGAGTTGCCGGACTGTTCTGCGCGCTGAAGCTCGCCCCGCAGCCGGTCACGCTGATCTCCGCGACCTCATTGGGCGAGGCCTCGTTCGGCACGACGATGCAGGCCGACATCGCGGCAGCGGTGTCATCCGGCGACAGCCCCGATACCCACGCCGCCGACATGATCGCTGCAGGTGGCGGCCTGGTCGACGCGACGGCTGCGCTGGCGCTCGCGCGCGATGCTTCGGCCGCGATCGAGGACCTGGTCCGCCTCGGCGTGACATTCGATCGTGATCACGGCGGCAGGCTGGCGACGTCTCGTGCGGCTGCGCACGCCGCGCGACGGATTCTCAGCGTTCGCGGGGACTTCACCGGACAGGCGATCATCACCGCGCTGTCGCAAGCCGTGCGCGCGACGCCCTCGATCCGCATCATCGAGGGCCATGTCGCCGACGCGCTGCTGACGGAAGACGGCGCGGTGCGTGGCCTGCAACTCCGGCCGACCGATGACGACGCGGCCGCGCCGATGCTGATCGCGGCGCCGGCAATCGTGCTGGCCACCGGCGGCATCGGCCGGCTGTTCGCGGCGACCACGAATCCGCCGCACGCCACCGGCATCGGTCTCGCCATCGCCGCGCGCGCCGGTGCGGTGATTGCCGATCCGGAGTTCGTGCAGTTTCATCCGACCGCGATGATGACCGGTCGCGATCCGGCGCCGGTTGTGAGCGAGAGTCTGCGCGGCGCCGGCGCGATCCTGGTCAACCGGCGCGGCCAGCGCTTCATGCTGCCGCGCCATCCGCTGGTCGATCTTGCCCCGCGCGACACGGTGGCCCGCGGCGTCATGGCCGAGATCATCGCCGGACGCGGCGCCTTTCTCGATGCGCGCGACGTGCTCGATGACGACGTCGCCGAGCGCTATCCGATGCTGCATCGGGCCTGCGCCGCCGCGGGGCTCGATCCGACCCGCCAGCCGATTCCAGTGGCGCCGGCGGCGCATTTCCACATGGGCGGGATCGCGGTCGACGCGCGGGGCCGCAGCACGATCGAGGGGCTCTGGGCGGCAGGTGAAGTCGCCGCGACGGCAACGGATGGCGCCAACCACATCGCCGGCAACGCGCTGCTCGCCGCGCTGGTGTTCGCCCAGCGGATTGCCGACGACATCTCCGGCCGGGCGTTCACCACGTCCTCGACCCTGCAGCACGTTGCGGTCGCTGATCCGGCCGGATCCTGTGCGGGCGCTGCGGAGGTGTCATTGCGCGAGATGATGACGAGCCAGCTCGGCGTCATCCGCGACGAGGAGCGGCTCGCCGAGGCCATCGCCGCGATCTCCAGGATGGAGCGCGATGCCGGCAGCCCGAGGCTACGCAACATGGCGAGCGCCGCGCTGCTGATCGCCACCGCGGCCTGGAGCCGGCGCGAGAGCCGCGGCGCGCATTGCCGCGCCGATTGCCCGGCCGAGAATCCGGGCTTTGCGCAGCGGACGATGACGACGCTCACGGCGGCGCGCGAAATCGCCGACGAGCTCAGCGCGCGGCCGACGGTGCGCCTGCCGCGCTCGCTGAGCGCCTAGCGCCGCGTCCAGTTCGGATTGATCTCGGCCTCGCTCTTGGCGGCCTCGGTGAGCTCGGCCGAAATGGCCGCCGTCTGCTGCGGCGTGCCCCAGCTCGGCGCGTCGCTGCCGTCGCCCCACTTCTTCGGCCGGTAGAAGGTGTGGACGCCGAACTTGTACATCCGCTTCATCTCGGCGACCCAGGATGGCCGCACCCAATAGGCATGATAGTGGGTCGACTTGCCAACCTCCGGCAGCCAAATCTGGCCGTCGAGCATGGCCTTCGCGATCTTCCTGGCGCGGTCCCACATCTCGGGCTCGCGAATGACCTCCGGATTGTTGTCGCAGGCGAAGGTGAATTGGCAGGCGAAGTGGCGGTATTTGTTCTGGTAGACGACGCCGCACACCGTGGTGGGATAGTAGCCGGAGAACGCCCGGTTCAGCACGACCTGCGCCACGGCCATCTGGCCGCGCACCGCCTCGCCGCGGGATTCGAAATAGACCGCTTCAGCGAGGCACTTCTCGGACTTGAAGCGCGCCTTCTCGTCGGTGAGCCCCAGGCGTTCGGCCGGCGTCCTGTCGCGCTGATTGTCGGCGTTGACCTCGCCTTTCGGCGCGATGCTCTCGCCGCCATCACCGGCCTTGGCAGCAGCGTCGGCCGGCTGTGACAGCACCGCCATCGGCTTGAGGTCCGGATCCGGCATCACGATCAGCGGCGCCTCGCCCGGCAGCCATGTCTCCATGGTGCCGGCAGCACCGCCCAGCGACGACGTGCCGAAATAGAGATTGGACGTCTTGATGTTGAGGGCGTCATAGCTGACGGCGCCGTCCACCAGGATCTGATCGGCTGCAGGCTTCAGCTCGCCCGAGGGCAGGATCTCGGACTTCGCCGCGTCGTACTGCACGAGCGGCGCCGCGCTCAGCGCCTCCTGCAATTCGGGATCGAGTGCAGAACGCTGCGGGAGCGGCGCCTGCGCCGGCGCTTCCGTTGTCTTGGCGCCGAACACCGAGGAATTCGAATCGGGTTGAGTCGATGGCGTGGGTGCGGGCTCGGAGGGCGCGGGCTCGACGGGCGCGGCCGATTCGGTCGGCTGCGCCGGCGGCGTCGGCGGCCGGACGACGAGACGATCGCCCTTCAGCGTGCGATCGACCTTGGGAAAGTCGGAGGCCTGGTAGCGCGGCGGAACCTGCAGCACCGGATTGCGCGGCGTCGACCCGGTGATGTCGAGGCCGCGGCCATCGAGGCTCGCGAGGCGGATGCTCCCCGCCTGCGGCGCCGAGGTTCCGATCGGACGGCCGAAACTGTAGGTAGCGAGCTGAATGGAGGCCGCAGCCGAGAACACGCGCTTCTGCCAACGCTCGGCGACGCCCGGCTGGCGGGCGAGCAGAGAAGCGATGTCTTGATACCCGGTCTCTGTCGGCATCAGAGCGAAGACGCAGAGACCGAGTCCGAAGGACGCATATCGCGCGCCCTTCGGACCGGGACGCAGAACTAACATCGGTACGCTCAACGCAACGCTTACTGGATCGACCGAACAACAGTGCTTCCGTGCAATTCGATCTTCTCTCTTCGTATCGGGTTTAGGTTGCCGAGGAGTTAATCCGCGTTGCAATCGTGAGACAGGCAAGCGGGGAAGTTGCAGAACGTTTTGCGATCGCGATGCGTGGTAAACAGTGGCGTGACGAAAACGGTGAACATTCGGTCAACGAACGCGGTGAATGAAAATCATCTGCGCATGATTGACGGCGGCGGAGTGTTCCATCGGACCTGCGCCGTTGCTCTCTCCACTCGTCATTCCGGAGCGCCCCCCAGAATGACGACAGTGTTGGAGAAGGAGTGCAGCTTGCGTCACGTGTGCGCCCCATCGTGACGAACCCTCAGCAATGAAAAAGGCCGGCAACATGTGCCGGCCTTCATCAGATCAGATCGATCGCAGCAAGATCAGGCCTGGCTCGCGATCTCCTTGCCGAGCGCGGATTGCGCGGCGGCGAGGCGCGCGATCGGCACGCGGTAGGGCGAGCACGAGACGTAGTTCATGCCGACCTTGTGGCAGAACGCCACCGAGGCCGGATCGCCGCCATGCTCGCCGCAGATGCCGACCTTGAGCGTGGGCCGCGTGGCGCGGCCGCGCTCGACGCCGATCTTGACCAGCTCGCCGACACCCTCGCGGTCGATCGAGATGAACGGATCGATCTCGAGGATGCCCTTGGCGACGTAGGCGCCGAGGAAGCTGCCGGCGTCGTCGCGGCTGATGCCGTAGGTGGTCTGCGTCAGATCGTTGGTGCCGAACGAGAAGAACTCGGCGGCTTCCGCAATCTGGCCGGCCATCAGCGCGGCGCGCGGCAGCTCGATCATGGTGCCGACCTGGTACTCCAGCTTGGCGCCGGTCTCGCGGACCACCGCCTGCGCCATCGCGTCGATGCGCGCCTTGACCAGATCGAACTCGGCCTTGGTCGCGATCAGCGGCACCATCACTTCGAGGCCGACGGCCTCGCCGGTGCGCTTCTCGGCCTCGACCGCCGCCTCGAAGATCGCGCGCGCTTGCATCTCCGCGATCTCCGGATAGGCGATCGCCAGACGGCAGCCGCGGAAGCCGAGCATCGGGTTGAACTCGGAGAGCTCGCGGGCGCGGTCGGCCAGGCGACGCGGATCGGTATTCATCGCGCGGGCGACTTCCTCGACCTCGGCCTGGGTGTGCGGCAGGAACTCGTGCAGCGGCGGATCGAGCAGACGGATCGTGACGGGAAGCCCCTTCATGATCTCGAACAGCTCGACGAAGTCGGCGCGCTGCATCGGCAGCAGCTTGGCGAGCGCCGCGCGGCGCTCCTGCTCTTCCTCCGACAGGATCATCTCGCGCACCGTGCGGATGCGGGTCTCCTCGAAGAACATGTGCTCGGTGCGGCACAGGCCGATGCCCTCGGCGCCGAACTTGATCGCGGTGCGCGCATCCTCCGGGGTGTCGGCATTGACGCGCACGCCAGTCTCGCGCACGGCATCCGCCCAGCCCATCAGGGTGCCGAACTCGCCGGACAGCTCCGGCTCGATCATCGGCATGCGGCCGGCGAGCACCTGGCCGACCGAGCCGTCGATGGTGATGACGTCGCCCGTCTTGAAGGTGCGCGAGCCGATGCTCATCGTGCCCCGGCCGTAGTCGACGCGGATGGTGCCGCAGCCGGAGACGCAGGGCTTGCCCATGCCGCGCGCGACCACCGCCGCATGCGAGGTCATGCCGCCGCGCGTCGTGAGAATGCCTTCCGCGGCGTGCATGCCGTGAATGTCCTCCGGCGAGGTCTCGATGCGGACCAGGATCACCTTGCGGCCGTCGGCCTGCAGCTTGGTGGCCTCGTCCGAGGAGAACACGATCTCGCCCGAGGCCGCGCCCGGCGAGGCCGGCAGGCCGGTCGCGACCACGTCGCGCTTGGCGGCGGGATCGATGGTCGGGTGCAAGAGCTGGTCGAGCGAGGCCGGGTCGACGCGCAGCACGGCGTCGTTCTCCGAGATCAGGCCCTCATTGGCGAGCTCGACGGCGATGCGCAGCGCCGCCTTGGCGGTGCGCTTGCCGCTGCGGGTCTGCAGCATCCACAGCTTGCCGCGCTCGACCGTGAACTCCATGTCCTGCATGTCACGGTAGTGCTTCTCGAGCAGCGTGTAGATGCGGGTCAGCTCCTTGAACGCCTCGGGCATCGCGACTTCCATCGACGCCTTGTCGGAGCCGGACTCGACGCGGGCATCCTCGGTGATGTCCTGCGGGGTGCGGATGCCGGCGACGACGTCCTCGCCCTGCGCATTGATCAGGAACTCGCCGTAGAGCTTGCTCTCGCCGGTCGAGGGATTGCGGGTGAAGGCAACGCCGGTGGCCGAGGTGTCGCCCATGTTGCCGAACACCATGGCCTGGACGTTGACGGCGGTGCCCCAGGATTCCGGGATGTCGTGCAGCTTGCGATAGGTCACCGCGCGCGCGTTCATCCAGGATGAGAACACCGCGCCGATGGCGCCCCAGAGCTGGTCATGCGGGTCCTGCGGGAAGTCCTTGCCGGTCTCGGTGGCGACGGCTTCCTTGTACTTGCCGACCAACATCTCCCAGTCCTCGGAGGAGAGATCGGTGTCGAGCTGATAGCCCTGGGCGTCCTTGAAGCTGTCGAGGATGTCCTCGAAATGATGGTGCTCGAAGCCGAGCACGACATCCGAATACATCGTGATGAAACGGCGATAGCTATCGAAGGCGAAGCGGCGATCGCCGGACAGCGACGCCAGCGCTTCCACCGTCTGGTCGTTGAGACCGAGATTGAGCACGGTGTCCATCATGCCCGGCATCGAGGCGCGGGCGCCGGAGCGCACCGAGACCAGCAGCGGGTTCTCCGGATCGCCGAATTTCTTGCCGGTCAATTTGCCGATGTAGTCGAGCGCCTTGTCGACCTGCGACTGCAGCTCCTTCGGGTAGGTCTTGTCGTTGGCGTAGAAGTAGGTGCAGACCGAGGTCGGAATAGTGAAGCCCGGAGGCACCGGCAGGCCGAGATTGGCCATCTCGGCCAGATTGGCGCCCTTGCCGCCGAGCAGGTCGCGCAGGCCGGCCTTACCTTCGGCCTTGCCGTCACCGAAGGTGTAGACCCACTTGTTCGGCTTGATCGCGGTGGCCGCGCTCTTGGCCGGGGCCTTTGCCGCCGACGCCTTCGCAGCCTTGGCGACCGGCCTGGCAGCCGTTTTGGCCGGCTTCTTCGGAGCGGTTTTCACTGGCGCCTTCGGTGCAGACCTGGGCGCGACCTTGGCCGGGGCCTTGGCAACGGGCTTCGACGCCGTCTTGAGCGCCTTGCGCGGCGGAGCGAGTGCTGCGGTCTTGGCCTTGCCCGGCTTGGAAGGCTTTGATTTCGCTGTAACTTTCTTAGACTTCGCTACCGCTTTGGCCATGAGGTGCTTCGATCCGCAAATGGGAGGAGAAATCGCGCGCCTTACACCACTTTGGGCGCTGCGGCGCAAGCTCGGGGGTTCCCGACCTTGGGACTAGAAGTGCAGCCACTTCAGCAGGCCCATGCCGATCAGGCCGTTCAGGATGAGGAAGATCGCAACGATCAGGTTCAGCAGGCGCGGCATGATCAGGATCAGGACGCCGGCGATCACGGACATGATCGGCGAGATATGGGCAACGGTCAGGGTCATCGACGAGCTCTGAATGATTGAAGGACGAGGCTGGGGCGATTCGATTTGGCCGGACTTTATCCTGGCCCATCGTGGCGGAATAGGAGACGCACGGCACGAGTTCCGGTTCCCCCACCACCGGATCTGCCGCAAAAACGCCGCCGGTTCCACCGTCCGCCGCGCGGAACGATGATCTGTTGCGGGCATTGGGAAGCAGGTGCCGGCACGCGCCGGTCTCTCTCAGCGATCAACAGCTCAGGAGTCCCGTCCATGCGAACCCATCTCACCCTTGCTGGCCTCGTGGCCGCAGTCGTGATTCCGGCGACCGCACAGGCGCAATCCTACACGACGGGCGTCGGCCGCAGCGTCGTGGTCGAGGAGGACGCTCCAGTGATCACGGTCGAGCGCCGGCCGGAGTTTCGCGAATATGTCGTCCGCGAGCGCGTTCCCAACTATGTGATCCCCGATCGCGTAGTTGTTGGCGCCGTGCTGCCGGAGTCCGGTGTTACATATTACGACGTTCCGCAGCGCTTCGGCGCGACACCTTACCGATACACCGTGGTGAACGGCGAAACTGTTCTCGTCGAGCCGCGATCCCGGCGGATCATTCAGGTGGTTGAGTAGTTATAGAGCTGCATTTGGTCGCCAACGCCCCCGCAAGCGGCCAGATGTAAAAGGCCCTGCCCGGTTCCCCCCGCCGGGCGGGGCTTACTTTTGTGGGATACCGCTTCTGGTCGTCATCGCGAGCGCAGTGTTCAGCCCGGGGACATGGCTGACAGGTGTTCGGAGACATGGTTGACACCTCAAAATTGGCTCGATTCGTCAAGCAAAGGGGCGAGCGATGCCGTGGCGAGAGGTGTCTGTCATGGACCAGCGACGAGAGTTTGTGATGCTTGCCAAGCAGGAGGGAGCCAACCGGCGGCAGCTGTGTCGGCGGTTCGGCATCAGCCCCCAGACCGGCTACAAATGGATCGAGCGGTCTGACGCCGGCGATACGACGCTGGCGGACCGGTCGCGGCGGCCGCATCGAAGTCCGGAGCGCACCGCAGCTGCGACTGAGCAGCAGATTGTCGCGTTGCGCGATGCTCACCCGGCCTGGGGCGCGCGCAAGCTCGCGCATCGTCTCGATCGCGATGGGCAAGCTGTCCCGGCGATCTCCACCGTGCATAACATCCTGCGCCGCTACGATCGGGTGACGGAGCCTGGCGGCACGCCCGGGCAGCCCTACACGCGGTTCGAGAAGGATGCGCCCAATCAGCTGTGGCAGATGGACTTCAAGGGACACAGTGCGCTGGAGAACGGTGTGTCTTGTCATCCGCTCACCGCGCTGGACGATCACTCGCGCTTTTCCTTGTGCCTGGCGGCCTGCGACAATGAGCGCGGCTCTACGGTCAAAGGACATTTGGAGACGACGTTCCGCCGCTATGGACTGCCGGATGCGATGTTCGTCGACAACGGTGGCCCCTGGGGCTTTACTCTCGAAGACCCCTGGACCGCGTTGACGGTCTGGCTGCTGAAGCTCGGCGTTCGAACGATCCATAGCCGGCCCTATCATCCCCAGAGCCGCGGCAAGAACGAACGCTTCCACCGCAGCCTGAAGGCCGAGGTCTTTGCCTTCAAGCGTTACAGGGACCTTCCCGATGTCCAGCGGGCACTCGACGAATGGCGAGCCGTCTACAATCTCGACCGCCCCCATGAGGCTCTCGACTTCAATGTGCCGGCAAGCCGCTATCGGCCCAGCCAACGCACCATGCCGGATCGCCTTCCGACGGTGGACTACGACGAGGGGGAGATCGTCCGTTCCGTGTCGAGCACGAAGGCGTACGTCAGTTTCGAGGGACGGCTCTGGAAAGTCCCCCAAGCTTTTCGCGGTGAGCGGCTCGCTATTCGGCCGCTCAGCCAAGACGGACAATTCGGAGTTTTCTTTGCCGCGCATCAGATCGCAGCGATCGATTTGCGCGACCCAAAAAGTGTCAACTATGTCTCCGAACAGGTGTAAGCTATGTCTCCGGGCTAAACAGCAGCGACGCGATCCAGGGGCCACACAGACAGTCTGCCGTCGGAGCCCCTGGATTGCTTCGGCGCAAGAGCGCCTCGCAATGACGAGCCAGAGGATGCAGCGCGGCGCGCCTGCACTCAACCGGCCTTCTTCACCACCATGCGGTGAATGATCTTGCCTGAGGACTTACTGACGACCTGCTCGTCGAGCAGCGTCGTATCTCCTGCAAAGACCGCGCGGATGGTTGCGAGGTCGACCACCGCATAGAGCCGGCCGTGCCCATCGCGCTGATCGGCCTGCTCCGTCACCCGCCAGCTCAAATACAGGACGCCGCCGGGCTTCGTGATCGCGCGCATCCGCCGCACCGACGGCACCACGTCGCTGCGATCGAGATGCATCAGCACGGTCTCGCACAGCAAATTGTCGAAGCTTGCATCCGCGATGCTGGCGAGGGCAGGCAGTTCGGCATGCGTGAACGACGCGTTCGGATAGCGCGTGCGGGCTTCAGCCAGCAGTCCCTCCGACGCGTCGAAACCTTCCGCAGGATATCCGTTGGCATTCAGCCAGCCGACCTCGCGGCCGCTGCCGCAGCCGATGTCCGCGGTGCAGCCACCGGACACGAGGAAGCGCCTGACGATGGCGTGGAGATCGGCCGACGCCGGCTGCGCATGCCAGTCGGCCGCGAACGCCGCCGCCTCACGGTCATAGGCGGCGAGCGTCGGCCGGTCCATCCTCAGCCCTCGATCTTGGAGAAGTCCGCGACCGCGCGCGTGGCGCTGCGGATTTCGTTCAGCAGCCTCAGTCGGTTCTCGCGGATCGCTGCGTCGTCGTCGTTGACCTTCACCTTGTCGAAGAACGCATCCACCGCCGGGCGCAGCTTCGCCATGGCACGCATCGCCGCGGCGAAGTCCTCCTTGGCGACGGCGGCGCCCGCTTCCGCAGCAACCTCGCCGATCGCCTTGGCCAGCGCCTTCTCCTCGTCGAGCTTGTAGAGCGCGGCATCCGGCGCACCCTCGAACTTGCGCTTGTCCTTCTTCTCCTCGATGGCGAGGATGTTGGAGGCGCGCTTGGTGCCAGCGAGCAGGTTCTTGCCGTCGTCGCTGTCAAGGAACTTGCCGAGCGCCTCGACGCGGCGGACGACCATCAGCAGGTCATCCTGCCCGCCGAGCGCGAACACGGCGTCGACGAGATCGTGGCGGGCGCCCTGCTCGCGCAGTTGCACCTTGAGGCGGTCGGCGAAGAAGGAGAGGAGGTTAACGGCCCTCTCATCCAAGAATCGCCCACCGAAAGAAACCTCACTGCGGTGTCCGCCGCTAGCAATCGCTCCAATGGTGATGCCAAGTTTTTTTGAGGCCTCGTCTCGAGCCTGTATATCCCGCATGACATTGGCGAGATCTATCTTCTCAAAAAGCGGACTAACAAGAGTACCAATTGATATGCGAAGATCGCTTTCCAAGACTAGCCTGATCACGCCCAGCGCCGCGCGCCGCAGCGCATACGGGTCCTTCGAGCCCGTCGGCTTCTCGTCGATCGCCCAGAAGCCGACCAGCGTATCGAGCTTGTCGGCGAGGGCCACGGCCACCGCGACCTTGTCGGTCGGCACGCGATCACCGGGCCCCTGCGGCTTGTAGTGCTCCTCGCAGGCGGCGGCGACGGAGGCATCTTCGCCCTGGGCCAGGGCATAGTACTTGCCCATCAGGCCCTGCACCTCCGGAAATTCGCCGACCACTTCGGTCAGCAGATCAGCCTTGGCGAGCTTCGCCGCACGCACGGTCTTTGCGGCGTCGGCGCCCACCAGCGGCGCGATTTCTGCGGCGAGCTTCTCGATCCGCGCGATGCGCGCGGCCTGGGTGCCGAGCTTCTCGTGGAACACGATCTGCTCGAACTTCGGCAGCCGGTCCTCGAGCTTCGTCTTGAGGTCGGTCTCATAGAAGAACTTCGCATCCGACAGGCGGGCGCGGATGACGCGCTCGTTGCCGGCGATGATGGTCTTGCCGCCGTCGGTCGCCTCGATGTTGGCGGTCAGGATGAACTTCGGCGCCAGCCCGCCGGTCTTGGGATCGCGGACCACGAAGCATTTCTGGTTGTTGCGAATGGTGGCGCGGATCACCTCGCCAGGGACCTTCAGATACTCCGGATCGAAGGAGCCCATCAGCACCACCGGCCATTCGACCAGGCCCGCGACCTCATCGAGCAGCACGGGGTCCTCGACCAGCTCATAGCCTTGCGCAAACGCGAGCTGCTTGGCGTCGGTGACGATGGTGTCTTTCCGCCGGTCGGGATCGAGCACGACCTTGGCGTCGAGCAGCTTCGCCTCGTAATCCTCGAAGCGGCGCACCGAGATCGGCGCGGGCGCCATGAAGCGGTGGCCGAACGTGGTCTGTCCCGCCTCGATGCCGTCGACGGCGAAGCTGATCACGTCGGGCTCCTCGGTCTCCAGACCGAAGGTCGCGGTGATCGCGTGCAGCGGACGCACCCAGTTCAGCGCGCCGGGCTTTTCCGAGCGCTTGCCCCAGCGCATCGATTTCGGCCACGGGAATGTGCGCACGATCACCGGCAGCATCTCGGCGAGCACGTCGAGCGTGGCGCGGCCGGGCTTCTCGATCAGCGCGACGTAGAAGTCGCCCTTCTTCGGATCGCGCTGGATCGTGGCCTCCTCGATCGAGGACAGGCCGGTTGCTTTCAGAAATCCCTGGATCGCCGCGTCAGCGCCGCCCACGCGCGGACCCTTGCGCTCCTCTTTCAAGTCAGCCTGCCGCGCGGGAATGCCGTGCACGGTCAGTGCCAGCCGCCGCGGCGTCGCGAACGCCTTGGAGCCTTCATAGACGAGCCCTTCGGCGACCAGCTTGTCGGTGACCATGCGGCGCAGATCGTCGGCCGCCTTGGCCTGCATGCGCGCGGGGATTTCTTCGGAGAACAGTTCGAGGAGAAGGTCGGGCATGTCTCAAGTCTCTCTGCACGAAGAACCACCTTCCCCTGGAGGGACAGGCCATCGCGAATTGCTAAACTCGTGGAAAGCAGCTTGCCTCCCACCGTCCTTCGAGACGCCCGGCGAAGGCGGGCTCCTCAGGACGAGGTCTGATTTTGCGGCGAGATCCGAAAGACCCTCATGGTGAGGAGCGCCGCCGGCGGCGCGTCTCGAACCATGAGGCCCCGGACGCAGCCGCGTTCGTTCTATCCAGCGCCCGCCCCGCCCGCTTCCGTATGCAGCCAGGCCTCGCCGCAGGCCTTGGCGAGCTCGCGGACGCGCAGGATGTAGCTCTGGCGTTCGGTGACGGAGATGACGCCGCGGGCGTCGAGCAGGTTGAAGACGTGGCTGGCCTTGATGCACTGGTCGTAGGCCGGCAGCGCCATCTGGTGCTCCCGGCGATTGCCGTCACGCCAACCGGCGTCGAGATATTTGCGGCAGGCGCCCTCGGCCATCTTGAACTGCTCGAACAGCATGTCGGTGTCGGCATGCTCGAAATTGTGCCGCGAATATTCGCGCTCGGCCTGCAGGAAGACGTCGCCATAGGTGACCTTGGCGTCGCCGTCGCGGCCGTTGAAGTTGAGGTCATAGACGCGGTCGACGCCCTGGACGTACATCGCCAGGCGCTCGAGGCCGTAGGTGAGCTCGCCCGCGACCGGCGCGCATTCGAAGCCGGCGACCTGCTGGAAATAGGTGAACTGCGACACTTCCATGCCGTCGCACCAGCACTCCCAGCCGAGCCCCCAGGCGCCGAGGGTCGGGCTCTCCCAATCGTCCTCGACGAAGCGGATGTCGTGCACGGCGGCGTCGATGCCGATCGCGCCGAGCGACTTCAGGTACAGCTCCTGGAGGTTCGGCGGCGACGGCTTCATGATCACCTGGAACTGGTAGTAGTGCTGCATCCGGTTCGGATTCTCGCCGTAGCGGCCGTCCTTCGGCCGCCGCGACGGCTGCACGTAGGCGGCATTCCACGGCTTCGGCCCGAGCGCGCGCAAGGTCGTCGCCGGGTGGAAGGTGCCGGCGCCCATCTCCATGTCGTAGGGCTGCAGGATCACGCAGCCCTGCTCGGCCCAGAACCGTTGCAGGGCCAGGATGAAGCCCTGGAACGAACGTTCGGGGCGCATGTGCAGAGGCAGCGAGTCCATCGTCGGTATCGGTCTTTCGCAGGCGTCGGAAAAGCGCGCGGACCGTATCGGCGGGGCCATCAGGAATCAAGGCAATAGGGCCCTCAAAACGACGGCGACGTCCCGTCGTTCGAAGGTCGGCGGAGCGTGTCAGCCCGGCCGGTAGGCGCCGGTGACGGGATCGCGGCGCAGAGTCTTGATCTCGGCGGCCCGCGCGGCCTCGGCGACGCGTGACAGCCGCGCCTCTTCGAGCTCGCGGTTGATCTTCTGCGCGGCCTTGTAGGCCCAGCGAACCACGGCAAGCCCGCCCAGCATACCCGCGAAAGCAACGAACGGCGGCATTGGTCGATCCTCGTTCATGAACAGAGCCACCCCGATTCCCATTGTCGCCGATCCCGGTTCCCCCCGCAATCGGATTGCGAGGGGCGAAATGGCGCGCCCCCCGGGTTCTAGAACCCGAAACGAGCCCAGATCGCCCGGGTTTCGACCGCGGAGATCAGCTCCTCCGCTAGCCCGGTCCAACCGATCCCCAGGCTCCCGGCGCCTGCCGCCCGCCGTCCGAGCAGCCCGGACAGCAGGCCGCCGGCCGGCGCCACCACGGGCGTCGCGACCTTGTCGCCGAACCGGGCGCGCAGGACGGCACGGAGGTCGCCGATGGCGTCCGCCAGCCCCAGCGTGACGGCGCTGTCGCCGGCCCAGTACTCGCCGGTGAACAGCACATCGTCGGCGCCCTTCAGCCGGGTGGTGCGGCTCTCCTTGACCAGCGAGATGAACAGCGCGTGGATCTCGCGCTGGATCTTCTTCAGCCGCGCCACGTCGTCGGGATTCTCCGGCAAGAACGGATCGAGCATCGCCTTGTGCTCGCCGGCGGTATAGAGCCTGCGCTCGATGCCGATCTTCTTGATCAGGTCCTGCAGCCCGAACGAGCCGCCGACCACGCCGATCGAGCCGAGGATCGAGGACGGATCGCAGAAGATCTCGTCGCCGGCGCACGCAATCATGTAGCCGCCGGACGCCGCGACGTCCTCGACGAACACCAGCACCGGCAGCTTCTTCTCCGCCGCGAGCTGGCGGATGCGCAAGTAGATCTGGCGCGACTGCACCGGCGAGCCGCCCGGCGAATTGATCACCAGCGCCACGGCCTTGGCGTTGCGCATCGAGAACGCCCGCTCCAGCACCTTGGCGACGCCCGCGAGCGTCAGCCCCGGCCGCAACGGCGTCACCGCGCCGATCACGCCGGACAGACGGACGACCGGCACCACCGGGACGCCGCGCAGCCGCGCCGGAAGCAGCGCCTTCAGCCGATCGAATAGCCCGGCTGCATCGCTGGGTTGTGTCAAATTGTCCACCATTCAGTTACCTCGGATTTACCATTTTTTATCGCGCCGCTGCCATCCAAAGGGCTGGAACGAGCCTTGCAATGCCCTGGGCAATTGCACGGCGAGCACAAGGTGCAGAGTGCGGCGGAGGAATACATGAAGGTCTACCTGTTGATGCTGCTGATCGGTACTCTATTGACTGCGATCCGTTTCACGACGGTAACCGAACGCCAGTCGGAAGCTCAGACGCAATAACGCCCGACCACGATCAACCGTTCAGGGGGTGCTCAAGGCCAGCGCCCCCTGCCCCGACAGCACGCGCACGGCCTCGTCATTCGGCACACCTGCCACCTCATTCAGCACCACTCCGGCGAGAATCTGGGTCGGCGCCCGCCCTCCCTTAACGGCCCGGACCAGGATACGGATCGCCGGCTTGCCCGCCTGGCCATGAACCGGTTGAACGGCAAGACTGCCGAAGCCGCGCGCCAGCGCCGCGACCACCTCGCTCAAACCATCGGCCCGCCAGATCAAGGTCAGCACGCCGCCGGATTTCAGCATCCGCCGCGCGGCATGCGTCCAGATCTCCAACGTCGTCGCCGTTGCCATGTGCGCGGTCGCGCGCGCGGCGTCGGGCGAGGCACGGTGACGGGCAACATCGTGGAACGGCGGATTCATCAGCACGACGTCGACACTATCGGGCCCGAGCCCTGCGGCAGCGAAAGCAGCCGCGTCCGCGGCGACGTCCAGCGCCACGACCTCCGCCGGCAACGCATTGGCGCGTGCGTTGTCGCGCGCGAGCCGCGCCAGATCCGGCTCGCGCTCGACCAGCGTCAAGCTGAGACCGCCCACGCGCCGGGCCAAGGCCAGCCCGGCCGTCCCCACGCCGGCACCGAGATCGACCACGCGATCGCCCGAACGCGCGGCCGTCGCCGCCGCCAGCAGGATTGCGTCGTGGCCGGCGCGATGGCCCGTCGTGGGCTGCCGCAGGCGCAATTGGCCGCCGAGCACAGCGTCCTCCGAAATGTCGACAGCGTCACTCATCAGGGCGCAGTTCATGCGCCAGACCGGCGTCGGTGAGAAGCCGCCGGGCCTGGAGAATGTCGTCCTCGTGCACGAGGATCCGCCGCGGCAGGATGCCGAGCGAGCCCTCGATGATGCTCATGTTCTGATCGAGCACGAGGTGATGGATGTCGGCGCCGTCGAGCAGCGCCCCTATCGCCGAAACCAGCACGATATCATTGGTCCGAACCAATTCCTTCAATCGTTATGTCTCCATGCGGGCCTGGGTCAAGAAGGGCTTGGGTCAAGAAGAAGGCTTGGGTCAACAAGGCCTGGGTCAAGGTTCCGTGTCTGCCCTTGCCGCCTGCGGCCGCAGTTTCTATTGTCGTTTCGAGCATAGCAAAATCGGAGACCAGAGTGGCGGTTATCGTACCTTTCGAGAGTCCATCGGGAGCCTCCATCGATGGGCTGGTCGCGCTGGTCGCAGCCGACATGGAACGGGTCAACGCTACGATTTTGTCGCGCACCGGGTCGGACGTCACGATGATCCCGGAGGTCGCAAACCACCTGATCTCCTCCGGCGGCAAGCGGCTGCGGCCGATGCTGACGCTGGCGATGGCTCATCTCACCGACTACACCGGCGACGGTCACGTCAAGCTCGCCGCGGCCGTCGAGTTCATGCACACGGCGACGCTGCTGCATGACGACGTGGTTGACGAGAGCGAAATGCGCCGCGGCAAATTGTCCGCGCGCATGCTGTGGGGCAACGAGGCCAGCGTGCTGGTCGGCGACTTCCTGCTCGGCCAGGCGTTCCGCATGATGGTCGAGGTCGGCTCGCTGCGCGCGCTCGACATTCTCTCCGCCGCTGCCGCCACCATCGCCGAGGGCGAGGTGATGCAGCTCGCCGCCGCCAAGAACACCGCCACCACCGAGGACGAATATCTCGCCGTGATCCGCGGCAAGACCGCCGAGCTGTTCGCCGCCGCCTGCGAGGTCGGGCCGGTGCTCGCCGATCGGCCCAAGGCCGAGCAGACCGCCTCGCGGTCCTTCGGCATGAATCTCGGCATCGCCTTCCAGCTCGTCGACGACGTGCTCGACTATGGCGGCAAGGCCGCCAAGCTCGGAAAGAATGTCGGCGACGATTTCCGCGAGGGCAAGATCACGCTGCCGGTGGTGCTCGCGTTCCGCCGCGGTAGCGACAGCGAGCGTGCCTTCTGGATCAAGGCGCTGGAGCGCGGCGAGATCAGCGATCACGATCTCGACCATGCGATCGGGCTGATGAACAAGCACCGCGCCCTGGAGGACACGATCAGCCGCGCGCATCACTATGGCGCGATGGCCGTCGATGCGCTGGCGCTGTTCCCGGCCTCACCGATGAAGACCGCGCTGGAGCAGGTGGTGGCGTTCTGTCTGGCCAGGTCGCATTAGTTGCTTCTAGCGACTGCCGCTGCGACTGCGGTGCTCGTGAATGCGCCCTCGCCCCCAAGGCGAAGCGAAGCTTCGCCAGGGTGGGAGAGGGCATCGCCGGCCCATCCACGTGCTCGGCTGGGTGAGGGGTATTTCTCCGCGAACATCGCGCGTGCGGAAGCATACCCCCATTGGCGCTAACTTACCATTTTGCTGCCGGAAATGGATGATTCCTCGGTCGAGTGACTGACGAATCGCTTTCGAACGCCGAATGGCTGCGCACTATCGCTCGGTTGGGCGGCGCTGACCTGCTTGAGCATGAGGCTCGGGAATTTGGGGCTTTCAAACGAGCCCGCAAGGTCGAATGTGCCGTGGATCAGCTGCGGCTGGTGCTCGCGTATTGTTGGGGGACGCGCGGGCTGCGATTGACCGCCGCATGGGCTGAGGCGATGGGACTTGCCTCATTGTCGAATGTCGCGCTTCTCAAGCGGCTACGCAACTCGGCGGATTGGCTCGAACAACTGGTCAGCCGGCTGCTCGTTGGGAGCGCAGGTGAGACCTGCCTGGCCGCGGCGAAAGGCCGACCGGTCCGTCTTGTGGATGCCACGGCGGTGGCAAAAGCCGGCCGCAATGATCG